>DAOUHB010000261.1:0-5917 GCA_034428935.1 Anaerolineae bacterium | reverse complement strand
GTGATACTGTTGTTTTATTAACCAATGCTGTTTATGCTGGCCTGGAATCGGCTGCCTGTTCGAGGTAGGACACCTGAAAGTCCTGGCGCTAACCAACGCCATTAGGCCGGTTCTAGCTGTATTGGCCGGCCCAATGGACAAAGAGCGGCTGAACGCCCGTATGCTTTCTAGTCAAAGGTTAATAAAACAACACTATCACTTGTCGGGGGCCAAGCCCTCTCCCTGTAAGCCTACCCCGACAAGTCGGGGACTCCGGAGGACAGGTCCCTGGAAGGCTCCGGCAGGATCGCCAGATCCTGCCGTCCCCTTTCCTGCCACGAACTGACATGTTTTTGCCGTAAAATGACATGAACCAGAACATTTGAGCGTTTGACGCGGACCACGTCCCGTGCTAGAATAGAATGTCGCGCCGCCGCGGCGCGGGAGTGGTTTGCGGATCCGACCCGGATCCGCCACGTTGTAGGAGCAGGACCGATGAGAGCAACCGTCGAAACGTCAACCACCGGGCGGGCCATCGTCGCCCACCGGCCCAGCTATGCCGACCCCATCCGCCTGCGCGCCGGCGAGGAGCTGGCCGCCGTGGGGCGGGAGGGCGAGCATCCGGGCTGGCTGTGGGGCACGAGCCGCGATGGCAAGAGCGGCTGGGTGCCCGTCGCCTACCTGGAGCGCCGGGGCGAAACGATGGTCGCCCGCCGCGATTACGACGCCGTGGAGCTGGCCGTCCAGGCGGGCGACGACCTCATCGTGACCCGCGAGGAGAGCGGCTGGCTGTGGTGCACCAACCGCCGCGGAGCCAGCGGCTGGGTGCCCGCCGCGGCCGTGGCGCTGCGCCCGCGGGACGGCTGGCAGGAGAAGGAAGAATCGTGAGCCGGGACGGGGAACCAGGGGACGGCCAGGGAACGGGGGGCGAGGTGCTGGCGGCCTTTTTGCCGGCGGTGCAGGCCTGGTTCCGGGCGGCCCTGGGCGAGCCGACGCCGCCCCAGGCCCTGGGCTGGCCCGCCATCCAGCGCGGCGAGCACACCCTCATCCTGTCGCCCACCGGCTCGGGCAAGACCCTGGCCGCCTTCCTGTGGGGCATCGACCAGATCTATCGCGAGATGGCGGCGCCGCCGGAAGACGGCGCGGACGAGTTCCAGGAGGGGGTGCGCCTGCTGTACATCTCGCCCCTCAAGGCGCTGAACAACGACGTGGAGCGCAACCTGCGCGTGCCCCTGGCCGGCATCCGCCGCGCCGGCGAAGAGCTGGGCCAGTCCTTGCCGCGCCTGGACGTCCTGGTGCGCACCGGCGACACGCCCCAGTCGGCCCGGCAGCGCATGGCCAAGCACCCGCCCCAGGTTCTCATCACCACGCCCGAGTCGTTGTACCTGATCCTGACCAGCCCCGTGGCGCGGGGCATGTTCCGCACCCTGCGCACCGTCATCGTCGACGAGATCCACACCCTGGTGAGCAACAAGCGGGGCGTGCACCTGGCCGTCTCGCTGGAGCGCGTCGCCGAGCTGGCCGGCCATCCCGTGCAGCGCATCGGCCTGTCGGCCACCCAGCGCCCCCTGGACGAGGTCGCCCGCTTCCTGGGCGGCTTCGAGACCCCGCCCTCGGCGCCCCGCCCCGTGACCATCGTCGACGCCGGCATGATCAAGCCCATGGACCTGAGGGTGGTGACGGCCGTGGACGATTTCGACCAACTGCCGGGGGGCAGCATCTGGCCGGCGGTCATCCCCCGCGTGCTGGACCTGGTGGAGGCCCACCGCACGACGCTCATCTTTGCCAACAGCCGCCGCCAGGCCGAGCGAGCCGCCGACCGCCTGAACGAGGTCCACCTTTCGCGGCAGGCCGGCGGCGAGCGCGACGCCGCGGCGCTGGGCGTCGACGGGACGGTCAAGGGCGCCGGCTTCCAGGGGACGGGCGCCGTGGGCGGTCCCTTCCGCGCCCACCACGGCAGCGTCAGCCGCGAGGCGCGCCTGCAGCTCGAGGAGGCCCTCAAGGAGGGCCGCCTGCCCGCCCTGGTGGGCACCTCTTCCCTGGAGCTGGGCATCGACATCGGCGCCGTGGACCTGGTGGTGCAGCTCCAGTCGCCCAAGGGCGTGGCCCAGGGCCTGCAGCGCGTCGGCCGCTCGGGCCACCTGGTGGGCCAGACGAGCGTGGGGCGCATCTTTACCACGCACCGGGAGGACCTGCTGGAGGCGGCGGCCATCGCCCGGGCCATGCGCGAGGGCGACGTGGAGCCGGGCATGACGCCCCAGAACAGCCTCGACGTCCTGGCGCAGCAGATCGTGGCCATGGTCTCGGTCCAGGATTGGGAGGCGGGCGCCCTCCTGAGCCTGATCCGCCGCGCCTATCCCTACCACCGCCTGACCCCCGAGCTGTACCGCTCGGTCCTGGAGATGCTCTCGGGCCGCTATCCCAGCGCTGCCTTTCGCGAGCTGCGGCCGCGCATCGCCTGGGACCGGGTGCACGACCGCCTGGCGGCGCTGCCCGGCAGCCGCCTGCTGGCCATCCGCAACGGCGGCACCATTCCCGACCGCGGCAGCTTTGGCGCCTACCTGCCCGACCGCAAGACGCGCCTGGGCGAGCTGGACGAGGAATTTGTCTTCGAGACGCGCCCCGGCGACGTCTTTGTCCTGGGCTCGAACACCTGGCGGGTGCTGGACGTCACCGAGGACCGGGTCATTGTCAGCCCGGCGCCGGGCCACCTGCCGCGCATGCCCTTCTGGCGGGGCGACGCCCTGCGCCGCGACTATCACCTGGGCCGCATCTACGGCCGCTTTCGCCGCGAGCTGGCCGGGCGCCTGGCCTCGGAGCCGGAGGCCGGCGACGCCGTTGCCTGGCTGCGCCGGGAGTATGCTTTGGACGAGGCCTCGGCGCGCAACGCCGTGGACTATGTCCGGCACCAGGTCGAGGTCCTGGGCGCCATCTCGTCGGACCGGACGATCATCGCCGAGCTGTTCCCCGACCCCGTGGGCGACCTGCGCCTGGTGGTCCACTCGCCCTTTGGCGCCCGGGTGAACAGCCCCTGGGCCCTGGCCCTGGCCTCCGCCTTTCGCGACCTGTTGGGCACCCAGCCGGAGGTCATGGTCGGCGACGACGGCATCCTCTTTCGCTTCCTGGAGGCCGACCGGCCGCCGCCCCTGGAGGTCGTCCGCCAGATGGGGCCCGTGGAGGCCCGGGAGCGCCTGCTGGCCGAGCTGCCCAACTCGGCCCTCTTTGGCGCCCAGTTCCGGGTGAACGCCGCCCGCGCCCTGCTCCTGCCCGCCGCCCGGGGCTCGCAGAAGCGCACGCCCTTCTGGCTGCAGCGGCTGCGGGCCAAGGACCTGCTGGCCGTGGCCCGCGACTTTGAGGACTTTCCCATCGTCGCCGAGACCTACCGCGACTGCCTCCGCGACGTCCTGGACCTGCCCCACCTGGAGGAGGTCCTGGGGCAGGTGGCCCGGGGCGAGATCGAGGTCATCACCGCCGAGACGGTGGTGCCCAGCCCCGTGGCCTCGGGGCTCCTCTTTGACCTGGTGGCCCAGTACATGTACGAGTGGGACCAGCCCAAGGCCGAGCGGCAGATGCAGGCCCTCATGGTGGGCCGCGAGATGCTGTCGCAGCTCCTGGACGAGGCCGCCCTGCCCGACCTGCTGCGCCCCGAGGCCCTGCAGGAGGTCGAGACCCAGCTCCAGCACCGGGCCGACGGCAGCCGGGCCCGCAGCGCCGACGAGCTGGCCACCCTGTTCCTGGCCCTGGGCGACCTGTCGGCCGCCGAGGTCCGGGCCCGCTCCGACGGCGACGGCAACGCCTGGCTGGCCGAGCTGGCGGAGCAGGGGCGCACCGTTGCCCTGGAGATCCAGGGCCAGGCGCGCCACGTCCTGGCCGAGCAGGAGGCAACCTACCGCACCGCCTTCCAGTCGTGGCGCAGCCCGGACGAGCGCGACGCGGCCCGCCGCACCGTCCTGCGCCGCCTGCTGGCCACTCACGGCCCCCTGACCCGCGACTGGCTCCTGGCCCGCTACCCCTGGGAGCCCGACTGGCTGGACGCCGCCCTGGCCGCTTTCGTCGAGTCGGGCGAGATCGTCCGCGGGCGCGTCTCGCCCGCCGCGTCCGAGGCGGAGCCTGTCCCCGGGCCGGCCGGCGCGCCGGCACAGGAGTACGTGGACCGGCGCAACCTGGAGCGCATCCACCGCCGCACGCTGTCGCTCCTGCGCCAGGAGGTGGAGCCTGCCTCGCTGTATGCCTACGCCGACTTTCTTGCGCGCTGGCAGCACCTCCATCCCGCGGCGCGGCTGTCGGGCCCCGGCGCCCTGGCGCGCCTGGTGCAGCAGATGCGCGGCCTGCCCGCGCCGGGCCTGGCCTGGGAGCGGGACCTGCTGCCCCTGCGGCTGGAGGCCTACGACCCCTCCGAGCTGGAGGGCCTGTGCGAGCGGGGGGAGGTGGTGTGGGTGGCCTCGGGGGGCGGCGACCCCCGCCGCGCCCGCGTCCGCTTCTTTTTCCGGGGGGAGGGCAGCCTCTTCCTGGACGAGCCCGGGCCCGCGGACCTGTCGCCGGCCGCCGGGCAGGTCCTGGCCTTCCTCCAGGCCGAGGGCGCCAGCTTTTACGCCGACCTGGAGGCCGGCCTCGACCCCTCGGACCCCGGCGCCGTGGGCAAGGCCGGCCTGGCCGCGGCCCTGGTGGAGCTGGTGCTGGCCGGGCTGGTGACCAACGACAGCCTGGCCGCCCTGCGGGGCATCCTGGCCTGGAGCGAGGAGGACCGGGAGACGCCGCGCCGCTCCCTCAGCTCGCTGGAGGCCGAGCTGGCCGCCTGGCGCCGGGAGCGGGGCGCGACGCCGGGAGCGCAGCCCGGGGACGGCGAGCCCCGCCGCGACCTGGGCGGGCTGGTTCATCCCGGCCGGGCCCGCCTGCACCGCGCCCGCCGGCCCGCGCCCGCCGGCCAGGAGCATCCGCACGAAGCGGGCCGCGTCGCGCGCCGTGGCGGCGATGGCGCCGTCGGCCGAGTCGGTCTCGACCCAGGGAGCGGGCACCAGGGGATGGCTGGCGTGGGCCGGCCGGTCGTCGTACAGGGGCGCATGGCCCCGCGCCATCCGCGGCCGGACGGCGTGGGTCAGGGCCGGCTCGGTGGCGTCCATGCCCAGCGGCCGAAAGATGCCGCGCCGCAGCAGGTCGCCGTAGGGGCGGCCCGTCGCCGCCTCCAGGGCAAGGCCCAGGAGCTTGTAGCCGGCGTCCGAGTAGTGGCAGCGCTCGCCCGGCGGGAAGCCGGTCTCGGTGTCGCGCAGAGCCCAGGCGATGGCCCGGGCGTCGGGCGCCAGGTCGTTGCCCCGCACCAGCCCCGACGTATGGGTCAGGAGGTGGTGGGCGGTGATGGGCGCAAAGCGGGATTGGACGCGGAACCAGGGCAGGACGGCCGCCACGGGGGCGTGCAGGTCCAACAGGCCGGCCTCGTGGGCCTGCAGGGCGGCCACGGCGGCCAGGGCCTTGCCGGCGGAGCCGATGGAGAACAGGGTGCCGGCTGTGACGGGCGCGCCGGTCTCCGGGTTGGCGGTGCCAAAGGTCGCCTCGTGCAGCGCCCCCTCGCGGCCGGTGATGGCCAGGGCCAGGCCCGGCGTGCGGGCCTGGGCCATGCGCCGCGCCACGAGCCGGTCCAGGTGGTCCAGGGCGGCGGCCGGGATCATCGTCCGCCTCCCTGGCCTGCCCCGCCCACCCACACGTAATCCAGCATCTCGCGGCGAAAGCCGGCCTCCTCCACCAGGGGCGCGGCGTCGCCCTCCAGGATGAGGTCGCCGTTCCACTCGCGCAGCACCAGGCGGCGGCCGGCGGCGGCGTGCCCGGCGGCCAGGGCCAGGGCCTGCCGGGCAGTGCCGGGCGGCAGGCCGTCCAGGGCGGCGACGCGCCCCGCACCGGCCTCCAGGAGCAGGACGGGCCGCCCGCGGAGGAGGACGACCCAGTT
>DAOUHB010000260.1:0-4767 GCA_034428935.1 Anaerolineae bacterium | reverse complement strand
CAGGTCTGCCCTGTTGGGCGGCGAGTTGCTGCGTGCCGTGGACCAGCTCATCAGCCTTGCCCAGCGTGGCGCGCCGGAGGCGGACCTGTGGGCAGCCGTAAAGGCCATCGTGCCCGAGTGCAGCGTGGCACTCTCCACCCCACCGCCCGGCATCCGCGAGGTGCGGCCCAGCCTCGAGCAGCACCGGCGCCCGGCGGTGGCGTCATAGCGCCGGAAATGCCCTGCCCGCCGCGCGTGCCCGCGGGGTGCGGCCCGGATCCAACCATCAATCGGGACAGGCCTGGCCCGATGCACGACGACGGCGCGATTGGCCGCGCAGCCCGCACCATCACCAGGTGGCAGTTGCCCATCCTGCTCCTCGCCAGCCCGCTTTTTTTGTTCGCCAGGCCCTCCCTCACCCCTGCCCTGGTGTTGCTGCCCCTCCTGTGGCTGGCGCGGCTCCGTGCGCGCGGGCACATTGTGCCACGCACGGCCCTGGATTGGCCCATCCTCGGCCTGCTGTTCATGGTGCTGGTCAGCATCCTGGTGACGCCCGATCTGCCCTTCAGCCTGGGCAAGATCGTGGGCGTGCTCTATGGCGCGGCCCTGTTCTACGCCGTGGCCGACCTGGGCGAGCGCCCGGCGGGCGTCCTGGTGCCTGCCCTGGTCGTCGCCGGCCTGGGGGCCGCCGCGGCGCTCCTCAGCCTCGTGGGGACAGCCTGGGCCTCCAAGTGGACGCCGCTGCAGCCGCTGATATCCGCCCTGCCACAGGTGATCCAGGGCCTGCCCCTGGCGGGCAACGAGGCCGGTTTTAACCCCAACCAGGTCTCGGGGGCGCTCATCATGTTCCTGCCCCTGCAGCTCACGCTCCTCGCCGGGCTGTCGCGCCGGTCGCTGCCGGCGTTGAGCCGCGGGCAGCGGCTGGCACTCCTGGCGGCCCTGGACGTGGGCCTGCTCGTGACCGCAGCGGTCATCTTGCTCGCCCAGTCGCGGGCCGCCTGGGCCGCCCTGGCCCTGGGCCTCCTCGTCCTGGGGGCCATCGCCATCCGGCCGCTGCGTCCCGTGTTGATCCTCTTGCTCGCCGCGGGGCTGGTCGCCCTGCTCCTGTGGGACCCGGCCAACCTGGGCCGGTGGCTGGTGGAACAGGGTCTCATGGTCGAGTCGGGGGAGACCAGTTGGGCAGGGCGCGTCGAGCTCTGGTCGCGGGGGCTGTGGGGCATTGCCGATTACCCCCTGACGGGCATGGGGATGAACATGTTTCGCCGCTCGGTGTGGGACCTGTATCCCCTCTTCGAGTTCCCGCCCGGCTACGACGTGGGCCACGCCCACAACCTTTACCTCCAGGCGGCCCTGGACCTGGGCCTGCCGGGGCTGATCTGCTACCTGGCGATGATGGGAACCGGCGTGGCCCTGGGGTGGCAGAGCTACCGGCGGTCGCCGGAGCGCCTGGCCCGCCTGGTGGGCCTGGGTGCCGCGGCCGGGCTGGCGATCCATGGCCTGTGGGGCCTGACCGACATTGTCGCCCTGGGCGCCAAGCAGGGCTTTTTGTGGTGGGCCGTGCTGGCCCTACTCACGACCACGGCCGCATCCTGGGGTCGCTTCCCCGGCGGATGCCGTGCGGAGGGAGCGGCGGCGACGACGGAAGGGCGGTCAGGCCAATGATCGACTTCTGGAACCTGTTCACCCACTCCCTGTGGATCGTGGGGGCGGCCATCGTCGTGGCGAGCTGGAGCTGGCTGGACTGGCGGAGCGCCGCCCGGGGCACAGGCATCCACGGCACGCTCGCAGGGGCGCTCCGGAGCCCGGGCATTGCCCTGGGGCTGGCGCTGGTCTGCCTGGGGGCCGGGCTGGGAGTGGCGCCGGGATGGCAGCGCGTTGCGTGGCTGCTGCTGGCCGGGGTGCTGGCGCTGTGCTTTGGCTGGGCCCTGTTCCGCGGCCGGGAGGTCCGGCCACGGTGAGCCAGGTGCCAAAGGGATCGGGGCTGGAGCGGCTGGCGCGCTGGAGCCGGCGAGAGTGGCGGCTGCTGGCGGGGCTGGCCCTGAGCGTCGTGTGCCTTGGGCTTGCCGTGCGGGGCACGTCGCCCCAGGCGCTATGGCAGGCGCTGGCCACAGCTCAATGGCAGTGGATCGGGCCGGCCATCGTCCTGGTCCTGGCCGGGACAGCCTTCAAGACCTTGCGCTGGCAGGTGCTCTTTTTCCCGCAGCGCGTGCCCCTGGCCCGGCTGTGGTCCATTTTTTGCATCGGCCAGATGCTCAACACCTTGCTGCCGGCCCGCGCGGGTGAGGTTGGCCGGCTCTACTACGTCGGTGAGGTCGAAGGCACCAGCCGCTCCCAGGCTTTGTCGACCATCGTCGTCGAAAAGATGGTGGACCTCATCATGCTGGCCCTGGCCTATCTCCTGGTCGCCGCGTGGCTGGCAACGACATCCATCGTGCTTCCCGATTGGCTGCACGCCGCGGGCACGGTCGTGCTGCCCCTGGCCGGCCTGGCCCTGGGCGGCCTCCTGGTTCTGGCGTACTTTGGGCGCCCGGCATGGCAGAGCGTGCGCCGGGTGCTGGCTCCCCTGCCGCCGGCCTGGCGGGAGCGCGTCGAGGCCGCCGTCGAGCGGGCTATGGTAGGCTTCGAAGCGCTGCGCCATCCTCCTACCAGCCTGAGGGTATGGCTCTGGTCACTCCTCGCCTGGATCTTTTCGGTGGCGACCAACGTGCTCGTCTTTCGGGCCTTCGAGATCGACCTGGGGTGGAGCGCGGCCCTGCTGCTGGTGGTCGTCCTCATGAGCGGCGTCGCGGTGCCCCCTCTGCCCGGGAACCTGGGCGTCTTTCCTTACCTCTGCCAACTGACCCTGTCGCTCTTTGGCGTGCCCGCCGAGACCGGCCTGGTCTACGGTCTCGTCCTGCAGGCGGTCGCCTACCTGCCGCTCGTCGTGCTGGGCCTGGTACTCCTCCTCCGCGAGAACTGGACGCTGCGCCGGGCATCCTCGGCCTCAGGGCCGCCGGGTTGAGCCGCCGATGAAGATCGCTCTCCTGGGCACGCGGGGCATCCCCGCAAGCTATAGCGGCTTTGAGACCTGCGTGGAGCAACTGGGGCAGCGCCTGGTGGAGCGCGGCCACGAGGTGACCGTCTACTGCCGCTCTCACTACATCCACTACCCGGGCGACGAGTACCTGGGCATGCGCCTGGTCAAGCTGCCGACCATCCCCAACAAGTACCTGGACACGCTGGCACACACCTTTCTCTCCAGCCTGCACGCCTTGCGCCGGCACTACGACGTGGCCGTCTATTTCATCGCCGGCAACAGCCCGGTCACCTGGATCCCGCACCTGGTGGGCACACCGACGATCCTCAACGTCGACGGGCTGGACTGGAGGCGGGAAAAGTGGCCGCCCCTGGCCAAGAGGTACATCCAATGGGCCGCCCGCATGGCCACGCGCCTGCCCACGGTGTGCCTGGCCGACTCGCGGGAGGTGCAGGCCTACTACCGCCAGCAGTGGGGCGCCGAGCCGGTCTATATTCCCTACGGCTCCGAAGTCCCCACCGTGCCGCCCGGCGACACCCTGGCCCGCTTTGGCCTGGAGCCGCGCCGGTACGTCCTCTTTGTCGGGCGCCTGGTGCCCGAGAACTCGGTGCACCACCTGGTGCGCGCGTTTCGCGAGCTGGAGACCGACCTGAAGTGCGCCATCGTCGGCGATGCGTCCTACGCCGGAGACTATATCGCCGGGCTCAAGGCCGGCGCCGAGGGCGACCCGCGCATCGTCTTCACGGGATACGTCTTTGGCGCCGGGTATCACGAGCTGGGCTCCAACGCCTACCTGTTTGTGGAGACCTCGGGTGTGGGGGGCACGCACCCGGCCCTACTGGAGGCAATGGCCTTTGGCAACTGCGTGGTGGTCCACGGCACGCCCGAGAACATGGAGACCATCGGCGATGCCGGGCTGAGCTACGACGGGCAGGTGGGGGCCGAAAGCCTGCGCCGGGTGCTGGCCGATCTGCTGCGCGACCCGGACAAGGTGGCCGGCTACCGGTCGCGTGCCAGCCGGCGCGTGCAGGAACACTATAGCTGGGAGACCGTCACCGATCAGTACGAGCGGCTCTTTTACCAGGTGCGCGGGCAGCCGCTTCCGGAACGGCTGCGGGCGGCCGGGAATCGGAAGAGCTGACTACCCTCCCCAGATCGCCGCCGCCGCCAACCGCGCCAGGTCCACCACCGGCCCCGGCCACAGCCCAAGGACCACCACGGCCACCGCCGCCAGGGCCACGGCGGCCTGCAAGCCTCGCGGCAGGACGATCCCGGCCGGCGTGGCGGACACGTGCGCGGGCCAGGCCATGGCCGCCCCCACCCGCAGGTAGTAGTAGGCCGAGATGACGCTGTTGACCACGCCCACCGCCGCCAGCCAGGCCAGCCCGCCCTCCACGGCGGGCTGGCCTGGCTGGCGGCGGTGGGCGTGGTCAACAGCGTCATCTCGGCCTACTACTACCTGCGGGTGGTGGCGGCCATGGCCTGGCCGGAGCACGTGCCTGCCACGCCGGCCGGGATCTCCATGCCGCGAGGCTTGCGGGCCGCCGTGGCCCTGGCGGCCGTGGCCGTGGTGGTCCTTGGGCTGTGGCCGGGGCCGGTGGTGGATCTGGCGCGGTTGGCAGCCGCGGCGATCTGGGGAGGGTAGTCAGCTCTTCCGGTTCCCGGCTGCCCTCAGCCGTTCCGGAAGCGATCGCCCGCGCAGCTGGTAAAAGAGCCGCTCGTACTGATCGGTGACGGTCTCCCAGCTATAGTGTTCCTGCACGCGCCGGCTG
>DAOUHB010000259.1:0-17347 GCA_034428935.1 Anaerolineae bacterium | reverse complement strand
CGCTGCCAACGAATGGGCAACGAATAAACGAATCTGCAACTCCCCCCTGATCATTCGTTTATTCGTTCTTCATTCGTTGACCCCATTCGTTCTCCATCAACCCACCGGAATCACGGCCTTCGTGTCCCTTGATTATGCCACTATTTCCATCATCCCGCAAACCCGGGTCGTCGACCCGGGTGCAGTATCAAGTTGTCAGTGATAGGGATCGGGCACCCTGCACGATGTGCTGTCAACGAAGAAACGCATAACCGCAGGCCTGCAGCGATATGCAGAGAACAGCCCACAGGCTTGCAAAGTTTTGCAGATGTGGTATACTGGAGCGGGAGAGCTCAAGAGCATGGTCGCTGAACCAAGACGGTAATCCTCCCGGCATCTGGCTCAGGGCCCGGAGGTGTCTCTCGCGGCGGTTCCCATTCCTCTGTGTGTTGGGCCCCGGTGGGGCAGTTGCATGGCCTGTCGCCGTCGGGGAGCCAACGCCGCGAGTTGGTCAGCCGGCCAAGTGAAAGGGTAGAATGCCGCCACCAGCGTGTACGGGAGGAGACGTGGATTCCTGCCGGCCTTGTGCCAGCCTGTTCGAGATCGTTGCCATGGCTTCCTCCGCCGGGGGGCTGAATGCCCTCGCCCAGGTCCTGTCTGACCTGCCCGCCGCGTTTCTTCCCGTGGTCGTGGTCCAACACCTCTACCCGCGCCACCGCAGTCTCATGGCCGAGATCCTGGGCCGGCGCACCGCACTGCAGGTTTGCCAGGCCCGGGAGGGAGACCGGGTGGAGCGGGGCGTGGTGCACATTGCCCCGCCCGATCGCCACCTGCTGGTTAACGGCGACGGCAGCCTGTCCCTGACCCAGACCGAGCTGGTACACTTTGTGCGGCCCTCGGCCGACCTGCTGTTCGAGTCGGTGGCCGCCAGCTACCGCGAGCGGGCCATCGCGGTCGTGCTCACGGGTTCGGGCAGCGACGGCGAGATGGGGGTAAGGGCCGTCAAGAAGATGGGCGGCCTGGTCATCGCCCAGGACCGTTCCAGCTCCGAGTTTTTCGGCATGCCCGGGGCCGCCATTGACACAGGCACCGTCGATATGATCCTGCCGCTGAACGAGATTGCCGGCGCTCTCGTGGACCTGGCGGCAAGAGGTGATGGGAGTTGACCGAACCCGATCCAAAATTCGAAGCCCTGTTAGAGTTCCTGCGGCGCAGCCGGGGCTTTGACTTCACGGCCTACAAACGATCCACGCTCATGCGCCGCTGCTACAAGCGAATGCAGGCGGTGGGCGCCGAGGACTACCAGGAGTACGGGAGGTATCTCGAGGCGAACCCGGACGAGTTCGAGCGGCTGTTTGACACCATTCTGATCAACGTCACCAGCTTTTACCGCGACAAGTCGCCCTGGGACTTTGTACGGGACGAGATCTTGCCCGCGATGCTGGAGCGCCGGGGCCCGGGGCAACGGATACGGGTCTGGAGCGCCGGCTGCTCTACGGGTGAGGAGGCCTACACCCTGGCCATGCTCCTGGCAGAGACCCTGTCGCGCCTGCACGGCGAAGGGCAGGCCCTGGAGATCCTGTCAAGCTCGGTCCAGATCTATGCCACCGACGTGGACGAGCATGCCTTGCAGCAGGCCCGCCGCGCCAGCTATGCGGAGAGCGCCGTCGAGCCCCTGCCCCGAGCCCTGCGAGACAAGTACCTCGAGCAGTCGGGCGGCCGCTATACCGTCCGGGATGACCTGCGCCGTTGCGTCATCTTTGGCCGGCACGACCTCATCCAGGACCCTCCCCTTTCGCGCCTGGATCTACTGGTCTGCCGCAACACGCTCATGTATTTCCACTCGGATGCTCAACGGCGCATCCTGAACCGCTTCCATCTTGCTCTCAAGGACGCGGGATACCTGTTTCTGGGCCGTGCCGAGATGCTCCTGACCCACACCCACCTGTACACGCCGGTGGATCTCGGACACCGTGTGTTCTCCAAGGTGCAGTCCAACAGCGCCAGCGGCCGGAGGCTCGTCCACGGCCGGACAGGCGGTGAAACTGCCCCCCGCCAGCCCGGGGAAGGGCCGGCCGGGGGGGATGAGCTGTGGTTGGCCGCGGCCATCCTCCGGGGCAGGGACGTCGAACGTCGCGCCCGCTGCTGCGACCTCAACCTCGACGGGTCGAAAGACTCGCGGGGCACGGTCCCGGTCGGCCTGGCGCCGGAGCGGGAAGGCAGCGGGCAAGGGGTAAATCCAGGCCAGGGGCCAGAGGGAGAACCTGCATGACAGACCGCATGGTCCAGCCCGTCCGGGGAGTGGACAAGATGCCCACGGGCATCGATGGCTTTGACGAGATGACGGGCGGTGGCTTGCCACGGACCCGTACCTCGCTTGTGGTGGGGGGGGCGGGCAGTGGCAAGACGATCTTTGCCCTGCAGACCCTGGTCAACGGCGCCCGGCGGTGGGGCGAACCGGGCATTTTCGTCGCCTTCGAGGAGCTTTCGCACCAGCTCGTGGAGAACGCGGCCTCCTTTGGCTGGGATCTGCCGGCCTTGCAACGGGACAAGCTCTTTTTTCTCGATGCCAGGCCCTCCGCCGACATGATAACGGCCGGCAGCTTTGACCTGACAGGCATGCTCGCCAGCCTGGAGGCCAAGGCGAAAGAGATGCGGGCGCGGCGCATCGTCTTTGACTCGGTGCACGTGCTTCTGGCCCTCCTCGACGATCCCAACGCCGAGCGCCAGGAATTGTACCGCATCCACGACTGGCTGGTCCAGGGGCCCCTGACCGGCATCATTACCGCGCGCACCCTGGAAGACCGGGAGGTGTCGCAGCAACAGGAATTCCTCCAATACATGGCCGACTGCGTGGTGTGCCTCGAGCACCGCATGGCGGACCTGGTTTCGATCCGCGGCCTGCGCGTGCTCAAGTATCGCGGCTCGGGCTTTGCCGAAAACGAGGCGCCTCTCGTCATCGGCGACGAGGGCATCGAGGTGGCCAGCTTTGCCCAACCGCTGCGGCAGGTCTCTGTCTCGCAGGAGCGCGTGTCGACCGGCATCCCGGGACTGGATACCATGCTGGATGGCGGACTCTTTCGGGGGAGCAGCACGCTCATAACCGGCGCTCCCGGCACCGCCAAGTCGACCCTGTCTGGCGCCCTGGCCCAGGCTGCCTGCGAGAACGGAGAGCGGGTGCTGTACGTCAGTTTCGACGAGCCGGCGGGCCAGATCGTGCGCAACCTGGCCTCGGTCAACATCCAGCTACAGCCCTGCCGCGACTCGGGCCTGCTGCTCCTCGAGTGGGCGCGGGCCGAGGCGCAGAGCGCAGAGGGCCACCTGCTGGCCCTCCGGGCGCTCATCCGAAAACACGAGCCGCAGATCCTCGTCGTCGATCCCCTGTCGGCCCTCATCAAGGCCGGGGGGAACCTGCCTGCCCTGGGCGTGGCGCAGCGCTTGCACTACCTGACCAAGCAAGCGGGCATTACCCTGCTCATGACCAGCCTGCTCGAAGATCGAGATCCCACCAGGGAGACATCGCAGCTCCAGATTTCGACGGTGGCCGACAACTGGATCCACCTGAGCTACCTGGAACAGGGAGGGGAGCGCAACCGCACGATATCCATCGTCAAGGCGCGCGGTATCGGTCACTCTAACCAACTGCGGGAGCTGATAATGAGCAGCGAGGGGCTGGAGTTGGCCGACGTCTATTCCGCCGCCGGCGAGGTGCTGCTGGGCAGCCTGCGCTGGGAAAAAGAGCGGGCCGAAGCCCTCCACAGGCAGCGCCTCCGGGCCGAATTGGAGCGCAAGCGGCGCGACGCGGAGATGGCCGAAGCCGAGGCCGAGGCCCGAGTGAAGCTGCTCCAGCGCCGCGTCGAGGCCCGCCGGGCCGAGCTGGCGCTTCTGGAGCAGGAGCAGGAGGAACAGGAAACCTCCTGGCGTCAGTATCTAGAGGACCTGATACAGCGTAGGACCGTGACCAACCCCGGTTCAGGAGGTTCTGACGGTGAATAACAGCGGGCCAGCCGACGCGGCGTGGAACGAGCAGGGGGCCGGCCCGGAGAGGATCCTCGTGCTGCGCCTGTACGTTGCCGGAAGGGGCCCGAACTCGATGCGGGCCATGGCCAACCTGGACGCCCTGGTAAAGGCGGTGGGGCGTGAGAATTTCGAGATCGAGATCGTGGACGTCTTGATGGAGCCGGAACGCGCCCTGCAAGATCACGTGCTTGTCACACCGACCCTGATCAAGCTGGCGCCCCTTCCCATGATCCAGGTCGCGGGCGACCTGAGCAACCTGTACAGGGTGGTGTATGCCCTGGGCCTGGATCCCGGGATAGAGTTCAGACGCGGAGAGTGACTCGTATGTCGTCTCGATCTTGTTCCGAGGCGCGCCTGATGGCGGAACAGACGTCGACACAGTTGGACAGCACCCGCGTGCGGGAGCTCATCCGGGAGTTCATGGAGACCGAGTCCATGCTCCAGGAGGCTGTGGGGGGCGCTGTCGACGCCGTCCTGGATCCCGAAACGGGCACGCCGGTCCTCCTGCGGCGAGCCCAGGCCGAGCTGCGGCTGCTGCTCCAGCAGTTGCCGGCCATTGCCTGGACGGTCGACAGGGAGCTGCGCTTCACCTCGCTTCAGGGTACGGGGCTGGCGGCTCTCGACCCGAAGCCCGGAAACCTGGTCGGCCGCCACCTGTCGGAGGTTTCTCCCATGGGCGCGCCGGACGAGGATCTGCTGAAAGCCCACCGCCGCGCCCTGGAGGGCGAGCCTGGAGAGCTGGTGCTGCACCAGGCAGGGTGGGTCTGGCAGGTCCACGTCGAGGCGCTGAGCGACGCCGAGGGCAACGCCGCGGGCGTGGTGGGTGTGGCCCTGGACACCACGGCGCGGGCGCAGGCCGAGGCCGAGGTGCGCCGCATGCGCGACGAACTGGAAGAGATCGTCCAGCTTCGAACGCGGGAACTGGTGCTGGCCAACGAGGAGCTGGCGATAGCCGGCGAAGAGCTGCGCGTTCAGAACGACGATCTCCTTGCCACCCGCCGCGAGCTGGAGGCCGAGCGGCAGCGCTACCAGGAGCTCTTTGCCCTGGCCCCCGACGGCTACGTGGTCACCGACTGCAAGGGTGTCGTCGAGGAGGCCAACCGCGCCGCCGCTGCCATGCTCGGGACGCCGGACGGGTCCCTGGTGGGCGAGTCGTTGGCAGCCTACATTCACCCCCGGGATCGAGGGAGCTGGTATCTGCACCTCACCGCCCTCCAGAGCGGCGAGGAGTCGGCCGGCCCCTGGGAGATGCAACTGCGTCCGGCAGGTCGAGAGCCGTTCTTTGCGTCCGTAACCGGGTCGGCCTCAGTGGGCAAGGCCGGCCAGGGCGGGTCCGCCAGCCTGCGCTGGCTCATCCGCGACGTCTCGGCCCGGAAGGAGGCCGAGCGAGAGCGCGAGTGGCTGCTGGCCCAGGCCCAGGAGGCCCGGCAGCAGAGCGAGGATCACGCCGCGGTGCTCGACGCCGTCATTTCGTCCATCACCGACGGCATCATATTGTACGATGCGGAAGGCAGGGTGAGCCGCACCAACGCCGCAGCCGGCGCGCTCCTGGGGCTCTCGGCCTCGGATTGGGAGCTGTCGCTGGCCGAGCGGTTGCGGCGGGCGGCGGTCGTCGACGCCAACGGGCAGCCCTTGCAGCCGGACGGGTTGCCTGTGGCGCGGGCGCTGCGTGGCGAGACGGTGCACGGCGTAGTGGGCCGACGGGGACAAGCGAACGGAGCCGCGGGCCTGCGCTGGCTGTTGACCAGCGCCGCCCCGGTCTATGACAGGCACGGCGAGATGCGGGGCGCCGTCCTCATCCTGACCGACATTACAGAGTTGCGGTACGCCCGAGACGAGCTGGAGCAGCGCGTCGCCGAGCGGACCCTCGACCTGAGAAGCACGTTGGAGGCCCTGCGGGTCAGCGAGGAGCGCTTCCGCGAGCTGGCGGAGAACATTGACGAGTTGTTCTGGCTCATGGAGACCGGCACACATCGCATCCTCTATGTCAGCCCCACCTTCGAGAAGCTGTGGGGCTGGCCGGTGAGGGAGATATTCGAGCGGCCAGAGCGCGCCGTCGACGCGATCCATCCCGAGGATCGAGATCGGGTGCTGGCCGCCTGGGCGTCGAATGCCAAGGAGTTTAACCAGGAGTTTCGCATCCTGTGGCCCGACGCCTCGGTCCGCTGGCTGCACGCCCAGACCTTTCCCGTCGAGACCGTCGAGGGACCGGCGCAGCGCATTGCCGGCGTGGCTGCCGACATCACGGAAGAAAAGCACGCCCAGGCGGCCGTGGTCCAGATGGAGAGGCTGCTGGTGGCCGCCCGCCTGGCCGCGTCGCTGGCCCACGAGATCAACAATCCCTTGCAGTCGGCCGTCGGCTGCCTGGACCTGGCGAGCGAAGCGCTGGCCGACGGCCACGACCCCGGTCCGTATCTGGCGGTGGTGAGCAGCGCCCTGGACCGGGCCAGGGCCGTGGTCGTGCAGCTCCGCACCCTGCATCGCCAGCCCGAAATGGAGGAGCGACGGCCGGCCGCCCTGAACGCCCTCATAACGAAACTGCTTCCACTGACGGAAAAGCGCTCCGAGGCCGGCGGCATCGAGGTCATCCTCAAGCTGGAAGAGACCTTGCCCCCGTTGATGGTCATGCCCGAGGCCATAAGCCAGGTATTTCAACACCTGGTCATCAACGCCCTGGACGCCATGCCCGAGGGCGGGCAGTTGCGCATCGAGGGCCAGCGCACGTGCGACCCGGACGGGGTCTGGATTCGATTCGCCGACACGGGGATGGGGCTGCCGCCAGAGATGTGGGATCACCTCTTCGAGCCCTTTCACAGCACCAAGTCGGAGGGCCTGGGCCTGGGCCTGTTTATCAGCCAGAATATCGTGCACCAACATGGGGGCCAGATCACCGTCCAGCCACGCGCCGGAGGCGGGACGATTGTGGGAGTTTGGCTGCCGGTATCATGATGAATGACTACTACGAGAGTGGAGAGAGCAAAGATGCCTGAAATCGTTCGCACTCTGATCGTTGACGACGACGAAAAGATCCGTTTCGTGTTGACCGAGACCCTGCAAGGCATGGGCCACGTTGTGGAGACGGCGTCGAGCGGCGAGGAGGCCCTGGAGTGCCTGCGCAACACCCATTATGACCTATCCATCCTCGACCTGCGGCTGGGTGGGCGCGTCGATGGACTGCGGGTGCTGGAGGCCATCAAGTGGCGCTGGCCGAACACCGCGACGATCATTCTCACGGGCCATGGATCCCTGGACTCGGCCATGGCGGCCATCCGGGAAGGGATCGACGCCTACATGCTCAAGCCCGTGCGCGTGCAAGAGATTCGCCAGACCGTGCAGGAAGCCCTGGAACGGCAGAAGAGAGCGAGCCAGAGCCTGGTGCAGGACGAGTCCTCGAACATTGTGGCGCGGGGCGCGTTTACGGCGGACGTCATGGGGCGGCGCGTGACCTTGAACGGCGAGCCGTTGGAGCTGACGACGTGCGAGTACGAGCTGTTGGTCTATATGATGCACAACGCCCACCGGGTGATCTCGCCCCAGGAGCTGGTCCAGGTGGTGCGGCAGTACGAGTGCGATCACTTGCAGGAAGCACGAGACGTGATCAAATGGTATATCTATCGCCTCCGGCGGAAGGTGGAGCCCAATCCCACCCGGCCCCGGCACATTTTGAACGTGCGCGGGGTTGGTTACACCTTCAAGGAGTGATGAGGGGCTCCAACGAATCCAACCCAGGGGGGCTAGAACCAACTTGAATTCAAACCGAGTCCATCGCTCTGCGGCTCCGATCTGTGGTACACTAATCGGGGCTGTGGCGCCTCCAAGGAGAGCAGTGGAGCGATGTGGAAGGAGCTTGAACTTTGACAACAATTACCAAGGATGGAGACAAGCGCATCCTCGTGGTAGACGACGACGATCAGGTGCTGTTCGTGTGGAGCAATGCGCTTGCCAGTGCCAGGGACATCACCCTTGTGACAGCACAGGACGGACAGGAAGCCCTGGAGATTCTCGACCAGGACGGTTTCGACGTCATCATCACCGACCTCCGCATGCCGCGTATGGACGGCTACGAGTTGACGGAGGCCATCCGCCGGCATAACCATGACATCACCATCGTCTGGCTCACCGGCTATCGCGACCCATCAAGGGCGCCCATGGAGGAGCGCCTTAACGTCCACCGCTGTGTGGACAAACCCCTGACCGTCGCCCAGATCCGGTCCCTCGTCCGCGAGGCAGTAGAAGTAGCGGAAGCCGGCGCGGCCCGGCAGGCGTGAGTTCCTCTCCGCCAGATAGCTAACGCCTCCAACCCATCCAACCGGGGTCCAACGGTGATACCCTTTACCTCCAACCGATCCCGGCGTGTAGAAACCCCTTTTTGTGATATAGTACACATATACAGGAGGGCACCGGGCACGCCGGAAGATGGGCACCCGGGCGACAAACCAGAGTTGGCGCGGTGGCCATGCACCGTTAATCTTCGGGCAGACGGCTTGGAAAAGCCGTCTGCCCGAAGTGCTGTTGGGGGTCCTCTATTCCACGGTAACGCTCTTGGCCAGGTTACGGGGCTGGTCCACGTCGGCGCCACGGCGTACCGCCACGTGGTAGGCAAAGAGTTGCAAGGGCAGCACGGCGAGCACCGGCGTCAGCAAGGGCGACGTGCGCGGCAAGGGCAGGACATAGTCCGCCTTGGTGGGCACAAAGTCATCTCCCTCGGTGGTGACGGCAATGACCTTCCCTCCCCGGGCCTTGACCTGCTCGATCTGGCTGATCATCTTCTCGTAGACGTTATCCTGGACGGCGATGGCCACGACGGGCATCCGCTCGTCGATGAGGGCGATGGGCCCGTGCTTCATCTCGCCGGCGGGATAGCCCTCGGCGTGGATGTAGCTAATCTCCTTGAGCTTCAGGGCGCCCTCCAGGGCGATGGGATAGTTGATCCCGCGGCCCAGATACAAAAAGTGCTCGCGCGTGAAAAAGAGGTTCGCCAGCTTCTCGTACTCGTGGCCGTTGTTCAGCACCTGCCCGGCCAGGTTGGGCAGGGCCAGCAGATCGTCCAGGAGCTGTTGCAGCCGTGGGGGAGCCAGGCAGCCCCGGGCCTGGCCCAGGTACAGGCCCAGGAGGTAGAGGTCCACCAGGGAGGTGGTAAAGGCCTTGGTGCTGGCCACGCCGATCTCGGGCCCGGCGTGCATGTAGATGACGCCGTCGGACAGGCGCGCGGCCTGGCTGCCGGCGACGTTGACGATGGACCACAGCAGCGCCCCTTTGCCCCGCGCCTCGTCCATGGCGGCCAGGGTGTCCACCGTCTCGCCGCTCTGGGTGATGGCCAGCACGGCGGTCCTGCCGTCGATGAGGGGATCGCGGTAGCGGAATTCGGAGCCATAGTCCACCTCCACCGGGATGCGGGCCAGGTTCTCCAGGAGAAACTTGCCCACCAACGCGGCGTAGGCCGAGGTGCCGCAGGCGACGATGACGATGCGCTCTATCCGCCGGGCCTGCTCGGGCGAGAGGTTCATCTCGGGCAGCAGCACCTGCCCGGCCTCCAGGTCGACCCGGCCGCCGATAGTGTGCCCCATGGCCTCGGCCTGCTCGCAGATCTCCTTGTGCATGAAGTGGCGGTACTCGCCTCTGGCTGCCGAGATGGGATCCCAGGGCACGGCGACGGCCTCTTTGTGCAGCGGGCGGCCGTCGAGGTCGAGGAAGCGGGCGCTGTCGCGGGTGACCACTGCCATTTCGCGGCTGTCGAGGTGGATGACCCGCTGCGTGTGGTCGAGGATGGCGGGAATGTCGGAGGCGACGAAATTCTCGCCGTCGCCCAGGCCGATGGTCACGCCACCGGCGTGGCCCAGGCGCGCGACGATGAGCCGGTCGGGCTCGCGGCTGCTGAGGACGACGATGGCGTGGGCGCCCTCGATGCGCGCCAGGGTGAGGCGCACGGCGGTCTCCAGGTCGTTGCCCTCGTCGAGGTAGGCCTCCACCAGGTGGACGATGACCTCCGTGTCGGTTTCAGAGGTGAAACGATGGCCCGCCGCCTGCAGTTCCTGGCGGAGTGGGCGATAGTTCTCGACGATGCCGTTTTGAATGACGACCACCTGCCCACTGCAGTCCTGGTGGGGGTGGGCGTTTGCCTGCGACGGGGCGCCGTGGGTGGCCCAACGGGTGTGCCCCATGCCGATGTGGCCCGACAACGGATCCGCGTCCAACATGGCGGCCAGCCTGTCCAGCTTGCCGGGCTGGCGGCGGACGGCCACGCAGCCGTCGTCCACCACGGCGATCCCTGCCGAGTCGTAGCCCCGGTATTCGAGGCGCTTCAGTCCGTCAAAGATGATGGGCGCTGCCTGGCGCGCCCCGACGTAACCGACGATGCCACACATGATGTGCCTCCTTGGTGCGTAAAGGGGAAGCCGAAGGACCGCCCGGGGGCGTCCCGCTTCCGGGTGTTTGGATTTGTCTGGCTTGATTCTCTACTGGAGGGAAGAAACGGGCCGCAGTCCCGGCCCGGGAGGCATCCGCCGATCTCTCGATTTTCCCACCGGGTGGTGGTTAGCCTCGCCGTGAAGCGAGGAACCTCCTCCTCGTCAACCTCTCTGCGGCAGAGAGGCCCAGGCGCTATCTCCCTCGAGACGTGTCCGGCCTTGTCGATCTATCTCCTTTCTCCGGCCGCCAACATTGTACGGCAAAACCGCCGAAAATGCAAGCGGGCGTGAACGGCGGTTCTGGCCCGGGTCTGGCGACCCGGGCCGAGCGGGGGCGAACGGTGCTCGCGGGACGGTCGGCCGCCCTACGGGCCGGCGGCGCGAGGTTGCAGAAAAGATGGACTTCAGTTATAATGGTCCCGTGGACCACCGGTTTGGACAGGGTGGCAGCGCCACGCCCATGGCTTGCAAGCACGGGACCGCAGCCGCATGGACCCACGCCTCGAGCCTCTGTTGCGGACAGTCGGGATGAGCTTACGAATTCTGCTCGTTGAAAAGGACGTTACGACGGCGGATTTGCTGGTGCCCAGCCTGCTACGCAAGGGCTACCAGGTTTCGGTGACGCGCACCCAGAGGCAGGCATTGAGCCGCGTCCGCTCCACGCCCCCCGACCTGCTCGTCGTCGACGTGGCGTCTTTCGGCAACAACGGCTACGGCGTGTGCAGCTCGGTTCGGGACCAACTGCCCGGCGTGCCCACCATCGTCCTCGTCGAAAGGGCCCACGCCGGCATTCTGGCCGCGGCCGACGCCTACATGACGCCGCCCTTTACCTCTCGCAAGCTCCTCTACCGCGTCAAGGCGCTGGCCGAAAAGCTCACCAGGCGCGAGCTTACGGCGGGCTCGCTGACCCTCGATCCCGACACCCGGGTGCTGCGCCGGGGCCAAGATCTGATCCAGCTCCGCCCCAAGGAGGCATCGCTCCTGGCGTTCTTTATGCAGAACCAGGGCAAGGTGTTGAACCGCCCCGAGATCTATCGCCAGGTGTGGGATACCGACTTTGTGGAGGACACGCGCACCCTCAGCGTCCACGTCCGCTGGCTCCGCCTGAAGATCGAGGTCGATCCCGACCATCCCCGTTTCCTGCGCACCGTGCGCGGCGTCGGCTATCGCTTCGAAGTCCCCCCGGAGCCGTAGCCCTCTCGCCGGCCTGTTATTCCGACCGGAGCAGAGCTGCCCGTCTCCACCCCGACCCCGCCCCCTGGCCCCCGCCGGGCAGGCGCGGGGTACGCGTCAGGCAGGCGCGGCCCGGCGCGCGTATAATGGTGCTTGTAGATCTCGAATCGAGGAGGAAGTATTGTGAAGACGCAGCACGCAATCCCCGTCGTGGCCCTACTGCTCCTTGCCGCGGCCCTGGCCGCTTGTGGAGGCTCGCCCGAGCCCGCCTCCTACAGCGACCCCTTTGCCTATTGCACCGCAGTGGGCACTGCGGACCGGCCGGGTGCCGAGTACACCGGGCCGGCGTTCTCCGAAGACCTGGCCCTGGCCTTGCAGCGAGCGCTAAATGTACCCGACACGCCCCTGGAGATCATGCAGAACGGCTCAACCTGGCGCTGCATGGACGGCAAGGTGTATGGCTGTTTTGTGGGGGCCAACCTGCCTTGCGAGGCCAAGGCGGACACGAGCGAGGAGCCGACGGAGGCCGAGGTAGAGTTCTGCCAGGCGAACCCCGACGCGGACTTTATCCCGGCCGTGGTGACCGGGCGCGAGACGGTCTATGAATGGCGCTGCAGCGGCGCCCAGCCCGAGATCGTCCGCCAGGTGAGCACGGTCGATGCCCAGGGCTTTATCGCCGACATCTGGTACGAGCTCAGCCCCGAGTAAAGCTCGGTTTCGTAAAGCTCGGTTTCGTAACGCTCAGTCTCGCGGCCGGAGGTGCGGGAAGAGGATGACCTCGCGCAGGCTCTCCTTGCCGCTGAGGAGCATGGCCAGGCGGTCGATGCCCATGCCAAAACCGCCGGTGGGCGGCATGCCGTAACTCAAGGCAGCGATATAGTCTTCGTCCAGGGGGTGCGCTTCTTCGTCGCCTTCGGCCAGGGCCCGGCTGGTGGCGAGGAAGCGCTCTCTCTGGTCGAGGGGGTCGTTGATCTCGCTGAAGGCGTTGCCCATCTCCACGCCCCCGATAAAGAACTCGAAGCGCTCGACGATGCCCGGCGCGCCCTCCTTTTTCTTGGCCAGCGGCGAGACCTCCAGCGGGTAGTCGTAGAGGAACGTGGGCTGGGTAAGGTGCGGCTCCACGTAGTTGATCAGGGTCGGATCGACCAGCTTGCCCCAGGAGCTCTTGCGCTCCGGGGTGCCGCCCATGCGCACGATGGCCTGGTACAGGCTCTCGGCGTCGGTGTGCTCCTCGTAGTCGATGCCCGTGGTCTCGCGGACGGCGTCGCGCAGCCGCCAGCGACGCCACGGCGGGCTCAGGTCGATCTCGTGCCCGTCGCGCGTGAAGCGGGTGGTGCCCAGGGCTTCCCGGGCGGCATAGGCCACCATCTGCTCGGCGAGCTCCATGACGTCCTCGTAGTCGGCATAGGCGGCATAGAACTCGATCTGGGTGAATTCCGGGTTGTGCTTGAACGAGACGCCCTCGTTGCGAAAGTCGCGCCCGATCTCGTACACGCGCTCAAAGCCGCCGACGATGAGGCGCTTCAGGTAAAGCTCGTCCGAGATGCGCAGGTAGAGGTCCTGCTTGAGCTGGTTGTGAAAGGTGACAAAGGGCCGGGCCGCCGCGCCGCCGTATACGGGCTGCAGGATGGGCGTCTCGACCTCCAGGAAGCCCCGCTCGTCGAGAAAGCGGCGGATGGCCGACACGAGGCGAGCGCGCAGCCGGAACAGGTCGCGCACGTCGGGGTTGACCGCCAGATCGACGTAACGCTGGCGATAGCGCTGCTCCTTGTCGGCAAAGGCATCGAACACCTGTCCGTCCTTCTCCTTGGCGATGGGCAGCGGACGAAGGGCCTTGGACAGAAGACGCAGCTCCTCGACCTGGATGGTGGGCTCCTGGGTGCGGGTGAAAAACAGCTCGCCCCGGGCCTCCACAAAATCGCCCAGGTCCAGGTCGCGCTTGAACATCTCGTAGCTTTCCTGGCCCAGGCGGTCCTGGCGCAGATAGAGCTGGATGCGGCCGTGACCATCCTCGACGTGGACAAAGGAGCCCTTGCCCATGACGCGAATGCTGACCAGGCGCCCGGCGACGGTCACGGGGCTTTCGGTCTGGCCTTTCTCCAGGAGAGCGATGGCCTCGGTCGTGGTGTGGGTCCGGAAGGAGCGCGCCGGGTAGGGCTCGATGCCCGCGGCGCGCAGGCGCTCGAGCTTGGCCCGGCGCTGTTGTTCTTGATCGGTCAAAAGTTCGTCAGACATGCACTTCTCCTGGGGGCCAGCCTACTCGATGTGCAGGATCTCCACGGCGATCTGGCCCCCGGGCGCCTCGTAGGTGACGCGCGCGCCCACGGCGTGGCCCATGAGGGCCTTGCCCAGGGGCGACTCGTTGGAAATGCGGCCATTGCCCGGGTCGGCCTCGGCCGAGCCGACGATAAAGTACGTTTCGGGGTCAAAGCCCTCTTCGGCGACGGTCACCTGAGAGCCAAGGGCCACCTGCTCGCTCGTGCCGTTGGGCTCGATGATGACCGCGCTCTTGAGCATGGCGTCGATGGTCATGATGCGCCCCTCGACAAAAGCCTGCTGGCGCTTGGCTTCCTCGTACCCGGCATTCTCCGACACGTCGCCGTCCATCTTGGCATCGTGGATGGCTTCGGCAACCTCGGCGCGACGCACCCTGGTTAAAAAGTCGAGTTCGTCCTGAAGCTTTTGGTAACCTTCAGGGGTAAGAAACGTTGCTTGATTGCTCATGCCTTTCCCTCGAATAGCAAAAAGAACGCCTGAGGCGCTGCGCGCCGCCCCAGGGCCCATCGGGAACAAAAAACTGAGAGCCGGCCTCTCAGTCGAATTTCATTGTGGATATTATACAACAAATCGCCCAGTATGCAAGTTCGGGACTCGCTTGTGCCACGGTTGCGGCGATGGGGAGGCCCTGGCGTCCCCAGCCGGCGACGACCGCGCGCGATGTCAGAGCTGGCTGCGTGCAGCGAGGCTCGCGTCCAAAACAGCCCTGCGCTCCCAGGCGCAGGGCTGCTCTACTTGCCAACGCGCGATCTTATCCCTCTTTTTCGGGATAGTTGCGGCTGTTTTCCAGGTATTCGTTGAGCATGTCGATGCTGTAGCGGCGATGGCCACCTGGCGTCCGATACGGCACAATGAGCCCCTGCTGCTCGATTTTGCGCAGGGTGAAGAGGCTGATGCGAAGATAGGCAGCCGCTTCTTTGGCCGTTAGAAGTCGCCTTTCATCCATGAATTTCCCTCCTATCGTTAGTATCCACCCACCAACGTTATAAGCAGTTCGTAAAGCGTAAAAGTTGGCAGAACGAGAATAGCATGCCCTGCACAAGATCACAATAGTCCGCTGGGAGTATTTTAGGGCTGATTCTTGTTGCGACAGGGCTTAACCCGGTACGCCCCCCGACCGGCCTCCTATAGAGAACCATATCCCATGCCTCCCCGGCCCAACGGAGCCGGCGAGCTGGAGCGGTAACCTGTTGCGAAATCCAGCACGGCATGTACATCATGTCCTATTATACCGCAATCTTCTGAAATTTGTGTAATTTTGCATCCAGTGTTGTCAAACGCGTTTCTTAAGACCGCTGCATTGTATTTTGTCAAGACCGCCCCGCTGCAACTTGACCTCCGGGGTAGACTCGAGTACAATGGGGGCTGGAGGTGACGCGTGGAGCAGGCAGAGGCAGAGCTGCGCCGCAAGGCCGAAACGATCCGGCAGCGACTGGGCGAGGAGTACGGCGAGCCCGCCGGTGTGCGAGACCTGGACGCGGTCTCGGAGCTGGTGAGCACCATCCTGAGCCAGAACACCAACGACGCGAACCGCGACGTCGCGTTCAACAGGCTGCGCCAGCGTTTTCCCACGTGGCAAGAGGTCCTCGAAGCCGACCCGGGCGCGGTGGTCGACGCCATCCGGCCGGCAGGGCTGGCGAACCAGAAGGCACCCTGGATCCAGCAGGCACTGCGCGCCATCGTCGCCGAGCGGGGCGAGCTGGATCTGGAGTTCCTCCGCGATTGGCCGGTGGCCGAGGCCAAAGCGTGGCTCTCGTCGCTCCAGGGCGTCGGCCCAAAGACCGCGGCCATCGTCCTGCTCTTTGCCCTGGGGCGGCCGGCCTTTCCTGTAGACACGCACGTCCACCGGGTGAGCGGGCGGCTGGGCCTCATCGGGCCGCGGGTGACGCGCGAAAAGGCCCACGATCTGCTGGAAGATCTGATCCCAGCGGAGCACTATTACTCCTTTCACCTGAACCTGATCCGCCACGGCCGGCAGATCTGCCAGGCGCGCAGGCCCCAGTGCGAGGCCTGCTTCCTGACCGACCTGTGCGACTACTATCGTGAAGTGGTGGCCCGGGCTCGACCCGCACCGACCGAGGATTGACCCTGAGGGGCGCCTGGCGCCCCTGGCCAACAGGGTCGACAACAGGTGCCCGGAACTGGCGCCGGCGCGACGGCGCCAGGAGCGGGACCAGACCCCGGCGAGGGGGTCCCAGGAGGATAGGCTCATGGCAAAAGCACCGTCGCGTTCCACCGGCGCCGGGAGCGGGGCAGCGGCCCTGTCGCTGCCGCGCAGGGGACACCGCCATCCCCTCCTCTTGCAACGGCGCATGCGGTCCATGCTCTTCTGGCCGGCCCTGCTCATTGCCCTGCTGTGCACGGCCCTCGTCGTCCTTTCGCCGCCCGGGATCGAGCCCCACCGGCTGTACCTGGTGGCGGCGGGGTTGGGGGGATGGGCCATCGCCATCCTCACCTTCTGGTTCAGCCTGCGGACCCACGCCACCTGCTGGGAAGACGGGCTGCGGCTGCGCTTTCCCTTTTACGAGGTTCGCATCCCCTACCGCGACATCCAGAGCACGCGCCTGGGCCAGCTCGGGCGCCAGTTCCCGCCCGAATGCGAGCCCTGGAGCCGGCGCCACTTCCTGGAACCACTGTTTGCCAGCACCGTGGTCGTCGTCGAGGTCAGCGCCTTGCCGGCGCCCCGGCACCAGCTCCACTTGTGGATGAGCCGCTACCTGCTCTCTCCCGATACGCCTGGCTTCATGCTGCCCGTCCGCGACTGGCTGACCTTTCGCGCCGAGCTGGACGAATTCCGCTCCCGGAGCTATTATCGGTAGCCCATCCGCGGCCCGCCCGGGTTCTCAGAGAACATAAGCTGGATTAAATGTAGGGCGCGGTCGCGCTTGCCCTCTTGACAGCGAACATGCGTTCGGGTATAATGACACCCGAACGCATGTTCTATTTTGCCCTGAAATGCCGGAATGGCTCGCCGGCAGCCGGGAGGCGGTGGCGGCGGCGGGCCAGGGCGGAGGGAAGGAGGGAGGTCCATGCGGCGGGAGTTGCACTTTCAGGCGGACCGCATCGAGATGGTGCTGGCCAGCCACAAGGTGCCGGCCCGGGTGACGGGCGGCATGGTCACGCCCCGCCTGGTGCGCTATCACCTGTCCACGCCCCTGGGGGTCAAGGTGCGCCAGGTGGCGGGCCTGTCGGAAGAGATCGCCCTCAGCCTGGGGGCGCCCTCCTGCCGGGTGTACCGCGAGGAGGGGCGGGTGGAGGTGGAGGTGCCCCGCGCCCAGGGCCAGGCGGTGGCCCTCCTGCCGCTGCTGGACAGGCTGCGGGCCAGCGGGGCGGTGGTGCCGCCGGTGACGGCCGTCCTGGGGCTGGACCAGGAGGGCATGCCGCTGTTGGTGCGGCTGCCCAGCGCCAACGTGGCCCACGTCCTCATCGCCGGCACCACGGGCTCGGGCAAGACGGCCCTGGCGCGGACCATGGTCGCCTCGCTGGCGGCC
>DAOUHB010000258.1:0-7787 GCA_034428935.1 Anaerolineae bacterium | reverse complement strand
GGCCGCCAGTCTTTGCGCCGGCGGTCGTACTTTTCGCCGGTGACAAAACGGCGGGGGTCCTGGATCTCGCTCAGAAAGCCGGCCACCAGGATCGTGCCCAGGCCATGATAGTCCAGGGCCAGCCTGGCCTCGGGCAGCTCGGCCAGCGCCTCCTCGATCAGGGCGAATTCGAGTCCTCCGGCTGAGCCAGGGTTCAGCCCAGCCGGTCCACGAACCCTTCCACCGCCTCCAGCCACGCCTCCGGGCACTCTTCCTGGGGGACGTGGCCGCAGGCGGGCATGACGGCCAGCTCGGCGCCGGGGATCTCCCGGGCCAGGCGCAGGCTGTCTTCCGTGGGGACGATGCGGTCGTCGTCGCCGGTGACCACCAGCACGGGCATGCGCAGCTCGCCGAGGCGGGCGGCCAGGCCGGGGTCCTCGCCGGCGACGGTCAGCTCCCACAGGGCGCGATCCCAGTTCTCGACGTGCAGGGGGCGGCTGTAGCCCTCCCAGATGGCGGGGGTGAAACCGGACGGGTCGTGCCAGGCCGAGCGGCCGAACTCCTGCCCCCAATTGCGGATGGAGCGGACCAGGTAGGGGCCGAGGCGGCGGAGTTGGGGGGTCCGCAGGACGGGGCGGGTCCAGTCGGGAGCCCCGCCCCCGCGATAGATGGCCGCGTCCACCAGCACCAGGGCCTCGACGCGCTCGGGGTAGAGGAGGGCCGTGTGCAGCGCGACGGCGCCGCCGGCCGAGTTGCCCACCAGGACGGCGCGGTCGATGCCCAGCGCGTCCATGAGCCCGACGGTGAGGGCGGCCTGGGCCTCGGGCCGGTAGGGGCTGGCGCCCTCCCAGTCGCCGGGCATGGGGCGCTCGGTGAGACCAAAGGCGGGGCGGTCAAAGGCGACGACGGTGGCGCCGCCCTCGGCCAGGGGCGCCATCACCTCGCGCCAGGAAAAGGTGCTGGCTGCAAAGCCGTGGAGGAGGAGAACGGCGCGCTCCCCCTCGCCGGCGGCCAGGCCGGCCAGCTTGTAATGCACGTCCAGGCCGCCCACGTCGACGAACAGGCCCTCGGGGTCGGCCAACTGCCGCGGCGGCACCGTGCCCTCCAGGGGTGGGATGGGCACCAGGAAGGGGCCGACAAAGATCAGGAACAACAGGAAGAACAGCAGCCCCAGTACAACACGTCTGGCCATGGAATCTCCTCCTCGCCCGGTGAATGGCCGCCAACGGCAGGGCCTAGCATAACACACCTGCGATGGAAGAACAAGCGGGGGCGGGCGGGCGCCCGGCACCTCGATTTGACAGGACACGTGCCCCTCGGCTAGAATGGCGGGACGGGCGCCGGGTGTGTTGGGCGCCATCCGTTCAACGCATGGCCGGCCGAGGAAGGCCGGCGGGAAGGGCATTGCTCGTGCTTACTTCGGTTCTCGCTGCTGTGTGGGCGCTGTCGGCCGCCGCCGCCTGGGGCGCGGGCGACTTTGCCGGGGGGCTGGTGGCCCGCCGGATGGGGGCTTTTTTCGCGGTGCTTGGGTCGTACACGGTCGGGCTGCTGGCGCTGACCATCGTGGCGCTGGCCCGCGGCGAGGCGTTCCCTCCGGCGCAGGACGTGCTGTGGGGTGCGGTGGCCGGGCTGGCGGGGGTGATGGGGCTCGGGTTCCTGCTGCGGGGCTTTGCCGAGGGCCGGATGGGCATCGTGGCGCCGGTGTCGGCCGTGCTCACGGCGTCCATCCCGGTGGTCGTGGCCGCCCTGACGGAGGGCATGCCCCGCGCGCTGCAGTTGGTGGGCTTTGGCGTGGCCCTCGCCGGCCTCTGGCTCCTGTCGCGCCCGCAGCAGCATGGCGGCCGTCCCGGCGGGCTCGGCGTGGCGCTGCTGGCAGGGGTGGGGTTTGGGTCGTTTTACGTCGCCCTGGACCAGGTGGGGGAGACGTCCGCCTTCTGGCCGCTGGCCATCGGCCGCCTGGCGGCCCTGGTGGCCCTGGCCTTCCTGGCGCTGGCCCGGCGCCACCCCGTCCCTCGGGGCGGGGCGCCCGGGGGATTGCCCTGGGGATTGATCGTCCTGGCCGGCGTGCTGGACGCCGGCGGCAACCTGTTCTTTCTGCTGGCCACGCAGACCGGGCGGCTGGACGTGGCCGCGGTGCTGGCCTCCCTCTACCCGGTGGTGACAGCCCTCCTGGCGTGGGTCGTCGCCGGCGAGCGCATGACGCGCTTGCAGCTCGTCGGGGCGGCGGCCGCCATCGTGGCGGTGGTGCTGATCACGACGTAAGCTGCATACCCTCGCGTTGGGCGTCGGCCTGGCCCCGACAAGTCGCCCGTCCTGGCCGGACAGGCCAGGGGGGAGTCCGGGTTGCGTGCGTGTAGGAGTCCCCGACTTGTCGGGGCAGGCTTGCAGGGGGGCGGCACTGCCCCGACAAGTCGGGGAGTCCCGGTTGCGTGCGTGTAGGAGTCCCCGACTTGTCGGGGGAAGCTGGCAGGGAGACGGCCTGGCCCCGACGAGTCGGGCAGTTCAGGTTGCGTGCGTGTAGGAGTCCCCGACTTGTCGGGGCAGGCTTGCAGGTGTGTCGGCCTGGCCCCGACGAGTCGGGGAGTCCGGGTTGCGTGCCGGGCAGAGTCCCCGACTTGTCGGGGCAGGCTTGCAGGTGTGTCGGCCTGGCCCCGACGAGTCGGGGAGTCCGGGTTGCGTGCGTGTAGGAGTCCACGACTTGTCGGGGGAAGCTGACAGGGAGACGGCCCGGCCCCGACAAGTCGGGGAGTCCGGGTTGCGTGCCGGGGTGGAGTCCACGACTTGTCGGGGGAAGCTGGCAGGGAGACGGCCTGGCCCCGACAAGTCGGGGAGTCCGGGTTGCGTGCCGGGGTGGAGTCCCCGACTTGTGATACTGTTGGTTTATTAACCTTTGACTAGAAAACATACGAGCGTTCAGCCAGTCTTTGTCAATTCGGCGGCGCAAGACACCCAGAATCGTCCTAATTTCGTTGGTAAACGCCAGGATCTTCAGGTGTCCTACCTTGAACAGGCAGCCGATTCGAGGCCAGCATCAACAGTTTTGGTTAATAAACCAACAGTATCACTTGTCGGGGGAAGCTGACAGGGAGACGGCCTGGCCCCGACAAGTCGGGGAGTCCGGGTTGCGTGCCGGGGTGGAGTCCACGACTTGTCGGGGGAAGCTGGCAGGGAGACGGCCCGGCCCCGGCAAGTCGCCCGTCCTGGCCGGACAGGCCAGGGGGAGTCCCGGGTTGTGTGCGTGTAGGAGTCCACGACTTGTCGGGGGAGGCTTGCAGGGGGGCGGCACTGCCCCCCGCGTGCGACTATCCCTGGTAGCGCAGCGCCTCGGCGATGACGACGCGGGCGCTCTGGCGGGCGTGAAGCCAGGCGGTGAGCAGCGTGGTGACCAGGACGGCCACGCCGATGCCGATGAGCGTGCCCCACGGCGGCAGGAAGGCCAGGCCCTGGTCGGCGGCGACCTGCAGGTAGAGGTTGTAGGAAAAGGTCAGGGCCAGGGCATAGCCGATGAGGGTGCCCAGGCCGGCGACAAACAGGTTCTCCAGGAGAAAGACGGCCTGGATCATACCCGTCTGAAAGCCGATGGCCCGCAGGACGCCGATCTGCTGCCGGCGCTCCACGACGGCGCGGATGGTGATGACGCCCAGGGCGGCGATGCCGATGAGGAGCCCCAGCCCGACAAAGCCCTGGACCAGGGCAAAGATGCCCTCGGTGGAACGGCGGCTCTCGGCCAGCTCTTCCTTGAGGAGCACCGACTGAAGGCCGCTGCGGCTCAGGCTGCGCTCGAGGGCGTTGGCCGCGGCGCGGGCGTCGGACCCGGCGGGCAGCCGCATGTAGAGGCGGTTGGCCTCGCCAAAGCCCAGGCCATCGGCGGCCTCGGCGTTCATGGTCGCCCCGTAAAAGGCCGGCGCGCTGGCCAGGACGCCGATGACGGTAAACTCCCGGCCGGCGATGGTGATGGGCGCGGGCTCAAAGGTGTCGTCGCCGGCGCTGATGGAGCCGATGGCAAAGGCGTCCGCATCGCGCTGGAAGGTCGGATCGCCGCTGCGCTCCACGGAAAAGTTGTCCACGACCACCAGGCTGGGGTCGGCGCGCAGGGCAGCCCACACCTGCTCCGCCGAGTCGTAGCCGCGGGCCACGCTGGTCAGCTCCAGTTGCTGGGTGTCGAGGAAGGACTCGTCCACGCCGAGGACGGCGTAGGACGCCGGGCCGGCCATGCCGGGCGCCTGGGCCTCCACGGGGCCAAAGGCGGCGGAGGCCAGGGCCAGCGGGGCCGGCATCTCGCCGGCGGCCACCAGCTCGTCCACCTGGCCCGACAGGGTCTCGGCCGAAACGGGGTTGAAGGGGTTGGTCTGCACCAGGACGTCGTAGCCGCCGCTGCCGCTCTCCACGTCGAGAAAGTTGCTGAACGTGTTGGCGATGGTGGCCGTGCCCACCAGGGTAAAGATGATCAGGCTGAACATGGCCAGCGTCGTGGCCGTGCGGCCCTTGGCGGCCACGGGGTAAGAGATGGCCACGCGGGCCACGGGCAGCAGCCGCCCGAAGCGGCTCAGGAGCCCGGCAAAGAGGGCCAGGAGCTGGTCGGCGTTGTAGAGAAAGAGAAGGATGGCGCCGCCGACCATAAAGAGCCCGCCGATAAAGAAATCGCCGGGGTTCTGGCCCAGGCCGGCCAGGCGGCCCGCCTCGCGGGTGGGCAGCGACCAGTACAGGACGAGGGCCAGCCCGGTCAGCGAGTAGGCGAGGCGAACGGGCAGGCCGATCCAGGCCAGGAGCTGGCCCAGGCCGACAAAGAACAGGGCCACGCCCATGCCGTACACGCCGGACTGCTCGGCGACGTTGACGCCCACCCACGCCAGGAGAAAGCCCAGGACCAGGAGGACGGGGCCGCGGGCCAGGAGGCCCATCCAGAAGTCCCAGATGGCCCGCGGAGCGGCAAAGAGAAAGAGCCGGGCGGCCTTCAGGACGTTGCCCTGGCCCGCCTCGCGGAGCATCTGGCGGTAGACGCGCAGCGGGTGCAGGAACAGCGTCCACTGGGAGGGCCGGGGCAGGCGGGGCAGGTTCAGGTTGCGGATGGCGGCAATGATGTTCACCTTGCTGATGCGCACTGCCGAGGCGGTGACGGTCAGGAAGGTGATGACCAGGCCCAGGGTGTAGCCGATGCCGATGGAGCGCAGCGAGACCCGCGGCGTGATGTCCAGCGCCGCGGAGCCGGCCAGGAGCTCCAGGACGGTGCCGGCCAGGAGCAGGGCGGCGGCCACGCCCAGGGCGGCGCCGATGGCGGCGGCGACCAGGTTGTAGGCCAGACCTTCGACGACGAACTGGCGGACGAGGTCGGTGCGCTGCTGGCCCACGGCGCGGCTAATGCCCAGCTCCGACTGGCGCTCGGCGGCCAGCACGGTAAAGATGAGAAAGATGAGCAAGACGCCGGCCAGGATGGAAAAGGTGCCAAAGGTGATAAACAGGGTGGTGACAAACTCGGCGCCGGACGCGGCCGCCTCCAGGGCGTCGGCCTTGACGGGGCTGGCGACGAGGCCGGCGGCAGCGGCCACGGGCTCCAGGCGGGCCAGGGCCGCGGCGTTGGCCTCGACCCCGGTCTCGGCGTCGCCGGTGTTGGAGACGAGGATGGTGTTGATGCGGCCACCCTGCCCGAAAAAGGCCTGGGCCTCATCCAGGGCCATGAGGAGCGCCGGCCGGCTGCCGGCCAGCCCGCCGTCGGGCACGACGGCGGCCACGTCGTAGGGCGCCGGCATGCCCTTGACCAGGAGCAGGGTGTCGCCGGCGGCCGAGTCGATGGCGCGAGCCAGGGAGGCGTTGATGAGCACCTGGCCGGCCGGCAGGGCGTCCAGGCCGGGCACGGCGGCGAAACCGTCGCCGGCGGCGGCGCCCAGGCCCCGGATCTCGACGGCCGCCTCGGAGAGCCCGGACGACTGGCTGGCGACGGGCAGGCTCTGGAGGATGGCCGGCAGGGCGCCGTCCAGCGCGTCGCCGTCGACCAGGGCGGCCACCTGCCCGGCGGCGCCGGCGTCGAACCAGTCGAGGGAGGCGGCCGAATCGGGGCCGGACTGCAGGCCGAACCCTGCGCCGCCGGCGGCCTCGACGGGCGCCGTGGCGATCTGGACGTCCACGCTGCCCAGGTCCTCGTAGACGCCGGAGCGGGTGGAATAGTCGATGGTGTCGCCGATGCCCAGGGCGCTGGTGATGATCAGCGTCGACAGGGCGAGGCCGCCGATGACCAGGGCGGTCTGGGCCTTGCGCCGGGGCAGGTTGCGCAGCCCCAGGCGAAAGGAAAGGGGAAAGCGCCAGGCGATGGCGGCCACGGCGAGCAGGATGAGGCCGGTGACGGCCAGGAGTGCGGTCAGCAGCGTGCCGGCGGGGATGCCGAACAATTCGTTCATGGGTTCCTCCTAGTTGGCCGACAGGACCGGGGCCAGCTCCACGCGCTGGCGGTTGCAGTCCTCGCACAGGCCGTCGCGGATGGTGATGACGCGGTCGCACAGGGCGCCGATGTTGGGGTCGTGGGTGACGATGACAAAGGTCTGGCCGTTGTCGCGGTTGAGGCGGCGCATGAGGTCCATGATCTCCCCGGCGGTGTGCGAGTCCAGGTCGCCGGTGGGCTCGTCGGCCCAGACGATGGCCGGGTTGTTGACCAGGGCGCGGGCGATGGTCACCCGCTGGCGCTGGCCGCCCGACAGCTCGCCCGGAAGCTGCTGCGCCTGGTCGGCCAGGCCGACGGCGGCCAGGGCCTCCAGGGCGCGGCGGCGCGCCTCGCGGGCGTTGGCCCGGCGTCCATCGAGCAGCAGGGGCATCTCTACGTTGTCGGCGGCCGAGAGCACGGGCAGCAGGTTGTAGAACTGGAAGACAAAGCCCATGTTGGCCGCGCGGTACTGGGTGCGCACGCGGTCGCTCATGCGCGCCAGGTCGCGGCCGTCGATCTCGATGACGCCCTCGTCGATCTCGTCCAGGCCCGAGAGGGTGTTCAGCAGGGTGGTCTTGCCCGAGCCCGAAGGGCCCATGACGGCCACCATCTCGCCGCGGCGGACCTCCAGGTCCAGGCCCCGCAGGGCCGGAACGACGACCTTGCCTGTATTATAAGTCTTGACCACGCCACGGGCGCGGATGATGGGCGGTGCGCCGGCTTCGGGCATATCTCCGTTAGTTCCCGACATTGTAGGCTACACTCCTCCTCTACTTGAGTCGAGGGCCATTATACCCGCCCTCACGGGTTTTGTCAAGTATTTGCACACCTTTCTTATACATTCCTAATGCGGGGGATCTGCCGATCCCCCGCGAGCCTTGTAGGGAGCTTCCGGCTGGCAACAGCGGTAAACGTCACCATGGGCAAGTTGTCAACCGGGGGCAAGCGTGGTATAATCCCCTGCCAGTGAAAGGAAAGTCAGAGAGCAGTTATGTCGATTGCGTCTCGCATCACCACGTGCCTCCTGCACGTCGCGCCGCGGCTGCGGCCCGCGGCGCAGATCGTTCCCCTTTTGTGCCCAAGGACCAAAATCGAACCTATAAAGAGATGAGTTAATCAGGAGCCAAGATGTCGACGGAGAGTGCGGGAAGGCGCGGCCATCCGCTACCACGTCGACTGGGAGCGGGTGCCCAACCTGTGCAAGACCTGCTGCGAGGAGCAGCGGGCGGCACGGACGCAGCGGGCCGGCGCCTGAGACGCCCCCGGGCACAGACCTGAGCCGGCTCCCGGCCACGACGGCGCCCGGGCAGCCGAAGCGTAGAGCATACAGACCGGCGGCGGGCGCGCTGATCGTGCCCACCGCCGGCTCCCCTCTTTTGCCCCATCGCCGGACCCG
>DAOUHB010000257.1:0-17834 GCA_034428935.1 Anaerolineae bacterium | reverse complement strand
AACCTCGGGTCGCTCCAGGTTCCAGGGTTCGCCGCCCAGGCGGGCCAGGGGCACGCCGTAGGCGTTCTCGTCCACGTAGCTCGCCAGCTCCACAGTTCCCAGCGCTTCCCGGGGGAAGGGACACACGCGAACGTCGGCCCCCTCCTGCCGGCCCGGATCGGGTTTCTGGAGAAGGGCGATGCACGGAAACGTGTCCGCGTCCTGAAAGATGGGCGCGTGCCCAAAGTCCACCAGTTCCTGTAGCTCCGCCTCGCCGGCCAGAAAAGCCCGCAGCGGCTGACCGTAGCCGGCCCGCAGGAATTTGTTGGAAGTGATCATACCCAGGAAGCCGCCATGGCGCAGCAACCGCACGCCTTGCTCGTAGAAATAGGCGTACAGGTCGGCCACACCGTGATAGACGGCAAAGGCCTGCCGGAACCAGCGCTTGTTGGGCGACAACTGCTCCTGGCGGACGTAAGGCGGGTTGCCGACCACCGCGTCGAACCCGGGGTTCGCCGCCCAGTCCCCGCGGTGCAGATCGACAAACACCTCGGGGAACTCCAGATCCCAGTGGAAGAAGCGCTTTTCCTGCCACAGACGCCGGGCATTGTCGATGGCTGCCCGGTGCTCGTCGGTGACCGGCACCTGGCCCTGCAAGGCAGGTAACACCTGGTCGCCGTGAACCGTCAGGAGATCGTCGGCTGCCCTGTTGCCAAAGGCACGGCTGACCCACAGATCCAGGATCTGCTTGAAGGGCACCAACTGCTCCTGAAAGCGAGCAAACTCCTCGGCGCTCTGCCGAACGTCGGCCAGGGTGGTATCGGCCCGCTCCACGACCTCGATCATGGTCACCGTCAAGGTGAGCAAGGCGGCAAAGGGACCGGCAAACAGGGAGAACTGGCGCACATTGCCGATGGACTCAAATATGCCGGCCTGGGTGTCTCTCATGGCCGCTTCCACGGTGCGCACGTCGCTGCCAATGAGCGAGTTGCCCCAGCGCAGGTGATGGTCCAGAAAACTCAACGGCGCGCCAACGGTGAACGAGTGCAGCCACAGGCTCAGCTTCGCCAATTCGACCGCCAGGCGGTTGAGGTCCACGCCATAAATGCAGCGCTTCATCACCAGGCGCGTCAAGAGCGCCGTGTCGTCCAGGCGAGCCGGATCGACGGACAGGCCCTGCCGTTCCATCTCGGCCAGGATCTCGCCGCGCACGCGCTCGATAAGCTGTTGCACCGGGTTCCGTTCCCAGGGCACGTCGCGGTGGGAATCGTGGTAGACTTGCATGCGCTGGATAATGCCATCGGTCAGGCGGTCTACGGCATTGACCAGGAAATGGCCAGACCCCATCGCCGGATCGCAAACCTTGATCCCCAGAAAGGCTTCCCTTGCGCGATCCTCGGCTTCCTCTAGCTGCCGGCGCATGGTGCGGTTGGCTTCGCGTTCAGAGGCGTGGGCCAGCCTCCGGCGCAGTTCAGCGGCACGGTCCATGGCCGCTTCAAAGGCCGCCGCCCGCTCATCCAAGAGAGGGTCGAGGGTATGCTCGACGATGTACTCGACGATATAGTCCGGCGTGTAGTATGAGCCACTGGCCTTGCGCTCGCCCCGGTCGTCCACCAGCTCCACCCGGCCCGCAGCGGCATCTAGGACACGAAGGCGGTTTTCCAGCAACCCTTCGTAAATGGCCCCCAGATTGCGGACGCTGATGTAGGCGTAATCCACCGGCTCTCCGGCGTCACGCACCAGCGTATCGACGGCCCGCGTTACGACCCGGTCGCTGAGCCTGTGCTCCTCCAGGAAGCGATTCTCGGGCGTGGCAGGATTGAACAGGCCGCCATCGTACCGGGGTATGCCGAGGCTCGCGTCGCCCCGGTCGATGCGATGGAAGAGGGCCAAAAGCGCCTCGTAATGTCGTGTGGCATAGGCCGCGTCGCTCAGGGGCAGATTTCGGTCAATGCGATCTGCCGCTTCGCGGGCCAGGGTGCTCAGACTCTGCTCATCATAGCCCGGATTGCCCACGGGCAACAGGCCACGGGCCTCGGCGTAGAGCAAGAACAGGAGTTTGTAGAGCAGGCTGAGGGTGGCGGCATAGATCAGGCTCAGGCTCTCCTCACTCTCTGCGGAGATGCCCATCTGCCGGTGGCGGTAAGCGACGAATCCGCCGGCGATTTCCGGCACCACCTCTTCAAAGACCAACTCCTTCAGCTTGTCACTGATGCGCCGGGCATAGGCCCCGGATCCCTCGTGCACCCGTGCCAGGAAGGACCGGCCCTGGACATCAGGCACGAACGAGTCACGACGGAAAAAGAGCCACCAGCGGCGAAATTGATCTAACTGCTCGGCGCTTGGAGATGCCTCGTCGGGCAAAAAATCCATGATCAGGCCCAGGTCCACTTCGTAGAACTCGCTGGCCGTGCTCGACACTTCGCGGCTGTATAGGCGCCAGGTGCGACCGTTGGTCAGGATTCCCCACGGTACACGCGTGCCCACCAGGTAGCTGACCATCTGGTAGCTGGGGTTGCTCTCTCGCTTCCAGGTGTTGCGCTCGCTGGCGTCCTTCTGGCTCAGTGGGCGGCCCCAATACTTGGCCTCGGCGATGGCTCGTACCCGGCTATAGAAAGGGTGATCCTGGCCCAGGTATCGGTTCGCCTCGGCCTTGGCGGCTAGGCTGTCAAAAAGGGCATAGTCCGGGCGCGTGACCTGGCCGCCGTAGGTCGCCTTGGTCTGGACCGTGTAGGACCAGCCCAGGAGGTTCAGCACGGGGCGCACGAACTCGGCCTCCGTTTGGGCCTCGTTCCAGCGCGCGCCGTAGGCACGCGCCTTTCGCCATAGGACGCGAATCTCTTCCAGGAGGTGGCGAGGATCGTCCGCCCATTCGGTGTGCCCAGGCAGGCGAGTCTCAAGGTAGTGCTGCGAAAAGAGCATTTTGGTTTGCACGTCGTCCCTCCACCACCGGGCAGCGCCCTTGCCGATCCATCACTGGCCGAAAACTCCACGCATGGGGAGATTGTGTCAACCGGCCGGGTAATTGTACCACGGAAATGAGAAAGAAAGCAAGATCGCAGTCGTGGCCATAGGAGGAAGCGCGTTTAGGCTGATCCGGAGGTGCAATGCACTTTTGCTCGTCGATACAGACCATGAAATCGCCAGAACCTGCACATTCGTGAAGCACGTCCCGGCCCTGAAAAAGTGCATTGCACCTCGGACCAAATGCGATCGCGCCGGGCGAAGGATTCTCGCACACTTGCGTTCAGAACCATAATATGCTATAATTGTCTCGCATCCCAAGCGCGGGGAGTTGCCCCCGCGCTCGTCTGTGCGAGCAGGCGGAACAGGGGCATGATAAGAAAGGATCGGCGTGTGTCTTTAACGAAAACCGAAAAGACGGATATTATTACGAAATTCAACGTTCATCCCGGTGACACAGGTTCTCCTGAGGTGCAGATTGCCCTTTTGACCACCAGGATCAGCCAGTTGACCGAGCACCTGAAGGTGCACAAGCACGACGACCATTCGCGACGCGGCCTCTACAAGCTGGTCGGCCAGCGGCGCAGGCATCTTGCGTACCTGAAGGACAAGGACGCGGAGCGGTACCGCACCATCGTCGAGAAGCTGGGGTTGCGCAGATAGAACATCCCTGCCAATAATAGATGGCCTATGGCCTACGGTGAGGTAGGTTACGCGCCGCTTGCCATAGGCCATCTGCTATTGTAGATGGGCGAATCTCGGGAAAGGCGCGGGTCAGGAATTGGGGAATGGGCCCTGATCGCTGCCGGCTGGGACCCATTCCCCAGTCCCTCGACCCCTGCCTTTCTCGCAAAATTTGGAGGTAAAAGTGAATAACAGCAAGACGTACGTCGTCGAGATGGGCGGCAAGCCACTCACGATAGAAACCGGCGACCTTGCCATGCAAGCAGGGGGCGCCGTAGTGGTGCGCCTCGGCGACTCGGTGGTGCTCTGCACCGCCACCGCCTCGAAAACGCCGCGAGAAGGGATCGACTTTTTCCCGCTGACCGTGGACTTTGAAGAACGCCTGTACGCTGCCGGCCGCATCCCCGGCAGCTTTTTCAGGCGCGAAGGCCGCCCCAGCGAATCGGCCATCCTGACCTCGCGGCTCATCGACCGCCCGCTGCGGCCGCTCTTTCCCAAGGACTATCACAACGACGTCCAGGTCATTGCCACCGCCCTTTCTTCCGACAGCCAGAACTACCTGGACATCCCGGCCATCATCGGCGCCTCGACGGCCCTCATGATCTCGGACGTGCCCTTCGAAGGCCCCATCGGCGCCTGCCGCGTGGGCCTCATCGAGGACGAGTTCGTCATCAACCCCACCGCCGAGCAGATGGAGCAGAGCGCCCTTGACCTGCGCATGGCGGGCACCGAAGAAGCCATCATGATGGTCGAGGCGGGCGCCTGGGAAGTGCACGAAGAGGTCATGCTCCAGGCCCTCCAGGTCGGCCACGAAGCCATGCAGCCGGTCATCGCCCTGCAAAAGCAGATGCGCGAAGAGATCGGCAAGCCGAAGCAGACCGACTATCCGGTCAAGACCATCGACGAGACGGTCCGCCAGCGCGTCGTGGAGCGCATCGGCAACCGGGTCGCCGAGCTGAGCGCGCGGCCCATGCCAAAGCAAGAGCGCGGCGAGGCCACCGACGCCCTGGAGGCCGAGATCCTGGAGGCCTTTGCCGACGACGAGACCGCCCAGCGGGACGACGTCAAGAAGGTGTTCCGCGACGTCCTCAAGGTCGAGATGCGCAAGCGCATCCTGGAGCAGGGCCAGCGGGCCGACGGCCGCGCGACGGACGAGATCCGGCCCATCTGGAGCCGGGTCGGCATCCTGCCCCGGGCCCACGGCTCGGGCCTGTTCACCCGCGGCGAGACCCAGGTGCTGAGCATCGCCACCATGGGCACGCCCCGCGAGGAGCAAAAGCTCGACACGCTGCGGCCCGAGGAATCCAAGCGCTACATGCACCACTACAACTTTCCGCCCTTTAGCACGGGCGAGACCTGGCCCATGCGCGGCCCCAGGCGGCGCGAGATCGGGCACGGCGCCCTGGCCGAGACGGCCCTGGAGCCCGTCCTGCCCCTGGAGGAAGAGTTCCCCTACACCGTGCGCGTCGTGTCCGAGGTCCTGGCCTCCAACGGGTCCACGTCCATGGCCTCTGTCTGCGGCAGCACGCTGTCGCTCATGGACGCCGGCGTGCCCATCAAGAATCCCGTGGCGGGCATCGCCATGGGCCTCATCACCGAGAACGGCCGCTATGCCATCCTGAGCGACATCCAGGGCATGGAAGATCACCTGGGCGACATGGACTTCAAGGTGGCCGGCTCTCGCGAGGGTATCACCGCGCTCCAGATGGACATGAAGATCAAGGGCCTGGGCTATGACATCCTGTCGCAGGCCCTCACCCAGGCGCGGGCCGGCCGCGTCCACATCCTGGCCAAGATGGAAGAGACCATCTCCGAGCCCCGGAGCGAGATGTCGCAGTACGCGCCACGCATCACCACCATGCACGTCGATTCCGACAAGATCGGCAAGATCATCGGCCCCGGCGGCAAGATGATCCGCAAGATCCAGGAAGAGTGCGAGGTCGAGATCGACATCGAGGACGACGGCACGGTCTATATCGCCGCCATCGACAGCCTGGGCGCCCAGAAGGCCATCGAGATGATCGAATCCCTCACCGAGGAAGCCGAGATCGGCCGGGTGTACGTCGGCAAGGTGGTCCGCACCGAGAGCTATGGCGCCTTTGTCGAGATCCTGCCCGGTGTGGACGGCATGGTCCACATCTCGCAGTTGGCCGACTATCGCGTGCCGTCCGTGGAGGACGTTGTGCGCGTCGGCGACGAGGTCATGGTCATGGTCATCGACATCGACGAGGGCGGCAAGATCAAGCTGTCGCGCCAGGCGGTGTTGGAAGGCTGGACCGCCGAAGAGGCCCGCGAGCGCGACCGCAAGGGCAGCCCCTCCGGTGGCGGCGGCCGCGGAGACCGTGGCGGCGGCAGCGGCGGCCGATCCCGGGGACCGCGGGTCGGCGCGGGGGCCGAGCGCAATGAGCGCCCGCCCCGCCGGCAGCGCTAATACGCAAAGCAGGTTCGCTACTGCAAGAACAAGAGGATCGGCCCGGTGGTTTCATCGGGCCGGTCCCTACACCTGAAGCACGCCCGCCAGCAGTCGGGCGGCGGGCCGCGGAAAGGGCTGTGTTGAATGGATGACCAGTTCGGAGATCTGCCGCCGGAAGCGCCCGGAGCGGGCCGGCGGCTGCTGCGCCTGGTGCGCGAGGTTCTGGAAACCCTCGTGCCGGCGATCCTCATCGCCCTGCTGATCAACGTGTTCGTCGGCCAGGCCACGCGCGTGGAGGGCCAGAGCATGGAGCCGAGCCTGCACACCAACCAGCGCCTGGTCGTGGAAAAGCTTTCTTACCGCTTCCACGGGCCGGAGCGCTTTGACGTCGTGGTGCTCAAGGTTGCCAGCCAGGCCAACGAGCTGTTGATCAAGCGGGTCATCGGCCTGCCGGGAGAGACCGTGGAGGTCAAGGACGGCAAGGTGTACATCGACGGCAGGCCCCTGGATGAGCCTTTCCTCGCCGGCGACACACGCCCGGGGCGTCACGGCCGCGTCGTGGTGCCGCCCCTCCACGTCTATGTCATGGGCGACAACCGCGACCACTCCAACGACTCCCGGAGCTTTGGCCCCGTGCCCATCGACAACATCGTGGGCCGGGCCTGGATCTCGTACTGGCCTCTCGAGGACCTGGGTCCTATCGAGTAGCATAAGCGCAGCGCGGCGGGCATTCCCCATGGTTTCGACGGACTGGAGCCGAACAACCAAGCGACTGGTCATTGTGGGGCTGGTCATCATCCTGCTCCTGCTCCTGTACGTCTTTCGCGCCCTCGTCCCGCCCATCCTCCTCGCCTTTGTCCTGGCCTACATCCTGAAGCCCCTGGCCGATTGGGTGGAAAAGCAGTTGCAGGTGCGGCGCACCCTGGCCGTCATCCTGGTCTATGTCGTCGTCCTCGCCATCCTGAGCATCGTGCCCGTCACGGTGGTGCCCTACGCAGTGGAGCGTATCGCGCGCCTCAACGTGGACGTGCAAAAGCTGACGAACGACCTCGTCGGCTTTCTCTCCCAGCCCTTTTTCATCCTGGGCTATCGCTTCAACCTGGGCGATTTCGTCGGCGACGTCGGCGCCACCGTCCAGAACATGCTCCAGCCCTTTGCCACCCAGACCGTTGGCCTGGTCTTTAACCTCCTCTCCAGCCTGCTCTGGGTGCTGTCCATCACCATCATCTCCTTCTACCTGGTCAAGGACGCCGAGCGGCTGCGCCAGTTCCTGGATCGCCTCGCTCCCCCGGGCTATACCGAGGAGCTGCGACGCCTGCGAGAAGAGATCAACCACGTGTGGAAGGCCTTTTTCCGCGGGCAGGTGGTCCTCGGCATCGTCGTCGGCACCGTGGTCTGGATCCTCATGTCTATCGTCGGCCTGCCCAACGCGGGGCTGATGGGCATCGTCGCGGGGCTCCTGGAGGTGGTGCCCACCTTCGGCCCCGTCCTGGCCACCATCCCGGCCGTGCTCATCGCCTTCTTTATCGGCTCGGTCTACCTGCCGCTGAGCAACTTCTGGTTCGCCGTCCTCGTCCTGGGCCTCTATGTCCTCATCCAGCAGGTGGAGAACGCCTACCTGGTGCCGCGCATCATGGGCCGGCGCATGCAGCTTCACCCCGTGATCATTTTCATCGGCGTGTTGGCCGGCGGCTTCCTGGCCGGCACCCTGGGGGTGCTCCTGGCCGCCCCGGTCATTGGCACCGTGCGCGTCGTGCTGCGCTACACGTACGCCAAGCTCCTGGACCAGGAGCCCTTTCCCTATCCCCGCGAGGCGCGCGAGCTGGGCGAGCTGTACCCGGGGGAGATTGACGCCATCCTGTTCGACCTGGACGGAACCCTCATTGAGGCCGACGAGGACGCCGTGCGTTCCCTGGCCGACCGCCTGTCGAGCGTCCGCTGGCTGCTCCGCAGGCGAGATCCGGCCCTGGTGGCCCGGCGGATGATCATGGCCTGGGAGAGCCCGGCCAACAGCTTCCTGTCGTTTCTGGAGCGGGTGGGCCTGGACGATGGCGTGCTGGACCTGGGGGACCGGCTATACCGGCTGCGGGCGCTGGAGACACCCCACAACTTTCACGCCGTGGAAGGCGTGGTGGACACGCTGCGCGACCTGAGCAGGCGCTACAACCTGGCCCTGGTGACCACGCGCAGCCGCCTTCACGCCCAGGCCTTTGTGCGGCAGCACCACCTGGACGGGCTGATCCAGGTCATCGTCGGGCGGGAAGACACCTGGCGTCTGAAGGCCCACGCCAGCTCGGTCCGCTACGCCGCCGAGAAGCTGGGCGTGCCCCTCGAGCGCTGCCTGGTGGTCGGCGACTCGGTGGCCGACGTTCAGGCCGCCCGCACGGCGGGCGCCCGCGCCGCCGGCGTCCTCACCGGCTTTGGCAGCCGGGCCGACCTGGAGCGGGCAGGCGCCGACCTGATCTTTGATTCGGTGTGCGAACTCAAAGACTGGATGTAACCACCCGGTACGCGCCGGCCGGCTCGCTCTCCCGCGGCGCGAGTCCAAGCTTGACAAACAGCCAGGGGCAGACAAAGGCGGTCACCCAGCCCAGCAGCACGTAGCGCAAGATGCGCGCCACCGCCTCGGCCGGGTAGGGCATCTCGGCGGGCAGGAGCAGCTTGGGCCCGGCATAGACCGCGACGACGATGACCAGGCCCAGGACCAGGCGCGCCAGCCGCCGCCCCAAAGACCCCCCGACGTCAAAGCGAACCCAGGCCCGCTCCATGATCAGGCCCAGGCCCATGCCGATGAGGGCGCTGGCCGGCGTGAGGGCACCCTCGGCAGGGTACAGGCCCTCGGTGTCGGCCGGGTGCAAGAGGATGAGGACCAGGGGCAGGGCCACGGCCAGGGCGGCCTGCAGCCCGGCCGGCTGCCGGACCAGCCAGGGCTCGACGCGCGGCGCCGCCCAGAAAAAGAGGAACAGCACCGCCAGGCCGATGACCCAGCCGCCGACGAGATCCTGGGGAAAGTGGACGCCCAGGAACATCCGCGACAGGCTGATCATGAGCATGAGCAGGATGGCGACGATGGTCCAGAGCCGCCGGCGAAGCTGGAGGGCCAGGTAGCCCCAGTTGGTCACGGCGCTCTGGGAATGGCCGCTGGGGAAGGACGGGCTCGTCTCGGGCCAGCGCACCCGCAGGCGCGCATCCGCCGGGCGGGGGACGTCAAAGAGGTGTTTGACGGTGCTGTTGACCCAGACGGACAGCATCGACACGTAGGCCAGGCCGATGCCTGCCCTGCGGCTCACGCACCAGTAGACGACGGGCAGCAGGAACAGGTAGAACTCTTCGTTGCCCAGGATGGTGAAAAGGCGAAAGATCGCTTCCAGCCAGCCGGCGCCAAAGGACTGCAGCCAGACGAGGAACTCGGTGCCCGGTGGGACCAGAGATTCCAGCCACTCTCCCATTCTTTCCTCCCTGAAAGGGGGGTGCCTGCGTTGGCCTATTCCCCCCGGCTGGCGCGCACCAGGGCATCGAACAGGCGCTGGTGGCGGGCGTCGTCCGCGGCCAGCTCCTCCGGGTGCCACTGCACGCCGATGGCAAAGGGATGATCCCGGACCTCTACGGCCTCGACGACGCCGTCGGGGGCGACGGCGACCAGCTCCAGGGCCGGCGCCAGGTCCTTGACGGACTGGTGGTGGAGGCTGTTCACCTCCAGGGCCGAGGCGTCCAGCATCCGGGCCAGGTTCGTGCCGTCGACCAGCGTCACGCCGTGGGCCAGGAGGTTGCGGGGAAAGCCCGGATACCAGTCGTGGCGGCTGGCGCCGGGACACTGGGCGCCGATGTCCTGGTAGAGGCTGCCGCCCAGGGCCACGTTCATCACCTGCACCCCACGGCAGATGCCCAACACCGGCTTGCCCTCTTCCACGGCCCAGCGGGCCAGGGGCAACTCGGTCGCGTCGCGCTCGGGCGAGATGGACCGGCAGCGTTCGTGGATGGCCTCGCGAAAGTGGCCGGGGTGAATGTCTTCGCCGCCGGGCAGAAGCAGCCCGTCCAGCCGCTCGTAGACGGTGCGCAGCAGGGTCCTGTCTTCCAGGTGCGGGATGAGGAGCGGGAGCCCTCCGGCCTGGACCACGGCCTGGATGTAGGTCCTGTTCTGGGCCAGGCGCGAAGCGCGGTGTGCCCCGGCCGGCGCGAGGGAGAGGGTGGTGAGGCCAATGGTGGGCGTGTGGTTGCCGGGCATGGGGTGGGACCTATCTCAGGGGCTGACGGTGGGCGAGACGGGCTCGGTGGGCGAGATGGCTTCCGTCGGCTCTATCGTCGGCGTCCGCGAGGGAGCAGACGTTGGCGCCGCCGGCGGCTCGGGCGTGAACGCTACGGTGGGCGTGATCTCGGCGGTGGGCGTGACGGTGCCCGTCGCCTCGGCCCAGCCCTCCCCTGCGCGCTCAAAGACCCGATCCACAACCTGGCCGGGGCCGCCCAGCGTGCCCAGCGATTGGCCGTTCAAGGTCACCAGGACGACGCCGGCATTGCCCACCCGCAGCTCGATGCGCTCCTCGCCATACCACGAGCGGTAGGTGTCGGTGGCCAGTTCGCCCTGGAACTCGCGCACGCCGTCCACGGTCACCTGGATCCACGAGGTCCCGGTAAAGACCAGCTCCATGAAAATGCCGGTGTAGACGGGCGGCGAAGGGCTGGGCGAGGGAGAAGGCGTCCAGGTCAGGGTCAGCGTCACCTCCGGCGAGGCGGTGGCCCTCCTCGTGGCCGTAGCCGTGGCCCGTGTGGATGTGGCCGGGGTGGACTCGAGGGTGGGTGCCGCCGGCGACTGGTCGGTGGCCAGCACCGCGGCGCTCGTGGCCGTCGGCCGGGGTGCGGTGCGCTCGCCGTACATCCAGCGATAGACGTAGGGGGCCCCCAGCCACCAGCCCAGGAACGCCACGGCCGCCACGCCGAGGACCACCAGGCCGGCGATCCAGCCCCGGCGCCCGCGAAAGCCAGGCATGTGGTGCAGCGGCACGGGGCGAAAGGGCTCGGAGCGAAAGACCGAGTCGTCGATGCGTGGCACCGGTGGCGGTGGCGGAGCGCCGAGCTGGGCATAGCGCCGGGCTGCCTCGTCGGGGTTGAGCCCCAGGTAGCCGGCGTAATTGCGCAAAAAACCCCGACCCACGAACGGATCGGGCAAAGAGTCCAGGTCCTCTGTTTCCAGGGCCTCGAGGTACCGCCGGCGGATCCGGGTCTCGACCTCGGCCTGCTCCAGGCTAATGCCCAACTCTTCGCGACGCTGCTGCAACCATTCGCCCAGAGGGCGTGCCATGTCCTGAGTCACGCCCCCCAATATACCCGCAATGGGCGCGATTGTCAAATCCGCCGGAGCAGGGCACCGGGGGTCGCGGCGGGATTGACACACGCAGGCAAAGCCGGTCGTGGATCTGAGGTGGTTTGTGGTATACTACCGGCACGTCAAGCGGAAAGGAGGACGGCAATTTGCCCGAAATCCAGTTTCTCTACTGGGAGGACTGCCCCTCTCACCCCGAGGCGTGGCAGCTCCTCCACGAGGTCCTGGCCGAGGAAGGGCTCGACTGGCCGGTGGAGCGCATCCTGGTCGAGGGCGACCAGGATGCGCAGCGCTGGCATTTTCCCGGCTCGCCCACCATCCGCGTGGACGGGCAGGACGTGGACCCGGGGGGCGCGGCCCAGATGGGCGTCGCCCTGGCGTGCCGCGTCTACCGCCTGGAGGATGGCCGCTTTTCGCCGGTCCCCTCCCGGGAGATGATCCGGCAAAGGCTGCTGGCCGCGCGCCGGGACGCCGCGCCGGGCGCTACTTCCACTTGATGGTGCAACCCACCGGCTGGCTGTCGCGCAGCGGCGGATCCTTGCCGGCCAGGACGGCATCCAGCGCGTCCCGCAGGTAGTGCTCGGTTACCTGCGTCTCGTCGCGGTTGTCGTCGGGGGCGCCGTGATAGCGCAGGCGCATGTCTTCATCGAACACGAATATCTCGGGTGTGCGCTCCGCACCGTAGGCCGCCGCCACCTCCTGGCTCTCGTCCCAGAGATAGGGGAAGGGCAGATCCCACTCCTCGGCCAGCGTTTTCATGTTGTCAAAGCTGTCGGCCGGATACTTGCTCGCGTCGTTGGCATTGATCCCGGCAAAGGCCACGCCCTGCCCGGCATACTCCCGGGCCGCGCCCTTGAGCCGCTCCATCCAGCCCAGGACGTAAGGACAATGGTTGCACATGAAAATGACCGCCGTGGCCTTGTTCCCGGCAGCCAGCCCGGTCAGGGAATGCGTCCGGCCGTCCACGCCGGGTAGCTCGAAGGCAATCGCCTCGTCTCCGATCTGTAGGTTCGCCATCTGTACCTCCTCAGCTCTCTTCCAGGTTCAGGCCCTGGACCACCCGGGAAGGCATCTCTCCCCGGTTCTCCTCGTCCACGTTAAACACCACCTGGCGCACGGGCTCCAGGCGGGCTTGCAGCTCGGCCAGGAGCGACTCGCGCACCAGGACAAGGGCGCGCCGGGCCTCGCCTGCCGCCAGGCGGGGCAGGAGGGGGGCCAGGCCGCCCCCCTCCCACAGCTCCAGCTTGCCGATCTCGTCCACCAGGACGAGGTCGGCGCGGGGGATGGCCCCCTCGATCACGCGCAGCGCCCAGCGCAGCGCGTCTCCGTCGAAGGAATAGGGGCCGACCTGGGGCCCGCCCAGGTCCCGATCGATGCGGGCCAGGAGGCGCCGCTCGCCGCCGGCCAGGTCCACGCCCCAGATGCCGGCCTTTTGCCCGCAGGCGTCCACCAGCGCCGGGGCCAGCAGGCCGCCGCACGACAGGCCCTGGCGCAAGGCTGCTCCGGCCACCCGCTCGGCCACCGTCGTCTTGCCCACGCCGATGGGTCCGGTCAACAGGCCAACCAGCGGCTCCTTCACGGTTCGGTTCTGGTCACGCTGTGGAGCCACTCCTGCGGCACCAGGCAGGCAAAGCGCAGCACGTCGTCGCCGGCGTTCCGGAACTGGTGCATCTCGCCGCCGGGCACGAAAACGGTGCTGCCCTGGCCCACCGGCGCCTCGCTCTCCTCGCCGCGGACGACACCCTGGCCGGCCAGCACCAGGACCTCGTGCTCCCACCAATGGCTGTGGAAGGGGGTCGCGTGGCCCGGCTGCACCTCAAAGATGCGCATGTTAAAGTAGGGCGCGCCCTGCTCGGGGCCGATGACGACGCGCATCGTCACCCCCGGCGCCGCCGCCTCGGCCTCCACCTCTCGAAAGTCGCGTACCTCGGCCATGATTCCTCCTCTATCGTTCTGTGATCTGTCGTCCTGTGATTGCCGCGCGCCGGCGGATGGCGCATCGGGGACTTCAGGCTTCCAGGCGCCCGCGGCGAACCCTGCCGCGTGCGGTGCCGGCCCGTCGGCGCCGGAACAGCCAGCCCAGCTTTAGCGTGTTCCAGATGATGCGCCGGCCGGACCCGACGTAGCTCGCCCGGCCGCTGAGCAGGTCCACGAACTGGCCGACGATGGCCGGGTTGCGCACCCCCAGGACGTAGGAAATGGCCGGGATCAGGTGAAAGATGCGTGCCACCTCGCCGGCCGTCGCCAGGCTGTGCCCCACGGCGCGCCACACCGCCTGGTCATAGCCCGAAAGGTCGTCGCGGGCGATGGCCTCGGCGGCCAGGCGGCCGCTGATCATGGCGTAGCGAATTCCCTCGCCCAGGAGGGGGTCGACCAGTCCCGCGGCGTCGCCCACGAGCACGCAGCGACCGGTGGACAGCCGTTCCTGGGGGCCGTCGCCCGTCGTGCGCCAGGCGGCCCGCCCCCAAGAGGGCCAGGGCAAGATCTGGTAGGCGGGCAGCGGGTGCCCGTGGAGGCTGGCCCCGTCCAGGGGAATGCCCAGCCGGTCCATCTCTCGCGCCAGGAGCGCCCGCAGGTTGCAGCGGCCCGGCCGGAAGCGGCCGATGCCCACCGACAGGACCTCGGCCTTGGGAAAGGACCAGGCATAGCCGTCGGGCACGACGCCCAGGGCAAAGACGGCGCGGTGCCCGTAGCGGCTGCGCAGCTCCGGCCTGCCCGCGAGGGGCACCTCGGCTTCCAGCGTGCCGCCCCACTGTCGCCCCGCCCGCAGGCCCACGGCGCGGGCCACCCGCGACGTGGCGCCGTCGGCGCCCACCAGGTAGCGGGCCGACAGCGTCCGCTCTCCCACCCGCACCCGGACCCCGCCGGCGTCCTCCGCCACCTCCTCGACGGCCACCCCCTCCAGCACCTCCGCCCCCGAGCGCGACAGGAGGTAGGCGTCGAACCGGGAGCGCATGACCATGACCACCGGGCCGCCGTCCAGGGGGACGCTCGCCGGGGGCAGCCCGGGGAAGGTGAAATAGGTCTCGTCGGGGACCGCCTCGACCACGCCCTGAAAGTCGATGGCGAAATCGGCCAGGGCGGTGCGAGGGATGGCCCCGCCGCACGCCTTGTAGCGGGGCAGCCGGGCCTTTTCGACGACCAACGTCCTGAGACCGGCGCGCACGAGATGGTAGGCGGCCGCCGCTCCGCCGGCCCCGGCGCCGGCCACGACGACGTCGAAATCTGCTTGGTTCATAGGACTACCGGTTGCACTGTTGGGCAGGTGCGAGACCTGCCCTACCCCGAATGATTGAGAAGCTACTGTAACACGCCCTGCACCGTCGATCTGTAGCAGCCGTCACCCGGCGGCCGGGGCCTGCTCGAAGGTCAGTCCCTGGGCCCCGGCGCCCACCACGATGCGCGTCCCGGGCCCGGCCTCGGCGGCCAGGAGCGACTCGGCCAGCGGCTCGCGCAGGTGGCGCTGGATAATGCGCCGCAGCGGCCGCGCCCCCCACTCGGGATGGTCGTTCCGGGCCAGCATCCAGTCGTAGGCCTCCTCGCGGACTTCCAGCGCCACGCCCTGCGCCTCCAGGAGCCCGACCTCGGCCTTGAGCATCAGGCCCAGGATCTGGCGCAACTGCCCTGCCGACAGGGGATGGAAGAGAATGATCTCGTCCAGGCGGTTCAGGAACTCGGGGCGGAGGGAGCTCTTGAGGATGGCCATCACCCGCTCCCGCGCCTCGTCGGTGAGGACCGGCTCGTCCAGGAACTCGGAGCCCAGGTTGCTGGTCATGATGATGACCGCCTCGCGAAAGCTGGCCGTGCGCCCCTGGCTGTCGGTCAGGCGGCCCTCCTCCATGACCTGAAGGAGGATGTCCAGCACCCGGGGGTGGGCCTTTTCCACCTCGTCCAGGAGGACGACGGTGTAGGGCTTTTCGCGGACGGCGTCGGTGAGCTGGCCGCCGCTCTCGTAGCCCACGTAGCCGGGCGGGGCGCCGATGAGGCGGTTGACGGTGTGCTCCTGCTGGTACTCGCTCATGTCCAGGGTCACCATGGCCTCTTCCTTGCCAAAGAGGAACTCGGCCAGGGCCCTGGCCAGCTCGGTCTTGCCCACGCCCGTGGGCCCCAGGAAGAGGAACGAGCCGATGGGCCGGCGGGGATCCTTGAGTCCCACGCGGGCCGTCTTGACCGCCCGGCTGACGGCCAGCACTGCCTCCTCCTGGCCGATGATGCGCCGGTGCAGGTGTTCCACCATGCGGGCGTAGCGGCTGCGCTCGTCGGCGCCCAGGCTGGCCACGGGGATGCCGGTCATGAGGCTGGCCGCCAGGGTGACGTCCTCGGCGTCCAGGCGGGCGTCGGCCGCGGCGGGGGGGCCCAGGCCCGCGAGCCCTTCCTGGAGGGGCCTGGCGCCCATCCGCAACAGGGCGCAGGAGCGATGGAGAAGCTGCAGGGCGGCGGCGGGCAGCACGGCGTCGGCCAGGTAGCGTTTGGCCATGTTCGCCGCGGCCGCCAGGGCCTCGTCGGCCACGGCCAGCTCGTAGTCAGCCTCCAGGTGAGGCTTCTGGACGCGCAGGATCTCGACAGCCGTCTCCACGTCGGGCTCGGGCACGCGCAGGACGTGGCTGTGCTCGGCCAGGACCGTATCGCCGGCCAGGCGCGCCTGGTAATCGGCGTCCGTCGTCGTGCCGATGACCACCGCCCGGCCGTCGAGAAAGGCGCGCTGCACGTCGGCCTGGGCCTTGGGAAACTCGGCGTGGAGGACCCCGCCGAAAAAGCGGTGGATGTTGGGCAAGAACAGCGCGCCGCCGGCCGCCTTGCGGCGTCCCGCCTGGACCGCCCGCGAGGCGTCGACGAGGAGCGCCGCCTCGGACACCTCGACCACGGAGGCGAGATCGCGGGGCCCCTGCTCCTCGGCGACGAGCAGCGCCAGGGCCTGCACCAGCGACCGCTTGCCCACGCCCGCCGGGCCGACGAGAATGACGTGGCGGTCGCGGGCCAGGTTGAGGATGTTCAGCAGGTCGCGCAGGAGCCCTTGCCGGTAGTAGACGGGCAGGAGCTGCCCCTCCCGGGCCAGGGCCACCAGGTCGCGGGTGGTGCCCCTGGGCGCCAGCGCCGCGTCGGCCAGGATCGAGCTGAGGGCCCGGGGCGTGACCCCACGCTGCTGGAGCAGCCCGGCCGTGGAGACCCCCGACTGGCTCATGGCGGCCAGGGCGTCCTCGGTGCCCACCCACAGCTCGTCGCGGGCCCGGGCGATGGCCCGTCCCTCGTCCAGGACGACGAGCATCTCGCTGCCCAGGGGAACGCGCGTCCCATCGGCGGCCTCGTAGTCAAAATCGACGCCGGGCACGCGGCGCCCCCGCACCTGGTCCTCCACGGCGCGGGCCAGCTTGGGCATCTCAAAGCCGCGCTCTCCGGCCAGGCGCTCCAGGAGGGCGTGGGCGGCGTAGGTCTTGTTGTCCAGAAAGGCAAGGAGCAGGTGCTCGGGCATCAGGACCTGCTGCCGCAGCCCGCGCATGACGGTCGCCGCCTCGTTCAGCGCCCTGTGCAGCTCTTCGGATGGGATGTCGGGGTTCAGGGTGCCCATCGTTCCTCCTCGATTCAGCGCTGCGCCAGCCGAAAGACAAGATAGAAGCTGGTGTGGATGGTAAAGCTGGGCCGATCGGGGGTGCCGAGGCCCAGGCCCACGATCCGGTCGCTCGGCGCCCCGCCAACGCTGACGGCGTAGGAGCCCAGGCAGTTGTACATCCCAAAGTCCACGCCCCAGTCGGGGGCCGGCCGGTTCTCCACGGCCAGCGCCACGTTGCCGTCGGCCCACTGCACGATGACCGGTTGGCCGACGACCCGGTTGCCCTGGAAATCCAGGACCTCGACAAAGATGCTGTGTTTGCCCCCCGACTGCCTCTCGTCGGCCCAGCGCGCCTCGACGAGGCGCCAGAACCTCTGTCCCTCGGCAATGCCCACCGGCTCGATGCGCACCCCCAGGACGTCCAGGCGCGGGTCCCAGGTCCGGGGCGGCAGCGTGGGCCGCGGCGCCGGCGGGGCGGTGGGCGCGGCCGTCGGCTGGCGCCGCACGGGCCGGGGCGTCGCCGTGGGCGTTTCGGTGTCGGTGGGCGTGGGCAGGGGCGTGTCCGTGGGCAGCGGCGTGAACGTCGCCGTGGGCGTCCAGGTGGGGGTCGCCGTAGGCGTAGGCGTGGCCGTGGCCGTGTAGGTCGGGCGCATGGTGCCGTGGGGAGAAGGGCTAACCATGGCCAGGGCCGCGCCCGCCACCCTGCCGTGCTCGAGGGGCGGCGGGCCCATGGCGCCGCTCACCAGCAGCGCGGCCACCAGCGAAACGGCGACGACGGCCAGGCAGGGGATGAGGGCCTGCCAGAAGCGAGGCTGGGCCAGGAGCGACTGTCCCTCGCCGGCCGGCACCCGGGCAGCGGTGACGGCGCCGGCCTCGGGGGGCGGCTTGCGGCGCCGGGCCGCGGCAGCCGCGGCCTGCAGGTCCTGGAA
>DAOUHB010000256.1:0-64828 GCA_034428935.1 Anaerolineae bacterium | reverse complement strand
GCCTTGAGGTGAACCGAGAAGAGCACGTCCTCGGCCTTGGCGCGGGCAACCTGCTCGACGAGGAAGGCGTCGAGGGCCTTGGCGGAGATGAAGGTGCCGTCGACGACCTCGCCCGCGAGGACCTTGAGCCCGGACTTGAGGTCGGTGACCGTGCCGTCGGTCGCGCGGTGGCGAATCGTCAGGGTGTCGTCGGCGGGGATGATGACCGACTGCTCGTTGGAGCGGAAGTCGTTCTGGCCCATGGTCGCGACACTGGTCTTGGAGTCACTGCTCCACGCGCCCATCGAGTGGGGGTGCTTGCGGGCATGGTTCTTGACGGCAGCAGGAGCGCGACGATCTGAGTTGCCCTCGCGCAGAACCGGATTCACCGCGCTGCCCTTGACCTTGTCGTAGCGCGCGTTCGCGTCCTTCGCGGCGTCGGTCTGCGGGTCGTCGCTGTAGTCCGGCAGATCGAAGCCCTGGGCGCGCAACTCCTTGATTGCCGCCTTCAGCTGGGGAACGGAGGCCGAGATGTTGGGGAGCTTGATGATGTTGGCGTCCGGAGTGGTCGCGAGTTCTCCGAGTTCAGCGAGCGCGTCCGGGCTCTGCTGATCCTCGGGCAACTGGTCCGCGAAGGCGGCGAGGATGCGCCCGGCAAGCGAGATGTCGCGCGTCTCCACCTCGACTCCGGCGGCCTTGGCATAGGCCTCGATGACCGGGAGGAAGGAGTAGGTCGCCAGCATCGGCGCCTCGTCGGTGAAGGTGTAGATGATCTTGGCCATGAGCGGTACGCACTCCTCGGGGTCGGTCCGCGATTTATCTTGACGTCAAGAGAACACTATCGGGTCTGCCCAGACGACACCATCGAGCCGGTCGACTCCGGCACCGTGTCAGCGCGGTCGGCCGGAGGCGCGCCAGGCACCGGGGCCGCGGGTCGGGTTCGACCGCACTCCTCGACTGTGGTCGGCCCACGCCGAGCCCGACTCCGGTATGCCGTCCGCGCCCGTCCCCGAGGCGGCCGTGAGGACGGCGACCAGCGCCGCGACCTCCTCCGGCGTCGCGTCGCCGTGAATGGTGAATGCGGGCCCACCCAGCTGACCGGGAGGGACGGACTGGTCGTGGGCGGCCATCAGAGGGGGATGTTTCCGTGCTTCTTGGGCGGCAGGGACTCGCGCTTGGTGCGAAGGGCCCGCAACGCCTTCGAGACGTTCATCCGCGTGTTCGACGGCGTGATGACCGTGTCGATGTAGCCCCGCTCGGCGGCGACATAGGGGTTGGCCAGCGCGTCCTCGTACTCCTTGATGAAGGTGGCGCGGGCCTCGTCGACCGAGCGTCCTTCGGTGGCAGCGGCCGCCAACTCCTTGCGATAGAGAATGTTGACCGCGCCCTGGGCACCCATGACCGCGATCTGTGCGGTCGGCCAGGCGAGGTTGATGTCGGCGCCCAGATGCTTGGAGCCCATCACGTCGTAGGCGCCGCCGTAGGCCTTGCGGGTGATGACCGTGATCTTGGGTACCGTCGCCTCGCAGTAGGCATACAGCAGCTTGGCGCCGTTGCGAATGATGCCGCCATACTCCTGGGCCGTCCCCGGCAAGAAGCCGGGCACGTCCTCGAAGGTGATGATGGGGATGTTAAAGCAGTCGCAGAAGCGGACAAAGCGCGCCGCCTTGATGCTGGAATCGATGTCCAGGACCCCGGCCAGCGCCATGGGCTGTTGGGCCACGATGCCCACCGGAAAGCCTCCCATGCGGGCAAACCCGACGAGAATGTTCGGCGCCCAGTGGGCGTGTACCTCCAGGAACTCGCCGTCGTCGACCACGCGGTGGATGACGTCCTTCATGTTGTAGGGCTTGTTGGGGTTGTCGGGCACCAGGCTGTCCAGGGCCTCGTCCATGCGGTCCGCCGGGTCGTCGGTGGGCACGAAGGGCGGGTCCTCCATGTTGTTCTGGGGCAGGTAGCTCAGCAGCGCGCGGATCTGCCCGAAGCAATCCTCCTCGTTCTCGGCGGCGAAATGGGCCACGCCGCTCCGGGAGTTGTGCACCATGGCGCCCCCCAGCTCTTCGGAGGTCACCTCCTCCCGGGTCACGGCCTTGATGACGTCCGGCCCGGTGATGTGCATAAAGCTCGTCTCCTTGACCATGAGGATGAAATCGGTCATGGCCGGCGAGTAGACGGCCCCCCCGGCGCACGGCCCCATGATGGCGCTGATCTGGGGCACGACGCCCGAGGCCAGGACGTTCCGCAAGAAGACAAAGGCATAGGCCGCCAGGCTGACGACGCCCTCCTGGATGCGCGCCCCGCCCGAGTCGTTCAGGCCGATGACAGGCGCGCCGTTCTTCATGGCCATGTCCATGATCTTGCACACCTTTTCGGCGTGTACCTCGCCCAGCGAGCCGCCAAAGACCGTAAAGTCCTGGCTAAAGACATATATCGGCCGGCCGGCGATCTTGCCCCAGCCCGTCACCACGCTGTCGCCGAGGATCCTCTGCTCCTCCATGCCAAAGCCCACCGTCCGGTGGGTGACAAAGGGATCGATCTCGCGAAAGGTGCCCGGGTCCAGGAGGGCCTCGATCCTCTCCCGGGCCGTGAGCTTGCCCTTGGCGTGCTGGCGGTCGATCCGGTCCTGGCCGCCCCCCAGCCGCGCCTGGGCTTGCATATCGTGCAGTTTTGCCAGCTTTGGGTCAACGGACACGATTCTCCTCCTGAGCGTGCTTTGGGGGCCCGGGTTCTCGAGCCCCAGGGCGTGGCGGGCAGGCTAGCGCTTGGTCTCGGCGGCCACCCGCACCAGGTCTACAAAGTCGGGCTTCAGGCTGGCCCCGCCCACGAGCGCGCCGTCGACGTCGGGATGGGCCATGAACTCGGCAATGTTGCCCGGGTTGACGCTGCCGCCGTACTGCACCCGGACGGCCTGGGCCGTCGCCTGGTCGTACAGCTCGGCCACCGTGCCGCGAATGGTGAGGCCGATGACCGCGCCGGCCCCGGCCACGGTGGCGGCCTTGCCCGTGCCGATGGCCCACACGGGCTCGTAGGCGATGACCAGCCCGCCGGCCTGCTCGGCCGTCAGCCCGGCCAGGCAGGCGCGCACCTGCGAGCCGACGACCTCCTCCGTCTGCCCGGCATCGTGCTGCGCCTCCGTCTCGCCGACGCACACGATGGGCAGCAGGCCGTGGGCCAGTGCGGCGTGTATCTTGCGGTTGACCATCTCGTCGGTCTCGTGGAAATAGGCCCGCCGCTCCGAGTGCCCCAGGATGACGTATTTCGCCAGCTCCTGGACCATGCGCGGCGACACCTCGCCGGTGTAGGCGCCCTTTTCCTCCCAGTGCATGTTCTGCGCGCCCAGGCCGATCTCGGTGGCCGACAGCAGGTCACGCACCGCCGCCAGGACGGTAAAGGGCGGGCACAGGACGCGGTCCACGTCCTTGACCTCGTTCAGCCCACGCCGGATGCTCCGTACAAAGTCTGTCGCCTCGGCGATGGTCATGTGCATTTTCCAGTTTCCGGCCAGGATGGGTCGTCGCATTTCGTCACCTCGCGAGCAGATTCTGAGTGTCAATTATACTTCAAAACAGGGGGGGTGTCACGTCTTTGAGGGCATGGGGCCAGGCCTCCGGTGCGTTGCACCTGCCGTTGGTGCGACGCACCTTATTGCTGCCCGCACTGGCAGGTCCTTTGGACCACGAAGCCCACGAGAGGGCGCGAAAAGCACGAAAGGCAACCGCACTTTATCGCTGCCCGCGCGGTGCAGGACGTTTGGACCACGAACACCACGAAAGGGGCGAAAAACACGAAAGGCAACCATGCCATTTCGCGGCTTCTTGCACTGACCGAAGCGAATGTGTCGTCTCTTTCGTGCCTTTCGTGGTCCAGGGGTCACGCCCCTGGTCCAGCAGGCGCAAGGCGGCCGGGGCGGCGGGCTGTTGTCGGCCGCTATACTAATTTCTCAAACTCATCCCGACTCAGTCCCAGCGGGTTCGCAAGGAACAGGTTCACCGTGCTTGGCCAGGCTGGCACAATACGCCCGAATGGCATCGGCTGCCATCTCTCGTGCTTCTTCGAGAGTACTCCCCTCCGTATAGCAGCCGGGCAGAGCCGGGACCGAGACCAGGTATTCGCCTTCGGGCTGCCGATCGATAATGATGGTGAACTGGAAATCTCTCATAACCCAACTCTCCCTGCAGATGTTTGCTGTCTTTATTATATCACTGTCCAGGGCGACCGCCAAGTTTGTTGCACCATCCCACGCTTTGTAAAGGCGTAGCATTTTGGTTAGCAGGTAGACGACCCCATTATCCACTCGTGGAGTTTGCAGGCTTTGCGCTGAAGTGCTATAATGTAAGCGCAGAGAAAAAGCCCCGCTCGCGCGCGTGAACGAGCTGTAGCAACAAGAGGCATGTCCATGGCCCTGGCAGAATCGTATCAGAAATCTAGGCAGCAAGTCGAGCAGTTGGTCGAACGCTTTGCCCGCAACCTGGACGTCTACCGGCGCCCCGAGTACAAGGAGACCCAGGTGCGCGTCGAGTTCATCGACCCCCTTTTCGAGGCCCTGGGTTGGGACGTGCGCAACACGCGGGGCTACTCCGAGCAGTACAAGGACGTTGTCCACGAGGACGCCATCAAGGTCGGAGGCGCGAGCCGGGCGCCCGACTACTGCTTTCGCGTGGGCGGCACCCGCAAGTTCTTCCTCGAAGCCAAAAAGCCGTCGGTATCGGTGCGGGCCGACGTCGGCCCGGCCTACCAACTGCGCCGTTATGCCTGGAGCGCCAAGCTGCCCCTCAGCATCCTGACCGATTTCGAGGAGCTTGCCGTCTATGACTGCCGGCAGCGGCCCCGGCCCGCCGACAAGGCCGGGGTGGCGCGGGTCAACTACCTGGGCTTTGAGCAGTACCTGGAACGCTTTGACGAGATCTATGGCGTGTTTGCCCGCGAAGCGATCCTTCAGGGCGCCTTCGACCGTTACGTCGAGGACACGCGGGGCAAGCGGGGCACCAGCGAGGTGGACGCCGAGTTCCTGCGCGAGATCGAGGGCTGGCGCGACGCGCTGGCGCGCAACATCGCCCTGCGCAACCCGGTGTCGGTCCACGAGCTCAACTTTGCCGTGCAGCACACCATCGACCGCATCGTCTTCCTGCGGATGGCCGAGGATCGCGGCCTGGAGATCCACGGCCGGCTGCTGGCGCTGTGCGCGGGGCGCGACATCTACCCGCGGCTGGTGAGCGACCTTTACCGCCAGGCCGATGAGAAGTACAACTCGGGCCTGTTCGACTTCCAGGCCGACCGTCTGACCCCCGACCTGATCGTCGACGACAAGGTGCTGAAGCCCATCCTCAGCGGGCTCTACTACCCCGACAGTCCCTACGAGTTCTCGGTGCTGCCCACCGAAGTGCTGGGCCAGGTGTACGAGCAGTTCCTGGGCAAGGTCATCCGCCTGACCCCCGGCCACCGCGCCGTCGTGGAGGAAAAGCCGGAGGTCAAGAAGGCGGGCGGGGTGTACTATACGCCGGCCTACATCGTGGACTATATCGTCGAGCAGACGGTGGGCAAGCTGGTGGAGGGTAAGAGCCCGCGGCAACTGCGGGGGACGCGGGGCCGGCCGCCGCTGCGCATCCTGGACATGGCCTGTGGGTCGGGATCGTTCCTGCTGGGCGCTTACCAATACCTTCTGGACCACTACCGCAACTGGTACGAGGTGGACGGTCCCGTGGAGCACGCCCGGGGCAAGCAGCCGGCGCTGTACCAGGGGCCCCGCGGCGACTGGCGGCTGACCAGCGCCGAGAAGAAGCGGATCCTGGTGGATCACATCTATGGCGTGGACATTGACCGGCAGGCGGTGGAGGTGACCAAGCTGAGCCTGCTGCTCAAGGTGCTGGAGGGCGAGACCGAGGAGACCCTGGGCCAGCAGCTTCTCTTGTGGCGGCAGCGGGCGCTGCCCGACCTGGCGAACAATATCAAGTGCGGCAATTCCCTCATCGGGCCGGACTATATCGCAGGGCAGCTCCTGCCCGACGAAGAGGAGATGCGCCGGGTCAACCCCTTCGACTGGGAGGCCGAGTTCCCGGAGGCGATGGCGGCGGGGGGATTCGACGCCGTGATCGGCAATCCGCCGTACATCCGCATCCAGGTGATGAAAGAGTGGGCACCCCTTGAGGTCGAGTTCTACAAGCGGGCATACGCGGCAGCCAGCAAGGGCAATTATGACATTTACGTCGTCTTTGTCGAGCGCGCCCTGCAGCTCCTCAACGAACACGGGCGCATGGGCTACATCCTGCCCCACAAGTTTTTCCAGGCCAAGTACGGCGAGCCACTGCGCGAGCTGGTCGCCCGGGGCCGGCACCTGTCCCAGATCGTGCACTTTGGAGACCAGCAGGTGTTTTCCGGGGCGACGACCTACACGTGCCTGCTATTCCTGGACAAGGCAGGCAGGGAGCAGTTCCAATACACCGAGGCACATGATCTAGATGCCTGGCGGCTCCGACGTGAAAAGGTAGACAGCCAGGTTCGGGCCAAAAAGGTTACAGACGGAGAGTGGAACTTTATTGCAGGGCCCGGGGCTTCCCTTTTTGAACGCCTGAGCAATATCCCAGTGAAGCTCGGTCACGCGGCTTCCCGAATGGCACAAGGTATTCGAACGAGCGCAAATGAGGTCTACGTTCTCGAGACGGTCTCAGATGATGGAGTACTTGTACAGGCCCGTTCCAAGCAACTGGAAAGAGTTGTGACACTGGAACGAGACACGGTCCTGCCTTTCTTGAAAGGTCGAGAAATCAAGCCATACCAAGTCCTTCCGAGCAGCCAAGTTGTGATCATGCCTTATCGGGTACGAGACGGCCGAGCTGAACTCATTCCAGAGAGTGAGATGAGACGGCGGTTTCCCCACACATACGCATACCTTCGACAAAACAAGGCTCACCTGGAGGGCCGTGAGCGAGGCAGGATGAAGGGCGCACATTGGTATGGGTACGTCTATCCAAAGAACATCGAGGTCATGGCTTCACCCAAGATTCTTGTTCCCGACATTGCGGACAGTGCTTCCTTTGCACTGGATGATGTAGGCACGTACTCTTTTACCAGTGGATACGGAGTCACGCTCAAGGAGGGCGTACAGGAATCACCCAGATATCTACTGGGACTGCTCAATAGCCGAGTCTTGGATTTCTACCTAAAACAAGTAAGCACGACGCTCCGTGGCGGGTTTTTCCGTTATTTCACGCAGTTTATTGAACAGCTACCCATCCGCACAATCAACTTTGACGATCCAGCCGACGTCGCCCGCCACGACCGCATGGTCGCCCTCGTGGAGTGCATGTTGGACCTGCACAAGAAGCTGGCCGCGGCCGCTTTCCCTGCCGATCAGCGCCTCTACCAACGCCAGATCCAGGCCATCGACCGGCAGATCGATGCCCTGGTGTACGAGCTGTATGACCTTAGCGCGGAAGAGATTGCCATTGTGGAGGAAGCGAGCAAGTAGGGATTGTGCTTTGGGGCAGCGTGAGCCGTTGGCGTGCTGACTGCTCGAGTTAACGCTCGCTGGGGAGTAGCCGACTTTGCAGCAACCCTGATTGGGGCAGCATGAGCCGTTGACCACCGGCCCGGCATTAGCTCGCGCCGGATAACAATCCGGCGCCCGAGGTGGCGGATTGTTATCCGCCAGGAGCAGTGGCAGGGAGAAGAAACGCACCTTTGGCAAGGTCGTGGTCCCGAACGAGAGATCAGGACTCCGCGGGCTCGCACGATTGGCCAAGAGCTGATCCATAGAATGGGACGGAATGCAAGAAGCCCAGCACCAGCGCCGGCTGGCCGTTTAACATAAGCCTGCGCATTCGCCCTGGCAGGCACACTGAGAGCGGTCTGGACCACGAAAATCACCCAAGCGCGCACCCCTTCGCGCCTTCTAGCACTGAGCGAAGCGAATGTCCTGACCGCCGCCGACATCGCCCGCTTCGTGTGGGGCCTGGGACCCGTCGAGGTAAAACGTCACGCCGATGAGCTGGTCAAGGCCCAGGTGCTGGCCAAGCACAAGCCCGGCCGCGCCGAGCGCTACTTTCTGCCGCTGCCCGAGTCCAGGGCCGGAACCGTAGAGAACAAGAGGAACGGATCCGTAGAGGCAGGTGCGGATCAGGCGCAAACCCTCTCTGCTTCAAAATCCGGCAGCCAGGCACCTACAGGGAAGAATAGAGAATAAAAGGTATCTCTATATATCTTCTTATCTATTTTCTCTACACAATTTATCGTAAAGTTCAAGTAGGCCCCCACGAACGTTCATAAACAACACAACACCCATAACACTCCGCACAGAGTGCCATCTGGCCAGTGCCGCCGGATCTGGCGGGAGCGAGCGGGACACAAGGCGGGGCTTTGGCCCCGCCTGCTTTTACTTGCCCGCCGGGGCAGTGTAACACCTGCTCGGCCTGGATCGCCAGGGCCAGGCCGGGGCCTCCCGATCTGTTGATCTGGCGGGGCAAGGCCGTGCGCGGTCAGGGCAGGCCGGCCCAGCGCCACAGGGCGGTCAGGATGGGCGCCAGGATCAGGGCGGGGAGCAGGTTCGCGACCCGGATGCGCTTGATCTCGAGCATGAGCAGGCCCAGCCCCAGCATCATCACCCCGCCGGTGGCGGTCAGCTCGGCGATCATGGGCTCGCTGAGCACGCCTTCCAGGGCCGAGGCGCCCAGGGTGAGGCTGCCCTGCACCAGCAGGACGGCCACCGCCGAAAAGGTCACGCCCATGCCCAGCCCCGCGGCAAAGGCCAGGGAGGTAAAACCATCCAGGACGCTCTTGATGGCCAGCAGGCTGTAGTCGCCCCGCAGCCCGTCCTCCATGGAGCCGAGGATGGTCATGGGGCCGATGCAGAAGAGAAGGCTGGCGCTGATGAGGCCCCGGCTAAAGTCGCCCCGGGCCAGGAGCGGGACCCGCGCCGCCCCGGCCTCCACCCGACGGGCCAGGCTTTCCAGGCGCGCTTCCAACTGCCACCACTCGCCCAGGATGGCGCCGCCGACGATGCTGCCCAGGATGACGAGGACGTTCTGTGTCCCCAGGGCCATGTCCATGCCGACGACGAGGACCACCAGGCCCATGCCCTGCACCACGGTTTCGCGCAGCCGCGGGGGCAGCCTGTCGCCCAGGAGCGAGCCCAGGGTGCCGCCGGCGACGATGGCCAGGACGTTGAGGATGGTGCCGGTCAATGTGCCTGCCGCAACAGCGATTCGATGTAGGCGTCGGTCGCGCGCCGGATGGTGGGCCTCCTGCGCCGCTGGCGCCGCCAGCCGGCCAGCCCGGCGAGCTGCCCCAGCAGCCGGGCCCGGGCCGCCTCGCCGCGCCAGGCGCCCAGTGCATCGCGCGCCACCCGGGCCTGGGCCGCGGCCACGCGCCGCCAGTGCCGCCGCAACAGCGGCACCGGATAGTTCTTGGCAATGACCCACAGCGTGTTGCGCCCGGTGTAGTAGCTGGCGATGGGGCCGCCGCCCGTGGCGCTCAGCTTGTGATAGACCACCGCCTCGGGGGTGTACCAGCAGCGCCAGCCCGCCAGTTGCGCCCGCCAGTTGAGGTCCACGTCCTCGCAATACATGAAAAAGGTCTCGTCAAAGGGGCCGATCTCGTCCAGCATGGCGCGCCGGTAGGCCACCGCGCCGCCGCAGCCGCCAAAGACCCAGCCCGGCTCGTCGAACTGGCCCTCGTCGCGCTGCCACACGCCCCGGTTGAACGGGATTCCGTCGACCCCGTAGCCGTCGCCCGCCGAGTGAATCGTATCCCGCCGGTCGAACAACAGCATCTTGGACGCCGCCATGCCCGCTTCGGGATGGGCCAGGAGGGCGTCGACCAGGGCCTCGACAAAATGGGGGCAGGCCTCCGTGTCGTTGTTGAGCGACACCAGGATCTCGCCCCGGGCGGCGCGAAAACCGGCGTTGTTGGCCCCCGTCAGCCCCAGGTTGCGGGGCAGGGCCAGCAAGCGAACCTGGGGATACTCCTTGGCCAGCAGCTCCTGCGAGCCATCCGTCGAGGCGCCGTCCACGACGACGACCTCCAGGTTTCGATAGGTCTGGGCCCTGAGGGCATCGAGGCAGACGGGCAGGTGGTGCGCACCATTCCAGTTGGGAATGACGACGCTAGCCAGCAAAATACTCCTCCAGGGCCTCTTCCCAGGGCCGCAGGGTGATGCCCAGGGCGGCGCCGGCGAAATTCACGATGGGCGCGTACAGGGGCGGCTCGGCGGCGCGGGGCCACTGGTCGGTGGCGATGGCCTCGACCGGGACGTGGCCCCGGCCCGACAGCTCCAGGATCTTTACGGCCCAATCGTAGCGGGAGCAGATGCCGCTGTTGGTGAAATGGTAGACGCCATAATGGCCCGTGACCAGGAGTTGGGCAATGGCCGCGGCCAGGTCGGGGGCATAGGTGGGGGCGCTCACCTCGTCGCTCACCACGCGCAGGGCGCCGTGCTTGTCGGCCGCGGCCACGATCTTGGTCACGAAATTGCTGCCGCCCCGGGCATAGACCCAGGCCGTGCGCACCAGGTAGAACTGCTGGAGCAGGTTCCGGACGTAAAACTCCCCGGCCGCCTTGGAGCGGGCATAAGTGCTCAGGGGCGTGGGCGTGTCCCACTCGTAGTAGGGCCGGCCGAGGCGCCCGTCAAAGACGTCGTTGGTGCTGACGTGGACCATGGCGGCGCCGCAGTGCTGGCAGGCCACGGCCACGTTCTGCGTGCCCAGGGCGTTGATGCGAAAGGCCAGCTCGGGGTTCCGCTCGCAGCCGTCGACGTCGGTCATGGCCGCGCCATGCACCACGACGTCGGGCCGAAAGTCGACGATGGTCCGCACGATGGCGTGCGGGTCGGTGATGTCGTGCTCGGGCAGGTCCAGGCCCAGGAGCTCTTTGGCGCCCAGCACGTTCTCCAACGCGCGGCCCAACTGGCCCTTCGATCCGGTATACGCAATCCGCATTACGTCGCTTCTCCCTGTCATTGCTCGTGGCGGATAACAATCCGCCACTCCGGCCGCCGGGCCGTCACGGGATCCAATCCATTCGCTCGCTCAAGGGCTCCGGGTAGGCATCGCCGGCGGCGATGAGTTTTTGTACCTGGCCCGACTTCACGTCCAGGAGATGGACGGCCCAGGCCCCTTCGCGGTTGGAGAGAAAGGCCAGCCTCCTGCCGTCGGGCGACCAGGTGGGCGCCACGTCGGCCGCGGCGTGGTCCGTCAGCCGCCGCTCCACGCCGGTGGCGATCTCGACGAGATAGATCTCCCAGTTGCCCGCCCGGGACGATACAAAGGCGACCTGGCTGCCGTCCGGCGACCAGGCGGGCGCCGTGTCGCTGGCGTCGCTGGTGAGGGGGGCCGCGTTCGTGCCGCCCGGCTGCATCACCCACACCGCGCAGCGGTTCCCGCGCTGGTCACAGCCGTGGTACGCCAGGCGGCTGCCGTCCTGCGACCAGGCAGGCATCTGCCCCAAGATCCACTCCTCGCCCTCGCCGCGCACCTCGCCCGTTGAGATGGCGTACACGCGCCACCTGCGATCGCCGTGCTTGTTAGAGGCAAAGACGAGCTGCCCCCCGTCGGGCGACCACGTCGGGCAGGAATCCTCGGAGTGAACGGTCGTCTCCAGGCGGTGCCCGGTTCGCGGGTCGAGGATCGAGAGCCCGAGCTGCCCCGGGTCGAGGCTGTGGAAGGCCAGGCGCCTGCCGGTGGAATCAAAGGCGGGCTGGCTGGCGTTGGCCTGCAAGAGCCTGGCATCCCGCTGGGCCAGGTCCACGATGTACAGGTCGTGCTGGCCGCGAATGGCGTCGTAACTGGCAAAGACGATCTGCCCGCTGCCGGCGGCGGCGGCCGGCGCTGGCGTTGCCGTCACCGGGTCACCGGCAACGGCTGCCGTGCCCGCCGCCGGTGAAGGAGACGCCCCGGGCTGGAGCGCGATCCCGCCCTGGGCCTCGGCCGTGGCCGTGGCGGCTGCCGCCTGGCACAGAATCCGGGCCTCGTCGCGGGCATCGACCGTCGATTCCAGGGGCATGATGGCCACGGCCGAGGCATACTGCTCGGCGGCGCGGCACCAGTTGGCCTCGCCGACGTAGGCGTGGGCGTGGTTGATGTAGGCGTTGTGCAGCCGGCTCTTGACGTCCTTGTAGCCCGGCGCCAGGGCATAGAGTCCCTTGAATGCCTGGATCGTGGCCGACCAGTCCCTTTCCCAATAGCTGAGGGCCGCGCTGTATAGGTTCACCAGGTTGAGCTGATCCTGCGCCTCCTCGTCGTCGGGCGCCAGGGCCAGCAAGCTCTCAAAGTGGGCGCGGGCATCGTCCATCTCGTCGGCGGCCACGGCGTTCAATCCGGCGCGATAGTGCGCCGTCGTCAACATCGTCGCGACGTTCTCGGCCTGGTATTGGGCGTCGAGGGCCCGCAGCTCGTCCAGCACGGCGATGGCCCCGGCCAGGTTTCCGCCTTCGTACTCGTCGACCGCCTGGCGGTAGAGGAGGGCGGCGGCGTCCTGGCGCGTCTCCGACGTGGGGGTCGCCTGGCTCTTGGCCATGTCCTTGGCTTCGCGCAGCATGGCCTCGGCCTCTCGCAGCGTCGAGTCGTGGCGCAGCGCCAGGTCGAACTCGGCGGCGGCCAGGTCGTACTGCTGGGCGGCCATCTGTTCCACGCCCAGGGCATAGTGCTCCTGGGCGATCTGCCTGTTCTCCAGGGTGCGCTCCTGGAGCCCATCGTACACGCCCTTGACCCCCAGGGCGACGACGTATAGCACCAGCGAGACGACGACCAGCGCCGCCACCAGGGTCCACAGCCACGTTCGAGGCCCCTGTCTCCCCGAAGGCGGTAGGTCGTCAAAGCCCTTGAGGGGTGGCAGCCTATCCGGCACGGGCAGCTCGCCGGGGCTCGCCTTTTCTCTCCTGGCCAGCATCTTGATCATAACAACCCAATCAGTTTAACCATCGTTTCGAACGAAATCCATCCCGTATTCGGCGGTCGTCTTGCCGCTTTGCTCTATGAGCCGCAGGTCCAGGTGCCCTTGCGCGGGCAGCTCGGTGCTGGGCGCGAACGTGAAGCGGAAGGGCTGCCCCGGTACGAGGGACATCGCCCTGCGCCACCGCTCCTGCCCGTCCAGCAGGAGGACGGCCTGGCCCGACCACGGCCGGGTGACGGCAGCCCCCAGCTCTACCTGGCCGCCGGCGACCGATAGGTTCAGGGCGGCGGCGGCATTGGCATAGCACAGCCCGCCCAGGCCGGCCACCGGGTACCAGGTCTCGGTCCATTCCAGGGTTCCGCCTGCGGGAATGGTCACCGTGTCGTCAAAGGTGGGGGCGGGGCCGCCGTGGATCTCGACGTAGCCCGAGCCGTCGTCCGTCCAGTTGTCGGGGGCGATGGGATCCTGCCAACCAAAGGCAAAAACCTTGGCCCCGGTGACCACGTCGGGAAAGACGCGCACCATGCCCTCGTCGTACGCCGCGTCATAGACCCCGAGGTAGTTGCCGGCGGCGGGATCCTCGAAAAAGCCAAGCCACCGGTTCCAGTTCCCCAGGCGGCTCAGATCGACGCCGCCAGAGACCGGCCAGGGCAGGCGCTGCCCGGGTTCGGGCAAAAAGTCGTCGCCGCGGCTGTGCACCGTGACGGACCGCACCGCATCGGGCAGCACGAAGCGCAGGTCGGCCGAGGGCGCGTTGGGCTGGCCGGGCGCCAGCATGGCATTGGTCCAATACTTGATGGTCCGGGCGCTGCCCGTGGGGTTCTCCAGCCGGGGCCGGATGGTGAACGCGCTGGAGCCGGCCTCCAGGCGCACGACGATCTCGGCGCGCACGCGGTCCGGCGCATCACTGTCGCTCAAGGCGACGCTCACACCCCCATCGTCGCGGTTCGTCTCGATCTGCCAGGGCACCCCCCACTCGTAGCCGTGCTCCTCGACGGGCAGGCACCACTCGATGCCGCCCGCGGCCAGCCACCAACCCTGCTCGGCCGGCCCCCAGGGGCTGGGCTTGAGCACCGGGTTGCGGTAGGTTTCGCGATGCCCGGTGGGCTTGTAGACGACCTCGTACAGGCGGCCGCCGACCTCGGGCAGAAAGGTGAGGGCCACGTACTCGTTCTCGACGATGACGGTGCGATAGGCCACCAGCCTGGGGGCCGGATTCGAGGCCTCGTACGCCTCCCGATCGAGGGCCTGGTAGGAAAAGCCCAGGGCCTCGTTTCGCGCCGGCCGCAAAAAGGCGGCAAAGGGGTAGGTGGGGATGTTCACCCGGGCCTCGCGGACGACCACGGCCGCCGGCTGCGGGGCGGGCGTGGCCGGGGCTGGCGGGATGGGCGTCGTGGCGGCAGCGGCGGGCGCCGGCGTGGCCGTGCAGGCCGGCGGCAGCGTGGGGATGGGCAGCATCGAGGAGAAGGTGTTGTTCTCCTCGTTGCTCTCGGCCACCTGGCCTGTCGCGTCGGCGATGGCGACGTTCTCGCCGCCGCTTACGTAGCCCGGCACCCAGAAACTGCTCACCTGGCCCGCGGCCAGGCCGTCGGGAAACGGCACCTGCGCGCCGTTGACCTCGACGACAAAGGGACCCGCATCGGCGCCGGCATTCTCGATCCACAGGCGGACGCCGAGCTGGGTGGAGCCTTCCAGGCATTGGCCGCCCCTTTCCAGCTCGACGATGGCCCGCTGGAACAGCAGGTCGGCCAGGGGCGGGGTGGGAGAGGGCGTGTCGCTCGGCACGGGGGCGGTGGTCGGGCTGGCCGCGCCGGCCAGGGCGATCATCTGCCCCGTCAGGGTCTCGCGGCTGCCCGCCGAGAGGTTGACCGACCAGACCAGTGGCTCGTACCCCTCCTTCTCGGCGCGCACGATGTGCTCGCCCGCCGGCAGCTCCAGGGAGACGGGCGCGGTGCCGCTGCGCAGTCCGTCGACCAGGACGAGGGCGCCCTCCGGTTCTACCACGATGCGCAGGGAGGCCGGGGCAGGCGAGGACGCCGCGGGAACAGCAGTGGTAGGCGACACCGCGGTGGGCTCCTCGGGCGCCCTGCACCGGCTCAGGCTTGCCACAGAGAACAACAAGCAAAGCGTGAACAGGGAACGCAACCCGTTGCGCCACCAGCCGCTTCCGGGCGCTGGCCTCTCCTCATTGCCTGTCATGGCGCCATTATACCATGTTTGGAACGGAGCGCAAGTCCGCCAGGTCCGTGCCTTGCAGGGGCGCATGGCCGGCTCGCACACCTTCCGGCATGCGGCCCTCGCAGCTTACGGAACAACGACGACGGTCAACTGGGGAGCGTTCTGCCCGCTCCCCAGGCCTCCGCCCAGGATGGAGACATAGTCCTCCTCGCCGTCTCCGTCCGTCTCCTGGTCAAAGCGCAGGCGCAGTTGGAGCCTGGACCGCCCGGCGTTCAGCTCCCTTTCCAGCCAGGTCACCAGCGTCGGATCGCTGATCACGTACCAGGCGCCGGGTGACGTCTGCTGGGCGATGGTGCCCGAATCCAGGGCCGGCGCGGCAAAATCCTCGGGCTCCAGGCTGGAGCCGAGGTCGACTCTCTCCAGGACCAGGTTGCCGAGCTTGGCATAGGGGCTGCCCTGGATCTCTTGCTGGTAGAAGCGCAGCTCCACGCTCTCGATGGTTGCCCCGGCCGGGATGTCGGCGATGTTAAAGCTCATGAAGCCCCGGGCAATGATCTCGCCCACGGAATCCTCGATCTTGCCGTTGCCCACCAGGATCGGCTGGTTGGAGCCGCCGCTCCCGTCGTTGAGCAGCGATCCGTCCAGGCGATCTTCGCTCGTCAGCCGCAGGGTTTGCGGCTGGCTGGGGGGCTCGACGACCTGCACCGCCGTCTCCAGTTGGTTGTTCTCCTCGTTGCTCTCGTCCACCTCGCCGTTCACGTCCACCGAGGCCATCGTGGTCAGCGAGTCGTTGGCGCCGGCAGGCTGCCAGTTGGCCCGCACCACGGTCCGCTCGCCCGGCCCCAGGCCGGCCACGCGGCCATCGATGGCGCCCTCGCCCTGGGCCTGCCACCGCCAGTCGAAGGAGGTGGCCTGCCCGGATCCCAGGTTGCGGATGGTGATGCTCACTTCCGTGTCCTGGCCCTGCACGGCCGGATCGGGCGCGAACGAGATCGATTCCACCACGAGGTCGGCTTGCAGCGGGGAGACGGTGACCGTGGTGGAAGCCGTGCCGCTGCCGCCCGGCCCGTTGGCCGTCAGCAGGTAGGTCGTCGTCTGCTGCGGGCAGACCTCGACCGAGCCCGGCGCGTTGACGCTGCCGATGCCCGGCTGGATGTTGACGTCGGTCCAGTTGCTCACGTTGCCCCACTGGAGGACGGTGCATTCGCCCTGATAGATCGAGGCCGGGTTGGCCTGGAAGTACTCGACCTGGGGTGGCGGCGGCAGCGTGGCCGTGACCGTCGGCTCCAGGGTGGGCGTCGGGGTGGCCGATGCCTCGATGGTGGGCGTGGGGCTCGCGGTGGCCGTGGGCTCTGCCGTCGGCGTGTCTTCCGCTGTGGCAATGACGGTCAGGTTCACCGTCGCCGGATCGCTGACCTTGCCTTCCGTCGTGAACGCTTCGGCCGACACCTTGTGCTGCCCCGGCCGGTCAAAGGACCAGGACCGGGTGACCGTCAGCAGCGAGCTGCCCCCCGGGCCGGGGCTGGTCGTGTTGGCCACCAGGACGCCGTCGACACTCAGCTCCAGGAGGGTGATGTCGCGGGCGCCGCTGGCGGTGGCCTGGAGGATGACGGTCGTGCCGGCGACGACACGGCTGTTGTTGGCCGGCGACTGGATGGTGACGTCGGGCACGCCCCGGTCCCGGCTGAGGAACAGCACGGCCAGCAGGACGAGGCAGGCGAGGGTGACGACGGCCAGGATGGCGGCGACGATGCCTGCCACAAAGGGGAAGGGCCGGCGCCCCTCTTCCTCCTCGATGGGCGGCACGTAGCTGGTCTGCCAGCTCAGGCCCATGACCGTGTTGCCCACGCGAATGACGTCGCCGTGATGGAGCTTGACGGGCCCGGCGATGGGGCGCTCGTTCACGTAGGTCCCTTCGACGCTGCCCAGATCTTCGATGTAGTAATAGCTGCGGCGGTCATCCCAGACGATGCGGGCGTGGTGGGCTGAAACTTCGGGGTCGGCGAGTACGATGGAGTTGTCGTCGGCGCGCCCGATGGTGACCACGTCCACGCCCAGGGGAAACACCTGGCCCGTGTGCTCGATGATCAGTTGCGGACTCGAAAGGTCTCGATAAGTCATGGCCTCTCCTTTGCTTTCTGCGGTGCGACGCGCCCGCCGGCGCATGGCACCGGGGCAACTCCCTTTTGCCTATACGGCGTCGGGGTCGTGGCTCGTATCCTGGTCCAGGCCGCGGCCGACCATGGTCACAAAGACGTCCTCCAGGGTTGGCTCTCGCTTTTCCAGCGAAAGCAGGCGGGCGTCCTGCGCGCTCAACGCAGCGATCACTGCCGCCAGCACGTCTTCCGCTTCCAGGATGATGCTCAGCTCGGTGTGATCGTCCAGGTGCCGCTGGATGCACTGGCGCACCCCGTGGATGCCACTCACCAGGGCGGCCGCATCCGGCAAATAGGTGACCTGCAGGCGAAAGACCGCGTCGCGCTGCAGGCTGTGCTTCAGGTTGAAGGGTGTGTCGCAGCCCAGGATTTTGCCCTTGTCGATGATCGCCACCCGGTCGCACAGCTCGTCGGCCTCGGCCATGTAGTGGGTCGTCAGGAGCACCGTTTTCTCCGGGTGGTCGATCACCCAACCCTTGACGTAGGCTCTCACCTCGCGGGCCGCGCTGACGTCGAGGCCCAACGTTGGCTCGTCCAGGAAGATGATCTCGGGCTCGGTGATAAAGCCGCGGACAAAGTTCATCTTCTGGCGCAGGCCCGTGGACAGATCCGCTATCTTGGTATTCCTCTTGTCCTCGAGGCTGACGACCTTGAGGAGCGCCTCGATGCGCTCGTTGGTGACCTTGTGGGTCAGGCCGTAGAACTGGGCAAACATCCACAGGTTCTCGCGAACGGTCAGCAGTCCATAGCCCGACGTTTCGCCGCCGGCCACCATGTTGATGCGCCGCCGGATCTCGGCGGCCTCTGTTTCCACGTCCAGGCCGCTGACCCAGGCCTTGCCGCTGCTGGGCGAGAGCAGCGTCGCCAGGATCTTGATGAGGGTCGTCTTGCCGGCGCCGTTGGGCCCCAGCAAGCCCAAGATCTCGCCGGTGTTCACCTGGAGGGTCACGTCGTCGAGGGCGACCAGCTCCTTGGTCCCCGGCGCTTCCTGGCCGTTCTTCCTCGCTTCCTTTTTCTCCTGGCGGTTGGGTTTGAGCTTGTAGACGCGGCCCAGGGCTTCGGTTCGAATGGCCAACTCCTTGCTCATGGTCCCGGTCAATCCCGTTCCAGGTGTCGATCGAACCAGCCGGCAATGCGTTCCAGCCGGTCCACCCGGTGCTTGGGCTCTCCGCTGCGCGACAGCTCGTGGCCGTCGCGGGGATAGCGCACCATCTCCACCTCGCGCTTGAGCCGGCGGAGGGCCACAAAGAGGCCCTCGGCGGCGGGGATGGGCGCCCGGAAGTCGTTCTCGGAATGGATCAACAACAACGGCGTGTGGATGTTCTCCACGTAGGCCAGGGGCGAATAACGCCACAACAGCTCGGTGTGCTCCCACGGATTGGCGTCAAACTCCCACTCGGTGAGGAGCGGGATGTCGCTGGTGCTGTAAAAGCTGATGAGGTCGTAGACGCCGCGCTGTGCCACGGCCGCCCTGAAGCGCTGATCGTGGCCGATGACCCAGGCCGTCATAAAGCCGCCGTAGGAGCCGCCGGTGATGAACCGCCCCTCCGGATCGGCCAGGCCCCGGGCCACCACCTGGTCGACGCCCGACATGAGGTCGCCCAGGTCGGCCTCACCCCAATGGTGGATGAGGGATGCGCGAAAGTCGCGTCCGTAGCCGTCCGAGCCGCGAGGGTTGCAGGCCAGGACCAGGTAGCCGCGGGCGGCCAGGACTTGCCACTCGTGCCACATGCTCGCCTCGTGGCGGCTCCACATCACGTGGGGCCCGCCGTGGACGGACAGCACCAGGGGCGCCGGGCCCGGCCCCGCGTCGGGCGGCTTGACGATCCAGCCCTGGATGCGCGTGCCGTCGGTGCTCTCGAACCACAGGTCCTCGACCTCGGCCAGGACCCTGTCCGCCAGCCAGTCGCCGTTGACGTCGGTCAGGCGTTCCTCCCGCGAGCCGTCGAGGGCGGCCACGTACAGGTCCCAGGGGGCCCGGTCGGTACTCGCCACAAAGCCGGCCTGGAAGCCGTCGGGAGAGAGGTCGTAGGCCAGGATCTCGCGCTCGGCCGACAGAAGCGTCTCCACCGGCCCGCCGTCGATGCCCACGCGGCACAGCTCGTAGCGCCCCTTGCGGCCGGCCAGAAAGCAGACGCTCTGGCTGTCGGGGCTCCAGGCGAGGTCGTCGGCGTGGGCGTCCAGCGCGCCGGTCAGGACGCGAGGCTCCCCGCCCTCGTCCCCGGCCGGGATGAGCTTGATCTCCACGTTGGCCGCCGACAGCTCGGGCACGGGCAGGCTCTGGTGGGCGATCCACCGCCCGTCGGGCGAGGGACGCGGGCTGGCGTCTTCCGTCTCCGGCCCGGTCAGCAGCTCCTCGGGCCCGCCGTCGAGGGGCACGCGCACCAGGTCCGAGTGATAGAATATGTCGTCCTCCCCCGGTTTGCGTCCCGCCACGGCCAGCAAGGCGCTGCCGTCGGGCAGCCAGCGGGGGTCCCGGTAGTCGCGTTCCACGTCGGTCACGCGCCGCGGCTTGCCCGCCGCCCGCCCCGTCCCTGGGTCCACGTCCAGGACGTAGAGGTGGCTGGTGCGGCCGTCAAAATAGCTCGTCTCGGCGCGATAGGCAAAGCGGTCGATGACCCGCGGATCGCTCCTCTCCTTCTCCCGCTTTTCCTTTTCCCGGGCGCGCCGCTCCGCCTCCTCGGGGTCGGCTGGCGTCTCGTTCTCGTTCTCCGCCTCCCCGGCCTTTTCCTCGGCGTCGACGCGGGAGGTAAAGGCGATGCGGCTGCCGTCGGGCGACCACCTGGGCTCGCCTGCGCCGTTCTCCAGGTCGGTCAGGCGGTGCGCCTCTCCCCCGTCGGTGGCCATCACGTAAATCTGCGCCCCGGCCTTGTCGTCGCCCCGGTTGGAGACAAAGGCCAGCCAACGTCCGTCGGGCGACCAGCGCGGGGCAGTGTCTCGTTTGTCGCCGGCCGTAAACTGCCGGAGCCGCTCCCCGTCGAGGGAAGCCAGCCAGATGGCGCTCTTGTAGCCGTTGCTTGGCCTGTCGATGCGCGTGTGGACGTAGGCCAGCCGCCGGCCATCGGGGCTGAACTGCGGGTCCGATACCATGCTGATGTTGTAGAGATCCTCGGCCGTAATGCGTGTCTTGCTCATCCGTACCCTCCCCGTTGACGTGCGAGGAACATTATAAGAGCGCCTGAAGGAGACGGCAAATCCTCGGCCGGGGTTGGCATCGGGGCGTGCGGCGTCAAGGATTAATCTCGGTCTAGTCCTTTTGGGTGAGTTCAATATGACTATGGTCCTATGGACAAGTGTGATCTTTTCTGCTATAATGAGTCCCACCCGAGACCCGGGGGGCTGTTCGTGCTCCCGTAGAAGAAAGACACGTGTCGAAATGTGTGAGCATAGCGGTTCACCAACGGTACTGTACATTGAGGACGATCTGGCAAACCGCATCCTCGTCCAGCGCATCCTGGAGGCCGAGGGGTACCGCGTTCTTCTGGCCGAGAATGGGCCCCGGGGCCTGGAGATCGCCTGCCAGCAGCACCCAGACCTGATCCTCGTGGACATCAGCATGCCCGACATGGATGGCTACAGCGTCGCGTCACAACTCCGCTGCCAGGAAGGAGTGGCGGACGTTCCCATCGTAGCCCTCACGGCCAACGTCATGAAGGGCGATCGGGAAAGGTCGTTGGAGGCCGGCTGTTGCGGCTATATTCAAAAGCCACTGGACGTCGATCTCTTGCCCGAGCAGGTGGCTGGTTTCTTGCGCCGAGGGCCCCGGACTGCCGGAGCGTGACCGCCCGCCCGTCGGGTGGCCGGCCGGCCAATGCCAAATGGTCCCCACGATGGGACCGGGAAAAGTAAGGCAACGCCATGCCGCGCGATCTCTCTGAGTTGTGCGTTCTGATCGTCGAGGACAATGTCCGCAACTATGCCCTGCTGGCGCGGCTTCTGTCATTCATGGGCGTCAAGCAGACAGAGTGGCGGCGGTCGGGATGGCAGATCCTGGAGTTTGCCCAGGACACCATGCCCCACGTCGACCTTATCTTGTTGGACATCCACCTTCCCGAGGAGGATGGCTATCAGGTTCTGGCGCGTCTTCGCGAGGATGACCGTTTCCAGGGGACGCGCATCGTCGCCGTTACAGCCGACATCAGCAGCTCCAACCTCGCCAAGGCCAGGTCAGCCGGGTTTGACGGCTTCCTGGCCAAACCCCTCAATGTCGATCTCTTCCCCGACCAGATTCGGCGCATCCTGGATGGAGAAGCGGTCTGGGACCTGGGTTAGGGGTTTTATGGCACACAGAGCCGCCGATAGCCTGGCTGCACCGACTCCTTGCATCGGTCGCGGTGGCCTGTGGATTACGGGCGACCAGGAGGCCGGCGCTTCCCAGCCACGACCGGCGCCCGCACCCGCGAGCCCGGCGCCGGCGGGCTCGCCTTCCCAGCCTCTGTCGCCCTCCCTTTCGAGCCTGCACATGCGGGGCGGGCTGGGCAAGACGCTGCTCATCGCCTTCCTGCTGCTGGCCATCGTCCCCCTGAGTTTTCTGGCCCTCGTCACCTATCACCACGTTCAGCGGGACATCCAGCAGCGACTCCTCGCCTCGCTGGAGACCGTCGCCGCCTTCCAGGAGGCGCACCTGGTAGACTGGATCGACGCCAGCCGGCGAGACCTGGCCCTGGTCGCCGCCAGCCTGGAGCGAACCGACCCGGCCGCGGTGCAGGCCGAACTGGAGGCCCAGTTGCGCGCCCTCCAGCCGGCCTACAGCGGCCTCGTCCTCGTGGACGCTGCCGGCGGCGAGGTGTTGGCGGCAGCGCCCGCCGCCGATGGGGTCGAGCGCGGCACCAGGCTCGACGCGCATCTCCTTCACGGCCCGGGGCTGCTGGTCACTCCGCCCGCCGCGCTGCCCCTGGGACAGGAAGTACCTCAGGCGGCGCCCGTGGGCGCGGCCGTCCGCTATCCCTGGAACGGCAAGCTCCTCGTCGGGCTGTTGGGCTGGGAGACGCTAAGGGATGTCGTCGCCGCCCCGGCCCTGGCCGTGGAGGGCCTCCACGTCTACCTCGTCACCGCCGAGGGACTCGTCGTCGACGCTTCGGGCCATGACCAGGCCGCGCCTGGCACCCAGGGGGCGCCGGGAGAGCTGGTCGAGATCGCGGCCGGAGCGGGCAGCGCAGTAGAGGCCGCCGGTGTGCAGGCCCTTCTGAAAAGGGCGAGCGGCACCGGTGCCTACCAGGATCTCCAGGGCGTGCCGGTCTTTGGGGCCTATCGCTGGGTCCCGGGGCTGCAGGTAGGCATCCTGGCCGAGCAGGAGCAGGCCCGGTTTCTTTCGGGCGGCGAGGCGCTGACGGCTCTCATCGTCGGTGCGACCCTGGCCGTCGCCCTCCTGACAGCCGCCATCGCCGCCGTCGTGACCCGCCGCATCACGCGGCCCATCGTGCAGCTCACGGCCACCGCTTCCTGGATGGCCAGGGGCGACCTGAGCCACAGGGTGACGGTCACGCGCCGGGACGAGATCGGCGTTCTGGCCGGCGCCTTTAACCGCATGGCCGCCGAGCTCCAGATCCTGTATGCCAATCTCGAGGCTAGGGTCGCCGAGCGTACTGCCCAGTTGGCCGCCGCCAACGAGCAGGCCCGCCACCACGCCAGGCAGTTGGCCATCAGTGCCGAGGTTGCCCGCGTGGCGACCTCTATCCGCGATCTGCCGGCGCTCCTCGATACCGTCGTGGATCTCATTGGCCGGTCCTTCGAGCTGGAGCAGGCTTCCATCTATATCCTCTGCCACGAGCTGCCCCTGGCGGCAGGCCGGGCCAGCGGCGGGCCGGACGGGATTTGCGGGGGCGTGGAGGGGCAGGACGTGCCCCTGGCCCTCTGGCAGGCGCAGGTTACCGGCCGGCGCTCCCTTCGTGGCGCTCCCGCCGCCTCGCTGCCGGCGATTGTCCAGGCGGCCCTGGCCGGGGCCAGGGGGCCGGAGCCGGCCGCGGAACCGGTGCCGCCGGGCGGCACACCGTGCTCGCCGCCGGCGAGTAGGCCCGAGATGGCGGTTCTGTTGCAGGTGTGCGGCCGCACCCTGGGCGTGCTGCACGTCACGGCCGGCAGCGCCTCCGCCTTTGGCGAGGCCGATCGGGTCATCTATCGCTCCCTGGCCGATCAGATCGCCATCGCCATCGAAAACGCCTCGGCCTATGCCCTGGAACACGAGACCGTCCGGCACCTGCGGGAGCTGGATCGCATCCAGAGCCGGTTCCTGACCAACATGTCCCATGCCCTGCGCACGCCCCTCAACTCGATCATCGGCTTTTCGCGCGTGATGCTCAAGGGGCTGGATGGCCCCCTCAACGAGGTGCAGCGCAACGACCTGGCGACCATCCACGAGGGCGGCCGCCAGCTCCTGGGTCTCATCGACGACCTGTTGGAGCTGTCGCAGTGGGACATCGCCCACTTTGCCGCCGATGGCATGTCCTCGCCCGGCGAGGACGAGGGCCAGGTGCCGGCGCTGAACGAAGGCCAGGTGGACCTGGCCGAGATTGTCGAGGGGGTCGTGGCGACTGCCCGGGCCCTCGCCCGGGGCAAGCCTGTCCGCCTCTGGCACCAGGTACCGGGTGACCTGCCCCGCATGACCACCGACGGCCGCCTGGTCCGGCGCCTCATCCTCGCGTTGCTGGCAAACGCCGTCAAGTTCACTGCCGAGGGGCAGATCCGGCTGTTCATCGCCACCTTGCCGAGCGCAGTGCGCATCAGTGTCGGCGTCGTGCCGGGGGAGGGATCGGCCATCGCCGAGGCCAACCCGTGGATGACAGACGCCCAGATGGCCATTGCCCGGCAATTGGTGGAGAGGCTGGGAGGCGAGATCTGGGCGGGGGGCCCTCCGCCCGAGGTCGGGGGCACCGCCTTTGACTTTGCCCTGCCCGCCACCGGCGAAGGAGCGAGGGGAATATCATCGTCGAACATCGAGGAGGCACGATGAGCAAGGTGTGGAAGCGTACCAGAGGGTGGGTGCGTCGCACCCGGCCGCTCGTCTCCCTGGCCCTCGTCCTGGCCGTCCTTGCCGCCTGTGCGCCGGGCCCGGGCAGCGAGCGAGCCGACATCAAGATCGGCGTCCAAGGGCCCATCACCGGCCAGTGGGCCCTGGAGGGCCTCGGCTTTCGCAACGCCGTGGCCCTGCTCGCCGACGAGATCAACGCCCAGGGAGGGCCGCTGGGCGACGGGCGCTCCATCGTCCTCGTCGAAGGCGACGACCGGGGCGACGCCGACGAAGCCCGGCGCGTGGCCGAGCGCCTCATCGCCGAAGGCGTCATAGCCGTCGTCGGCGCCTACAATTCCGACGCCACGGCGGCCTCCGCGCCGCTGTACGATGAGGCCGGCATCGTCCAGATCACCCCCTCCTCCACGGCGACGGACCTCACCCAGCACGGCTACTCGCGCTTTTTCCGCGTCTGCTACCTGGACGATCGCCAGGGCCTGTTCGTGGCGAGCCTGATGGCCACCGAGCTCCACGTGAAGCGCGCCGCCCTGGTGCACGACGGCTCTCTCTATGCCAGGGGGCTGGCCGACTGGACGCAGCGCTACCTCCAGGAGCAGGGCATCGAGGTCGTCTATTTTGGCGCCGTAACCCCGGGCCAGCGCGACTTTACTCCGGTCATCCAGGCCCTCGACGAAAGCGGCGCCGAGGCGGTCTACTTTACCGCCTACTGGCGCGAGGCGGGCCTCCTCGTCAGGCAGATGCGCGAGATGGGCCTGGATGACGTCCGCTTCCTGGCCGGCGACGCCGTCAACAACCCGGAGTTTGCCCAGATCGCCGGCGCCGAGGCGGCCGCGGGCTCGCTCATCTCCACCTTTCCCCTGCCTCGCGACCTCCAGTCGCCGGAGGCCGTCGCGTTCGGCTCTGCCTACGAGGCCAGATACGGTGAGGCTCCCCAGAGCATCTATACCCTCATGGCCGCCGATGGCTTTCGTCTCCTCGTCGATGCCATGAAGGAGACGGGCTCGGTGGATCCCGCCGACCTGGCGGCGCACCTGCACGCCATCCAGGACTACCCGGGGATCTCGGGCCCCATCGAGGGGTACGATGAAAAAGGGGATCGCATGGGGGCGGGGCACGTCGTGTACGTCGTCACCGAGGAGGGTGATTTTGAGCTCTTTAAGCCCTGAAACCCATCATAGAAGAGCAGGGCTCGCCAGGAGCCTGCTCCTGGCCTTTCTGCCCGTCCTCCTCGGCCTGATCCTCGTCGCCGGAGTGGCGAGCGGCGTGGCCAGCCTCCAGGTGGGCGAGGCGCGCGCCCTGGAGCAACTGACCCTGGTGGCCGCCCTCAAGCAGGACGAGATCGTGCACTGGTTGGGAGAGCGCGAGCGGGACCTCGCCGTCCTGGCCAGCGAGCCGGAGTTGCAGGCCCATGCTGCCCGCCTCCTCGATCCCGCCTCCGAGGCTGGCGATCGGTTGGCTGCTTACTCGGGCCTTGGCATCCGCCTCAACAGCTTTCTGGAAAAAAAGCTCTCGTTCGCCGAGCTCTTTTTGCTCAGCGCGAGCGATGCCCGGACCGTTGTCTCGACCGACGTCCTGGAAGAGGGACTCACACATCCCGGCGCCGGCTACTTTCGCCAGGGGCTCGAAGGTCCCTACCTGGGGACGCCCGAGTTCGATCCTCGCCTCAACGTGCCCACCATCCTCGTCGCGCGGCCCCTCACCGGCCCCGGAGGCGAGCTGCTGGGCGTCCTGGCCGGTCGGGTTAACCTCGCCGACCTCAGCGTTCTCATGCTCCAGTGGGAGGGCCTGGGCGAAACCGGCGAGACGTACCTGGTGGATACCAGCTTGAGGGCCGTGACGCGACCGCGCTTTGGCACTGCGGGCCAGCAGGTTGCCAGCGATGGTGTGCGCCACGCCGTGGTGGAGCAGACGTCGGGTTCCGCCCGCTATGCCAGCTATCGCCAGGTGGAAGTCTTTGGTATCTATCGCTGGATTCCCGAGCTGCAGGTGGGTCTCCTCGCCGAAAAGAGCGTTCAGGAAGCCCTCGCTTCCAGGACGGGCGTGCTGCTGGCCCTGGCGGCCGTGAGCCTCCTGGGCGCCGGCCTGGGCACGGTGGTCGCCGTCCGCGCCAGCCGCCGCATCAGCCGGCCCCTGACGCACCTCACGGAAGTTGCCCTCGACATGGCCGCGGGCGACCTGAGCCAGCGCTCCAACTTGCGGCGGCGGGACGAGATCGGCGCCCTGAGCAGCGCCTTTGACGCCATGGCCGGGCAGTTGCAGGACCTCATCGGCACGCTGGAGGATCGGGTGGCGGAGCGCACCCGCGCCCTGGAGCGCCGCGCCATCCAGCTCGCCACCGCCGCCGACGTCGGGCGCGCCGCGGCCTCCATCCTGGAGCTGGACCCCCTGTGCCGCGAGGTCGTGGCCCTCGTGCGCGAGCGGTTCGACTATTACTATGCCGGCCTCTTTCTCCTGGACCAGGCGGGCGAATATGCGGTCCTCCAGGCGGGCACCGGCGAGGCGGGCCGGGCCATGCAAGCCCGCGGCCACAAGCTCCAGGTGGGCGGGGTCTCCATGGTCGGCTCTGCCTGCGAGCAGCGCCAGGCGCGCATCGCCCGCAACATTCCCGGCCGCAAGGACGTGAGCGAGGTGAGCGAGGAGGACGAGGAGCTCCTTCGCTTCGACAATCCCCTGCTGCCCGACACCCGTTCGGAGGCGGCCCTGCCCCTCATCGTCGGCGATCGCCTGCTGGGGGCCCTGGACGTCCAGTCCACGCGTCCCTTTGACCTGGGCGAAGAAGAGATCGTCATCCTGAGGCTCGTCGCCGACCTGGTGGCCGTGGCCGTGGACAATGCCCGCAAATTCTCGGAGGAGTCCGCCCTCCTCGAGGCCACCAGCCCCCTGTACCGGGCCAGCCGCCACCTGGCCACGGCCCTGACCGTGGACGAGATCGTCGAGGGCATCCTCGCCTCGGTCTCCGAGACCGAGGCCGACGGCTGCGCCGTGGCCCGGCTTTACGCTCCCCACGGCGGGCAGGTGGAAGCTGCCGCCTTCCTGGGGGTATGGGACCGGCGGGGAGAGCCGCCCTTCCCGACGGGGGAATCCATTCTGGTGGGCCAGTTGCCCCTTCCCGTGGGCCTGGTGACCACGTTCTGGGCGGTGGACGACGTGACGGCGGACCCTGGCCTGACGCCCGCGGTACAGGACTATTCGGAACGCTTTGGGAGCCGTGCCCTGGTCAACGTTCCCCTGCGGGCGGGGGGGCAGATCGCCGGCTTTGTCCTAATCTCGCGCTACGCGCCGGGTCCGTTTTCGGCCGTTTCTCTCAGGCTGTACGAGACCGTGGTTGAGCAGGCGGCCGTCGCCCTGGAGCGCGCGCGCCTGCTGGAAGAGACGCAGCGCCAGGCCTGGCGGGAGCATGCCGTGCGAGACATCGCCGACAAGATCACCCTGTCCCTGGACCTGGATACCGTCCTCAAGACGACGTTGGAAGAGGTGGGCCGCCTGGTTGGTGCCAGCGGGGGATACGTGGAGCTGGGAGCATCCGAAGACGCCCCCAACGGTCACGAGTTGTAGGACGGGCTGTTAGCCCGTCCCGGCCGGCTACAAGATTGCGCATACCGGGAGAGAAAAAGGTGTCAGACGGCCAAGAGAGCAACTCCCTGCCCTGGTGGGTGGGGCAGGAGCAGCAGGGCGAGCAAGATCTGCGGCGGCGGGCGTTGGACTTGGTCCTGGCCATCGCCCTGGCCGCCGGTACCGTGGTCATCGCCGCCAGCCTGTTCCGGGGGCCCGGCGACCCTGTTTCGGGGTCCCCGTCCCGGTCCGCCTGGACAGAGACGGCGCCCGTCCTCGCGGCTTATCTCCTGATCCTGGCCCTCATCCTCCTGCGCTGCCTCGACTTTCGCCTGCGGGCTGCCGGCCTGCTCCTCCTCGGTTACGGGGCCGGCATCTATTTCCTGGCTACCCAGGGGCTTGTGGGGAGCGGGACGCTCGTGCTCCTCACCCTGCCTGCCCTCGGCCTCTTGTTCCTGGGCGGGCGCGCCGGGATCATCATGGCCGGCATCAGCCTGTTCCTCTATGCGGCCTTTGCCTTGCTGGCGGCCGGAGGTTGGTTGACCGCCTGGCCCACGGCCGGCGGCGGTGACCCGAGCCTGGGACGCTGGGTGGGCCACGGCCTATTGTTCCTGATGCTTCTCTGTATCCTGGTGGGCTTGCAGGCCTTTCTGGGCCGGGCGCAGGCCCGGGCGCTGGCCCTGGAGCGCCAGGGAGCCGAGGCCCTCTCCGTCGCCAACCGGGAGTTGGAACAGGGCGGGCAGCAGCTCGACCGGAGGGTGCGCCTGCTGGAGGCAACGGTGACGATTACCCGCGACCTGGCCGCCTGCCGCGACGCCCAGGAGCTCCTGGAGCGTGCCGTGGCACTCACCGTGGAGCGCCTCGATTTCGACGGCGCGGCCGTCTACCTGGTCGACGACGGGCAGGGGGGGGCCACCGGCGCCGGGCCGGGTGAGGCCGGATCGCCCCCCGCCACCGGCGGGCGTCAGGTTTGGCTGGCCGCCAGCCACGGCACCGCGGGCTCCGCGCCCACCGGGGGCTTGCAGGGCAAGGGTGGGCCGGCCCGGGTGCCGGTCGTCGTAGGCCATGCCCTTGCGCGGAAAAGACTGGCCGTCGACGCTACGCCGGCGGGCGGGCCACCCGGCTACGACCTGGCAATTCCCCTCGTCCCGGAACCGGCGGGTGCCCTGTCCGCGGAGACGGTGGCCCGGGGCGTGGAACCCGAGGGCCGGGCGTCCGGCCGCATCACCGGCGTCTTGCTCCTCCATTCCCCGGCGGCCCGCCAGGCCGGGGAGCAGGCGTTCCCTGCTGCCCTCAACCTGGCCCACCTGGTGCCGATTGCGCAGGCCGTGGCCGGCCAACTGGCCGCTTCCCTGGATCACCTTCGACTCCTGTCCGAGACCAGCTCAAGCCTGCGCGAGCTGGAGGCGCGCTATCGCCATTACGCCGGCGAGGCGTGGCAGGCGCCGGGCGGCCCGGCCGGCGGGCAGCAGCCGGCCCGGAGCTGGCAGGCGCCGGGTGCCCCGGCCGGCGAGCAGGGGAGCGTGGACTGGGAGCCCATTTTTGCCGAGGTCCGCGCCACGGGCGAGCCCGTCGTTCACCTGGACGGAGAGCAGGGTGCATATCTCGTCGCCGTCCCCGTCAAGCTGCGCGACGTGCCCATCGGCGCCATCGGCTTTCACCGGGACGCGGCGGCGGGCCCCTGGCTGCCGGAGCAGGTCGCCTCGGTGCAGGCGGTGTCCGAGCGGGTGGCCCTCGCCGCCGAGAACCTGCGCCTCCTCGGCGCCACGCAGCGCCGTGCTGCCTACGACCGCATGCTGGCCGAAGTGACGGCCCGCATGCGCCAGTCCCTGGACGTTGACGCCTTGCTCCAGGCCGGCGTGCGAGAGATGCGCCAGGCCCTGGGCATCCCGGAGGTCGAGCTCTGGCTCGACGTGCCCGATGCGCGTGTCCCGGCGGAACGAGAAGGCGAGGTGGAAGGATGACCATGCCCGCGGACCCCCGTGCTTTGTCGCCGAATCCCGAAAAGCATTCCGCCGAACCGGGAGGCACGCCCGGCATGGGACCGGAAGCTGTGCGCGAGCGCCAGTCTACCCTGCGCTGGCTGTTGGTCTTTGGCATGACGGGCGCCTGCCTGACTGCCGCCTTCAACCTGTTCTTCTTTGTCTCCATTGGCGCCTGGCAGTTCCTGGCCGTCGCCGGGGGGCTGGCCCTGGCCCTGGCCTGTCTCGTGGTGGCCGCCATACATCGGCGACGGGAGAGGCTCGACGCCGCCGGTGCCTGGGTGCTGGCGGCCGCGGCGGTGGCCTTTGCCTCCGCCGAGCTCTTTCACCAGGGCGTCACCCTCTACCTGGCTCCCGGCGCCGCCCTGCTGCTCCTCGTCGCCGGCATCTTGCTCTTGCCGCGGCGGTTCCCGCAGGTGGCGCTCCTGACGGCCGCCTACGTGGGCTATGCCTGGTTCGTCAATCAAATGGAGGCGTGGCTGCCCTTCCAGCGCTACGACATGCAGCAACTGGGCGACAGCGGCGACGTCTTTGCCGTGTTCATCGTAGCCTTTTTGCTCGCGGGCGTCGCTGCGGGCATCGTCCGAAGCTACCGGCGCATCGTCGCCATCCGCACGCGCCTGGCCGTCAGCTTTGTGCTGGTCGAGATGCTGACCGCGGTCATCATCCTCGTCGCGGCCATTGCCATCGTCTATCAGAACGGGCGAGAGCTGGTCGTCAACCAGCTCGATTCCGTCGCCAGGATCAAAGAGGTCGAAATCGGGCGTTGGGTTCGCGGCCTGGAAGAGGACCTTGACCTGGTGTTGCAAGAAAGCCAGCTCACGCCTCGCATCCTGGTGCTGCTGCAAGACCCGGAGACGAGCGAGGCCCAGCAGTATTTCACCCTCACCTATCTCGACCAGATGGTGGCGCGCTCGGAGCGGTTGGAGTCGCTTCTTCTGCTGGATGCGAAAGGCAGGGTGGTCCTTTCTACCCGGCCCGAAGACCAGGGACTGAACCAGGTTACCGAGCTCTACTTCCAGGGCGGCCTGGACGACTTTTACCTGCAACCACCCATCTACAGGGAAGCGCCGGCCTGGCAGGCCGGGGCAGGGGACGAAGGCGAGGTCGTGATCATGGCCGCCCGCCCGGTGGTCGACCTCGAGGGCAACATCGTGGGCGTGTTGGCCGGCAGGGTGCGGACCGCCTCGCTGACCGAGATGCTGGACCGGCAGGCGTGGATCGGCGAGACCGGCGAGATCTACCTGGTCGATCGCAACGGCGTCCTGTTAACCGGTCTCCGCTTCACGCCCGTCGCTTCGGCCGGAGGCCTGGAACAAAGGGAGCATTTTGTCGTCGACACCGAGGCGGCGCGGCTGGCCCTGGCCCGGCGGGAGGGCGGTTCCATCCTGTACGCCGACTACCGGGGCGAGATGGCCCTGGGCGCTTACCGCTGGCTGCCCGCCCTGCAGGCCGGCATGGTCGCCAAGCAAGACAGGCAGGAAGCCTTTGGCTTTGGCGTCGGGTTGATCCTGGTCATCGGCCTGGCGGGGCTCATCGCCGTCCTCCTGGCCATTGGCATTTCGCTCGTGGTCACGAGGACCATCACCGGGCCGCTGGCCCAGTTGACCGCTCGCTCCAGCCGCATCGCCTCCGGCGATCTGGGCCTGGCCCTCGACGCCGAAGGATCTCCGGATTGGCTGTCGCGCCGGGACGAGATCGCCACCCTGGCCCGGGCGTTCAACAGCATGAGCAGCCAGGTGCGGGACCTCATCGGGACGCTGGAGGCGCGCGTCGCGGAGCGCACCCGCGAGCTGGAACGCCGCAGTACCTACCTGGAGGCGTCGGCCGAGGTGGGCCGGGCGGCGAGCTCGATCCTGAACCCCGACGAGCTTGTGCGCGAGGTGGTGGGCCTCATCGGCCAGGAGTTCGACCTGGACTCCACGGAGCTCTATCTCCTCGACGAGCACAGCGAGTGGATCGTTCTCCATGCCACAGCCGGACCCGGAGGCCAGGCGCTGCCCAGCAGGGACCTGCGCCTGCGGGTGGGCGAGGGCACGGTGGGCCGGGCCATCCTCGACGCCCGCTGGGAGGTGAGCCGGCAGGCAGAGCCGGGCGCGCCCGGCCGCGATGACCTGGAGGAGGCCGAAGAGCAGCAGCCGGGCAGCCTGGCGGGGGAGGGACAGCAGGACGCCGGGCCGGAGCAGCCCCTGGAGGCTGCCCTTCCGCTCCGTTCCCGGGGCCAGGTCCTGGGGGCCATCGTCGTGCGTGCGGGCGGCACGCAGGCGCTGGACGACGACACGCTGGTCGTCCTCCAGGCGATGGCCGACCAGGTGGCCGTAGCGCTGGACAACGCGCGGCTCTACGTGGCCAGCCAGCGCGCGGCGGAGGCCGAGCGGCGCGCCCATGGCGAGCTCGAACGCCAGGCGTGGGCGGCCATGATTCGCGCGCGGCCGGTGCGGGGCTACCGCTGCGACGCGGGGGGCGTGCTCTCCCTGGCGGAAGGCCCGGCGCCGGGCCCGCCCCTCCGGGTACAGGTCGAGGACGATCGCGGCGGTCGCACGGCGTCCGTCCCGCTCCTCCTCCGCGAAGAGCCCATCGGCCTGTTGCGCTTTCACAAGGCCGGTAGCGACGCGCACTGGACCGAGGACGAGCTCAACCTGCTGGCCAGGCTGGCGGAGGAGCTGGTCCAGGCGCTGGAGAGCGTGCGGCTTTACCAGGACGTGCAGCGCGGTGCGGCGCGAGACCGGCTGATCGCCGGCGTTACCGGGCGCATGCGCGAGTCGCTACAGGTGGATTCCGTCCTCCAGTCGGCCGTGCAAGAGATGCGCCGGGCGCTCTCTCTTTCCGAAGTGGAGGTGCGCATCGGCAAGGCTCCCATGCCCGGGGGCGAGGGCCAGCATGTCCGGGGCGAAGCGAACGGGCGTGTCCTGAGCGAAGCGAACGGGCGTGTCCTGAGCGAAGCGAACGGGCGTGTCCTGAGCGAAGCGAACGGGCGTGTCCTGAGCGAAGCGAAGGGGCCGGCCGTCACTCCGGCGGACGGAGACGGAAATTCGGCTGAGGGGTGAGAGGAACAACGTGACATCAAATCGGCTCATCAAGCATTTGGTCTTGGTCCTGGCACTGGTTCCCGCTTTGACCTTGCTCTCTTGCGGGCAGCCCCCCGGCCCATCGGCTTCGGATCGGCCCGTGGTCAAGCTGGCCGTGTCTCCCTGGGTGGCCAGCGAGCTCAACGTGGCGCTGGCCGAGATCATCCTCGAGGAGGAAATGGGCTATCCCGTCGAGGCGGTGACCATTGACGGATACGCGCAGTGGGATGCCCTGGCCAGCGGCGAGTTGCACGCCAGTCTGGAGATCTGGCCCTCGGGCCACAGCGAAAACCTGAGGCGCTACGTCGAGGGGGGCGGCGTTGAGGACGGGGGCCTCCTGGGGCCCATCGGCAAGATCGCCTGGTATATTCCCTCCTACGTCGTGCGCGCCCATCCCGAGCTGGCCACGTGGCGAGGATGGCAGGACCCGGCCAACGCGGCCCTCTTTGCAGGACCGGGCTCGAGCGGGAAGGGGCGTTTCCTGGCGGGCGACCCGAGTTGGGTCCAGTACGACGAGCAGATCATTCGCAACCTGGGACTGGACATGGAGGTGGTCCGGCTGGATACGGAGGAGGCAATCCTGGAGGCCCTGGAAGAGGCCTACCAGAAAGAACAGCCCATCGTGATATACTTCTGGACCCCTCACTGGGCGCACTCGATCTACGATCTCGTGCCCGTGGAGTTGCCGCCCTACAGCGACGAGTGCTATGCCAGGATTGATGAGGGCGGGGTCGATTGCGATTATCCGCCCGACCTGCTGTTCAAAGTGTTCTGGTCGGGCCTGAGCGGGTATGCACCCGAGGCGTACCAGTTCTTGAAGAACATGAACTACACCAACCTGGATCAGATTGCCATGCTCGCCACTGTCCAGTTGGACGGCAAGAGCGTGGAGGAGGCTGCCCGGGACTGGCTGGCGGAAAACGAAGACATCTGGAAAGCCTGGCTGCCTTGAGGTGCGCGGTCCTGGGGCATGACCCCTTGACCGGGCGGATGGATAAAAGATCGGGAACAGCATGAGAGACAGTCTGCGGACACAACTGACGGTTACCCTTCTGGCGCTGACCATCGTGCCCTTGCTGCTCTCTGGCCTGGTCATGGCGCGGCAGAGCTTTCAGGCCCAGGAGCAGCAGGTCCTGGGCCTGGAGAGGGCGATGGTGCAGAGGGTCACGACAGCGGTCGAGTCGTTTGTCGAGGGCCTGGAAGGGCAGTTGCACATGGTCGTCGAGGTCAAGGGGCTTGACTCGCTGCCGATGGGCGCACAACACGAGGTGCTGTCCGAGCTGCTCGCCTACCAGGACGCCTTTGCCGACCTGGCCCTCCTCAGCAGGGACGGACGGGAGCTGGTCCGCGTCTCGCGGCTGCGGACCTATCGCCGCCAGGATCTGGGCTCGCGCGCCAGCCAGCCCGAGTACTGGGTGCCGTCGAGGAGCGGCGAAATCTATTACAGTCCGGTGCGCTTTGACCAGGTGCTCGGCGAGCCCATCATCACCATGGGCCTGCCGGTGGTCGATCGGACCAGCGGCGAGCTAAGGGGCGTGCTGGTGGGCGACGCGCGCCTGAAGAGGGTCTGGGACGTCATCGCCGGCATGCCCGTCGGCGAGGGTGAGAGCGTCTACATTGTCTCACAGGAGGGGCGGCTCGTCGCCCATCGCAACCCGTCGGTGGTGCTGCGCGGCACCCGGTTCCAGGTGCCCGCGGAGGATGGCGTCTATCCTGGCCTCGACGCGCCCGAGGTTGTGCTGGCCTTCGAGACCATCCACTTTGGCGAGCAGTCGCTCCTGGTCGTCGCCGAAAAGGCCACGTCCGAAGCCTTCAGGCTGGCCATGAACACCCTGCTTATCACGGCCGTCGCAGTCCTGGGAGGCATCGTGCTGGCGACGGCCGCCGGCCTGGTCGCCGTGCGGCGCATCGTGCGTCCCATCGAGGCCCTGTCTACTACCGTAGAGCACGTGGCCGCCGGTGACTTTTCTCGGCGCGTGGGGGTGGCCCGCCAGGACGAGATCGGCCGGCTGGCGTCCGGCTTTAACCGCATGGCCGCCCAGCTCCGCAACATGGTCTCTGGCCTGGAGACCCGCGTGGCCGAGCGAACCCGGGATCTGGAGCGCCGCTCGAACTATCTCCAGGCCTCGGCGGAGGTGGGCCGCGCGGCCGCCTCCATCCTGGACGTCGATCGCCTCATCGGCCAGGTTGTGAACCTGATTCGCGAGCGCTTTGGCCTCTATTACGTGGGCCTCTTTTTGCTGAACGAGGCCGGCGATTGGGCCGTGCTGCGGGCCGGAACCGGGACGGCGGGCAAGGCGCTCCTGTCCCGCGGCCACCGCATCCGGGTGGGCGAGGGCATGATCGGTTGGGCCGTATCCCGCGGGCAGGCGAGGGTGTCCGGCGAGGCAGCCCGCGACATCGTGCGCCTCGCAACCCCCGAGCTGCCAGAGACGCGGTCGGAAGCCGCGCTCCCCCTTCGCTCGCGCGGCCAGGTGATCGGCGCCCTCACCGTGCAGCACGAAATGGGAGGCGCCTTTGACCCGGAGACCGTCACCGTCCTGCAGCTCATGGCCGACCAGGTGGCGGTGGCCATCGACAACGCCCGCCTCTTTGCCGAGAGCCAGCAGGCGCTGGCGGCCGAGCGCCACGCCTACGGCGAGATGAGTGCCGAGGCCTGGCATCGTCTCGCGGCCGCCAGGGAGCAGTGGGGCTTTCGCTCCACCGAGGATGGCCTCGTCCCGTCGCAGGGAGATTGGCCGCCCGAGATGCAGCAGGCCCTGGGGGAGGGAATCGCGTTTGCTCACGAGGACGAGGATGGCGCGGTTCGCGTCGCGCTGCCCCTGCGCGTCCGCGAGGGAAACATCGGCGCCCTGAGCTTTCGCAAGGAGGGCGGCGGTGGCTGGACCGACGAAGAGCTGGACGTGCTGCGCACCCTCCTCGATCAGCTCGGGGTGGCCCTCGACAGCGCCCGCCTGTACGAGGAGACGCAGCGCCGGGCCGCCCGGGAGCGGCTGGCCGGCGCGGTCACGGCGCGCATTCGCCAGACTTTGGACATGGAGACGGTGTTGAGGACTGCGGTGAACCAGATCGCCGACGCCATGGGCCTGGCGGCCCTGGACTTGAGGCTGCTGCCCGGCGACCTGGCAGCGAATCCCGGCGGAGACGCCCCGCAAAGCCACGACCCCGTCCCCGCCGGGGACGTCCAGGGGTGATAGGCGAACCAGGTGACGATGGACATGGAGAACGGCTCTGCACGCGGGCATGACGGCAACGAGGATCTAGTGACAGAACGGATGCCAGAGGGAATGACGGAAGAGAGCGGAGCGACGCCGGATCCACGCCAGATCCAGGATCTGCGGGAGCGACTGGTCCGGGGCGGGCTGCGCGCCCTCGTCGTGATCGTGCCTGCCGTGGCCGCAGCGGGCTCGTACTATGACTACTCGCGGGGCATCCTGTGGACGATCCCCAGCTATTGGGCAGCCTACCTCGTCATCCTGGCGGTTGCCTACTGGCGGCGCGTGCCCTACGTCGTGCGTGCCGGCCTGCTGGTGTCCATCGTATATATGCTGGGCCTTCTCGACCTGGTGGGCGATGGGCGAGGTGGCAGTGGCCGCCTGTTTCTGCTGCTCTTGCCCCTCATGGGTGGGATGCTGTTCGGGCTGGAAACCGCCATCGGCATGCTGGTCCTCAGCATGGCGACCATGATGGGCATGGGATGGCTCCACATCGCCGGGGTGCTCATTGCCCCGCCCATCCTGTCGACGAACCTGAGCGGCTGGCTGAGCAACACCCTCATCCTGCTGTGCCTGGGCACGTTCATCGTCGTCGCCCAGAACCACCTTCTGCGGCCCCTGGTGGCAGCCCTGGACAGGAGCTACCGCCTGTCGCGCCAGGTTCAGGATGAGCGGGACCGCCTGGAAGAAGAGGTGGCCGCGCGGACGGCAGATCTGGCGCGACGCAGCACCCAGTTAGAGATGGCCGCCACCCTTGCCCGCGACGCGGCCCAGTTGCAGGACCTGCACGAATTGCTGAACGAGACCGTGCGCCTCGTCTCCGTGCGCTTTGGCTTTTACCACGCGGGCATCTTTATGGTGGACGAGAGGCGTGGCTATGCCGAGCTGGCCGCGGCCTCGTCGTCGGGCGGGCAGCGGATGCTCGAGCGCAGGCACCGCCTGGCCCTCGGCCAGGGTCTCGTGGGCAGCGTCGCCGCCGGCGGCGAACAGCGCATCGCCCTGGACGTGGGCCAAGATCCCGCCTTTTTCGACAATCCGGATCTGCCCGAGACGCGCTCCGAAGCCGCGCTGCCGCTGCGCGCCAGGGGCCAGATCATCGGCGTCCTGGACGTGCAGAGCCAGGAGCCGGCCGCGTTTCACGAGGAGGATCTGGTCGTTCTCCAGCTTCTGGCCGACCAGATTGCCGTGGCCATCAACAACGCCAGCCTGTTCCGCCAGGTCCGCGAGCGCCTCGACGCCGAACGGCGGGCCTTTGCCCAGTTGACCCGGGAGACCTGGCAGCAGGTACTCCAGGCGCGGCCGGGGCTCGGCCAGCGCTACGATCCCGACGACGTATTGCCCGATCCGGACTGCTGGCCGGACGAGCTGAAGGAAGCTGCCCTGGAGGCCAGGGTGGTGGCCCGGGGCGGCGAAAACGGCCAGGCATTGTCCGTCCCCCTCCGCGTCCGCGACCAGGTGGTCGGCGTCCTCGATGCCCACAAGGCGGCGGGGGCGGGCACCTGGAGCGACGAGGAGATGGCGCTGCTCCAGACCCTCGTCGACCAGTTGGGCGTTGCCCTGGAGAGTGCCCGCCTCTACCAGGACACGCAGCGGCTGGCCGCCCGCGAGCGCCTCATCGGCGAGGTGACGGGACGCATCCGGCAGACCCTCGACGTCGACACGGTGCTGCGGTCGGCGGCGCGAGAGATGCGCCAGGTCCTCGATCTGGCAGAAGTCGAGCTGCGGATTCGGGGTGGGGCGGAGCCGGGCGGCGAATCGAGGGCGGGGATGCCCGAGACCCCGGAACCCGATGGGCCGGCTCCGTCGGCGCCTGAGGACGATGGCGACGACGATCTGGAGCCGGTGGGAGACGTCACCGGGCAGGGCGGGGGAGCGCCGGAACCCATGAGAGGACCGAGATGATAGGCCGCTTCTTGTCCAAGAGCACGTTCGCCGCACCGGTCTTTCCGGACATGGCCAAGACCCGGGCTGCCCAACTGGCGAACAGAACCCTGTTGCTGATCCTGGCGATCCTGATCGTGGTGCCTGTCGTCGCGGCCATTGCCATTCCCGCGCAACTGCGCGAGATCCTTGGCCTGGCCGCCCTCATGGGCGCCATCGTCCTGGGCTCGTTCTGGCTCCTACGGCGCGGTCACGTGCAGCTCGTCTCCATCATCCTGGTCGTCTCTTTCTACCTTATCATTACCGGTTCCCTCGTCACCTACCTGGGCATTCGCGATCTGGGCAGTACGGGCTACTTTGTCGTCGTGGCCCTGGCAGCCCTGCTCCTGAGTCGGCGTGGTGGCCTGTGGGCCGGCCTTGTCTCTGGCCTGACGGCCATCGCCGTCTACCTGGCCGAGATCAACGGACTGCTCGTCGTCACGGTGCAACCCGTGGCTCCCTTTTCGCAGCTCATCGCCCTCCTGGTCATGCTCGGGCTGGTGTCGCTTCTGCTGCACACTGCCATCAGCCAGGGCATCGAAAGCCTGGAGCAGGCGGCTCGTACCTCGGCCGCCCTCAGCCGGGCCTACGAGGAGGCGGCCGCCAGCCGCGACGAGCTGCAGGCCCGAACCGAAGAATTGCAAAAGCACTCGGCCTACCTGGAGGCCTCGTACGAAGTGGGGCAGGCGGCTGTTTCCATGCTGGAGGTCGACCTCCTCATGGAGCGAGTCGTTCAGCTCATCCGCCAACGATTTGGCCTCTACTACGTGGGCCTCTTTCTCCTGGACGAGAGCCAGGAGGTAGCGGAGCTTTGCGCCGGCACCGGCGAAGCGGGGCGGGCCATGCTGGCCCGCCGCCACAGCATCCCCGTGGGCGAGGGCATGGTGGGCTGGAGCATTGCCCACCGCCAGGCACGCGTCGCCTCGCATGCTCTCCAGGATGCCGTCCGCCTGGCCACTCCAGAGCTGCCCGAGACCCGCGCCGAGGCCGCCCTGCCCCTGCGCTCCCGCGGCCAGATCATCGGAGCCCTGACCGTGCAGCACACCCAGGAAGGTTTCTTTGACGCCGGCACGGTGACGGCCCTGCAGACCATGGCCGACCAGGTGGGAGTTGCCCTGGACAATGCCCGTCTCTTTGCCGAGAGCCAGGCGGCCCTCGAGGCCGAGCGCCGGGCGTATGGCGAGATCAGCCGTGATGCGTGGGCCGACCTGGTACGCGGGCGCGGAGACATGGGCTACGTTAGCCGTCCCGGCGAGCCCGTGCGGCCACTTTCCAGGGATGGGCGACGAGAGGCCGGCGCCGCGGCTCCCGCGGTCGCCGATGGCTCTACCCTCGTCGTGCCCATCCGCATTCGAGGCCACGAAATCGGTACCGTGGCCCTCCGCAAGCGGGACCGCGCCGGTGGCTGGACCGTGGAGGAAAGGGCTCTCATGGAGTCTCTCACGGCCCAGTTGGAGGTGGCCCTGGACAGTGCCCGTCTCTACCAGGACACTCAGCATCGCGCCTTCCGCGACCGCCTGATGGCCGAGGTGGTAGGCCGCATCCGCGAGAGCCTGGAGCTGGAGACGGTCCTTCAGACCGCTGCCCAGGAGATACGCCAGGCTCTCGACCTGCCGGAAGTGGTGGTGCGGCTGCAAGGCGAGGCCGGCGCCAACGGCGGAGAGGGGGTGTAGCATGGCCAGATCGGGCAGGAAAGCAATGCCTCGTATCCGGATAGCCAGCATCCGCACCCGGTTGCTCGTCGCCTTTGTGCTTCTGGTCTTGTTGCCCGTGCTCGTCCTCGGGTTGGCGATGGGCGTTGGCGGCTCGCGGGGCTTTCAGCAGCAGATGACGGATCACCTGGCGTCGGTCGCCATCCTGAAAGAGGCCGAGATCGCGACCTGGCGGGCGGACCTGCAATTCGACCTGGTGCTGGCCCTCACCGGCGAGGATGTCATGCGCCGCGCCATTGTGCTGCTGGAAAGGGTGCAGGATCCGGCCACCGCCATCCTCGCCCAGGGCGTCGTCAAGTCTCGCTTCCAGCAGGTGATGCTGCAAACGGGCCGCTTCGAGGAGCTGATGCTCGTCGCTCTGGACGGCCGGGTGGCATTGTCTACCGATCCCACGCAGACCGACGCGATGGTCTCTAACCAGTCCTATTTCCGCCAGGGGTTGGAGGGGCCGTATCTGCAGCCGCCGCGTTTCTCGCCCGGCCTGCGGCGCACCTCTGTGTACGCGTCGCGCCCGGTGGTCAACTACCAGGGCGAGGTGTTGGGGGTCCTGGTTGGCCGGGCCAGCGTCACCAAGCTGACGGCCATCATGGCCGAGCGTACCGGGCTGGGCGTCACCGGTGAAACCTATCTCGTGGGGAGCAATCAAACCCTGCTCACACCCACACGAGCGGGCGTGACCAACGTCTGGATTGACAGCCAGGCCATCCGGCGGGCCATTGCGGACCGGAGGCATGGCTCCGGGCTATACGAGAACTATGAGGGGCAGGCGGTGGTGGGGGCCTGGCATTGGCTTCCCGAGCTGGAGGCCGTGCTTGTGGCCGAGCAGCGGCAAGACGAGGCCTTTCGTCCCGTCTATACCCTCCTGGCAATCGCGGCCGCCGTCGGCCTCCTGGGGGTGCTCGTGGCCGTCGGCGTCTCGCTTCGTTTCACGCGGGGCATTGCCGTACCCCTGGCGGGCCTGGCCGAATCGGCGACGCGGATTGCCGGCGGAGACCTGGGGGACTATGCCGGGCTGAGCGGCCAGGCAGCGGCCGGCGCCCGGCGCGAAGACGAGATCGGTATGCTGGCTCGCGCCTTTGAAAGCATGACGACCCAGTTGCGGGACCTCATCGGCGGCCTGGAAGAGCGCGTGTCCGAGCGGACCCGCGAGCTGGGGTTGCGTTCCCGCTACCTGGAAGCGGCGGCCGAAGTGGGGCGGGCGGCAGCCTCCATCCTGGAAGTCGATGTGCTGGTGCAGCAGGTGGTCGACCTCATTCGCCGCGAGTTTGACCTCTATTACGCGGGCCTCTTTCTCGTGGACGAAACGGGCGAGTGGGCCGTGCTGCGCGCCGCCACCGGCGAGGCAGGCAAGGCCATGCTCGCCCGCGGCCACAAGCTGCCCATCGGGGGCGCTTCCATGGTGGGTTGGTGCGTTGCCAACCGCGAGGCCCGGGTGGCCCACATCAGCGAGATGGGGGCCCTGGAAGCCGGCCCCGACGTCGCCCGCCTGGCGGCTCCCGAGCTGCCCGAAACGCGCGCCGAGGCCGCGCTGCCGCTGCGCTCTCGCGGCCAGGTGCTGGGCGCCATCACCGTGCAGCACACCGAACCCGACGTTTTTCGCCCCGAGGCGGTTGTCGCGCTGCAAACGCTGGCCGACCAGGTGGCAGTGGCTCTGGACAATGCCCGCCTTTTCGCCGAGCGCCAGGAGGCCCTGGAGGCGGCGCAACGGGCGTACGGTGAGCTGAGCCGCGAAGCCTGGGGGCAGCTCCTCCAGTCCCGCCTGTCCCAGGAGGGTGCCGGTGGCCTCGGGTATCGCAGCTACGAGCGGGGCGTGATCCCCTACGACGAGCCCCTGGGAGACGAAGCCAGGCTCGCCCTGGAATACGGAAGCACCGTGCAGTCGGCCTCCCCTCAGAACGGGGACCGGCACTCGCTGGCGATCCCCATCCGCGTGCGCGGCCAGGTCATCGGCGTCTTGGAAACCTACAAGCCCGCCTCGGCCGGCGCCTGGAGCCCGGAAGAGGTGGCGCTGTTGGAGCGGATCGTCGAAGAATTGGATCCCGCCCTGGAGAGCGCCCGGTTGTACCGCGACACGCAGAGCCGTGCAGCCCGGGAGCGGGCCATCCGCCAGGTCACCGAGGAGATGCGCCGCGCCGTCGACGTGGAAGCCATTCTGCAGAGCACCGTGGTCGAGCTGGCCAGGGCGTTGGGCGCGCCGCGGGCCTACGTACGCCTGGGCACAGAGGAGCAGCTCCTATCTTCTGCCAGGGCTGTGACCGCCGCGGAGGCGGGCCCGACCGATGGCGGCGGATCGCAGGAAGGAGGTGAGGCCGGTGCCTGAGCAGGCCAGAAAGGAGCGGCGCACACCCCGCGCCGGGGGCAAGAAGGAGACGGCCCTGAGCCGGCGCCTGGCCGAAGAGACCCGCCGCCGAGCCAGGCAGTTGGAGGCCGCGGCGGCCATTTCCAGCGCCGCGTCCTCGGTGCTCAGCGTCGCCGAGCTCCTGCCCCTGGCCGTGGAGCTGATCCGGGAGCGGTTTGACCTCTATTACGTGGGCATCTTTTTGCTCGACACGACGCCTTCTCCCGGCGACGAGGCGGAGGGCGCCGAGGCAAGGGGCCGGGCCGTGCTGCGCGCCGGGACGGGGCCGGCCGGCCGGGCCATGCTCGACCAGGACTACAGCCTGCCCGTCGGCGGCAGCTCGATGATCGGCGCTTGCCTGGCCGATGGCCGGGCGCGCATCGCCCTGGACGTGGGTGCCGAGGCGGTGCGCTTTGACAATCCCTTCCTGCCCGAGACCCGCTCGGAGATGGCCCTGCCTCTCAACAGTCGCGGCCGGGTAGTGGGGGCCATGACCATCCAGTCGGATCGGCCCTCGGCCTTTAGCCCCGAGGACGTTGCCGTGCTGCAGACCATGGCCGACCAACTGGGGAATGCCATCGAGAACGCCCGTCTCTTTGACGAGCGCGAGCGCCGCATCACAGAGCTGGCCATGGTCAACGAGATCGGGCGGGCCCTGAGCCTGGCGTTGAGCCTGGAAGACCTGTTCGAGATTGTCCACGCGCAGGTCAGCCGTCTGTACGTCGCCAGCAACTTTTACATTGCCACCTACGAGGAAGGGAGCGAGGCGTGGACTTCGGCGTTTCACGTAGAGGGTGGAGAGCGGCAGGCTCTGGCCCGCTATACCATTGATCGCGGCCTGACGGGCCACATTATCCGCCACCGCACGCCGGTGCTTTTTGCCAATCGCCGGGAGGTCCAGGCCTTCCACGAGGACCGGGCCATAGGCATCCTGGGCCAGTACGCGTGTTCCTGGCTGGGCGTGCCCCTTCTCGCCGCCAACGAGCTGCTGGGTGTCATGGCCATTCAGGACTATGACAAGGAGAACGCCTATGGTCCCGACGACCTGGCGCTCTTCTTGACCATCGGCGCCCAGGTGGCCGGCGCCCTGCGCAACGTCCGCCTCCTGGAAGAATCGCGTCGCAGGGCCCGTGCCCAGCAGTTGTTGTTCGAGGTGGCCAGCGCCATGACGTCTGTCCTGGACGTCGACGCGGTGCTCCGCGAGATCGTGGAGAGGGTCAAGGAAAGTTTCGACTACTTTTTCGTCGGCATCTTTCTCCTGGAAGGTGATGAGCTGGCGTTTCGCAGCGGCAGCGCTGTGGGCGATTCGAAGCAGCGCTTCGAACGCGGCGAGGTGAGGATGCCCCTCGGCGGGACTGGCTTGACGGTGGCCGCCTTCAACCAGGGCCGGCCCCTCATGGTCAACGACGTCACCCTCGACTCGCGTTACAGCCAGGGGGAGGGCCTGGAGCCGGTGCGCGCCGAGCTGGACACACCCATCAAGGTCAAGGGCCGGATCATCGGCGTCCTGTCGGTGCAGAGCGACCACGTCAACGCCTTTAGCCAGGAGGACGTGGCCATCCTGCAATCGCTGGCCAACCAGGCGGGAGCGGCCATCGACAATGCCCGGCTGTTTGCCGAAACCGAAGACGCCCTGGCCGAAACCGAAACCCTCTACAACGTCAGCCGCCTCCTGGCCGCCGCCGGCGATCTCCAGGACATCGTGGCCGCCGTTGCCGAGGGAATGTTCCTGCCCGGGATCGACCGCGCGGTGCTGTGGAGCATCGAACGGGACGAGCACGAAAGGCCCATCGCCCTCTCGTGCATCGCCAACTGGCATTCGGAGCGCGGAAGGCGGCCCCTGCCCGTGGGCGCGCGCTTTGCCCTCAGCGACTTTCCGGCGGCTCGTCTCACCCTTGCCCCGGCGCCCATCTTTGTGCAAGACGTCGATGCCGACGAGCGCCTGGACGCTGCAACCCGCGCTGCCCTGGCGCAACAGGACAGCCGCGCGCTGGCCATCCTTCCCCTGTGGGTCGGTCGCCGCCAGAGCGGGTTGCTCATGCTCGTGGCCGACAAGCCCCATCATTTTTCGGCCCGCGAGATCCGGCCCTACCGGTCCCTGGCGGGCCAACTGGCCATCGCCGTCGAGAACCGTCGCCTTTTCCAGCAGACCCAGCAGCAACTGGCAGAACAGGCGGCCGCCGCCGAGGAACAGAGCCGCCTGGCCGCAGAACTCCAGGCGCGGGCCAACGAGCTGGCCCTGCTGAACGAGATGGGAGCGGCCCTCGCCGCTGCCCTGGACGTAGAGTCCGTCGTCGAGACCGTCTATCGAAACACGTCGCGTCTCCTGGACACGACCAACTTTTACCTCGCACGCTACGACCCGGAGACGGAAGAGGTCTGGTTCCCGATCATGGTCGAGGGCAACCGGCGGCGGCCCGCCGCGCCGCGCCGGAAGGGAGCGGGCCTCACCGAGTACGTCATCCGCACCGGCCAGCCGCTCCTCATAGAGGAGAACCTGCCGGAAAGGTTCCGCGAGATCGGGGTGATGGGCGTGGGTCCGATGGCGCTCTCCTGGGTGGGAGTGCCCATCAAGGTCGGCGACCGTGTCCTGGGCGTGCTGGCCCTGCAAAGCTACGACCATCCACGGCACTATGGTCCTCGGGATTGCGATCTGCTCCTCGCCATCGCAAACCAGGCAGCCATTGCCCTGGAGAACGCTCGCCTCTTCGAGGAGACCCAGGCCGCACTGGCCGAGGTGGAAAAGACGCACCGCGGCTACTTGCGCGGCGCCTGGCAGGAGCACCTGCGCCAGTACCGGGCGCTGAACGCCGGCGGCTTGCTCTACGAGCGATTGGCACCGGCCAGGCAGGAGGAGGGGGGCGAGACACCGAGCAGGGCCGTTGGCGGTGGCAAAGGCCCCGCCGGGAAGGTCGCCAGCGTGCCCGACCTGTGGCGTCCCGAAATGGAGCGCGCGCTGGGGGGAGGGTACTCGGCGCTGCCCGAGGACGGACGGGGGGGCCTGGCCGTGCCCATCACGCTGCGCGGCCAGACGCTGGGTGTGCTCGGCGTCGAAGCGCCCCCCGGCAGCCGGCAATGGACGGAAGACGACCTGGCCCTCGTCCAGGCGGTCAGCGAGCAGTTGGCCCAGACCCTCGAGGCGGCGCGCCTCTTTGCCGACAGCCAACGCTCGGCCGAACGGGAACGCCTCATCGGCGAGATCACCTCGCGGATCCGGGCCTCTACCGACGTGCAGGCCATCCTGGAAACCACGGCCAGTGAGCTGGCCCGGGCGTTGGGTACGCCTCGGGCCCTGGTGCGGCTGGCAGCCGATGCCCTGCCCCCGGGATCCGAGGAAGGGCATGTCCTGAGCGGAGCCGAAGGGCATGTCCTGAGCGGAGCCGAAGGAACGGCCGGGGATGCCCTGGACGTCGCGCCGCCAGAGACGCTGGCTGCCCGATCCTCTTTGCCCGGCGAGGGGAGCACGACGGGCGACGGAGGAGGCGAAGGCGTGCCGGTGGACGAGGCTGTGCAGGAGGATGAAGCGTGACTGGATTGAGCCCCTCGGAAGCCAGGCTGCCCTCCGGCCAGCACGGCCAACGTCGCGGTGGTCGGGGGCTGGCCACCCGGTTGAGCCGGACCTTTGCCCTGTTGGCCGGCGCTTTGCTGTTGATCGTCGGCGTGCTCCTGACCGTCCTGAGCTACCGCATCCAGCTCGAGCAGATCACCATCCGCCAGCAAAAGACGGCCAATGAGGCGGTGCACGTGGCGTCGGCCTACCTGGTGCGCGCCCAGGACATGCTCTGGGCCTACGGGCATGCCGCCTCGGTACACTCGCTCCTGCTGCGCAGCATGGAAATTCAGCAGCAGCAGCTTCAGACCATCATTTCCCAATACCCCGACGTCTTCCAGGAGCTGACCCTCCTGAACGACCAGGGCAGCGAGCTGGCGAGGGTCTCTATCGCCTATACTTATCCCGCCCAGGAGCTGGGTTCCTGGGCCGGCTCGCCCGCCCTGGAGCGGACGATGCACGGAGAGGTATACGTCGCGAGCCAGGTTCGCCTGCCGGCCTATGCCGGCTACCCGACCATCCTGGTGGCCGTGCCCCTCGAGCAGCAGTACGACCGCTCCGGCACCCTGGCCGCCGACGTGAGTGTCAAGGGCATGTGGGACGCCATCGCCGGCGTCGAGGTGGGCGAGGCCGGCTACGCGTACATCGTCGACCGCCGCACGGGCCAGATCGTGGCCCATTCGAACATCAACCGCTTTCTGGCCCTGGAGGGGCAGACGCTGGACCAAGTGCCCATCGTTCGCCGCCTGATGGCCGTGGACGAAGACCTTGCCCTCCAGCCCGAGGCCCTTCCCCATCGCTACGTGGGGCTGTCCGACGAGCAGGTTATCGGTGCCGTGGCCGAATTTCCCAACACGCCCTGGGCCATGGTCGTCGAGCTGCCCACCACAGAGGCCATGGCCGGCGTGCGCAACATGGTCGTCGTCCTGGCCGTGCTGCTCGTCGTCGGGCTTCTGGTGGCAGGCGCCCTGGGGCTGGCCATTCCCCGGCGTCTCGTGGGTCCCCTCCTCGAAATCCAGCGCGGAGCCCAGACGCTGGGCGCAGGCAACCTCGACCACGTCATCGACGTCCGCACCGGCGACGAGCTGCAAGACCTTGCCGAGAGCTTTAACCAGATGGCTGCCAACCTTCGCGCCTCTCGAGAGGAGCTGGAGCGCAGGGGCGCAGAGCTAGAGGTCCGCGTCGCCGAGCGCACCCGCGAGCTGACCGAGATCACGGCCCGGACCGAGCGCCGTGCCCTCCAGCTTCAGACCAGCGCCGGAGTGGCGCGGGCCATCGCCTCCATCCGCGAGCTGGACGAGCTGCTGCCCCACATCGCCCAGGCCATCAGCCAGCACTTTGGCTGGTACCACGCCGGCATCTTTTTGCTGGAGGATGCACCCAGGCTGGGGGGTGGCGTCCATGGGGATGGCACGGGAAAGGGCGGGAAGGTGGCCGTATTGGTTGCCGCCAGCAGCGAGGGAGGCCGCCGGATGATCGCCCGCGGCCACCGCCTCCGGGCCGGGGAGGAAGGCATCGTCGGTACCGTGGCGGCCCTGGGCGAGCCCCGCATCGCCCTGGACGTGGACCAGGATGCCGTCTATGTGACCGCGCCAGAGCTGGAGGGCACCCGCTCGGAGATGGCTCTGCCGCTGCGCACCCACTCCACGAGCGGTGGAGAGGCAGCCGGCGAGGAGTCTACCATCATCGGCGTCCTCGACATCCAGAGCCTGGAGCCCAATGCCTACGACCAGGAGGACGTCGCCCTCCTCAGCAGCCTGGCCGACCAGGTGGCCATCGCCATCGAAAACGCCCGGCTCTTTCGCGAGACTCAACGCATGCTGGAGGATGTCCGGAACCTGCACCGCCAGCTTGTCGAGCAGGAATGGGACAGAGTGGTCGCCGACGCGGGCCAGGAGGAACTGGTCTACGATTTTCGCCGCCCGGGCGCTCCCGCCCAGCCCGATCCCTGGCCTCCCGAGCTCGTCACCGCCCTTCGCCGGGGCCAGCCCGTGGCGGTCCCCGGCTCCGGGGAGGAGCAGGCCGCGACCCTGGCCGGCCAGGTGAGCCACTCGGGCCTGGCGGCCCCGATCAAGTTGCGCAACCAGGTCATCGGCGGGCTCGATCTGCAGGACGTCGACCCCGGCCGCCAGTGGACGGCCGACGAGATTGCCCTCGTCCAGACCGTCGCCGACCAGGTGGGCCTGGCCCTCGAGAACGCGCGCCTCCTGGCCGATACCCGCCGCCGTGCCGGCCAGCTCGCCACCCTCCATCGCGTCGGGCTAGACATCACCTCTGCCCTTGACCTCGACGGCGTGTTGCAGGCCCTCTACCGGCAGACGTGCCGCATCGTCGACGTCAGCCTCTTTGCTGTCGCGCTCTATGACCAGGGGAGCGAATTCATCGAATACCCGTTGGTGATGGGCGTCGATGGACCTCTTCAACTGCCCCCACCCGAGGAAGGGGCATCTACAGAGAGGAGCGAACGGGGGCGGCAGGACGTCTCGGCGAGGACGGGCCTCGCACCCTATATCATAGAACAGGGCCAGCCGGTCCGCATCCCCGACCTCCTGGACCCGCCGCCGGAGCTGAAGGCGTGGCACCTGTGGCCCGCCGAACAGGCCACCCGCTCCTACGCCGGCATCCCCCTCGTCTTTCGCGAGCAGGTCTTCGGGGTCCTATCGGTGCACAGCGGCCGGCCCGGTGCCTACAGCCAGGAGGACCTCGAGCTGCTGACGACCATGACCAGCCAGGCGTCCATCGCCATCCAGAACGCCCGGGCTTACCGGCAGTTGATGGAGACCGCCGAGCAGCTGCGGGAGGTCGACCGCCTCAAGACCCAGTTCCTGGCCAACATGTCCCACGAGCTGCGAACGCCCCTCAACTCGATCATCGGCTTCTCCCGCGTCATCCTCAAGGGGATTGATGGCCCCCTGACCGAGCTTCAGGAAGCCGACCTCACCTCGATCTATAACAGCGGCCAGCACCTCCTGGGGCTGATCAACAGCATCCTCGACATGAGCAAGATCGAAGCGGGCAAGATGGAGCTGGCCTTCGAGGAGGTGCGCCTGCCCCAGATCCTGGACACCGCCATCAGCACAACGCGCGCCCTCATCAAGGACCGGCCCATCGAGCTGCGCGTTGAGGTTCCGCCGGATCTCCCGGTCGTCTGGGCGGATCCCCAGCGGGTGCGGCAGATTCTCATCAACCTCCTATCCAATGCCGCCAAATTCACGGAAGAGGGGTACATTGCGCTGAGCGCCGGGGTCAAGGGCCACACCGGGGAGTTTGTGCTCATCAGCGTCGCCGACACGGGCGTCGGCATCGATCCCCAAGCTCAACAGCGCCTCTTTATCCCCTTCCAGCAGGTGGATGCCTCTACGACCCGGCGAGCAGGTGGCACGGGCCTGGGCCTGGCCATCAGCCGCAGCTTTGTGCAGATGCACGGTGGCGAGATCTGGGTCGAGAGCCAGCCCGGTCAGGGTACAACCTTTCACTTTACCCTGCCGATCTATAGCCCGCTGCGTGGCTACGAGGTGCCTGAGGCCAGGATGCCCGCCTGGGAGGATCAGGCACAGGCTCCTGCTGGCAAGGAGCTCGTCCTCGCCGTCGACGACGATCCGGGGGTCATCACCCTCCTCAAGCGCTACCTGGAAAGCAACGGCTACCAGGTCGTGGGTCTCCTCGATTCGTCGGCGGCCCTCGACGTGGCCCGCAGCCTGGCCGCGCGGCCCGAGGGCCAGGGTCCTTTGGTGGCCATCACCCTGGACGTCCTCATGTCGCGCATGGATGGCTGGCAGGTCCTCGAGGCGCTCAAGACCGACCCCCAGACGGCCAGCATTCCCGTCATCCTGTGCAGCATCATGGAGGGGCTGGAGCGAGGGCTGAGCATGGGCGCAGCCGCCTGCTTGCAAAAGCCCATCACCCGCGACGATCTGCTGGCTGTCCTGAAAAAGGTCCGAAACTGATTCTACGTCGAAAGGTACACTGACACATGTCGAAAGCGTCCTGGATTTACTGCCCAGCCTGCCAATACCGCGAGGCCCTGAACTTTCGCCTCCTGGCCTGTCCCGCATGCGGCGGTCCGTGGCTGGACGTGGTGTACGACTATGAATCCATCCGATCCCGCTGGCCCGCCCAATTGGCCCAGCGGCCCTTTAACATGTGGCGCTACTGGGAGCTGCTGCCCCTGCAGGACCCGGCCAACATCCTGACCATGGGTGAGGGAGGCACGCCGCTGCTGCACGCGACCAACCTGGGCATGATGCTCGGGCGGCCGCACATCTATATCAAGGACGAGCGCCAGGGCCCCACGGGCTCGTTCAAAGATCGCCAGGCTGCCCTGGCCATCTCGGTCATGAAGGAGCAGGGCATAACCGAGGCGGTGGTGGCGTCTACGGGCAACGTCGCCATCTCCTATTCCGCCTACTCGGCCCTGGCCGGCATCAAGCTGTGGGCCTTCTTGACAAGCAGCGTGCCGGCGGAAAAGATGCGCGAGGTGGCCCTGTATGGCACCGACGTCATCAAGGTCACCGGCACGTACGACCAGACCAAGCAGGTGGCCGCCGACTTTGCCCGTCGCAAGAACTTGCACCTTGATCAGGGCCTGCGCAGCCTGGCCGCCAAGGAGAGCATGAAGACCCTCTCCTTCGAGCTGGCCGAGCAACTGGGCGACGCCATGTCCGGCGGCTGTGCCATCCGCGGCATCCTGTCCGGCGGCTCCCCTGCTTCCCGGGACGGCGGCGGGGAGGCGGGCTGGCCTCCCTTCCGCGCGCCCGACTGGTACATCCAGGCAGTGAGCGGCGGCCTGGGCCCTATCGGGGTGTGGAAAGGATTCAAGGAGCTGTATGACCTGGGCCTCGTGGACCGCCTTCCCAAGCTGGCCTGCATCCAGGCCAGCGGCTGCGCGCCCATGGCCAATTCCTTTGCCAAGGGCCTGGAGGTCGCCGAGCCGGTCACCAATCCGCGCACGGTCATCACCACCGTGGCCACCGGCCAGCCTGGCATGGCCTACACCTACCTGCGCCGCATCATCCTGGAGCACGGGGGCACCATGGAAGCCGTCGGCGACGACGAGAGCTTTCGTGCCATGCACGTCATGGCCAAGATGGACGGGCTGTCTGTCGAGCCCGCCAGCGGCCTCGCCTTTGCCGGCCTGTTCAAGATGGTCAGCTCGGGGCTCATCGGCCCCGAGGACATCGTGGTCGTCAACTGCTCGGGCCACACCTTTCCCGTCGAGAAGCACCTCCTGGGCGATACCTGGGCGCAAAGCGTGGACGTCGCCGAGACGGAGCCCGCTCACCACGCCGAAGAGGGCATCCTGACCTCACTGGATCGCCTCGACAACCGGATTCAGCGAATTGCCATTGTCGAGGACGATCCGGATGCCCGGCGGCTCCTGCGCCGCGTGTTGCAGGCCCGGGGAGACTACCAGATCTTTGAGGCCGGCGGCGGCCGCGAGGGCCTGGAGCTGATCCAGGAGCAGCACCCCGACCTCGTCCTCCTGGACCTGATGATGCCCGAGATGGACGGGTTTGACGTCATCGAAGCCATCCGCGCCCGCAAAGACCTGGCCGACACGCGGATTATTGTCATCACCGCCAAGACGCTGACCAGCAGCGAGCGACGCCGCCTGAGCGGCCAGATCGAGTCCCTGTTGCACAAGGGCTCGTTCCTGGACGACGACCTTCTGGAACAGATTCTGTCGACCTTGCGTTGAGGATTGGGCCAACGTTTGATTTGCATTCTAGGCGTGCAGATGTTATAATGCTGGGCGCAAAGGGCGAGTAGCTCAGATGGTTAGAGCGCGTGTCTCACATACACGAGGTCAGGGGTTCAAGTCCCTTCTCGCCCACCTCCTGGGCCGATAGCCGTGGCCGTGCTGGCGGAATGCCTGGCGGGCCACGGTTTGTTGTAAGAGGTGCCCTGGCGAACGCGAACGCGTCGCCGTTGGATGCGTGCTTTTGACTGGCTCGCACAAGCCCACCGGCCTGCCCTGTAATACGCCCCCCGACGGCCAGGCTCGTGGTGCCCTGGGCGGGCAACAAGCACGTGGAACAGCCTGGAGCTCGCACGCCGGCATGATGCGCGGACCTTGGAGAGGCGCAGGTGAATGACAAGGAGACGCAGCAGGGTGCAGAGTGGGGGATCTGCCTCGTTCGTTGGGGCTTGCTCCTCTATATCATCCTGGACGTGCTGCTCAATCCCGCCCACTACGACCTGCTCACCCGGCTCGCCGTCTTTGTTGCCGCCTTTGGCATCTATAATCTGGCCGTCACGTTTCTGCTCACCTTTCGCACTGACTTTGCCTTCTTGCCCACGCTGACCTTTATCGTCGACGTGGTGGCCTTGCTGGCGCTGATTTTCCTGTCGGGCGGCCTGGACAGCCCCTTTTACTTTTTCCCGGTGCTCGTCATCCTGGTAGGTACCCATCGCTTTGGATCGCGCCTGGGACTGGCGGCGGCGCTAGCCTTTGTGCTCAGCTCGGGATTTTACGCCCTCCAGGGTTGGGCTGGGGCCGTGCGTGCAGAGCTGCTCTTCCGGATGATCATGCAGATGGGGCTGTACCTGCTGACCGCGGCAGCCGGTGCCGTCCTCGGCCCCCAGTTGGCCGGCAAGTTCGACGGCCGCCAGGGCGCCGAGGGACAGAGGCTTCCCGACAATATCCGGGTGATCTATGAGATGGCGTCCAGCTTGAGCGCGACCTTGAACTATCAAAGGGTCCTGGATGCCATCCTCGACATCAGCCGCCTGGGATTCGACGAGCTCGGCACCCGCGTGGGGCAATCGGTGGGGCTGGTATTTCTCTACAATGACAACAGGTGCCTCTACCCGGCCTCCTATCGCAACCTCTCTACCGCCGGCGACGAGAAACGCCGTATCGACGGGAACGCGGGCATTGTCGCCGAGGCCATCAACTCGGCCGGCGCCGTCCTGGGGGCATCGCCGGCGGACGACCCCGAGCTGAGCGCATTTCGCTCGCTGGAGGCCTGCCGCTCGATGCTGTGCGTGCCCCTCCGTGCCGGCTTTGAAACCTACGGGGCCGTGCTCTTTGCTTCGTCCAGGCCGGGCGTCTATACCGAGCAACATGGGGAGTTGTTGGGCATCTTTTGCAACCAGGCCACCATTGCCTTGCAGAACGCCACCCTGTACCAGAGCCTGCGCGCCGAGCGCGACAAGATCGTGGACAAGGAAGAGGAGGCCCGCCACAAGCTCGCCCGGGACCTCCACGACGGACCCACCCAGGACGTGGCGGCCATCGCCATGCGCCTGAACTTTGCCCGCCTGCTCGTGGAACGGGATCCGGCGCGGGCCCGGGCCGAGCTGGAGCGCCTGGAGGACCTGGCCCACCGCACCGTCAAAGAAATCCGCTCCATGCTCTTTACCCTGCGGCCCATCATCCTGGAGACCGAGGGGCTCATCGCCGCCGTGCAGCAGTATGCGGAAAACATCCGGGAAGACGACGGCCTCAACGTGGTGGTCGACGCGGAACACTATGACGACTGCCTGGATATCGAGGTGCAGGGCGTCGTGTTTGCCATCATGGAGGAGGCAATCAACAATGCGCGAAAGCACGCCCAGGCCTCGCGCATCTCGGTTCGCCTGGCCGTGCAGGGCGATCTGTTCGTGGGGCAGGTTTCCGACAACGGCATTGGTTTTGACGTGCGCGCCGTCGAGACCGGCTACGGGACGCGTGGTAGTCTGGGCATGATCAACCTCAAGGAGCGGGCCGAACTGGTCGGTGGGTCCGTCAGCATCGAGTCGACGCCGGGGCAGGGAACCCGCATCACCCTGCTCATCCCCCTTCCCGAGCAGCTGCCTTGACTGCGCTCCCAGCCCTGAAGGAGGAACCGATCCTGTGCCTGCCTGGCTAACGCTGGACGCACCCGCACCCCCCTTGCTGTTGTGGGTCCTGGGCTCGGTCCTGGTCTATGTCCTGGGCGCCAACGTCCTGTGGCTGGCCCGGGAGACCCGCCGGCTGCCGGCGAGCGTCGGCTCCGTCCTCTATCAGGCCGGTCGCTTCCTGTACTATCTCGGCGTTCCCTACCTGGTCATGGGCGGCTGGCCCCTGGAGCCTCACCGGGGCCTCCTGGCGCCCGTGACCCTGGGCCTGGCGGGGCTTGATGCCACCTGGACCGTCAGCCGCTGGCTCGAAGCGGCCGGCACGGGAGTGGGCGTTGGCCTGCTGGCATTGGGGTTCGTCGCCCTGGCGTGGCTGAACGCCAACCGGGGGCAGACGGCCGGGCGGCTCGGCTTCTCGGCCGTCCCCATCTGGCGCCTGCTCATCGACGGGCTCTACCTCCAGGTGCACTGGGCCTTTTACCGGGGTGCCCTGGCCGTGCTGTTCGACGATCTATACGTTGGGGTGTTCTGGGGGCTGGTGCTGGCCTGCTTGGAGCTGCTGTCGAGCCCGTTCTGGCGGCGGTGCTGGCGCACGCGGGCCTGTGCCGGCGACGCCTGGCTCCTCGGCGTTCAGGTCCTCGTGTCGGCGCTCCTCTTTCTCCTCACGCACAACCTGTGGGTTTGCCTGGTGGTGCACTGGGCCCTGTCGCTGACCGGGTGGGGCCTGGGCCGCAGCCAGCGATAGCCGGTCACTCCCACAAGCGGCAAAAGGCGCACACGTCGCCGGCGGTGGTGGGCTGCCCGCAGCGGCTGCAGGGGCGCAGCTCGCCCGCCTTCTTCTCGGCAAATTGGACCCGGCCGCTGTCGCGAGCCTCCAGAAACTGAAGGTAGAACTGTTGCTTGGCGCCCGGTGAGTTCAGCTCCAACCGGTTGAGGAGCTCCTTGTAAAAGTTGGTCGTCGATCCCCGGGCAAAGGGACACTCGTCATAAATATAGTCGATGTCGCGCACCAGGACATAGGCCGCCGTTTCGCGCTCGTAGAGACGGACAAAGGGCTTGACCTTTCGTGCCAGCCCGTCCTGTTCGTGAAGGACGGGGGCCTGGCGGGCAAGGTAGCCGGACTGCCAGTGTAGGGTGTTTTGCATCAACACGGCCACCTCGTCGTCCATGTTGTGGCCGGTGGCAATGGCCGCGAACCCTCCGTCGCGGGCCGTGCTGTTCATGATGTGCCGCTTGACGAGGCCGCACACGGAGCAGGGCTTGCCGCGACCCCTGTGTTTGGTCCTGGCCAGCCAGGGCACCGTCTGCCCGTATTCGCTGCCCAGATCCACCACCCGCAGGGCAGCCCCGGGCCGGTGCTGCGCCACGAACTTCTGGCACATCTCCAGCGACTTGGTCGAGTAGCCGGTCCCCTCGTCGATGCCCAGGCGGATGTACATACCCTCGGCCTGGTAGCCCAGCTCCAGCAACACGTCCCACAGGGCGAGGCTGTCCTTGCCGCCGGAGACGGCCACCAGGATCCGGTCCTCCGGCGTGAACATCTCGTACTTCTCGATGGTCCGCTGCGTCATGGAGACCACCCACTCGACAAAGTGGTCTGCACACAGGCGCAGCCTGTGTTGGGCGAGGTTGATGACCGCCAGGCCACCGCACTTGCTGCACTTCATCTGCCGGCCCTAGCCCCCGGAGACGACCGTCACCAGCTTGATGGTGTCGCCGTCTTTCGTCAGCGTCGCTTCGTTGACGAGCTTGCCGTTGCGCACGGCCAGGATCGACTCGGGGTTCAGATCGGCCTTCTGGATGATGTGCCGCACGGTGCTGCCCGGCTTGACTTCCCACGTTTTGTCGCGAAAGATCACGGTTACCATAGCGTCTTCTTCCATGTGTGCTGGTTCAATTCTAACACGTTCGTGATAGAAAATCAAGCCCCTGCTCGCCGTGGACCGGCGGCAGGGGCTCGTCGCTACCTCGTCGCTACGATGAGGGAGGACTGGTTCTCCCCGCGTCTCGTGCTACTTTCCGGGGCACTCGAACATGACGCTGGTGTCGATGCCCTTGTTGCCGTACGCCTTGTCAAAGTGCTGGCAAAAGTCGTTGGCCAGCCTGGCGGCCCGCTGGTCAAAGGCCTCCTTGTCCTCCCACGTGTTCCGCGGGTTCAGGATCTCGCCGGGCACGCCCGGGCAGCTTCGCGGCACCTGAATGTGAAACAGCTGATTGCTGTCGTATTCCACCTGGTCAAGGTCGCCACACAGGGCGGCCTGGACCAGGGCGCGGGTGATGTCGATGTCCATGCGGGCGCCCACGCCAAAGGGCCCCCCGCTCCAGCCGGTGTTCACCAGGTAGACGCGCGAGCCGTGGCGCTTCATCCGCTCGCCCAGCATGGTGGCATAGACGTCGGGGTTGCGCGGCATGAACGGCTCGCCAAAGAACCGCGAGAAGGTGCTGACCGGGTCGACGATGCCCGTTTCGGTGCCGGCCAGCTTGCTGGTGTAGCCCATGAGGAACCAGAGCATGGCCTGGTCGGGCGTCAGCCTGGCGACGGGCGGCAGCACGCCGTTGGCGTCGGCCGCCAGGAACAGGATCGTCCTGGGATGGTCGCCCACGGGCGGGGTCTTGATGTTGCTCAGGAAGCTCAGCGGGTAGGAGGCCCGCGAGTTGGGTGTGTAGCGCTCGTCGTCCACGTCAAAGGTGCCCCAGGGGTACATCATGCAGTTTTCGACGATGGCCCCGTGTTCCTCCAACGATGCCTCGTGGAACACCGCGTTCCAGATCTCGGGCTCCTTGTGGGGACGGAGGTTGATCAGCTTGGCATAGCAGCCGTTCTCAAAGTTGGCGATGCCGTTGTCGCTCCAGCCGTGCTCGTCGTCGCCCAGGAGTGCGCGGCGGGGATCGGCCGAGAGGCTGGTCTTGCCGGTGCCCGACAGGCCCAGCAGCAGGGCGACGTCGCCGTTGGGTCCCTCGTTGGCCGAGCAATGGAGCGGCAAGATGCCCTCACCCGGTAGGATGTAATTCATGACGCTGAACATCAGCTTTTTGACGCTGCCGCCATAGGCCGAGCCAAAGACGATGCCCCGATAGCGGTCGACGTCAATGGCGACGGCCATGTCCGACGTCTTGCCGTTGGGCATCTTGCGCAGGCGGCCGGCGTACCTGGCCGGATCGAGCTTTTCGTAGGGCAGCACCAGCAGGGTGAAGGGGCGTTTCGCAAAGATGCTGCGCTCCAGGTCGGTCGGCACCGGGCGGAACATGTTGTCGGTAAAGAGGGCGGTCGAGGCCCAATCGGAGACAGTCTTGACCGGGAGAGCATAGGAGCTGTCGGCCCCGAGGACTCGATCGGTGACGTACAGCTTCCCCTTGTCGGCCATCGCCCGGAAGACGTCATCCTCGATCATGTCAAAGGTTTCGGGCTCCATGGGGATGTTGTTCGGCGAGTCCCAGTCGATGGTGTCCTCGCTCTCCGGCCGGCGGACGATGTAGGTATCCTTGGGGCTGCGGCCTGTGGATTCAGTCGGCGTCCACGTGGCCAGGGCGCCGTTGGCGCTGGGGATTGCCTCCCGGCGCCCGACGGTGTCCTGGATCATCACGGTGCGGGACGGGTTGAGCAGGACGTCGGGATGCGCCTGCAGAAGCCTGGCAAGCTTCGTCGCAAAATCCATGATTCTCCTCCCTAGATTTATTACGAACAAACCATCAATCAGTCCAAAATCTTGCCCGGGTTCAGGATGCCCCGGGGGTCCAGCGCCCGCCGGATGGAGCGCATGACGTCCATGGCGATGGGGCCCACGTCGCTCTCCAGGAACGGTTTTTTCAGGGTCCCCACACCGTGCTCACCGCTGAGCGTTCCCCCCACGCTGACCGAGAGGGCGAACAGGTCGGCCACCGCCTGCTGTACGCGGGCCCACTCCTCGGGATCGCGTTTGTCAAAGAGGATGTTGGGGTGCAGGTTGCCGTCGCCGGCGTGGCCAAAGATCACGATGGGCAGCTTTCGCTTGTCCGAAATCTCCTTGATGCCCCGGATGGTGTCGGGGATGGCGCTGCGGGGCACCGAGATGTCCTCGCCCAGCTTGTTGGGCCGCTTGCGGCCCAGGGAGCCCGAGATGCTGCGGCGGGCACGCCACAGGTCGTCGCTCTCCTTGGCGGTCTGGGCGATGCGCATTTCGATGGCTCCACCGTCGCGGCAAATGCGGGCAATAACGTCCATGTCCCGGGCCGCGTCGGCATTGTCGCCGTCGGTTTCGATGATGAGGATGGCCTCGGCGTCGCGGGGCAGGCCCAGGTGCATATAGTCCTCAACGCAGTTGATGGCCGTTTCGTCCATCAGCTCCAGCGTGGCGGGCACGATGCCGCCCCACAGGATGGCATTGACCGCCCGGCTGGCGTCCTCCAGCCGGGGAAAGATGGCCTGCCCGGTGCGCTTGGCCTCGGGCAGGGCGATGAGCTTCAGGATGGCCCGCGTGATGACCCCCAGCGTGCCCTCCGACCCGATAAAGAGGCTGACCAGGTCGTAGCCGGTGACGTTCTTGATGGCCTTGCCGCCCGTCTCGAGGATGCGGCCGTCGGCCAGGACGACCTCCAGGGCCATGACGTAATCGCCCGTGACGCCGTATTTCAGGCAGCGCGGCCCGCCGGCGTTGCAGGCAATGTTGCCGCCGATGGTCGAGTGGCGCACGCTGGACGGATCGGGCGGGTAAAAGAGGCCCAGCTTTTCCACCGTCGCCTGCAGGTCGCTGGTGATGACCCCGGCCTCGACCTCGACCATCATGTTGGCCCGGTCGATCTCCAGGATGCGGTTCAGGCGCACCATGTTCAGCACCAGGCCCCCGTCCACGGGGACCGTTGCCGCGGCCAGGCCGCTGGCCATGCCCCTGGTGATGACCGGGACCCCTTCGTTGTTGCACAGGGCGAGGATGCTGGCGACCTCGGCGCTGTTGGCCGGGCTCACCACCGCCTCGGGCAGCGACTCGTGAAAGGTACCGTCGTAGGAGTAGCAGATCAGGGCCTCGGGCGACGTCAGGACGTTGTCGTCGCCCGCGATGGTCCTGAGCTGGGATAGGATCTCTTCTTTCAGCATGCCGCCTCCATCAGTCCTCCAGGGCCTGCAGGGCCAGCTCGGCGACGTCCACCACCTTCACGCGGACGCGGTTGCGGCGCGCTGCTTCGGTTAGGGTCCGCTCGCACTGCTGGCAGGCCGAGGCGATGACCTGGGCCTCCACTTCCTGGGCCTGTTCCAGGCGCCGGTCCGATACGGCGTGCGACAGCGCGGCGTCAAAGGTCTCCAGGTTGCCGCCTCCACCGCAGCAGTGGGAGTTGGCTCGATTGTCCCTCATCTCCACCAGCTCCAGGCCGGGGATGGCGGCCAGCACCCGGCGGGGGGCGTCAAATATGCCTTCCTTGCGTCCCAGGTCGCAGGGATCGTGGTAGGTCACGCGCTGGGGGGGCAGCTCGCGGAACTTGAGGCGGCCCTCGTCCACCATGGCGGCCAGCAGCTCGGTGGCGTGGAGCAGCTCGAAGGGCAGTTGGCCCCCACCCGCCTCCTTGTAGACGTGACTCCAGATGTGCAGGCAAGAGGGGCAGGTAAAGACCACCTGCCTGGCCTGCATGGCCCGCACCTTTTCCAGGTTGTGGCGTATCAGCTCGCCGGCCTTTTCCAGGTCGCCGTTGATGAGCAGGGGATAGCCGCAGCACCACTCCTCGCCGCCCAACACGGCGTAATCCAGGCCCGCCCGGTCCATCAACTGCGCCATGGTCTGGGGAAGGCGGTAGCTCCGCGGAAAGAACGAGCCCACGCAGCCGACGAAATAGACCACGTCGGCGGTCTCGTGGGGCGCGGCGCCCGAAGGCGGCTGGTCCATATTGTCCGTCCAGAGCAAGCGGTTGGCGTTGTCGTCGCCCGAAATGTTGTGGTGCTCGCCGATGATACTGGCCAGGCGGGTGAGGACCTCGGGCTGGAGCTTCTGATGGCTCATGTCGTCGCGGGCGACCTGCAAGATCTCTTCCAGGGGCACGCCGCTGGGGCAGATGTTGGCGCACGAGGCGCACAGCAGGCACTGGTAGTAGCGGTCGGCCATCTCCTGGCCGGGCTGCAGCCGGCCTTCGCCCACGGCACGCAACAGGGCGACGCGGCCGCGGGGGCTGTCGGTCTCGCGCAGGGTGGCGCGATAGACCGGGCAGGTGGCCAGGCAGAGCCCGCAGCGAATGCACGAGGCCTGCTCACCGCCGGTGACCATCTCGGCGCTGGCCAGGGGGGTCTGACTTGGTTCCGGGTCGGTCGTTTCCATGATGCTCCTGCTTGTAGGGTCCACTTCTAGCTTGCTCACTGCTGCACGATGGGCAGCGTAAGAAGGGCGTGAGGCACGACCAGCACGTCCAGACCCTGCCCTTTCAGGCCCGATCTTGGGTCCAGGGGGCCATCGCCCATCGCCTGGCGCACCATGTCGAAAGCGGCCTGCATGGTGGGCGCCGGGAGGAACTTGGCCGAACGGACCAGGTCGGCGTCCTGGGCACCCACGACGATGACCGGGTTCTTTTCCAGGACCTTGGCCATGACAAAGGCGCGCTGCTGGCCGGGCGGATAGCCGTTCCGGCGCGCGTCGTCCAGGATGAACTGGACGTCGGGGGCTTCTTGCATGGCCTTCAGAAACCGCTGCTCGCCCACGCCCTCGCCCGCGCCTTCGCCGCAGGGCGCCGGGACGATGAAATAGCCGCCGGGCTTGACCACAGGCGTCGGCGCAAAGAACAGGTAACTGGCCGCGCGGCTGGCCTGGTAAAGGTTGGCATCCTTGGGAAAGCCGACGCCCGCCACGGCCACGTCGTACTGGCGCGGCACGGGTACCTCGTAGAGGGTCTTGGCAAAGGCCACCAGCTCCTGGAAGGTTGCTTCCGGCTCGCCTGCCCGGACAAAGACCACCCGCTTTTCGTCGTCCTGCACCACGTTGAGAATAAAGCGTAGCCCGGCGCGCCGCGCCGCCTCGGTGATGGCCTCGTGGAAGGGGTTGCCCTCGACCCGGGCCAGGCGCGTGCCGGGGTGGTCGATCATGGCCGGCCCGTGGGTGTAGGCGATCATGGCCTCGCCCGCGGCGCCCACGGCCAGCGTCTTGCGGCCGCCGGAATAGCCGGCGTACTGGTGCGGCTCGACAATGCCGGTCGCAATCAAAATGTCCGCCTCATAGGCGGCGCGATGGACCGAGAGGGGGATGCCGCTCGCCGTGGTGCCCAGGTCGACGAGGGCCTCGGGATTCAACGGCTCGTTGTCGACCACGCGATAGCGCTCCACCACGCCCAGGCCCAGCTTGGCCACCTTTTCCTCCCGCGTGCTGGGCCGGTGCAGGCCGATGCCACACAGCAGGGTGATGTCGTCGTCCCGCACACCCGCGGCTGCCAGCTCGGCCAGCAGCGGCGGTACCAGCAAATAGTCGGGGCTGGCGCGCGTGATGTCGGTAAAGACGATGCAGGCCTTGTCGCCCGGTTTGGCCAGCTCGCGAAGCGGAGGAGAATTGACGGGGCCGGCCACGGCCTCGGCCACGGCCGCCGGCACGTCCTGGATGGGCGGTACGACCCTGGACTCGGCGACGTCACACCGCCAGCCCGCCGGCAACTCGAAGCTCAGCTTACCTCTGTCAAACGGGACCTGGAATGTCATGATCAGCTCCTATGCTTCCAGCGCTCGCAATGCGCGCTGCGAAAACGCACAACGCCCTGGCTTAACAGGGCGTCATCCACAAAAACGTCGCAAGAAGCCATCGGTGGCCTGGACACTGTACTTTTGTTCACATTATACCACGGCGAGCCCGGGGCGACAAAAAAGCGGCTCTCCAAGGCCAATGCACGCACGCCCCTACCAGTCCTCTTCCACGGGCCCGCGGTGCCTCTTGATCTGGCCGCGGCGTTTCTTTTGCTCCAGGCGCTTTTCCCGGGAGGCCGCCGTGGGCCTGGTGGCCCTTCGCCGCTTGCGGCGGGCCAGGGCGCGGCGCATCAGCTCCTGGAAGCGCTCCACGACCTCCTGGCGGTTGCGCCATTGGCTCCGTTCGGATTGGGAGACGACGTGCAAGACCCCATCCGAGTCGACATAACCGGAAAGGCGGCTCAGCACACGGGCGCGTTGCTCGTCGTCGAGGCTGGGCGAGCGGGCGACGTCAAAGAGCAGCTCCACCCGGGTGGACGACTTTTGCACGTGCTGGCCGCCGGGCCCGCTGCTGCGTGAGAAGCGGAACTCGAGCTCCGAGAGGGGGATCTGGACCCTGTCGTCGACTGCGATAGTCTCGCCGTCCATGGGTCATATCCCAAAGGGGACGGTTGCCGGCATCTTGCTCTCCTTCTGGCGCGAGTATAACACAGGCACACGGCAGCGTCAAGGCAGCCGCGCCCCATGCCTGAGGAGTTCTGGCCGGTTTGACGCGCTCTGCTGCTTTTGCTATAATGCGGGCTGCCGGGATGCCACGCCCTTTGCCTGGCGGGCGGATCGGTGCGCAGGAGGTTGCAGGCCGGCGGACCCTGGTGCCGGGCTCTCGCCCTGCGCGGTACTGGAAACGGAACGGGTGAGTCTTTGTCTGAATCGCTGGTCGGAACCGTCGAGCGGCTGACATTCTACAGCGCGGAAACGGGCTATACCGTAGCCCAGGTGACGCCCGAAGGCCGCGCCTATACCGTCACGGTCGTGGGCAACCTGCTGGAGGTGCGGCCGGGCGAAACGCTGCGGCTGGAGGGCGAGTGGAAGGAACACGCCCGCTACGGCCGCCAGTTCCAGGTGGAGCGCTATACCACCGTCCTACCGGCCACGGTGGACGGCATGGAAAAGTACCTCGGCTCCGGCCTCATCAAGGGCATCGGCCCGGTGACGGCCAAACGCATCGTGCGCCGCTTCAAGGCCGACACGCTGGACGTCATCGAGAACCAGCCCGAGCGCCTGCTGGAGGTGTTGGGCGTGGGCAAGCATCGCCTGGCCCTCATCCGCGCTGCCTGGGCCGAGCAAAAGGCCATCCAGGAGGTGATGCTCTTCCTGCAGAGCCACAACGTCAGCACCTCCCACGCCGTCCGCATCTACAAGACCTATGGCGACGCCAGCATTGACGTGGTGCGCAGCAACCCCTACCGCCTGGCCCAGGAGGTGTACGGCATCGGCTTTCTCACCGCCGACAAGATCGCCCGCGAGCTGGGGCTGGCGCCCGACAGCCCGCAGCGGGTGCAAGCCGGCATCGCCTACACCCTGAGCCAGATGGCCGACGACGGCCACGTCTATGCGCCCCAGGGCGAGCTGATCCACGAGAGCACCCGCATCCTGGAGGTGGCCCCCGACCTGGTGGCCCAGGGCATCGAGTCGCTGGCCGCCGACTATACCGTCCGCGTGGAGCCCCTTTCGCCGGCCGCCGGCAACGGCAGCCCCGAGGGGGCCGTGGATTCGCCGGCCCCGGAGGCCTCCGCCGACGAGCCGCCGGCGCCGCACCTCCTCCTGGAAGAGCGCGCCATCTACCTGGCGCCCTTTTACTACGGCGAGATCGGCGTCGCCAACCGGCTGCGGGCCCTCCTGGGGGCGGAGGAGAGCAGCCTGGCCTTTTTCCAGGACGCCAACCTGGATCGGGTCTTTGACCACCTGGCCGCCCAGGAGGGGCTGGCGCTGAACGCCGGGCAGCGCCTGGCCGTCGGCACCGCGCTGACCAACAAGGTGGCGGTGCTCACCGGGGGCCCGGGTACGGGCAAGACCACGGCCACGCGCACCATCATCCGCCTGCTGGAGTCCAGGGGCTTTCGCTATGCCCTGGCGGCCCCCACCGGTCGCGCCGCCAAGCGCCTGGCCGAGGCCACCGGCCGCGAGGCACGGACCATCCACCGCCTGTTGGAGTTCAAGCCGCGGCAGGGATTCCAGTTCCAGCGCAACGAGGACAATCCCCTGGAGCTGGACATGTTGATCGTGGACGAGGCCAGCATGCTCGACCTGCTCCTGGCCAACCACCTCCTCAAGGCCGTCCCCCCGGGCAGCCACCTGCTCCTCGTCGGCGACGTGGATCAACTGCCCAGCGTCGGCGCGGGCAACGTCCTGCGCGACATCATCGATTCGGGGGTGGCGGCGGTGGTGTGCCTGACCGAGATCTTTCGCCAGGCGGAGGGCAGCCTCATCGTCGAAAACGCCCACCGCATCAACCGCGGCGAGATGCCCCTCTTCAGCCGGCAGGCCACCGACTTCTTTCTCTTTCCGGCCACGGATTCGGAGCAGGCCGCGGACCTGGTGGTGGACCTGGTGCGAAACCGCATCCCGCGCCGCTTTGGCTTTGACCCCCTGGGCGAGATCCAGGTGCTCTCGCCACTGCACCGCGGGGCTGCCGGCGTGGGCGAGCTGAACCGCCGGCTCCAGGAGGCGCTGAACCCGCCGCTGGAGGGCAGGCCGGAGTATCGCCGCGGGGCCCAGGTCTTTCGCCTGGGCGACCGGGTGATGCAGACGCGCAACGACTATGACCGCGAGGTCTTTAACGGCGACATGGGCTGGATCACGGCGGTGGACGCGGTGAACCAGGCGATGACGGTCCGCATCGACGGGCGCGACGTGGAGTACGAGTTCTCGGACCTGGACGAGCTGGTCCACGCCTACGCGGTCAGCGTGCACAAGAGCCAGGGCAGCGAGTACCGGGCCGTGGTGCTGCCGGTGCTCACCCAGCAATACATGATGCTCCAACGTAACCTGCTGTACACCGCCATCACCCGGGCCAGGGAGCTGGTGGTGCTGGTGGGCAACCGCCGGGCCATCGCCATTGCCGTGCGCAACTTCAAGATCGCCGAGCGCCACACGGCGTTGGATCTGCGCCTGCAGCGCTAGCAGCCTGTCGGAGAAGGGGACGATTCTCGCTGGTAGTAACGACTTCAGTCGTTTCTAGATGGCTAAAGCCATTACTACGAACCTGCTAGCCCTCGACGAGGGCGTGGTCGCCGGTCAGGGGGACAAAGAGCACGCCGGTAACGTTGCGCTTGTTGAACTTGGCTTTCTTTTTGCTGATCTCCCACAGCGTTTGGTAGCCGCCGGGGGGGCCCACCGGGACGACGAGCTTCCCGCCGTCCTTGAGCTGCGCCAGCAGCGGTGGGGGGATCTCGCGGGCGGCGGCGGTGACGACGATGGCATCGTAGGGGGCGTGCTCCTCCCAGCCAAAGTAGCCATCGCCGCAGCGCACCCGGACGTTGCCGCAGCCGAGGCGGGCCAGCCGCTCGCGGTCCTGGATCGCCAGGGCCTCGATGATCTCGACGGTGTACACCTCTGCCACGATCTCGCCCAGGATGGCCGCCTGGTAGCCCGAGCCGGTGCCGACCTCCAGCACGCGATGGCCGGGTTTCAGCTCCAGGAGCTGGGTCATGAGGGCCACGATGTAGGGCTGGGAGATGGTCTGCCCGAAGCCGATGGGGAGGGGATGGTCGGCGTAAGCCTGCGGGCGATACTGGGATGGCACGAACTCGTGGCGGGGTACACGCTCCATGGCGTCCAGCACGTCTTGATCCGTCACGCCACGGCGACGGATCTGGCGCTCTACCATC
>DAOUHB010000255.1:0-6226 GCA_034428935.1 Anaerolineae bacterium | reverse complement strand
TCGCCCGGCCGTCTCGCGCGGGCGAAGGCGCAGGCGGAGGGGAAGCGGACCGGAGCGGACCGGAGCGAGCCGAAGCGGCGAAGCCGGGGCCTGCATCCTCCAGGGCCTCCAGGGAGCGGGCGGGGCTGCCCACCAGGTCGAGCATAGGTCGGCCGCCGTCGTTTGCGGCCGGGCGGGGCCTGCATCCTCCAGGGCCTCCAGGGAGCGGGCGGGGCTGCCCACCAGGTCGAGCATAGGTCGGCCGGTACTCCGGCCGGGCGGGGCCTGCATCCCCCAGGCCCTCCAGGGAGCGGGCGGGGCTGCCCACCAGGGAGCAACGAGGTCGGCCGGTACTCCGGCCGGGCGGGCTGTGCATCCCCCGGGCCCTCCAGGGAGCGGGCAAGTTGGGGCCGAGGTCCTCCCGAGCTGCATCTCCAGGATGCCTCCCACTCCGCTGTGCTCCGGGGCCATGGCAACCGGCCGGCCGGCCGGCTGCGTTGGGTGCTGGCCTTCGAGGACCTGGTCGCCCTGGGGCCCCTCCCGACGCCGGACCATCGGGACGGTGCAACTCATTTGACGCGACATAGCAGGCATGGGGTAGCCTCCTCCTCGCCGGCGTCGAGTAGCGCGGGCTGCGGTGGGCGGTGTCGGGACCAATAGCGGCGGCGAATGTCGGCGCGGAGCTGGGGGCTCTCCATGAGCTCGCGGATCTTGTACTTGCGTATCCAGCCGAACCCGCCGGCGCCGCGGCGCTCTTTCTCCTCCTCGACCCAGGCGCACCATTCGGCCTGCTCGGGATACTGCTCCACGAGGGTGACCCAGAGGAAGTGTGTTTTGAACGGGCAGTTGAAGCAGGACCAGGGCGCCGGCTCGGGGAGTCCGAGCTTGTGACCCAGGGCCTGGCGATCGGAGTAGGTGATCCCCATCTCGCGCAGGGGATAGACGGGCGTGATCTGGCTGCCGCGCTCGCCCAGCCCTTCGCGATGCTCAGGACCTTGGTACCCGGCGCGCTCGGGCTCGTCGGCGCGCAGACCGATGCAACTGACGACGGGGCCCAGGCCGGAGACCCAGGCCTCGAACGGGCGGATCTTGAATGTGGGGGTACACCAGCGGGCGCGATGCCAGGGGAGGAACCAGGAATGGGCCTCGAGGGCCTCCTCCCAGGTGGGGCCCTGCAGGCGCACGATGGGCCGGCCGGTCATGGCGTCGAGGAGGTCAAGGACGGCATACGTCCGGGCGTCTTCGTGGCCAGGGTCGGTAAAGACGGCGACGGCGTCGGGGTCTTGCCAGCGCCGGGAGCATCCATCAGCCAGGTGACCGGTGACAAAGAGCCAGGTCAGCGCGCTATCCCAACCGCCGGAGACGGGAACGATGGTGGCCATGGCTAAAAGCTCATTTCCGACAGTGGGTCGATGGCGTCGACGATGCCGGAGCCGGCGACGCCAACGACGATCTTGCCCTCGCGGATCAGGCGATCGGCCTCGGCGACGAGGGCAGCGGAGATCAGGCGGTCGTCGTGGGTGAGCTGGGGCTGGCTGCCCGGGACCGGTGTCTTGTGATTGTCGGGCACGCTCCAGCGCAGGTCACGGTCAAACCTGCCCTCGGGCGGGAGCTCATAGGTGCAGGCGGCGACTTGGGACCAAAACCACCAGCCGTCAGATCCGGGCTCGTCTTCGTCGCCGGCCCAGTAGCGAAAGCGGCCGGTCTCGACAAGGGACAGGAACATGGAGCCGAGATTGGCCTTTGCGGAGGGATGGAAGGTGAAGCCGGTGACCCTGGCGGCTCCCAGGGCGGCGCCGAGCCAGGCCACGAGCCCCTGGCCCACTCCGGTATCATCGGCTACCAGGTGGGCGACCCCCCAATGTTGCAGCCAGGCCGCCAGCCGGTGCACCAGGGCCGGCCGGCCCGGGGTATCCTCAAAGTGACGTGAGCCATGGTCGACGAACACGTCAACGGCCTTATAGGTGGGGCCCGGCGCATACAATCCCACAGCCGGCCAGTCCACCCGGAAGACGTGGGCGACGGTGTAGTCTCGTCCAGGGTGAGCCAGGCGGGCGACGGGGTCGGTGGAGGCCTCGTCCTCGCCGGCGGCGTCCAGGGTGGCAATGTAGAGCTCGCCGGCGGCGGGCTCCAGCTCGCGGGGGTGGATGCCGCGCATCAGGGCCCGGCGGCGCACGTCGAACAGCCCGCCGGTGCCGTCGATGGGCTCCAGAAAATACTCGCTGGCAACGATGGGATGATGGCGGCCGTACTTGCGCACCTGGTTATCGAGGAACACCTTGTAGGCGGGGTTTTCGTCGGTGACGGTCTCGGGGGGCACGAGGTAGACGCGGCGGTGACCATCGCGGGCGGTCTCGCGCTCCAGCTCACCTTTCTTGGTCCAGAGGTAGTCAGTTGTCAGCTTGACGGTGCCGATGTATAGGGCGGTGGCGTTGTTGGCGGCTCGCATGGGGGTGAACACTGCCTCGACGTGGGCGCCGTCCTGGTCCTGGGTCTCGTCGATGACAAGCAGGTGGTGGGCGGTTTGACCGCGGGCAGTGGCGGCGGGGTGGGAGCTGACGAACACGACGGCGGCTTTGCCCAGGCAGCGGCGTAGGGGGCGCACCTTCCGGGCCCACTGGCCGGCGTTCCACGTGTTCTCGAGCCGCTCTTCCAGGCGTTCAACTCCCATGCCCAGGGCGTTGCCGATGGCGCCATAGACGATGTTCCCGCCCACCCGCTGATAGAGGTTCAAGAGATAGGCCAGGAGCTGGGCTACTGCCTCGTTCTTGCCGGACTGGCGGGGGAAGATCAGCAAGAACTCCATGCCCCGGCGGTTCAGGACGCTATCGAGGATGGCGCGGAGGGGGGCGAGCTGGTAGCGGCGTAGGGGGACGCGGATCACGAGGGAGGAAAAGAGGCGGGGGTCGGCGAGGATGCAGGCCAGCATGCGGATCCTGGCCTCGGTCGATTCGTGTGGCTCCTTTAACAGCTTGATCAAGCGCTCCTTGGGCGTGAGGGCAGCGGGCCCCTGTGACATGGACATTGTCCTCCATCTTTCAGAATTATGAATCGATTATTGGATACATATACTCTACCGGGGACTTTGCGCCCTGTCAAGGACGGATTGCGAGCCATTCGGAATTTCGTATCGGATCTGTCATCGGCGGGTCGCTTTTGACTTGACGCCCCTTTTGCGGTACAATGGTCCCGAGGCGTGGAAAGGAGAGTGGACGCATGACGGAACTGGGTCGATGGCTTCGCGAGCAGCTCAAAGAACGCGATCTGACGCAGAGCGAGACGGCGGTGTATGCCGGCGTGGGCCAGGCAACCCTCAGCGATATCATCAACAAAGGCCACGTACCCAAGGTCGAGACGCTGTTCCGCCTGGCGGACTTTTTTCACGCTTCTCGCGAACAGGTGCTGCGCGCCGCCGGCCATCTGCCACCCCTGGGCGCGTCCAACGACAGCGCCGAGGAGGATGACGTCGCCTGGATGCAGTCCAACGACCTGGTGCGCGCGCTGCTCCGCGAGTTTCGCCGCCTGCCCGACGAATGGAAGCCCATCGCCGTCGAGCAGGTGGCCGTCTTTCGCCGCCTGGCCGAGATGGGCTCCCCAACGCCGGGAGCCAGGGCCAGGGACGAGGAGAGCCCCTAGACATAGCACGTCTCCGCCTCCCCATGGGCGTGAGCCGGGTTGGACGGCCATTGCTTGACTTTGGCCATGTCCCGTGGTATGATCCGGGCCACCATTCTGCCGCGAGGAGGGCTGGTGATTCGCTCACTGTATCGCGCGCCCGATGTCACCCTAACCTTGTTGGCCCTGCTCCTCCTGCCCGCGGGCATGATCCTGTGGCTGCGCCGCCGGGCGTGGATGTAGGGCGGCTTTGTGAGAGAGGAGTCTCGTTTGATGCCGGCACGTCTTGACGACCTCGCCCGCAGCCTGGAAGGCGTCCAACGGCTGCTCATCCTGCCCCACAACGATCCTGATCCCGACGCCATCGCCAGCGCCCTGGCGCTGCGGACCCTCCTCAAGTCTCCCTGGCCGGCCTACGAGGGCAGGAGTCTCGACGTCGAAGCCGACCTGGTCTACCGCGGCATCATCGGGCGCGCGGAAAACAAGGCCCTGGTGCGCTACCTTGGCCGGCCACTGCGCCGCCTGCTGGCCGCCGAGCTGCGCCAGGACGTGCCCATCGCCCTGGTGGACACCCAGCCCGGCACGGGCAACAATGCCCTGCTGCCAGGCCAGCTCCCCATCATCGTCTTCGATCACCATCCGCTGCGGCCGGGCAGTGCCGAGGTTGCCTTTGCCGAGGTGCGCCCCGACATCGGCGCCACGTCGACCATCCTCGCCGGTTATCTGCTGGCCGCCGGCATCGAGCCCGAGCCTCCGCTGGCCACGGCGCTGTACTATGGCATCAAGAGCGACACGCTGGGCCTGATGCGCGAGGCAGGCCCCGAGGACATGGCAGTCTACCACCACTTGCAGGGGCTGGTCGACCTGGAGGCCCTGGCCGAGATCGAGAACGCGCAGGTGCCCAACGACTATTTCAAGCGCCTGGACGCCGCGCTGCATACCGCCCGCGTCTACGATGGCGTGATCCTGTCCTACATCGGCACCATGTCGCGGCCCGACCTGGCGGCCGAGCTGGCCGACCTCCTACTCAGGCTCCAGGGCACGAAATGGGCGGTGGTCATGGGCGTCTACAGGGACGAGCTCATCGTCTCCATCCGTGCCCGCAACCCCGTGGGGGGCGCCGGCCGCCTGGTGCAATCCATCGTGGGCGAGGCCGGCACCGCCGGGGGCCACGGCACAATGGCCGCCGGGCACCTGCCCCTGGGCACCCGCGACCCCGAGGAGTTGTCGCGAGAGCTCAGCCAGCAGGTTCTCTTTGACCTGGGCGTGCGCGCCGAGGGCAAGCCGCTGCTGGACGGGTTTGAATGACGCGCAGGCGATGAGCCCGTTGAGAAGCTTTGAGGCCATCGCCGCCAGGCTGCGCGGCGGCGCCCGGCCCGGTCGCCTGGTGCCCGGCCTGGTGGCAGGATCGGTGGCGGGGGTGCTGGTCATCATGGCCCAGACCTCGTTTGCGGTCCTGATCTTTGCCGGCGACCTGGCCCCCTACGTCTCCTACGGCCTTGGCCTCACCTTCCTGGCCGCGGCCGTCATGAACCTCGTCGTCGCCTTTGGCAGCTCACTGCCCGGGGCCGTGGCCAACCCCCAGGACGGACCGGCGGCCATCCTCGCCGCGTCGGCCGCGGCCATGGCGGGCAACCTGCCCGCCGGGTCCACGGGGCAGGAGCTGCTGGCAACGGTCCTGGCCACCATTGCCCTCATGTCGCTGGTGGCCGGCGTCTTCTTTTTCCTCCTCGGCTGGTTCCGGCAGGGAGGGCTGGTGCGCTATGTGCCCTATCCCGTGGTCGGCGGCTTCCTGGCGGGCATCGGCTGGCTGCTGGTCCAGGGCAGCTTTGGCGTCATGGCCGGCGCCCCCCTCACCCTGGCCAACGTCCCCGCCCTGCTGCGGCTCGATCTCCTGGTTCGCTGGCTGCCGGGCCTGGGGATTGCCCTGGTCACGCTCCTGGTCCTGCGCCGCTGGAGCCACTTTCTCATCCTGCCGGGCCTGATGCTGGGGGCCGTGGCCCTCTTTTACGTCGTCGTGTGGGTTTCCGGCGTGCCGGTCTCGTCGCTGTGGGCGCCCGGCGCGGCGGGCCAGGGCGGCGGGCAGGGCTGGCTCCTGGGGCCCTTTCCCCCGGGCGGGCTGTGGCAGCCACTGACCCCCGGGCTGCTGCGCCAGGCCCACTGGTCGTCAGTCCTGGCCCAGGCGGGCAGCACGGGCACCATCCTCGTCATCAGCGTCGTTTCGCTGCTCCTCAATGCCAGCAGCCTGGAGTTGCTGGCTCGGCGCGACGTGGACCTGAACCGCGAGCTAAAGGCCGCCGGAGCCGCCAACCTCCTGGCCGGCCTGGGCGGCGGAGGTCCCGTCGGCTTTCAGACGCTGAGCATCTCCAGCCTGAGCTATCTCATGGGTGCTCCCAGCCGGCTGGTCAGCCTGGTGGCCGCCGCCCTGTGCGGCGCCATGCTCCTCGTGGGGCCTTCGCTCCTCAGCTACGTGCCCCGCGTGGTGCCCGGCGGCCTGACCCTGTTCCTGGGGCTGGCATTCCTCGTCGAATGGCTCTACGACGCCTGGCCGCGGCTCTCGCGCCTCGACTATGCCATCGTCGTCCTCATCCTGATCGTCACCATGACCCTGGGCGTCCTGGAAGGCGTGGCC
>DAOUHB010000254.1:0-55393 GCA_034428935.1 Anaerolineae bacterium | reverse complement strand
GACGTCCATCTCGACGCGCTTGCCGCTCTCGTCGCGGCGGCCCGGGCCGGCGGCGACGACCTTGCCCTCCTGGGGCTTTTCCTTGGCCGTCTCGGGGACATAGATGCCGCTGGCGGTCACCTCGTCTCGCTCGATGGGCTCGACCACCAACCGGTCTGCCAGGGGCTTGAGATTGAGTGCCATTCCTGATCCTCCTTTGATTTCCTATTTTGTAGACACAATTTGCGCGCTAGCACTCGGTCAGCGAGAGTGCTAACGCCGGGTGGTAGTATACTTTACTTCGTCACAGCGTGCAAATTTCGATCGGTCTGTGGCGCGCCTGCCACGGTGGTCAACCACTTGCCTCTGTTACGGGTACCAGATGATCAGCGGGGCATCTCGCCCAGGGTTACCGGCACGGTCAGCTCCTGGCCATCGCGCCACAGCGTCACCTGGATGGTATCTCCCACTTCGGTCTGCGTGTCCAGGTATTGGAGCAGCGCCTGATCGCTGGTGATGGGCTCCCCCTCAATGGCGGTCAGGATGTCGCCGCCAATGGTCAGGATTGCCGGCCCGATGCGGACGCGCTGCCGGCCGCCCCGCAGTCCGGCCTGGGCGGCGGGACCGTTGGAGGCGACCTCGATGATCAGAACGCCCTCTTCCACGGGCACGTCCATGCCCGCCTCACGCAAAATCCCGGCACGCTCCGACGTCAACGACCAGACATAGTTGATGCCCAACCAGGGATGTGGGTAATAGCCGTTCTCGATGAGGGCCGGCACGACCCGCCGCACCGTGTCCACGGGCACCGCGAAGCCAATGCCCGCGGAGGCCTGGCTGGGACTAAAGATGGCCGTGTTGACGCCGATGATGCGCCCCGAGAGGTCGAGGAGCGGCCCGCCCGAGTTGCCCGGATTGATGGCCGCGTCGGTCTGGATGATCTCGCCGATAAAGCTCTCGTCGGGGCTCTGGATGACACGGCCCAGGGCGCTGACGACACCCACCGTCAGGGTGCGCTCCAGCCCAAAGGGGTTGCCGATGGCCACGACGAACTGGCCCACGCGCAGGTCCTCCGACTCGCCAAGGGGCACCGGCTGCAACAGGTCCTGGTCGGCCCCGACCTGGATCACGGCCAGGTCGACGGACGGATCAGAGCCGACCACCTTTGCCGGTACGGTGCTCTCATCGGGCAGCGTCACGAACAACTCCTCGGCGCCCTCGATGACGTGATAGTTGGTGATGATGTGTCCTTCCCGGTCGTAGACGATGCCGGAACCCGATCCCTCCTGGGGCACAGGTCGAAAAAAGAAGTCGTAGGCATAGCTGCGGTTGGTGATGTTGACCACCCCCCGGCCCACCGCCTCGTACACTGCAATGATGTCTTGCTCCAGCGAGAACATGCCCTGCGGGGCAGGTTGGGGCGGAGCCAGCGTCGGCTCGGGCGCCGGGGTCACCGTCGGAACGGCCACGGGCGTGGGCGTACCCTGGAGCAGGCTCTGCAGCTCGTTGGGCAGAGAGCAGGCGAGCAAAACCAGGCCGAGCACGAACAGGGCGAGGAGGGCAACGGAGGTTGATTTGCGCATGGCTTTCGTCTCCTTGTACCGGGTCACTGCCAGCCTACCTCATGCCGGGAATTCGTCCGCCGCCCATCAGCCGCGGGCCGTCGCCGCCTGCATCAGTTGCTGCAGGCGCGGGATCATGTCGGTGGGGTTCGGGTGCAGGCCCTCCATGAGCAACTGGCTCTCGAAGATCAACTCGATGGAATCGTCGATGACCGGGCTCTCGGGCGTCTCGGTCACGAGGCGCGCCAGGTTGGCCACGATGGGATGGGAGCGGTTCAGCTCCAGGATGCGGCGCGGGACCTCGTACTCCTGGCCCAACATACGATACACCCGGGACATCTCGCGGGCCGGTGCGTCGTCGGGCGAGACCAGGCGGGCGGGGCTGTCCTTGAGCACCCTCGACTCCCGGACCTCCAGCACGCGCTCGCCCAATACCTTGACAAAGCGACTTATCAGCCGGTTAAAGTCGGCCTCGGCCACGGCGCCGTCGACGGGCGCTTCCTCCTTCACGTCCAGATCCAGGCCCGCGTCGTCAACGTTCTTTAGCGGCTTGCCCTCGAACTCGCGCAGGGCCACGGCCATAAAGCTGTCGATGGGATCCACGAGGTAGAGCACTTCGAGATCGTGGGCCCGGAAATAGTCCAGGTGCGGGCTGCGGGCCGCCGATTTTTCGTCCTCGCCGATCAGGTAGTAGATCGCCTGTTGATCCTCGGCCATGCGCTCCACGTACTGGCGCAGCGAGACCAGCTCGCCGCCATCCCGGGAGGATTGGAAGCGCAGCAGGGGCAAGAGGTCGCCGTGGGACGAGGGGTCGGTCGCCACCCCTTCTTTGAGGAACGGCCCGAACTCGCGCCAGAACGTGGCATAGTCCTCCGGCCGCTCCTCGGCCATGGTCTCCAGTTCCTTGACCAGCTTGCGCACCAGCGCCCGCTGGATGCGGCGGGCGGCCGGGCTGCTCTGCACCGCCTCGCGCGAGATGTTGAGGGGCAGATCCTCCGACTCCACGACGCCTTCCACGAAACGCCATGCGTTGGGCAGCAGGTCCTTGTTATACTCCTGGATGAGGACGTTGCGTACGTAAAGCTGGAGCCCATGGTCGGTCCTGAGGCTCAACACGCCGCGCTCGCGCCTGGACGGCACGTAGAGAATGGCCCGAACGTTGGCCGGGGCGTCGGTCACCAGGTGGGCGGTCAGGAGCGGATTCTCAAAGTCGAGGGTCAGGTGCTTGTAGAACTCGACGTACTGCTCCTCGGTCACCTCGCGGGGCGCCTTGCGCCAGGGCGCCGTCTGGCGGTTGACTGCTTCTTTCTTGTCTCCGATATAGATGGGGAACTGGACAAAGTCCGAGTGCTTCTTGACGATCTGCTCGAGGCGCCAGGCGCTGGCCAGGTCGGCGGCGTCCTCCTTGAGCTTGATCTCGATGCGCGTCCCCCGGCTCGTCTTGTCGGCCGGCCCCACGCGATAGCTGCTGCCGCCATCCGACACCCACTCCACGGCCTCGGCCTCTGGCTTGTAGGAACGGCTGACGACGCGAACCTCTTCGGCCACCATGAACACCGAGTAAAAGCCCACGCCGAACTGGCCGATCATCTCCACGCCGGGGCGCTTTTCCTCCTGGAGTTGCTTCAAAAAGGCCGCTGCCCCCGAATGGGCGATGGTGCCCAGGTCCTGGACCACCTCGTCCTGGGTCATGCCCACGCCTGTATCGGAGACGGTGATGGTCCGGGCCTCGGAGTCGGCCTCCAGCCTGATGGCCAGCTCGGCATCGGGATCGACGACGTCGCGCGTGGTCAGCATCTCGAACTGGAGGCGGTTCAGGGCATCGGACGCATTTGAGACGAGCTCGCGCAGGAAAATCTCGCGCTCGGTGTACAACGAGTGGACGAGGATATTCAGCAGTTGCTGAATCTCGGCCTTGAACTCAAAGGATTGGCTGCGGTTGGCTTCTTCGCTCATGTTCGATCCTCGCGTTCTATTGGTCTATTTGATGTGACGCGGGTCCGGCCGGCTCACCTGGGAGATCATCCGGGGCCGGCGCGGCCCGATGGTTCAGGGAACCGTCATGACAGGGCAGCGCGAAAAGCGCAAGACTTCGGTGCTCACGCTGCCCAGGAGCAACTCCTGCGCGCTGGAGGGGCCGCGCGTGCCCAGGACGATGAGAGACGCGCCCTCCTCGTCCGCAACCTCCAGAATGGCCCGCGCCGCGGGCGCCTCGCGGACCAGGCCGCGCACCCGGACGCCGTTGCGCTCCATCTCGCCCACAACGTCGTCCACCACCGACCAGGCCACCTTCTGAAAGGCCTGGTGCAGATCTTCGTAGCTGTCCGAGGTGCTGTAATTCGCGGGCACCTGGAAGGCGTGCAGCACAATCACTTCGGCGTTGTCGACGAGGGCCAGGTGCTCCACGTACAGCAGCGCCCGATCGCCCGCCGGCGAGCCCTCGTTAGCAAACAGGATCTTGCGGAACATTCACACCTCCGGCCTATTCCTCGGGCTCCCAGGGGAGCAAGCGCTGCCACCGCGCGTCAAGGTCCCAGTCGTCTCCAGGCCACTCCCACGCCGCGGCCCGCCGGCTGGCATTCATGGCCAGGAGGCGGCGGCGCATGCGCAGGATAACCTCGATGCCGGGCAGGTTGATGCCCAGCTCCAGCAGGCGCCGGATGCGGCGCAACTCTGCCAGGTCGTCCTCCGTCAGCGGCTCCTGCACCAGGCTGCGCACCAGGCACTCGCGAACCTGGCGCTGAGACAGCCCGCTCTTCCGCACGGCCACAGTGACGGTGATGACCCTTGCTTCCTTTCGCCGGCCCATGGTTTCCTACGCCTCCCTCAAGCCTCGCAGTTCTTCGAACAACTGGCGCTGCTCCGGCGTCAGGCGCGTGGGCAACTGCACCTCGACCTTGACATACAGGTCGCCATGCTGCTCCACGTTGCGCAGGCGAGGCATGCCCTTACCGCGCAGGCGGAAGGTGCGGCCGTTTTGCGTGCCGGGCGGGATGGTCAGGACCACGTGGCCGTTCATGGTCGGCACCTGCACCTCACCGCCGAGGATCATGGTATACAAGTCGGTGGTAACGGTGGTGTGCAGGTCCTCATCTCGCCGCTCGAAGCGGGGATCGGGCAGAACCTGGACTCGCAGATACAGGTCGCCGGCCGGACCGCCGGCCGCGCCGGTTCCGCCCTCGCCGCTCATGCGCACGCGGGTGCCGGTCCTGGCGCCCGCAGGGATGCGGACCTCGAGACGCTGCCCGTCCTTCTGCAACATGCGTGTCGTGCCGTGGTACGCCTCTTCCAGGCTGATCTCCACGGGCTGCTCGTAATCCTGCCCCCGCTGCGGCCGCATCTCGTACTGAAAGCCGCCGCCACCCGGCGCGGCCCGGCCGCCGCCCATCCCGCCAAAGACCTGGCTGAAAAAGTCGGAAAAGGGGCTGCCGCCGCCAAATAGATCTTCGAAATCCTCCGGCCGGCCGTAGCGCACGTGGACGCGGTCGCCAGGTGCGCCGCCGGTCCAGCGCTGCCAATCAAAGTCGCCGGGCTGCCCACCGGCGCGCTGGAAGCGTTGCCAATCGGCCCCGAGTTGGTCGTACTTGCGGCGCTTTTCCGGATCCGAGAGCACCTCGTAGGCTTCGTTCAGCTCCTTGAAACGCTCTTCAGCCTGGGGGTCGTCAGGATTGACGTCGGGATGGTGCTGCCTGGCCAGCCGGCGAAAGGCTTTCTTGATATCTTTTTCGGAGGCATCCTTGCTCACACCCAGGGTCTTGTAATAGTCCTTGTACTCCATAAAGGTCCTTCTTCGGTTCCCCTCTCCTCCTCGGCAGGTTCAGGCAAGAGCCCGCGCGGCTCCTGCAAACCGGTGCCGGTGCCAGGGCCTGGTGGCTAGACGGCCACGATGACCCTGGCCGGTCGCAACAACTGGTCGCCTATGCGATAGCCCGGCTGCAGGACCTGGACCACGGTCTCGGGGGCAACGTTCGCCTGCCGGTGCCCAACGGTGGCCACGGCGTCGTGCCAGGCCGGGTCAAACGAACGGTCCAGCGCTTCGATTTCACTGACGCCCTCTTTGTCCAGGAGCTGGATCGCCTCGCGGTGGGTCAACTGAACTCCCTGCCGCAGAGCCTGCCCGTCACCGGGCGACTTGAGCGCGCGCTCCAGGTTGTCCACGGTTGCCAGGAAAGCGGCGAGCAATCGCTCCCGCTCGGCCTGGATCTGATCCTGCGCCAGCCGCTGCTGGCGCTTGCGATAGTTCTCCATCTCGGCTTGCAAGCGCAGCGCCAGGTCGCGCCAATCCACGTCCTGTTCCCGGGCGGTCAGTCCCTCGGCCGCCGTTTCTCCGCCTGGCTCCGCCCCCTGTGCCACGCTGCCGGCACCGGCCGGCCTGATCTCTTGCGGGCGCGGTCCGGCATTGTCCGGGTCCCGCTCCCCCGTCTCCAGCCTGGCCGGAGAGTTCTGGAGCCGGACCGGAATCCTCACTCTTCTATCCATGTTCGGTGGTCAATCCTTGAAGCGGGCCCGTGGATGCCACGGGCCCGCCATCAGGGACCGCCCTCCGCCTGCCTATGTGCCTGTGGATGTCCACGGGCGGATTCTGGCGGAGGGACGGATGCCCTGGCTAGACTTCTCGGAATTCGGCGTCGACGACGTCGTCATCGTCGCCATTGCGGCCGTCCTGGCGGCCAGGACCGCCCGGCTGGCCAGGCTCACCGGGGAACGGGCCCGCCTGGGGACCGCCCTCAGCCTGCTGCTGGGCATACATCTGCTGCCCGATGGCATAGGTCGCCTGCTGCAACTGCTCGGTGAGCTGGCGGATGCGAGCCACGTCGTCGCCATCCTTCGCCCGCCGCAGCTCTTCCAGCGTTCCCTCGATGGTGGCGCGGTCGTTGGCCGGCACCTGGTCGCCCATGTCGCGCAGCACCTTTTCCGTCTGGTAGATAAGCTGGTCGGCGGTGTTGCGCGCCTCGATGCTCTCCCGGCGCCGCCGGTCGTCGGCCTCGTGGCGCTTCGCGTCGCGCACCTTCTGCTCAACCTCGTCCTTGCTCAGGTTGGTCGTGGCAGTGATGGCGATCCGCTGCTCCTTGCCCGTGGCCTTGTCCTTTGCCGTTACGTTGAGAATGCCGTTGGCGTCGATGTCAAAGGTGACCTCGACCTGCGGCACGCCGCGAGGCGCGGGCGGGATGCCCTCCAGGTTGAACCGGCCGAGGGTCATATTGTCGGCGGCCATGGTGCGCTCGCCCTGGAGCACGTGGATGGTCACCGCCGTCTGCCCGTCTTCGGCCGTAGAAAAGATCTCGCTCTTGCGCACCGGGATGGTCGTATTCCGGTCGATGAGAGGCGTCATCACGCCGCCCAGCGTTTCCACACCCAGCGTCAGCGGGGTGACGTCCAGCAGGAGCACGTCTTTGACTTCGCCGCCCAGCACGCCGGCCTGAATGGCGGCGCCGAAGGCGACGACCTCGTCCGGGTTGACGCCCTTGTGGGGCTCCTTGCCACCCGTCAGGTTGCGCACCAGATCCTGGATCATGGGCATGCGCGTCGCGCCACCCACCAGGACCACCTGGTCGATATCGCTGGCATTCAGCTTCGCGTCCTTCAATGCCTGCTCAAAGGGCCCGCGGCAGCGCTGCACCAGATCTTCGGTAAGCTGCTCGAGCTTGGCGCGGGTCAGCTTGATCTGCAGGTGCTTGGGACCCGTCGCGTCGGCGGTGACAAAGGGCAGGTTGATCTCGGTCTCCAGGACGGTGGACAGCTCGATCTTGGCCTTTTCGGCGGCCTCTTTCAGCCGCTGCAACGCCTGGCGATCCTGCCGCAGGTCGATACCCTGGTCCTTTCGGAACTCGCCGGCCACCCAATCCACGATGCGATCGTCCCAGTCGTCGCCGCCCAGGAAGGTATCGCCACTGGTGGACTTGACCTCCACCACGCCCTCGCCCACTTCCAGGATGGAAACGTCAAAGGTGCCGCCGCCAAGGTCGAACACCAGGATCGTTTCGGCCCCTTCGCGGTCCAGGCCATAGGCCAGAGAGGCCGCCGTAGGCTCGTTGATGATGCGCAGCACTTCCAGGCCGGCGATCTTGCCGGCGTCCTTGGTCGCCTGGCGCTGCGAGTCGTTAAAGTACGCCGGCACGGTAATGACGGCCTGCGTGACTTTTTCGCCCAGGTACGCCTCGGCGTCGTCGGCCAGCTTGCGCAGGATCATTGCCGAGATCTCCTGGGGCGTGTATTCCTTGCCCGTTTGCGGAATGTGGACGCGGGCGTCGCCACTCGGACCCTGCACGATCTTGTAGGGCAGGATGGTGCGCGCCTTTTCCACTTCCGCTTCGTCGTAGCGGCGGCCCATCAGTCGCTTGATGGAAAAGACCGTGTTGTCAGGATTGACCACCGCCTGGCGGCGGGCCGTCTGGCCCACCAGCCGCTCGTTGTTCTTCGTAAAGGCAACCACCGACGGGCAAAGACGCCCGCCTTCGGCCGTCGGTATGATGGTGGGCTCTCCACCCTCGATGACAGCCACCACGCTGTTCGTGGTTCCCAGGTCGATGCCGATGATTTTAGCCATAGTTCACTCCCTCACTCACAAATCCGCCGGCCTCGATCCAGATCTAGCTGGCCGGCCTCGCAATAATGCAAAGGTAGCATACACATACTCTGTTAGAATGGGATTAGATCACTGTTAGCGTTTTGTTAGAACTTCTCACTTGTCGTTTCCGGCGGTTGGCGGTATAATGCATCCAGATCGGACAGGCTGCAGCGCAGCAGCGCCGCGAATGGCAAATGTTGCCGTGAAGCCAGTGACGCCCTTCTCGAGTTGGGAACGGGGTCGTGCATCCCGTGTGCAAATCCCACTTCTTGGCCACCAGGAGAGACTGAGATCATGTCTGGAACCCCTGTGCACAGCCACCCGGCTGGCAAAGGTGGCATCCTCGTCGTCGAAGACGAGATAGCCAGTGCACAACTTCTGAGCTATATCCTCAGAAGCGGCGGGCACCAGGTCAGCGTGGCGCACGATGGCCACGAGGGCCTGGACCGGGCCCAGCACCTCCTGCCCGACCTGATCCTGCTCGACGTGATGATGCCTGGCCTCAACGGATACCAGGTATGCGAGCGCCTGAAGGCGAACGAGGAGACGCGAGACACTCCCGTGCTGTTTCTGAGCGCCCTCGCCGAGGTAGACGACAAGATCCGGGCCTTTAACGCGGGTGCAGCCGACTATATCACCAAGCCCTTCCACGCGAAAGAGGTGCTAGCCCGCGTATCAACGCACATCGCCCTGCGCCGCCTCCAGAAGCAGCTCGAGACGGCCAACAGGGCGCTGGAGCAGCAGAACGCCGAGCTGCAAACGCGCAACACCGAGCTCCAGGAGGCCTTGCACACCATCAAGACTCTGAGCGGGCTTATTCCCATCTGCGCCTGGTGCGGCCGCAAGATCGAAGACGAGGATGGCAACTGGGTGCCGGTGGAGGCCTATATCCAGGCCCACTCCCACGCCCAGTTTACCCACGGGATGTGCCCGGATTGTTTCACGCGCATGAAAGAGGACGCGGTGCGCACACTGCGCTCACGCAATGCGGGCTCCACGCCGGACGGCTAGGGGAGAAAGGGGCCGTCACTCCTCCACGACGATCACGGGGCCTGCCAGCCGGCCGAGGCCATTGCCGGGAGGCAACAGGCGGGCAACCAGGTCCAACTGGTAGCGCCCAAGCCCCTGGTGCAGGTTACGGCGGGCTGCCTGGGGTCCGTCGTCGGGCCAGAAAACATCCATCAGCACGTCTTTGGAAACCGGCGTGGGATAGTGGAGAATGAGATACTCGAGGATGCCCAGGCCTTTGCGACTGGGCCAGGGGCTGACCGAGTGCAGGTTGTAAACGAGGCGGAATGAGCCCAGGCAGTAGGCAGCCAGGCCCGGCTGCCTGGTGTGGGGAGATGAGCCCGGGAGGTCGAAGGCAGGGGATGCAATCAGGGCCGAGAGCTGGACCAGGAGGCCGCTGTCTGGCTTGGACGAGGGTGCGCCGCTCCCGTCCTGACTCATGGCCGGGGCCTGCTCGCGTTCGAAGGCGGATGGCCCACGAGCACCCACGGCCCGGTCTCGCAACAGAGCTTCGAGAAGCAGTGCTCGTGCCCCCGTTCCCAGATCGATCGCTGTGAGCCGCCGAGTCGTCCGCAGCTCGGCGGTATCCGGACCCTGGAAGGTTGTGAGCAAGTCAAGGTCACCATCCAGCATAACGAACTGATGTTCGCTTTTCTTCACATAAATGATAATTATAACTTAATTCTACCTAATATCATAGCACAAAAGATAGGTCCTGTCAACGGGTTTTCGAGCCCCGCGGCCCAAATTTGCGTGAATTTGAGGGCAAGTTGCACCGGGCGCAAAAAGTCGCTATAATGAACTCCGAGAGTCGAGCTTACCAGAAGGAGGCGCGATGCCCGACCTGTTCTCACCGCTGACTTTGCGAGACGTGACCCTGCGCAACCGCATCGTCATGTCGCCCATGTGCATGTACTCGGCCAGCAATGGCCTGGCCAACGATTGGCATCTGGGTCACTACCTGGCCCGGGCCGTGGGCGGGGTTGGACTGTTGATCGCCGAGGCGACGGCCGTGGAGGCCCGGGGGCGCATCAGCACGGAGGACCTGGGCCTGTGGGACGACGCCCACATCGAGCCCCTGGCCCGCATCGTGCGCCTGGTGCAGGCCCAGGGCGCGGCCATGGCCGTGCAGTTGGCCCACGCCGGCCGCAAGGCCTGGAGCTCTGCACGGGGGCAGGGGCCGGAGACGGCCGTGGCCCCCAGCGCCCTCCCCTTTGACGAGGGCTGGCAGAGCCCGCGGGCCCTTACGGCAGGCGAGATCGACGACGTCGTCGCCGGCTGGGGGGCAGCGGCGGCCCGCGCCCTGGAAGCCGGGTTTGACGCCGTCGAGATCCACGGCGCCCACGGTTACCTGTGCCACCAGTTCCTGTCGCCCCTCTCCAACCACCGCGACGACGAGTACGGGGGCGACCTGGCAAGCCGGAGCCGCTTCTTGATGCGCGTCGTCGACGCCGTGCGCGGCGCGTGGCCGGAGGATCGGCCCCTCCTGGTCCGCGTCTCGGCCACCGACTGGGCGGCAGGGGGCCTCACACCCGACGATCTGGTCGTCGTCGCCCGGGAGCTGAAGGGGCGGGGGGTCGACGTCATAGACTGCTCTTCGGGCGGCGCCGTGCCCGCCACGCCACCCGGCGTCGGCCCCGGCTACCAGGTGCCCTTTGCCGAAAAGATCCGCCGCGAGGCAGGGATCGCCACGGTGGCCGTGGGACTCATCGGTGCACCGGAACTGGCAGACGAGATCGTGCGCAACGGCCGCGCCGACCTGGTGGCCTTGGGCCGCGAGCTACTGCGCAACCCCTACTGGCCCCTGGATGCCGCCGGCACCCTGGGTCGCGACGTTGCCTGGCCGCGCCAGTACCAGCGGGCCCGCCCGTGCTAGGGCCGGCCCTGTCCCGCGGCCATCGAATTCCGGCCCCGGCTGCCCGCAGTCGCTTGGGAAGTGCTCTGGATGGGTAGTGAGCAGTATAGAGAAATGGAGGCATAAGTATGAATGCTCAAGACCTGGTGAACCGCTTGACGTGGCTGGGCCACGACAGCTTCCGGCTGGACGGCCCACCCGTCATCTACTTTGATCCCTGGCAGCTCAAGGGCGATCTGCCCCCTGCCGACCTGGTGCTCGTGAGCCACGAGCATTACGATCACTGCTCAGCGGACGACGTGACCAAGATCCGCAAGCCGGATACTGCCATCGTCGCTCCCGCCGCGGCGGCGGCCCAGCTCCCGGGGGCGCGGGTGGTCAAGCCCGGCGACCAGTTGTCGCTCAAAGGCGTCGAGATCGAGGTCGTGCCCGCCTACAACATCAACAAGTTCCGCTCGCCCGGCAAGCCCTTCCACCCCCGCGAGTCGGGCTACGTGGGCTATGTCGTCACCGTCCAGGGAGTCCGCGTCTATTTTGCCGGCGACACCGATCACATCCCCGAGATGGCCGACATCCAGTGCGACGTGGCCATTCTGCCGGTGAGCGGCACGTACGTCATGACCGCCGAAGAAGCGGCCGAGGCAGCGCGGACGCTGAACCCGGAGATCGTCGTGCCCATGCACTACGGATCGGGCATCGGCACCTCCGCCGACGGCCGCGAATTCGCCGACAAGTGCGACAAGGAAGTGGCCGTCCTGGAATCAGACTGAAGCGCTTGTTCCCCTTTGCGGTCGCCGGCACGTGCTGCCCGGGGGGTGCGTGCCGGCGACCGCGCCGCGATTCGGGCGCGGGAGGATCCGTTTATGCCAGAATCCGCCATACCCCGCTGGCTGCAGTGGGCACAAGAGATCCAGGCCCTCAGCCAGACGGGCCTGACCTACAGCAACAGCCCCTACGAGGTGCAGCGCTACACGCGCTTCATGGAGATTGCCGCCGAGATCGTCGCCGGCCACACCTCCCTTGACAGGGAAGAAACGCTGGCAGATTTCCACACCCAGCCCGGCTACGCGACGCCCAAGGTGGACGTGCGCGGTGCCGTCGTGCGCGACGGGCAGATCTTGTTGGTGCAGGAACGGGTCGACGGCCTGTGGTGCATGCCCGGGGGCTGGGCCGACGTGGGCGATCAGCCCTCGGAGATGGTCGTCCGCGAGGTGCTGGAGGAGAGCGGCTTTCACGTCGTCGCCCGCAAGCTGGCCGGCGTCTTTGACGCCAATCGCAGCGGCCGCCCCCTGTCGCTATACCACGCCTACAAGCTCGTGTTTCTGTGCGAAATCGTGGGCGGCGAGGCCCGCGGCAGCGACGAGACGCTGGCCGCCGGCTTTTTTCCCTTCGATGGGCTGCCGCCCCTGTCGTCGAACCGCACCAACGAGCGCCACCTGGCCGAAGTGCGCGCCCATCTCCACGATCCAGCTCGCCCCGCCGCCTTTGACTGACCGGCCGGGGCCAGCCCCACATTATGATGAATTACCCGATATCAATATTGACAAATTGCCGGGGACCGTGCATAATGGGAGGGTACATGGAAAGGAGATAGGCCATGGCAAGGTTGGGTGCGAGAATCGGGAGCTGGGCGCAGGCCCTGCGCGGTTGCAACGTCGACGACGTCTCCGGGGCGGATCCCATCGCCCGCTGGCTGGTTATCAGCCGGGCGTGCGTCTTTGCCATGACCATCTTCTCGGCGCTCATCGGCACGCTGCTGGCCGCTGCCGACGGCTATTTTCGTCCCGGCCTGGCTCTCCTGAGCCTCGCCGGCCTGGTGGCTGCCCACGCCGCCAACAACCTGCTGAACGACTACCTGGACGTCAAGAACGGCGTGGACAGCGAGGATTATCCCCGGGCGCAGTACGCACCGCACCCCCTGCTGGGCGGGCTGACCACGCCGCGCAGGCTGCTGCAAGCCATCCTCGTCCTGAACCTGGTCGACGCGGCCATCATGCTCTACCTGGGCCTCGCCGCCGGCCGCCCGTGGGTTTTCGCCTTTGCCCTGGCCGGCCTGGCCCTGAGCGTGTTCTACGTGGCCGGGCCCATCAAGCTCAAGCACCGCGGCCTGGGCGAGCTGACCGCCCTCGTGGTGTGGGGCCCGCTGATGACGGGCGGCACCTATTACGTCGTGGCCGGCATCATCTCGCCCCTGACCTGGCTTGCCACCCTGCCCTACGGCCTCCTCGTGGCCACCGTGCTCGTGGGCAAGCACATCGACAAGCTCAAGGAAGACGCCTCCATTGGCGTGCACTCCATTCCCGTCCTGTTGGGAGGCGAGAACGCGCGGGTCCTGAACATGGCCCTCATGGTGCTCTTTTTCCTGCTCCTCGTCGTCCTGGTGGCCGTGGGCGCCATGGGCTTCTGGATCCTGTTGACCCTGCTGGCCCTGCCGCACCTCCTCGTCGCCCTGCGCCATTATGCCCGGCCCCGGCCCGACGAAGCCCCGCCCGGCTGGACGGTCTGGCCCCTGTGGTACGTGGGCTGGGCCATGCTCCTGAACCGCCGGGTGGGCCAGTTGTTCGTCCTGGGCCTGATCCTGAACGTCGTCTGGGCCGCCATCCGCGCCCGGTTCCTGGGCTAGGCCCCGGCCGGCACTCGCCGTTGCCCGGCCCGGGCCTGGGCGCCCGGCAGGTGCTCGTTCAACCCACAGGTCCCGGTCGTTACCGGGTTCGTATCACCACCAGTTGGTCCACGCCCGATTCGGCACCCCATATCTCCCCCGGCCGGCCCAGGATCTGGCGGACGGCCGCCGGGCTGCTGGGCAGGACGAACTGCTCGAACTCTTCCGTACGCGGGTCAAAGCGCACCAGGGCGTTGGCGCCAAAGTCACTCAGCCAGACCATGTCCTCGTCGTCCACGAACACGGCATAGGCCTGCGGGCGGTCGCCGGGCAGGCGCCATTCGCGCCAGGAGTCGCCCGCCGGATCGTACATCCCGAGCTGGCCGGCGTTCCACTCGCTGACCCACAAGCGGCCTGTCGAGTCGGACCACACCCGCCGGGCCCCCTGCCCTGCCGTCGGCGGCTCGATGACGGTCGCCTGTCCCGTCTCCAGGTCGATCCGGGCGATGTGGCTGCCCGCCAGGGAGGCGTAGTAGATGCCGCCGTCGGGCGTGGCGGTGATGCCGTAGGGCCCGCGGCCCCGCGGCGCGTCATACACCTCCACGTCGCCGGTCGCCGGGTCCAGCCGGCCGTAGACGCCGTTCTGCCCGGTGAACCACAGCGCGCCGTCGCCGTCAAAGGCCGCCGTATTGAGGTTGGCGCGGGGGCTATCGTCCGGCAGCGGGAAACGCAGCACCTCGTCGGTGGCCGGGTCCACGCGGACAATGGCGTTCAGGCCGCTATCGGTGATCCACGGCGCGCCATCGGGGCCGACGATGACGCCGTGGGGCGACGAGCCGCTGCCCAGGGCCACGTGCCGCGTCTCGCCCGTTTCAGGGTCCAGGTAGCCCAGCTCGCCGGAGCCCTGGGCCGTGTACCACACCCCGCCATCGGCCGCGGGCGCCACGTCGTGGGGCCGCGAGCCGGCGGGCACGGGATACTTGACGATGACCGGCTCGACGGGCGCCTGCGCGTCCTCGCCGGCGGCGCCGGGGAGCGGCACCAACACCAGGTCAAAGGTGTCCTCCGCCTGGCCGGCCCCAGGATAGTACTGGGTCACCAGCGTTTCGTGGCCGCCGGCCGTCACCCGGAGATGGATGTGGGGTGGGCGGCCGCTGTAGGGCGGCGGCGGGTTGCTCTCGAAGCGGTAGGTCCCATCGGGCCCGGCCACGACCGTGGCGCGGTGGTCGTCGTCGTACTGGCCGTTGGCCCCGGCCAGCCAGAACTCGATGCGCGCCCCCGGGATGGGCGCGCAGTCCGCCGCCGAGCGGACGATGCCCTCCAGGACGTGGCCCTGGCCGACGCTGTCCCGCTCCGGCGCGTTGGGCTCGTAGAACGGCCCAAGCTGGTCGGGGGCCGTCGGCTCGCAGGTCTGCGCCGCACCGTCCGCGCCGTACTGCGCCGCCAGCTCGGCCCACTCCCCGGGCGGAACCCGGGCAATCGGCGTGAAGCCGGCCTCGCCGATGCCGGGCGCCAGGACCGCAGCCTCGCCCTCGGCCAGCGTCATATTGGCGGCGGCGGCGATGACGTTGCCGTGGGCCACCAGGACGGTGTTGGTGCCGGGGGCGGGGCTCGCCGCCAGCCTCTGCCGGGCGCTGGCCGCCACCGCCTCTGTGCCGCCCACCACGTCGGCGGCGCTCATGTTCATCAGGTCAGTCGTGGGTTCCACCGGCCCCAGGTCCATCAGCCGCGCCGTCTCCATGGTGCGGCAGTAGGGGCTGGCCCACACCTCGCCGATGGGAATCCCCAGGGCCCGGATGGCCTCGCCCATGGCCCGCGCCTGGGCCTCGCCCTCGGCGGAAAGCTGGCGCATCAGCCCGGGGTCGCAGTTCGCCCACCACTCGTCTCCCACCCGGTTGTCGCCCTGGCTGGAATCCGTGGCTGCGTGGCGGAAATAGAGCACGTACCCTCCGCCCCGCAGGGCATCGACCAGCGCCTGGCCCTCCCGGGGCGTGCCGTCGACGGTGGGGACGGGGCTGGCGGTCGGCGTCGCCGTGGGCTCGGGAGTCGCCGTCGGCTCGGGCGAGGGGGTCGCCGTTGCCTGCTGCGTCGCCGTCGGGCTGGCCGATGGCCGTGGGCTGGGGGACGGCGGCGGCGCCGTCTCGGTGCTGGTCGCTTCGGGAGCCAGGGCCTGGAATGGGGTTGGGACCTCGGGCTCCTGGTTCGCGTCCCCATCACTGCCGGGCGTCAGCCCCGCGCAGCCGGCAAGGAGAGCGACGACCATGAACAGGCCGGCCAACAGCAAGAGCCGGCGCGCCGGCCCGGAACGATCTGCGGTCACTCTTCACCTCCTGAAGTCAGTCTCATCCCGGCTTTCCGGCGCAGCAGGTGGGTCGAGGGAATGGGGGACGGAAACCGGTTCGATGGAAGCCGGTACAAGAAGGACCCGGGCAGCCGCTGCCTCTTCGGTCGCGGCATGGACCAGGTCCCACAGCAGAGCCGGTACGGTTACGAGCAAGGGCCGGCAAGCTGCCCGGCCCCTGCTTTCAGGGGTGGATCATACCACAGAGGGGTCCGGACTGTCAAGGGTTTTCGGAACTCTTTTACTTTTTGGAATTCTGTGCTACAATGCGATTATCGGGCGCAATCTGGCAAATCCACCGGCCCGTGCCTCGGTCACATATTGTTCGGTCACGACAATCAGGAGAAAGGAGGAGCGCAATGGAGATGCTCAATGGAAGGGAGCGGCGGATGCTGGCCTGGACGCTGGCCGCGTTGGGCCTGGCCGTCGGGATGTTGTTCCTGGGGGTGGCTTCCCCCAGGGCCCTGGCAGAGACCGAAAGCAAAGGCCGCTCGATGGACGCCGCCACCTGGCGGGTTGAGAGGCCCCGTAGCAGTCTGGCAACGCTGCCCTACACGACGCTGGTAGACGTGCAGGTTGGACAGCCGGAGTCGATGGACCCCCACTGGATGTACGAAACGGCGGGCCAAGGGGTGGCCGCGCAGGTGTACGAGACGCTGCTGGCCTACCGGCGCGACGATCCGGGCACATTGGTGCCGCAGTTGGCTTCGAGCTGGGAGGTGTCGGCCAGCGGCGACGTGTATACGTTTACCATCCGCCCGGCGGTCCGCTTTCACGCGGGAGGCACGCTGGAGGCCCACGACGTGGCCTACAGCTTCTGGCGCGGCCTGCTCCAGTACCGCACCGATGGGCCGACGTGGATGTGGTTTGATGCGCTGTTCGAGTATGCCTGGACCATCGACGACCTTCCCGGCGACGACCCGGCCAAATGCCAGGCGGTGAAAGAGGCCATCACCTACGACGATGCGCGGCGAACGGTCACCTTTCACCTGGCCTATTCCTTTGCGCCATTTCTCAACCTGCTGCCCATGGCCTCCGGCTCGATCCTCGACCAGGAATGGATGGCGGCCAACGGCGACTGGACGGGGGATTGTGCCAACTGGCGTGACTTTTACGATCCGCCCGCCGAGGCCAGCATCCTCTACGACCAGGCGAACGGCACGGGTCCCTTCCGCCTGGTGCAGTGGACGGGCAACGAGACCCGCCTGGCACGATACGACGGCTACTGGCGCCAGGAACCTGCCTGGCCGAACGGGCCCAGTGGACCGGCGGCGCTGGAGGCGGTGGTGGTCAAGTACGAGCCCGATGCGACGGTGCGGCGCGATATGCTCCTCCAGGGAGAGGCCGACCTGGCCCTGGTCGACACGACCGCCTGGCCCGACCTGGAACCCTGGCTGTGGGGCGTCTATTCCGGCTATCAGGACCACGACCCGACGCTGTTGAGCCCCGACGGCACCCTGAGCCTGTTCCGCGACCTGCCCGCCATGTCCGGGACCCCGATGCAGTTGAACCACAACATCAATCCCGAGTCCAACCCGTACATCGGCAGCGGGACGCTGGACGGCGACGGCATCCCGGCGGACTTTTTTGCCGACGTCCACGTGCGCAAGGCGTTTAACTATGCCATGGACTGGCCGGCCCTGATCGACGACGCCCTCGGCGGAGCAGCGATCCAGGCCAAAGGCCCGATCCCGTTGGGCATGCTGGGCTACGACGACGCCCAGCCCGGCTACTTTTACAGCCCCACGCTGAGCGCGGCCGAGTTTCAGCAGGCCTGGGGAGGCGCGGCCTGGAGCCAGGGCTTTTCGCTGACGGTTCCCTACAACGAGGGCAACCTGACCCGGCAGCGGGCGGCCGAGATCCTCGCCGAGAACCTGCGGGCCATCAACCCCGCCTTTCGCCTGAACGTCGTCGAGATGGTCTGGGCGGACCTGCTCGCCGACCGCCGGGAGAAGTTGCTGCCGATCTATACCGGGGGCTGGCTGGAGGATTTCCACCACCCCCACAACTGGGTCCATCCTTTTCTCCGCAGCGGAGGGGCCTATGCGGGGATCCAGAACTTTGCCCCGGCCCTGGCAGCCGTGTTCGACCCCAAGATCGATGAGTGCGTCCAGGTGGTTGACCCAGCCGCGGCCCAGGCCTGCTACGCGGACATCCAGAACCTGTCCTACACCCACGCCGTGGCGGTGTGGGGCTACCAGAACTTGGACCGCCGGTACGTTCGTACCGAGGTGCGCGACTACAACTATGCGCCGGCAAGCCCTGGCGCACCCTACTACTATGCCTTGTCCAAGGGACAGCCACCCACCCTGGACACCGTCGAGCCGGAGGAGAGCAGCAGCCTCACCTTTAGCACCGGGGAGGAGTCGACGGCGCTCCTCGACCTGCCGGCCGGGGCAGTGACCGAGACGAGCACCATCGTCTATACGCCCGACGCCGTGGTGTACGAGAGCCATCCCGGTGGCCTGCGCCTGGGAGGGATGACCTTTGACCTCCAGCTCTGCCAGGACGGCGAGTGCCTGCCCGGCTATACCTTTGCCGAGCCCGTTACCCTGACGCTGTCCTACAGCGACGCGGACATTGCCGGGGTACTCGAAAACGAGCTGTACCTCTACACCTGGGACGGCAGCGCCTGGGTGGACATTGTCGCGGACTGCGGCTGGCCGCCCACGGCCTACGAACGCCACCCGGAGATCAACGAGCTGGTGGTGCCGGTATGCCACCTGAGCCGGTTCGCCCTGGTGGGCGCGACGCACAACATCTACCTGCCGGTGGTCCTGCGCTGACCGGATCCGCGGGGCCATGCAGGGGCAGACCCGTGCGGCTGAACGGGCCTGCCCCTGTATCATGCCGGCCGGGCGCCCTGCCTGCCTGACGGGATCGCTGCTGCCGGCTACTCTGGTTTGCGGGCCGTGGTTTGGACAGGGCGCTGCAATCGGCGCCTGCGAACCTACGCTGGAAGTGACCGAGACCCGGTATACGGCGCGGGGGGGCCGCCGTTCTTGCCGGGCGCCGGGGCCTGGGCCACGGCGGCGTGCCAGTCCTCGGGTGTGTTGAGGTTACGGAAAGAGGACAGGGCAGGATCCAGGTGGGCGATCTCGGCCGGCGCCACAAAGCGCACCCGGATCTGATCGTAGAAGGCAAAGGCGCAGCGCTCGCCGCTGCGGATGGTGGCCTCAATGGCCGGCAGGCAGGTCTTGCGGTAGACGGCGTGCAGCGGCTCCACCCCCTGCTCGTGCTTGAGCACCACAAGGTCCCAGCCCTCGGCGGCGGCGACGAACCAGGCCAACAGATCGGGATTGAGAAACGGCATGTCGCAGGCGACCACCAACGCCAGATCGTGGCGCGCCACCTGCAGGCCGGCGTGGATTCCGCCCAGGGTGCCCACGTCGGGGTAGACGTCGGCCACGCAGCGGTCGGCAAAGGGCGCGTAGCGGGCCGCGTCGGGCTCCGCGCCGCCGGCCACGATCACCTCGCGGCCCACCAGGCGCACCTGGTCGGCGATGCGGGCGATGAGGGGCCGTCCCTCAAACTCCAGGAACGCCTTGTCGCGCCCCATGCGCCGGCTGGCACCGCCGGCGAGGATCACGCCGCTGGCGGGAGGGGTCATGGCCTACATCAGCCCTTCGACGAGGTCCGCCAGCCCGGCCGCGTCGTCCAGGTCAAAGCGGGGCACGCCGCAGTCCAGGGGCAGATCGGTGGCCAGGGCCAGCAACTCACCCGGCTCGCAGATGGGCTCCGTGGCCCGGGCGGCGCGCACCACCTCGATCTTGTACCGGCCGCTGCGCAGGTAGCCCTCGGTCAGGACCACGTCCACGTCGGTCATGGTGGCCGTGATCTCGTCCAGGGTCGGCTCCCTGTCCACGCGCCGGATGGACGCCACCTTGTCGGGCGCGGCAATGACCACGTGGTCGCTGCCCGCCTCGGCGTGGCGCCAGGTGTCCTTGCCCGGCCGGTCGAGCTCGAAGCCGGGATGGGAGTGGTGCTTGATCGTGCCCACCCGGTAACCGCGCTGTTTCATCTCCCGGACGAGCTTTTCCAGGAGTGTTGTCCGGCCCGACTTGGACCGCCCTACGATACATACCACAAGAGGCATAAACACATTCCTTCCATAGGAGCGCACCGCCGTGCGCCCCTAGAGCCTATCGGAGAGCCCGTTCGTAGTACGCGCTTCAGCGCGGTTGTTCGTAGTGCGCGCTTCAGCGCGGTTGTTCGTAGTGCGCGCTTCAGCGCGGTTCTTGGGCGATAAATCGCCCACTACGAACATACACACGCCTCTCCGACAACCTGTCGTTTAGCTACCTATCACTTTGGTGCATAAGGTGCAAACCGTAACTTGAGAGACTGACCTTGAGCCAAACGACGTTTCAGCCAGCTCCAGCCAATGCGAAAATAACTCTTGTCCCGGCGCGACTTGCGGTCCACCAAGTGCCGCTGGCCGTTCTTGACCGCCCAACTGCCAAGCGAGATCAGCCAGGCATAAACCAGGCACACGCCCAAGACCAACCGCGACAGCCGGTCAGGGTCTCGCAGATGAGTCGCTTCGAGATCAAAGCCGTGGCCTTTCATATCCCCGTACATCTCCTCGATCCACATGCGCAGCTTGTAGGTCCGAATCGTAGCCGGCGTGGCTTCCACATCCGTCACCAGGTACCACGGTTCGTCCTCGCCTTCTTGCCAGTGCAGGACCATCGACACCGGCCCGTGATGATACTTGGCGGCCAGACGCACCCAGCCCAGGTAACGAGTCTCGCCTTCCTTGAGACCCAGTTCGGTAAGACTGACCTGGGCTTGGCCTGGCTTCCATACTTGCACTCTCCCCTGCTGGCGAAGAATGTAGTGCCAGCCTTGGCCTTCGAGCCAGGAAAGCAGAGGAACGTGTTGAAACTCACTGTCCCCCAACAACCAGACGTCGCTGCCTGTGGGAATCAACTCTGCCACTTGGCGCAGCAGGGCAATCTGCTCCTTGACGGCTACCCATCCTTTCTTGCCACGGTGGACACTCCAGGCCAGCGGCAAGGCGCGACTGCGATAGGCGATGCTCACCATCAGCAGCCGGGCGCTGAATCCTATCTTCGTCGTGTCTATGATCAGCCGAATCGGCAAGCCGCGGAAACTGCTGATCAGCGACTCGGCCACTGGCCGGTAATAGTCGCGAACAGACACCCGGCAGTTGCTCAGGAAACGGCGCAAGCGATTGACCAGACTCGGTGTTCTCCCAGTCACGTGCCACTCATCGGCGATCAACGACAGGTGTACCTTGCGGGCAAGGTACAAGCCAGTCACGAGCAAGGCCAGATTACGCAGTCGCGTGACTCGCTCATCGGCAAACCACTTGCAAAAATGGCCAAGTATGGTATGATAGATTCGAAGGTTGTTCCGCATAGCATCTCCTTGGTACAGTTTTGGTCGCTAACCTTATTGTACCAGATGCTGCGGGCAACCTTCTGTTTTGTAAAGTACAAAGTGATAGGTAGCTAGAGAGCCCGTTCGTAGTGCGCGCTTCAGCGCGGTTCTTGGGCGATAAATCGCCCACTACGAACGTACACACACCTCTCCGATAACCTGCTAGGGGCCGGCGGGGTTTGACGGGTCTTCCTGCCCGGTGTCATCGCTCAGTGCGAGGACGCGGGCATGGGTTCGCCCTCCTTTGGCCTGGGGGACGGGCGCCGGGCGCCGCCGAGCTTCTTTGAGCGCCGCTGCATCCGGCTGGGGGGTGGGTGGCGGCTGCAAGGGCAGCTCAAAGGAGAAACGGGAGCCGCTGCCCGGGCTGGACTCGACCTTGATGGTGCCCTGGTAGCTATCGACGACTTGCTTGACGATGGACAGCCCAAGCCCCGTGCCCATCTGGCCGCTGGCCTTGGCCTGTTCCGTACGAAAGAACTCCTGGAACAGGTTTTGCATGTCTTCTTTGGCAATGCCAATGCCCGAATCCTGCACTGTACCCCTGAGCATCTGGCCATCGCTCTCCAGCTTGACCGAGACCCGGCCACCCTGGGGCGTGTACTTGATGGCGTTGCTGACGAGGTTCATCCAGATCTGCCGCATGTGCTCGTGGTCGGCCACGATACAGGGCTGGCCATCGACTTCTACCACGAACTCCTGGCCCTTGGCCTGGGCCTGTGGCCTGAGAAGATCGCAGACCTCTCGAAGGATCTCGGCCATGTCCACGGGCGCGGTGGGCACGTTCTGTTGCGCGGCCTGTTTCAGGCGCGCGAGTTCCAGGAGGTCGGCGATGACGTCCAACATCTCTTGCAGCCGTTCCTGGACGCGCTTGAGCATAGGGGTGAGCTCCTTGTCGCTCACGTACCCGGCCAGGACGAGGTTGACATAGCTCTGGACGGCTGCCACCGGCGCCCGCAGCTCGTGGGCCACCTTGAGCATGAGCTGGCTCTTGACCTGGTCCAGGCGCTCCAGCTCCTCTTTGGCCTGCTCCAGTTCCTGGGAAGCGCGCTCGATGGCCTTGAGCCGGCGGCGCTCCACCGCCTGGTTGACGGCCACGAGGAGCGTATCGGAGGTGAAGGGCTTGGACAGGAAATTGTAGGCGCCGCGGCGAATGGCCTCGACGGCCACCTCGATGCTGCTGAAGCCGGTGATGATGATGCAGGTGGCGTCCGGGTCGCGCGACAGGATGGGATCGAGGAGGTCGAGGCCACTGCCACCGGGAAGCATGACGTCCAGGAGAAAGAGCTCGTAGGTGTTGCGGCGCAGCAGGGCCAGGGCCTCGGGCAAGTCCGATGCTGTGTCGGTGTCAAAACCGGCCCGGGTCAGGGCCCGACGGCAGCCCTCGCGCATCCCCGGCTCATCGTCGACGACGAGGACTCGTAGTTTTTCTTCCGCGCTCAATTCGTCTCCTTGTTGATCACATCTCGCGCCGAAACCGGATCAGGCTGCAAACGGCAGCGTGAGCCCTTATCCGATCACCTGGCTGTTGGCCGCGTGTTCGTTCTGGACGGGCAGTTGTTGCCGCAGGGTAAGGGTAAACTTGGTTCCCTTTCCGACCTTGCTCTGAACGCCGATCTGCCCCCGGTGCATCTTGACGATGCCATAGATGATCGCCAGGCCCAGGCCGGTGCCCTTGCCGATGGGCTTGGTCGTGAAAAAGGGCGTGAAGAGCTTGCGCATGTTCTCTTCCGAAATGCCCACGCCTGTGTCCTCCACCTCAGCCGTGACGGTGCCGGCCGCCGGCCCTGCGGAGGTCCGCAGGAACAGCTTGCCACCATCGGGCATGGCTTCGGCAGCGTTGCTCATGAGGTTGAGGAACACCTGGCGGATCTGGAGCGGGTCGGCCTGGATGCAGGGCAGGTGCGGATCCAGCTCTGTGACGATCTGGATCTGTTCGAAGAGGTGCTGCTTGCTCGTTTCCTCGGCCAGCTCTTGCAGCAGCAGGTTGAGGTCCGTCTCCTGGGCCAGTACCTGGTTTTGCCGTGAAAAGTTCAGGAGATCGTTGACGATGGCCTTGCAGCGCGTGGCCTCGCGGACGATCATGTCCAGGTCCTCTCGCTGCTGGGCGTTGTCGCCGGGTGTCTCTTTGCGTAGGATATCGGCATAGAGCAGTACGGAGCCCAGGGGGTTGTTGATCTCGTGGGCCACACCGGCGGCGAGCTGGCCCACCGACGCCAGCTTTTCCTTCTGCAAGAGCTGTTCCTGGGTTTCCTTCAGGGTCTCGACCATGGTGTTGAACGACTGGGCCAGGCTTTGCATCTCGTAGTAGCCTTCGATGGGCACGCGCACCGACCAATCGCCCGAGGCTACCTGGCGGGTGGCCGAGGCCAGGCTGGACAGGGGACGGGAGATGGGCCACGAGACGGGAAAGGCGATAAACACCGCCAGCAGGACGGTGGCCCCGGCAATAAGGAACACCTGGTCCCGGAAAGAGTCCAGCAGCTCCTGGAAGGACGATTTTTGGGCTCCCACGTAGAGAATGCCGACGACCTCGTCCCGGTGGTTGTAGAGCGGCTCGTAGCGGGTGATATAGTCCTGGCTGACGACGAATGCCTCGCCGGTGAACTCCTGTCCCTCGGCCAGGACCGTGTCAAAGACCTCCTGCGACACCCGGGTTCCGATGGCCCGGCCACCGGCCTCGCTGAGGGGAACGTTTGTCGAGACGCGCAGGTCGCCGAAAAAGATGGTCACCGTGTCGACCCCGGCCACGGCCTTGATGCGGTCTACCAGGGTAAAGTCGTTGTTGAACAGGTGGCCTACCAGCACAGCCCCGACAGGCCGGCCCTCTTCCATCACGGGCGCGACACTGGTCAGGGTGAGGCCTGCCGTTCCTTCGCGAGGATCGAAAAGCTCCTCCGATGCCTTGGGCGTCTCCACGAGTTGGATGTAGGCCCGGTTTTCGAGCTTGACGTGGCGCAAGAGCTCGACGGGGATGACCTCTGTGGCCGCCAGGGGCTCGCCGCGTGCCAGGGCGTCGGCCAGTATGGGCAAGCTCGACCAGTCTGCCCTGGTGTCGGCCTGTTCGATGTGGCTGTCGAACAGGGTGCGACCGGTTACCGCCTGGCCCCTGGCGTCGAGGACGAGGACAAAGCGCACCGTGGGCGGCAGATTTGTCAGCTCGTTTTCGATGGCGTCGACGATGGCTGCCTCGGCCACCTCGTCGCCCGCGGCGGCTGCCTCGATATTGTGCCGCATCATGCGCGCAGAGGCGAGGCGGTGCGACGACGTAGCGAGGTCGTTCAGCTTGCTGTTATAGAATGCCTCGGCCAGATCCATGTCACGGCCGACTCGCTTGTCCTGGGCGTTGTCCAGATAGCGCCTGATGACGCCGTAGGTGATGGGGGTCCCGACGGCCATGGTGATGGCTGTGGTCAAGGCAAAACCGATAATCAATACCTGCTGCAGCCTTAGCTTGGCTACACCCGCAAAGAGCTTGGTCATGCCCTGCCATCTCCTTTGGTCCGCAGCTACATGCCGAGATCGCCTGCACTATTATACCACAGAACGGGCCAGGAGGCGAATAGCGCGCACTGTGCCTCTAAGCCTACAGGTACCCGTACTCGCGAAACCAGGCCAGCGTATCCCGGACCGTGTCGATGAAAGGCCGGGTCTTGAACCCCAGCTCGGCGCGTGCCCGGGCAGAGTTCAGCGCCCGCCATTCGCCGATGGTCTTGAAGTGCTCCAGAGGGAGGGGCCGGACCAGCGGCAGCCGGCCGGCGGCTTCGCCGACGCGGACCAGCCAGCGCACGAGCCCCAGGGAGACGTGCCAGCGAGGCGGGCGCACGCCGGCCGCCCGGGCCGCGACGGTAAGGGCGTCGCGGACCGGCAGATTCTCGCCGCCCAGGATGTAGCGCCTGCCAGGCTGGCCCCGCTCCGCGGCCAGCCGGTGGCCTTCGCCCAGGTCCCGGGCATCGACGACGTTGACCTCCAGGTCGAGCCACACGGGAAAGCGCCCCTGGGCCACGTTGACCAGGATCTCGCCCGTGGTGGGCTTGACGTCCCAGGGGCCAAAGACGGCCGTGGGATTGACAATGACCACCGGCCGGCCCTGGGCGGCAGCCCGCCAGGCTTCGGCCTCCATGGCCCACTTGCTTTCGAAATAGGCGCTGTCGGTGCTGCCCGGGAGATAGAAGTCGTCCTCGTCGGCCGGACAGCCTGCCCGGGCCGGCGCGCCGATGGTCGTCAGGGTGCTGGTGAACACCAGGCGTCCGACCTTCGCCTCGTCGGCGGCAGCCAGGACGTGGCGCATGCCTGTCACGGCGGTGCGCAGCGAGCCGCGCATGTCGAGGGAATGGAGCGGATAGTAGGCCGCGGCGTGAAAGGCAACGTCGCAGCCCTCCATGGCGTCAACCAAGCTGGCGGGCTCCATGATGTCGCCCACGACGTGCTCCGCCTGCAAGCCATCCAGCATCCAGGTGTCGCTGCCTTGTCGGTGAAAGGCGCGCACCTGCCAGCCGGCGGCCAGGCAGGCGCGCACGATGTTGTTGCCGATGCAGCCCGTCGAGCCCAGGACCACCGCTTGCGTCATGGCTCACCTCCGCCCGAACTCTTTTTCGAGCTGTTCCACGGAAAAGTGCAGCACGGTGGGCCGGCCATGGGGACAGGTGCGCGGCGATTCGCACTGCTCGAGCTGGCGTATCAACTGCTGCATCTCGTTCATGGAAAGCACCTGGCCCCCCTTGACGGCGGCGCGCTTGCACACGGTGGCGATCAGGCGCTCCTCGGCCCGCGACGCGAGAGGATCGTCGCCCTGGCGCAACATCTCCAGGATGTCCACCAGGGCGGCGCGCACATCGGGCACCACCAGGATGGCGGGCACCGCCCGGAGAAGGGTGCTGTTGCCGCCAAAAGGCTCCAGATCAAAGCCCACCTCGTTGAGGGCGGCCATTTGCTCCGAGAGGACCGCGGCCAGGGGCGCGGGCAGGTCCAGGGTCAGGGGTTCCAGGAGGACCTGCGAGGCGACGGCGTGTTCCGCTCGTTCGGCCATCATTTTCTCGTAGAGCACCCGCTCGTGGGCGGCGTGTTGGTCCACCAGGTACATGCCCTGGGGCCCCTCGGCCACGACGTAGGTCTGCCCAACCTGGCCGACGACGCGCAGCAGGGGCAGGCGGATGGGACCCACAGGCTCGAGGGCCTCCTCTTCGGCGCCGGCTCCCTCCCTATCGAGCCCCCGGCCGATGGTCATGGCAAGCTGGCGCTCGGCGCCCTCTCCAAGGCCTGCGGCCAGCAAGCTCTGGCGGCGCTCCCAATCGGGTGCCGGCCAGGTGCGGGGAGTGTGGCTCACCTCGGGGACGGGGGCGCGGGTGACCAGCGTGTGGCGGACCGCCCGCTGCACGGCAGCGAACACAGCCCGCGCCTCCCGGAACTTGACCTCGCGCTTGGTGGGATGCACGTTGACGTCCACGTCGCCCGGGGGCACTTCCAGGAGCACGACGGCCACCGGGAACCGGCCGACGGGCAGCAGGGTGTGGTAAGCCTGGACCACGGCGTAGGCCAGCGATGTGTCCTGGATCCAGCGGCGGTTGACAAACAGGGTGATATAGGTGCGGTTGGCGCGGTGCAGGCTGGGGTTGCCGATACAGCCCGAGACCTGGGGCCAGGGCCGGGCCTCGGCGTCGCCGGCAGGCTCGGGGGCGGCCAGGGGCATCATCTGCTCGGCCATCTCCAGGCCATAGAGGGCCAGGACCACGTCGTAGAGCTGGCCGTTGCCGGGCGACTGGAAGGCCTGGCGGCCGTCGCTCACCAGCCCGAAGCGGATCTCGGGGTAGGCCAGGGCGCAGTGGCTGACGACGTCATAAATGTGGCCGGCCTCGGTCTGCGGCTGGCGCAGGAATTTCAGCCGGGCGGGCACGTTGTGAAACAGGTGCTCGACGGTGACGATGGTGCCCGCCGGGCCGCCGCGTCCCTCCTCGCGTACGATCTGGCCGCCCTCGACGCGCAGAAAATGGCCCATCATCTCGGACCGGGGCCGGGTCAGGACCGTGACGTGGCTGACGGCGGCGATGCTGGCCAGTGCCTCGCCCCGAAAGCCCAGGGTCTCGATGCGGTCCAGATCCGAGGCGTCGCGAAGTTTGCTGGTGGCGTGGCGGGCAAAGGCCAGGGGTACTTCACTGGCCGGGATGCCGCCGCCGTCGTCGGCGACGCGGATGTAGCGCTGCCCACCCTCGCGGATCTCGACCTGGATCTGGGTCGCACCGGCGTCGATGCTGTTTTCTACGAGCTCCTTGACCACCGACGCGGGACGCTCGATCACCTCGCCGGCGGCGATCTTGTCCGCTACGTCGGGCGGCAAAAGTCGAATCGGCATAGGTCTCCCCGGACATCGTGCATGGCACAGATTGTACCACAGACCGACGCCGGGCGCCAGTCGCCGGTTCTGCGGCCTGCGGAACGCGTGGCGCTACCCCTCGGCCAGGGCCTTGAGGGTGCGCAGCATCCTCTGCTCCATGACAAAGCTGGCCGCCTCGGTTAAGACGCGCCACGCAGACTATACCATCAGCCCGGGGGTCTGTCAATGGCGAGATCTGGCGGCGACCGTTCTTGCCGGGCCCCGGGCAAAAGTTGCCAACTGCCGCAGCTTGAGGTATAATGCCCACGGTCAACCGAAGAACCTTCGGGGCAGGGTGAGGCATGGCGCCAATTCCCGACCGGCGGTAAGGTCGACCCGGAACAGGACTTGATCCGGGGACCAAGCCCGCGAGTTCGCCCCAGGCTCTGCCTGGCAAGCGTACAGATCCGGTGCAAAGCCGGAGCCGACGGTACAGTCCGGATGGAAGAAGGTGGTTGGCACAGGACGCAGCGAACCGCTGCGCGTGGGTCACAATGCCCCGAAGGCGCCAGGCCTTTGGGGTTTTTTGTTGTGTTGGAGAGGTGCGTGAGACAAATCTCGAGAAGCGCGCGTGACAACGCGACCGGCGGCAGGGCCGGACCGATGCCCGCCCGGCGCCCCTTCCGCTTGCCGTTGGAGGTTCTGCTGGTGCCCGTGGCCATGGTCGGGCTGGTGGGCATCTGGTCGCTGGTGACCCGCCTGGGCGACTACTCGACCTACCTGCTGCCATCTCCTGCGCGGGTGTGGGAGCGTTTCCTGAAGGTGGCCGTCGACGGCACGCTGTGGTACCACACGTCCATCACCCTGCTCGAGATCCTGGGGGGCCTGGCCCTGGGCCTCACGGCCGCCACGCTCCTGGGCTACCTGCTGGCCAAGTCGCCCCTCATCGAGCGTTTCCTGTCGCCCTACATCGTCGCCAGCCAATCGGTGCCCATCGTCGCCCTGGCTCCGTTGCTCATCGTCTGGTTCGGGTTCGGGCTGCTGTCAAAGGTGCTGGTCAGCGCCCTGACCATCTTTTTTCCGGTGTTGATCACGACCATCGTCGGGCTGCGCTCGGTGGAGGAGGATCTGATGGACCTGATGCGCTCGCTGCAGGCCAGCCGCTGGCAGATCTTTCGCTACCTGGAGGTCCCGGCGGCCCTGCCCGTGCTCCTCGGCGGGCTCAAGGTCGGCGTTACGTTATCGGTCATTGGCGCCGTGGTCGGCGAGTTTGCCCAGTCCGATCGGGGGTTGGGGTTCCTGGTGAACCTTGCCAATCGCGGGCTGTTCGACACGCCCCTCATGTTCGTGGCGCTCCTTGTGCTCATGACCATCGCCCTGGGCCTTTACGGCGCCGTATCGGCCCTTGAAACTCTGTTGCTGCGCTGGAAGAAAGGGGGCTAGGAAGTTGAAGCGCTCTTCACTCCTGGCCCTGATGGTCGCGGGCCTGCTGACCGAAGGCATCTACCTGGCCATCACGTTACGGCTGCCCTGGTGGACCTATGGGGGCGAGCTGCAAAGATGGTCCGAGCTACTGGGCAACGGCTGGAGCGACCTGGTCGCTTGCCTGGCAGGCCTGGCCGTGCTGCTGGCGGCCTACGCCCTGGGCTGGGGCGCCGTGCGAAAGGGCGGCGTGCCGCGCAAGGTCATCTGGGCCTTTGGCAGCCTGTACGCCATCACCCTCTTCTGGCTCCTGCCCATCACCGCGGACCTGTTCGTCTACCTCGGCCGGGCACACCTCTTTACCGACCTGGAGGGCAACCCCCTGGAGGACACCCTGGTGAGCAGGCGCGACGCTCTGCTGGCGGCGTATCCGACGGCCTATGCCCGCCATTCGTCGGCCTATGGGCCCGCCTGGTCGCTCATTTCGGCGCCGGGCACCCTGGGGCGACATGACGTGGCCGGTGGCCTGGCCTATCTCAAGGGGCTGGCCGTGGCCGCCTATGCCGGGATGGCCTGGCTGCTGGAACGGATCTTGCGTCGCATCCGCCCCGGCGATGCCCTGCAAGGGCTCTATCTCTTTGCCTGGAACCCCCTGGTGCTGGTGATGGGCGTCGGCGACGGGCACAACGACATGGTCATGATTGCCCTGGTCCTCCTGGCGTTCTGGCTGCTCCTTGAGACGCGGTGGCTGCTGGCTTTTCTCGTCCTGTGGCTGTCTGCCTGGATCAAGTACATGGGGGCCGCCTTTATCCCCTTCTTCCTGATCTATGCCGGTGAACGCTGGGAGAAGCTGGGCCGGCAGACCTGGCCGCTCCTCCTGGGCGCGGGCTTGACGGGCCTGACGGTCACGGGGCTGGTGTTCGCGCCCTTTCGCGACGGCGGCGACCTCGAGCTGTTGGCCCTCATGCGCCGGGTGCTGATCCCTGTCAACGCGCCCCATGAAGCCCGCGACGTGGTGGCGTGGGCCACTGCTGGCGGCCTGATCCTCCTGGCGATGGCCTATTTGTGGCTGCTCAAGCGGTTGCAGCGGAGCGAGCGATCGTACCAGGATGTGTGCAACGTGGGGTTTGTCACCCTCCTTCTGGCCTTTGTGCTGGGCGCGGCGCGCAGCCAACCCTGGCATCTCATCTGGCCCGTGAGCCTGGCCGGCCTGTCAGATCGTCGCTGGGCCTGGCCGGTTGTTATCGTTTTGTCGGCCGTTATGTTGGCGACCCAGCTTTGGGTCGAATGGGGAGCACCCGGACTTGGAGGATAACATGAAAACAAAACGCACAATGTGGAGCGTCGTGACCCTGTGGCTGGTCAGTCTCGTCCTCGCCGCCTGCGGGAGGGCGCCCGCCGGGGAAACAGAGACGGTCAGGCTGGCCATGGGCTTTATTCCCAACATTCAGTTCGCGCCCTTTTACGTCGCCGTGGAAAAGGGTTACTTTGCCGAGGAGGGCATCCAGATCCAGTTCGACTATGGCTGGGAGACCGATCTGCTCAAACTGGTGGGCACCGGCGAACTGAGCTTTGTAATCGGCAGCGGCGACCAAGTGATCCTGGCACGCAGCCAGGGCCTGCCGGTGCTCTATGTCCTCAACTGGTACCGCCGCTTTCCGGTCTGCGTGGTTTCCCTGGACGAGACGGGCATCCAGACGCCGGAGGACCTGGAGGGCCGCCTGGTGGGCACGCCGGTCACCTTTGGAGCCAGTTACATCGGTTGGCGCGCCCTGCAGGAGGCCACCGGCTTGAGCGAGCAGGACGTGGAGCTGGTGTCCATCGGCTACACCCAGGCGGCGGCCCTGACCGAGGGACAGGTGGACGCGGCCATCTGCTATGCCATGAACGAGCCGGTGCAGTTGGAGGTCAGCGGAGAGGAGCTCGACATCATCTACGTGGCGGACTATATCAACCTGGTGTCCAACGGCTTGATCACCAACGACGAAACGGCCGCCGAGCGGCCCGAGTTGGTGGAGGGCATGGTGCGAGCAGCCCTCCGTGGCCTGGCCTTTACTCTGGAGAATCCCGACGAGGCCTTTGACATCTCCCGGGACTATGTGCCCGAGCTGGCCGGCGATCAGGCCACCGAGGAGGTGAACCGGGCCATCCTGGACGAGTGCATCGAGTTCTGGAGGGCAGGCAGCGGGGAGCTGGGCCGCTCTCGGTCGGAGGACTGGACGGCCTCGCAGGAGGTGATGGAGCGCATGGGCCTCATCGAGCCGGGATCGGACGTCCAGGAGATGTACAGCAACGAGTTTGTCGACCGGGTGGAGATGCCCTAGGTGCGGAACCACAACGGCGAGCCGGTGCTCGAAGCGCGGGGCCTGGGCCAGGTCTACCGCAGCGGCCAGGGAGACCTGGCTGCCCTGGAGGACGTATCGCTCCAGGTGCGGGGGGGCGAGTTCGTGGCCATCGTCGGGCCTTCTGGCTGTGGCAAGAGCACCCTGCTGCGCATCCTGGGCGGCCTGCTGGTGCCGACCGCCGGAGCAGTATATCTCGATGGCCGGCCCCTGACGTCGCCGCAGCGGCAGGTGGCCTATGTCTTTCAGAACGTGAACCTTTTGCCCTGGCGCACCGTCTTGCGCAACGTGCTGCTGCCGCTGGAGGTGGGCGGCACGGCCAGGGCCGAGGCCGTGAGCCGGGCGGAGAACGTGCTGGCCCTCGTTGGCCTGGACGGGTTTGCCGATCTGTATCCCCGGGAGCTGTCCGGAGGGATGGCCCAGCGCGTAGCTATTGCCCGCGCCCTGGTCGCCGAGCCGGAGCTGTTGCTCCTCGACGAGCCCTTTGGCGCCCTGGATGCCCTGAGCCGGGAGCAGATGAACCTGGAGTTGTTGCGCATCTGGCGGGCGCGGCAGGTGACGGCCGTGATGGTCACCCACGATTTGCAGGAGGCCATCTTCCTGGCCGATCGGGTGCTCGTCATGTCGTCCCGGCCTGGCCAGATCCGGGCCGAGGTCAAGGTCGACCTGCCGCGGCCTCGAACGCTGGAGGTCATGTACACCGAGTTCTTTGGCGCCCTCTCCAGGAGGGTGCGGGAAGTGATCCGGGAGGCCCAGGACTCCTGATGCCCTCCCCTTTGGCCGATCTTGAGACTGATGGAGGAAGACGATGAAGGGTCTGTTGTGGCTGTTGGCCGGGTTCGTTACCGGGGCCGCCGTGGCCGGGTTGGTGACGATCTTCTTGGTGCCGCGCAGCGGTGAGGCGACGCGCGACCTGATCAAGGAGCGCATCGAGTACGTCGTGGAGCAGGGGCAGCAGGCCGCCGAGGCCCGCCAGCGCCAGTTGGGGTACGAGTTCGAAGCCCTGAAACAGCCGCGCCGCGCCTGACGGCGCGCCCAGTAGTGCGCTTTCTGCCCGCGCTTTTGCACCCGGCCCGACACCGCCGGGTGCAAAAGCGCGCCCCACCTCGCCGGCCGTCCCGTCCCCCGGACGCCACCGCCCGGCATCCCATCCACGGCCTCGCCAAGCCCGATCTATGCTCTCCATGCAATAATCGAGTTCCTCTCCATAGGACCAATGTCCTATAGGCGCCTTTATTACTTTATGCTATACTGTGACCGCTCGGAACTGCCGCGTCGATACACCGATGGAGGGCCCAGAATGCTGACGACGACGTCCTCGGAGCCGCAATCTTTTTTGACCCCGCAAGAAGTATCGCATCTGCTGCGGGTTTCTGTCTACACGGTCCGGCGCTGGATCAAAGAAGGTGATTTGCCGGCCTACAAAGTTGGCCGTGGCTGGCGCATCAGCGAGGCCGACCTGAGCCTCTGGTTGGGGCAACAAAGACCCACGTCCTCAACTATGCACTAGCGGTCGATGACGCGGACAGTCGCCACCGACTCGAGACCCGCGCTACCCGGTGCCCAGATCGACCTTCTCTACGGGCTGCTGTCCCTGGGGAGCACGGCGATCTGGGGGGTGATGAGCGCCTGGCTGCTCTACTTCTACCTGCCACCCGAAGGAGAGGGCAGCGCACTGGTGCCGGCGGCCCTCTACGGAGGGGCCATGCTGGCCCTGCGCGTGCTGAGTGCGGCCATCACGCCCACCATCGGCTACCTGTCGGACAGGACCCGCACCCGCTTGGGCCGCCGCCTGCCGTACATCCTGGGCTCGGCCCTGCCCATGCTCGTCTTTTTCGTGCTGCTCTGGACGCCGCCTTTCCGTGGTACGTCGCCGTGGAACCTGGTATACCTCGTCGCAGTGCTGGCAGTGTACAACCTGGCCTACATCCTGAACCAGGTGCCTACCATGGCGCTCCTGCCCGAGATCGCGGTGACGGACGCCCACCGTGTGCGGGTGTCGACCTGGGCGGCCGTCATGACCGTCCTGGGCATGATGCTGGCCGCGGGCGCCGGGCCCCTCATCGAGCGCTTTGGCTTTGCCCACACGGCCCTCATTTATGCCGTGGTCCTCTTGCCCGCCTTCTACCTGCCCTTGCTGGTGCTCCGCGAGCGGCCCGAGCACCAGGCACGCCCCGCCGTGCGCCTGAATTTTCGGCAGAACCTGGCATCCATGATGCGCAACCGCGCTTTCCTGTTCATGACGGCCACCGGATTTTGCTTCTGGGGCATCATGGGGTTGGTGCAGGCCTCGGTGCCCTACATCGTCACCGAGATCTGCCTCTTGCAGGAATCGGACACGCTGATGTTCTATCTGCCCGCCGTCCTGGCTTCGCTCCTGTGCTATCCCTTGATCAACTGGTTGGCCCAGCGCTGGGGCAAGTGGCGAGTGTTTGCCGGCTCGCTGCTGACCTCCGCCCTGGTGTTGCCCGGCCTGATGCTCATCGGCGACTGGCTGCCCCTGAGCCTCAAGGCTCAGGGCATGCTGTGGGTCACGCTCCAGGCCGCTGCCCTGTCGGGCGTCGTCGTCCTGCCCCGGGCCCTGGGCGCCGAGATCGTGGACCACGACGAAGAGCTTACAGGGCAGCGCCGCGAGGGCATCTATTACGCCACCTGGGGGCTGCTGGACCAGGTGGTCAACGGAGTAATGGCAGCCCTGCTGCCCCTCCTCCTTTTGCTGGGGCGCAGCCACCTGGAGCCCCAGGGTCCCCTGGGCGTGCGCCTGGTGGGCGCCCTGGGAGGGGCCTTCATGCTCGCCGGTTTCTTGATCTTCTTGCGGTATCCCCTGGGCAGGGGCCGGTCAGCCGGGAAGGGGCAGGTGTGACCGCCATGGAGGCACGAGACGTGCAGGCCCTGGAGCGGGCCAACTATGCTTCCATGCGCAGCCTGGTGGCGGCCACCCCCGGCTCGGGCCTGCTGGTGCGCGACGACGTGACTCTCATCCGCTCGCGCCTGTTCCCGATGGCCGATATGAACCACGCCTGCCTGCTGCGGACCAGCCCGGAGAGGGCCGGGCCCCTCGTGGACGAGATCGTACGCTACTTCCGGAGGCGCTTGCTGCCCGTCAACGTCTGCCTGTCGCCGGCCTGCACCCCCGACGACCTGCCGGACCTGCTCCTTCGCCGGGGCTTTCGCCGGCAAGAGTCTCCCGAGGCGTGGCTTACCCTTGACCTACCGAATTGGCAGCCCCCGCCACTGGCGTCGGACGCCGTGGCGTGCATTCGAGTCGGAGAAAACGACGCCCTGGGTTTCGCCCGGGTCTATCTCGCCTCCTTTGGCCTGCCCGGTTCCCTGGCACCCTTGGCGGCCCTGCTGCTCCGGCGCTCGCTGCGCCAGCCCTCCATGCGCCACTACCTGGCCCTCGTGGAAGGCCGCCCGGCCGGGGTCTGCCTGTGGCACTCCCACGGCGAAATCGCCTGCCTGGGAGCCGCCGGCGTCCTGCCCGCCTACCGCGGCCGGCGCGTCGCCACGTCGGTGTTCATCCATGCGGCCCAGGAGGCGGCGCAGCAAGGCAAGGAGCTGCTGCTTGGCCAGACTCTCTATCCGCGCCTGGCGGAAGTGCTGATGGGACACGGCTTCCGGCTGGCCTTTTCCCGGACCTACTATGCGCTATGAGTCTCCTGGTTCGGCTTTCGGAACTGACCAAGACGTACCAGGCCGGCGCCGTGCTTTTTCAGGCCCTGCGCGGTGTTTCCCTGGAGATCAGCGCCGGGGAATTCTTGAGCGTTATGGGCCACTCGGGCAGCGGCAAATCGACGCTGCTGCACCTGGTGGGCGGGCTGGACCGGCCCAGCGCGGGCAGCGTGCACGTCAACGGGCACCTGCTAAACGACATGAACGAGACGGCGTTGGCCAGGTTCCGCAGAGCCCACGTCGGCTTTGTCTTCCAGTTCTTTAACCTGGTGGAGAACCTGACGGTGCAGGCCAACGTGGAGCTGCCCGCCCTGTTGGCCCGGAACGTGGACAGAAAATCGATCCGGCAGCGCTCGGCGGCGCTGCTGGCCAGCCTGGGAATCGAGGACCAGGCTGGCAAGCATCCCTGGGAGCTGTCGGGCGGCCAGCAGCAGCGGGTGGCCATCGCGCGGGCGCTCATCAACGACCCGACGCTGCTCCTGGCGGACGAGCCCACGGGCAACCTGGACAGCGCCAGCGGCCAGGGGGTGCTGGACATTTTGAGCGAGTGCCATGAGAGGGGACAGACGATCTTGATGGTGACCCACGATCCGGTGGCGGCGGCCAGGGCGCAGGAGGTGCTCTTCCTGCACGACGGCCGCCTGGTGGAGCGGATTTCGGGGGGCGACCCCATGTCCGTGGCGCGCTGCCTGGCGGCGCTGCGCTAGGAGGTGGGGAGCGATGGGCGCCGTCCTCGTCAAGGTCAAGGCCGACCTGCTCACCCGGCCGCTGATCTCGGCGCTGATCCTGGTGACCATCGTCACGTCCAGCACCCTGCTGACGCTGGCACTGGCCACCCTGGCCAATATCAGCGGTCCCTACGACCGGGCCTTTGAGGAGCTGAATTCGGCGCACCTGTGGCTTTATTTTGAGCGAGGAAAGGTAACGCGGCGAGACGTGGACCGGATCGAGCACCTGCCCGAGACAGAGGCCAGCACCGGCCTGCGCTACAGCGTGGTCGGCCGGGCCGAAATTGCAGGCGAGCGCACCTGGGTGACGCTGGGGGCCCTCCCCGGCGAGGCGCCGGCCGTCAATCGCCTGCTGCTGCTGGAAGGCCGAGACCTGGCGCGGCGCCAGGCGGAGGTCGTGGCCAACACCGTGTGGAAGGACACCCACGGGCTGGCCGCCGGCGATCTGGTGCAGGTGGCCCGTGCCGGGGGCGGTGAGGTGGACCTGCCGGTGGCCGGCCTGGCCTACGATCCGATGTGGGACTGGTATGCCAGCGAACAGGTGCCCTATTTGTACGTGACGGAGGATGCCCTGCGGGATCTGTATCCCGACGAGACGACCTGGAGCTGGGCCCTTGGCCTGCGCCTGGCCGACCCCAACGCCGTGGACGAGGCGCTGGCCGCCGTCGACGAGGTTCTCCACGGGCAGGGACTGGAGACCCACGCCGACTGGCGCCGCATGCGCGAGTCGGCGCTCTTTGGCGTGCGGATGAACCTGGTCTTTCTGGGTGCCTTTGGCCTCTTTGCCAGCCTGGCAACCGTGCTGGTGATCGCCAGCAGCGTCGGCTCCATCGTCCTCTCCCAGTTCCGGCAGGTGGGCGTCCTGAAGGCTGTGGGCTTTACCCCGGGTCAGGTCCTGTGGCTCTACCTGGGACAATACCTGGTCCTGAGCCTGGTGGGCGGGCCGGTCGGGGTGGCGGTGGGCACGGTTCTGTCGCCCCTGGCCCTGCGAAACATGCCCGCTTCCCTGGGCGCCGGCTACCGCCCCGCCGTCGAACCCGGGCTCATCCTCGCCGTGCAGGGCATCGTTTCGGCCACTGCACTGCTTGCCGCGGCGGGCGCGGCCTGGCGGGCGGCCCAGGCCAACATCATCCGCGCCATCGCCGTCGGTGCCGAGGCGCCTCGCAAGCGAGCGCCGCTGCTCCTCCGCTGGGCCACGCGCCTGGGCCTGCCGCCGGTCTCGCTGCTGGCTCTCGGCGATCTGTATGCCCGACCCATCCGGACGCTGCTCACCGGCGTCAATCTATCGCTGGGCGTCGTGGGCATCGTATTCGGGCTGACCATCAACGAGACGGTGAATCGTTACCGGGAGGATCCATCCCTCCTGGGCGTCGCTTACGACGCCGTCGTGACCCGCGAGCGGTTCGGCGATGCCCGGACGCGGCACGAGCTGAGGATGGCGCCGGGGGTCGAGGCCTTTTACTCCGAGGAGCGCCTGGAGGCAACCACCCCCGAGGGCGCCTCTTTCCAGGTGCGGGCCATCCAGGGGGACCTGGCGCCGTTCCCGGTCAAGGTCGAAGAGGGCAGATTGTTGCGGCCCAATACCATGGAGGCCATCGCCGGGCGAGGGCTGCTCGATTGGCTCGGCCTGCAGGTGGGAGACCGGGTGACAGCCACCCTGGAGGGCAAGGAAAGCCGCCCGGTTACGTGGCAGATCGTCGGCCAGTATCCTGAGCCGGCCAACGTGGGCCGCATGTTGACCGTGAACCTGGAGCCGCTGCGGCGCCTGGCGCCCGCCGCCGAGCCCCGGGCCTATTACCTGAAACTCCGGCCCGGCGCCGATCCGTTCCTCCTGGAGGAGAGGCTGGAGTCGGGCCCCAACGCCGATCTCAACGTGGCCCTCGTCGAGGAACGGATCCCCGACGACGTGCGCTACCTGCAACTGGCCATCTATGTCCTGTCGGCGGTGCTCATCGGCATCGCCCTGATCAACGTCTTTAACAGCTCGCTGCTGGCGGTGCGCGAAAAGGTGCGCGACGTGGGCATCTACAAGACCGTAGGCATGACGCCAGGGCAGGTGGTCGCCATGGTCGGCACCAGTGCCGGCGTCCTGGGGCTCGCGTCGGCCATCCTGGGCATCCCGGTGGGCCTGCTGCTCACCACAAGCCTCATGGACACGCTGACGGCCTCCTACGGTTTTGGCCGGGTAGACGTCACTCTCAACGCCGTTTACCTTGGCCTGTTGGTGCCGCTCATCGGCCTGGTGAGCATGGCGGGCAGCCTGCTGCCCGGGCGGTGGGCGGCAGGCTGCTCCATCGTGCACGTCTTGCGCAGCGAATAGGCGTCGCCGGCGGTAGAACGGGTCGAACTGGTGATGGATTCAAAGCAGAAAGGGAGGGACTCGATGCTCGCTGTCAAGCGAATGTTGTGGGAGCTGGCCCAGAATGTGCCTCTCATCGCGGGGTTCCTGGTCGCCTTCCATTTCTGGGAACGGGGGCAGTGGCCGGCGGCGCTGGGCTGCATGGTCCTGGGCTCGGCCCTGGCGGCGGTGGTCATTGCCATCACCGAGCCCCTGATCTTTCCCGGTCACAAGGAGACCCCGCGGGCCATGGTGGGCAACGTCGTAGCTTTTTCGGCACTCATGATTGCCGGCGCCTTTTACCTGTCGGCAGGGTGGAGCAGTTGGTGGACCGACCTGCTCGCCGGCCTCGTCGTAGCCGTGGCCCTGGCGCTGGCCCAGGAAGCGGCGGCTCGGGAGCGCTTTGGCTTTGTCCGGAGCCTGTGGCTGGGAGCTTCTTGCTCGGTCTCGCTGCTGCTCATTCGCTACCTGCGAGATGCCTCGCTGCTGATCCAATTCCTGGCGGTGGTGGCCTGGTTCACCCTGGTCATGGGCGTGTACAAGGAGATTCGCATCCGGACGGGGTGGATCCCCGCCACGGCGGGCGACGGCGAGCTGGCGGCCGGGCGCGAGGGGAGATAAGGAACATGGTCGGGGAAGGTTTCGCCAGCCGCCTGGCCGATGCCTGGCGCCAGCGCAAGGGCTTTCGCGTGGCCCTGCTGTTGGCCGTGGCCTTTGTGCTCCTGCGACTGACGGCGCAGGTACTGCTGACCACGGGCGTGCTCACGGGCGGGCAGTTCGGCCAGGACGTCTTTTTCCCGCCTGACCTTCAGGACTACTGGAATGCCGCCCGCCACATCCAGGCCCGGGAGGACCTGTACCTGAGGGGGGCGCTGGATCTGGTCGAGTTCTACCAATACACGCCGTCGTTCGCCCTGGTGTTCTCGATCTTTTTGCTCCTGTCGCCCCTGGCCCTGGTGTTGACCCACACGGTCTTGCACCTGGCCGCCTACGTGGCCCTCTTTTTCTCCTGGGACCGCATCTTCCGGCGGCTGGGGATGGAAGAGGGCTGCCAGGCCCTGGTCTATGCCCTTCCGGTGTGGCTCGTCTTTTCCGGGTTCTGGAGTGACCTGGTCTTCCTGAACACCTATATCATCATGGCCCTGCTGGCCACGCAGCTCATCGATGCCATTTTGCACGAGCGCCTGGGCTGGTCGCTTCTGTGGCTGACGATCATCCTGCAGATGAAACCCCAATGGGCCTTTGCCGCCGCGCTGCCCCTGCTCCTGGGCCGGACGCGCTTTTTCGCCCGCCTGGTGGGGCTGGCCGTCGTCGCCTATGCCGGCGTGGTGGCCCTGACCTGCCTGGCCGTGGGCCCGGCTTATGGCTTGCAGCAGCACGCCGACTATTACTCGTTCCTGTGGAACATGCGCCAGAACTTTCCCTGGCGGGGACCCGAGGCGCCGTTCCTGGGCTACAACCACTCCATCAGCCAGACCGTCACCTATCTGGCCGGGCTCTCGCCCATGACGCTGCGCCTGGCCCTGGGGATCAAGACGGTGTTGCTGGTGCCCCTGGCCGTCTTGGGGCTGCGACATATGCTCAAACCCGTCGGTCGACCCGGCAGAGAGGTGCCGCGCCTGGCCCTTGAGCTGGCCTTTGCCCTCTACCTGGCGGCCTTTATCTGGCTGGACATGGTGTGGGAGCTGTCGCTGGGCATCGCCATGTTCACCTACCTCCTGGCCACGGAGCGGCGGCCGCAGGTGAGGCCCCTCATCTGGGTTTTCTTTCTGTGCTATGCCTTCCAGGACCTGGTGCGGCTGCTGTCGGTCGCCGTCTTCGGGCGTGACATCATGACGGACAGCGGTTACGTCCTGAGCGATCCTGCCATCTATTTCCCCATCAACATGGTGGTCATCCTGTTCTTCTACGGACTGCTCCTCTTCCGTTTGAGGGCCGGCAAAGTGGCCGTGCCCGCCGCCAGGAGCCTGGGATCATGAACGTCACATTGGAAGCCTTCCAGGCGCTGCCCGTGGAGCAGGTGGCCCGGCTCGCCCGTGCCGCCGGCCCCAGGGTGTGCGTCTTTCCCATCAACGGCACGCGGCGCTGGTTCATGCTGGAGCACAGCGCCGCCCTCGCGGGCGCAAAAGATCCGGTGGCCACCTACCTGGAGATTACCGGCCAGCGCCACATCGAGCTGTACCGGCTCCTATTTGAGCACGGCCTCGATACTCTCCTGACGCCCGTCTTTGGCCCGGACCTCATCGACGATCGTGGGGACGGGTACATGCGGCTGGCGGCCGACGGCCTGGAGCGCCTGGCCACGCACCCGGCCTTTCTCCGCTTCTACGACGATTTCCAGGTCCGGGTCCGGTTCTACGGCGACCACCGGGTGTACTTTCGGGCGACGCCCTACGCCTACCTGTCGGACCTGTTCGACGAGGCCACCGCCCGCACGGCGGATCACGGCCGATATCGGTTGTTCTACGGTGTCTGTGCCCATGATGCTGTCGAAACCGTGGCGCGGCTGGGCATTCAATACCATGCACAACACGGAACCGCACCCGACAAGAGGGCTCTCGTGGAGATGTACTACGGGGAATGGGTGGACCCGGTGAGCCTGTTCATCGGCTTTGACAAGTTCTGCGTCTTTGACATGCCCCTCGTGTCAACTGGCAACGAGGACCTGTACTTTACCGTCAGCCCTTCCCCCTACCTGACGGCCCGCCAGTTGCGAGAGATGATGTTCGATCACCTTTACAACCGCCGTGGCGGAGAGATCGACTATGCTGGACTGGGGACCGACGAGTGGCAGTGGATGAAGTGCTATTACGAGACCCATCACGAGAGGACCCAGGGCATCGGCAGGAGACAGAATGGCCCTGGTCTATGGGTCCCTCTCCCTCAACTGGTACACCCCGACGATGTTAATTGCGCCCGGCCGCGCTCAAGGCCCAATCCAATAAACCAGGTTGAACGAGAAACATGAATCAAGGTACAAGCGTGCATTCCCTTCTGAAGACAATCGGCGCCAACAAGAGCAAAATGTCGGTGACGCCCTACGATACGTCGTGGCTGGCGCGCCTGGCCGAGCTGGGTGAGCCCCTCGGTGAGCGCGCCCTGGACTGGCTGCGCGCGTCGCAGTTGCCCGACGGAAGCTGGGGCGCACAGGTGCCACTCTACTACCACGATCGCCTTGTATGCACGCTCGCGGCCATGACCGTGCTCGCGCGGCAAGGCACGAGCAGCGATCATCTCCGCTGCCTGCGGGCGCAGCCGTTCCTGGAGAGGGCCGTCGCCGGGCTGGGCAGCGATGCTACGGGTGAGACCATCGGCTTCGAGATGATCGTGCCCGCCTTGCTGGGTGAGGCCGAGAATGTGGGCTTTATCGGGCAGCGAGCCAAGGCTGGACTCGAGCACCTGGTCCAGTATCGCGCAGCCAAGCTGGCCGCACTGCCCGATGGGCTGATCAACCGCCACGTGACCGTCGCCTTTTCGGCCGAGATGGTAGGCTCCGACGGCCTGAACCTGTTGGACGTGGACAACCTCCAGGAGGCCAACCACTCGGTGGGCCACAGCCCATCGGCCACGGCCCATTTCGTGCGCTACGTTCGCCCGTTGGATCCCGCCGCCTTGCAATATCTTTATGACATCAGCGTGGAGGGGGCAGTGCCGACGGTGGCCCCCTCCGACGTCTTTGAGCTGTCGTGGGTGATGTGGAATCTGTTGCTGGCCGATCTGCTGGACGACGAGGCCCGCGCCCGATGTCATGAATACCTGGACTTCTTGCAAGGTTTCTGGAAACCCGGGGAGGGGATTCCCCAGGCATCGGGGTATACCCCGAGGGACAGCGACGACACCAGTCTGGTTTTTGAGCTGTTCGCCCGCTTCGGGCGGCCCCTCGACCTGGACGCCATCCTCTGCTACGAGGTCGAGGAATACTTTCGCTGTTTCCTGTTGGAGGCCAACCCGTCGTTGAGCGCCAACGTCCACGTCCTGGGCGCGCTGCGCCAGGCAGGCCTGACCGTGGATCACCCGTCGGTGGAAAAGGTCAGGCGCTTCTTGCGGCGCACCCAGACGGTGCGCATGTTCTGGCTTGACAAATGGCACGCCTCGCCGTATTATCCTACTGCCCATGCCATAGTAGCCGCTGCGGGCTACGATGACGATCTGATAGAGGATGCCATTTTCTGGATCCTTACGACGCAAGGTCAGGCGGGAGGCTGGGGTTACTATGCGCCTACCGCCGAGGAGACAGCCTATTGTCTTCAGGCACTGGTGCTGGCCAGGCGCCACGGGCACGACATCCCGCGGCATGCCATCCGTCGTGGAGCGGACTGGCTGGCCGAACACGGCGAGCCACCGTACATGCCGATCTGGATCGGGAAGTGCCTATACTGTCCGGAGCTGGTGGTGCGCTCGGCCGTGCTCAGTGCCCTGACATTGGCAGCACAGGAGTGAGCTATGGTTGAGGGATTGGTCAGGTTTTTGAGTTATCTCGTCGACATTCCGTCGGAGGATCCCGACGAGCGCAGGCGCTCGCGACTGCTAAACCTTCTCCTCTTGAGCCTGTCCGTCCTCACGTTTCTGACCCTCCTGGTTACCATCCTGGTTAGCATCGCCGACGTGCAAACCTGGGAGACAAACTCCACGGTTCTCGTGGGCAGCGGCGCCGGCCTGTTGAGCTTTGCCGTGATCTATGTCATCAACCGCCGCGGGTTGAGCTGGCTGGCCAGCACCCTGTTTCTCCTCGTGCTGATCGCCATCATCTCTTTCACCGAGTCGGATCCGAAAGAGGTCGTCGACGGCCGCACCCTCTTCCTGTTTGCCATCCCGATCCTGACGGCCAGTGTCATCCTGCGCTCCTACGCCAGCTTTTTCGCCGCCGGGATTATTACCGTCATCCTGGTGTCCATCGCTCTCTACACCGGGCTTGTTCCCAACCTCGTCGCCCTCGTGGGCTTTTACGCTCTGGCCCTTCTCTCCTGGCTGTCGGCCCGCAGCCTGGAGCGCGCCCTGGAGGACGTGCGGGCCATCAACCGCGAGCTGGACCAACGGGTGGACGAGCGCACCCGCGACCTGACAGAGGCCCTGGCCCGCGAGCATGCCGAGGCCAACAAGAACCAGGCCATCCTGGAGGGCATTGCCGATGGAGTCATCGTCTTTGGCAACGACGGCAAGGCGGTCGTCGCCAACCCGGCCATCGGCCATCTCCTGGGGAAGGACGCCGGCGACTTTCTGGGGCGGGACATCGCAGAACTTATGGCCGGCGACGTGGCGCCCGCGGACCAGCAGATGGTTGATGGCCTGCTCCGGGAGACCGACTCTTACCGCTCCAGTGTCAAGTTCGAGTGGGCTGACAAAACCCTTTCTGTCAGCTTTGCGCCTGTGCATGACATGCGCGGCGCCGTGACCGGCACCGTCGCCGTCTTTCGCGACTTTACCCGCGAGGCCGAAGTCGCCCGCATGAAGAGCGACTTTGTGTCCATCGTCTCCCACGAGCTACGCACACCTCTGACGGCCATCAAGGGCTACCTGGAGCTGATCCTCATGGGCGCCGCGGGTCCGGTAAGCAAGCAGCAGGCCAGCTTCCTGGAGATTGCCAGGGCCAACACCGAGCGGTTGCACATCCTCGTGAGCGACCTGCTGGACCTGTCGCGCATCGAGTCGGGCAAGGTCGAGCTGGAGGTGAAGGTTGTCTCCATCCCACAGCTCGTCGATCAGGTGTCCACGACGCTTCAAAAAGAGTTCGCGGATCGGGGCATGACCCTCACCACCGACGTGCCAGACGATCTACCCGAGATCTTTGGCGACCCGGGTCGCATCATGCAGATCCTGACCAACCTTCTGAGCAACGCCTACAAGTACACCCGGGAGGGTGGCGCCATGGTGCGCGCCCGGGTAGAGGACAGCTTCCTGCGCATCGACGTCATCGACACGGGAGTGGGCATCTCTGCCCAGGATCAGGCCCTGCTGTTCACCCGCTTTTTCCGCGCCGAGGACGACCTGGTACGCCAGCAGACGGGCACCGGCCTGGGGCTGAACATCACCAAGTCGTTGGTCGAGCTGCACGGCGGCGAGATCCGGGTCGCAAGTGAGCTGGGCAAGGGCAGCACCTTTAGCTTCACGCTGCCGCTCCCCGAGGGCCTGGTGAGACCCGAGGGGGTGGAGGCAGCCCCGCTCTCCGCACCGGACGCACCAAAGGCTCTCCCTTCCCCCATCCCTGCCGGCCCCTGGATCCTGGTGGCCGACGACAATCAGGACGTGACCGGCCTGTTCCAGCTCCAGTTGGAGCGCGCCGGCTTTCGCGTGGTCGTGGTTAACCAGGGCAGCCGGGTGGTCGACGTCGCCCGCCAGCTCCGGCCCGAGCTCATCACCCTCGACCTGCTGATGGATGTGGATGGCCTGGCGGTGCTGAAAGACCTGAAGGCGGACGACGTTACCGCCCACATTCCCGTGGTGATCGTCTCGGTGGTTCCCAAGGGCGAGAAGGGACTGGCGCTGGGAGCGGCCGACTACCTGGTCAAACCTCTGGACGAAGGGGAACTGCTCAACTGCGTGCGCCGCGTGTTGGATCTGGGCAATGACGGCACGCGAAACAAGATCCTGGTCGTGGACGACGAGATTGACATCGTCGGTTGGCTCAAGCACTTCTTGACCCACTCGGGCTACGAGGTGGCCGAGGCCTACGACGGCATTCAGGCCCTGGAGGCCGTGCGGCAGGACCGGCCGGACCTGATCCTTCTGGACCTGAAGATGCCGCGCATGGATGGGCGCACGACCCTCCGCCGCCTGCGGGAGCAGGCCGAGACGCGCGACATCCCCGTCGTCCTCCTGTCGGCCAACCCGGTCAGCGACGAGACAGAGCGGGCGCAGATGCTCAGCCTGGGCGTGCGCCGATTCCTCCAGAAGCCCATCACGGCCGAGCAGTTGGTGGCCGAAGTGCAAAGGCAACTTGGCCACCGGGCCGGCACTCCGGATTAGGAGCGACCGGCCCGGCCCAGGTCTACCGCCGCTGCGGCGTGCCGGTGATATATAGCTCGAGCTGCTCGATGAGGAACTGCTGCTCGGAGATGATGGACTTGACCACGTCGCCGATGGAGACGATCCCGGCGACCTCGCCACCGTCAACCACGGGCAGGTGCCGGATGCGCCGTTCGGTCATGAGGGCCATGCACTCGTCCACCGAGTCGTCGGGGCGCACGCCCACCACCTGCTGGGTCATGACCTCATTTACGCGGGTTTCGTCGGCCCGCCGGCCCTTGAGATCCAGCTTCCGGGCATGGTCCCGTTCTGAAAAGATCCCGGCCAGGCGGCCGCGATCCATCACCAGGACGGCGCCGATGTTCTTGTCGGCCATCTCTTGCAGGGCATCGCGTACTGTCGCGTCGGGCGATACCGACCATACCTGGTCGCCCTTGATGCGCAGAATATCCTTCACTCGTTTCATGGCTTGCTCCTTTCCGTGCTAACCCGGGGTACAGCGGCGGTGCTGGCGTTGGGAGCAGTATAGCACACTCCTCGGCGAAAATCAACGAAAAGGGAGACCGGACACCCAGAAAAAAAGGCCGGGCTCGAAAGCCCGGCCTTGATTTCATTGCGCGGTCAGAGCGCTGTACCGACAGGCGCTAGTCGCCCTCGTACTGGAACCCCAGCGCCGCGTGGGCGGCCGCCAGGCGGGCAACGGGCACGCGGAAGGGAGAGCAGCTCACGTAGTTGAGCCCGGCCATGTGGCAGAACTCGATGGAGCTCGGATCGCCGCCGTGCTCGCCGCAGATGCCGACTTCCAGGTCAGGCCGGGTATCGCGCCCCCGCTTGGTACCCATCTTGACCAGCTCGCCCACACCCTGGCGGTCGAGGGTCTGGAAGGGGTTCTTGGGCAGGATCCCGTGTTCGACGTAATGCAGCAAGAAGTTCCGCTCGGCGTCGTCGCGGCTATAGCCAAAGGTCATCTGCGTCAGGTCGTTGGTCCCGAAGCTAAAGAACTGGGCGTATTCGGCCACCTGGCTGGCGGTGACGGCCGCCCTCGGGATCTCGACCATGGTGCCGAACTTGTAGTCGATACGGCTGTTCTTTTCTTCCATCACGGCCTCGGCGACGGGCACCAACAGCTCGTTGGCGACCTTTAGCTCGTTGTGGTGGCCCGTGAGCGGGATCATGATCTCGGGATGGACATGGATGCCCTCGGCAGCCTTGTTGCAGGCCGCCTCAAAGATGGCGCGCACCTGCATCTGGGTAATTTCGGGCATGGTAATGCCCAGGCGGATGCCGCGCAGGCCCATCATGGGGTTCGCTTCTTCCAGGTCCTCCACGGCGTCCAGGAGCTTTTTCTTCTCCTCCAGCTTTTTTTGGAGCTTGGCCAGCTTTTTCTTCTTGTCCTTCTTTTCCAGGCGCTTGGCCTTGACCCGCATCTCGGTCACCTCGACCAGCAGATCGTCCTTGCTGGGCAGGAACTCGTGGAGGGGCGGGTCGATGAGCCGGATGATGACCGGCAGCCCGTCCATGGCCTCAAAGATGCCCTCAAAATCGGCGCGCTGGAAGGGCAGCAGCTTGTCGAGCTGCTCCACGCGCTCTTCGGGCGAGTTGGCCAGGATCATGGCCTGGACGATGGGCAGGCGCTCTTCCTGGAAGAACATGTGCTCGGTGCGGCACAGGCCGATGCCCTTGGCGCCAAAGTTCCGCGCCCGGAGGGCGTCCTGGGGATAATCGGCGTTGGCCCACACCTGCAAGCCCCGCGTCGGGAAGCCTTTGTAGTCCTCCGGCCAACTGCGCTGGTTGTCCCGGGCAGCGATCTCGTCGGCCCACTCCAGCAAGGTGGTGAGCTCTTTTTCCTCTTCAAAGTTGGGCTCCTCGGTTGCGAGCTGCCCGGCGAAGACTTCACCGCTGGTGCCGTCGATGGACAGCCAGTCGCCCTCCTTGATGACGGTGCCATTGACCGTTAGGAGCCGGGAACCCAGGTCGATCTCCAGGGCCTCGCAACCGACGACGGCCGGCTTGCCGAACTGGCGGGCTACGACGGCGGCGTGGCTGGTGGCGCCTCCACGGCTGGTGAGGATGCCCTTAGCCGCGATCATGCCGTGCACGTCGTCGGGCTTGGTCTCGGGCCGGACCATGATGACTGCCTTGCCCTCCAGGCCCCACTCTTCGGCCAGGTCCGCGTCAAAGGCGGCCACGCCCACGGCTGCGCCCGGCGAGGCGTTCACGCCGCTGGCCAGGCAGGTTCCGTCGCGGCGTGCCTGGTCCTTGGCCACGGGATCGAAGTGGGGGTGCAGGAGCGTATCGACGTCGGCCGGCCGCACGCGCTTGACTGCCTCTTCCCTGTCAATGAGCCCCTCATTGGCCATGTCCACGGCGATCTTGATGGCGGCCCTGGCGGTGCGCTTGCCGTTACGCGTCTGGAGCATCCACAGCTTGCCGCGCTCGATGGTGAACTCGACGTCCTGCATCTCGCGGTAATGCTTTTCCAGGCGGTCGGTGATGGCGAGGAACTGCTCGTAGACCTCGGGCATCGCCTCTCCAAGCTTGGCGATGGGCTCCGTGTTGCGAATGCCGGCCACGACGTCCTCACCCTGGGCGTTGAGCAGGTAGTCGCCGTACATTGTCTTCTCGCCGGTGGCGGGGTCGCGGGTAAAGGCGACGCCCGTTCCCGAATCCCAGCCCATGTTGCCAAAGACCATGGTCACGATGTTGACAGCCGTGCCCAGGTCGTCGGGGATGGCTTCGGCGCGGCGGTAGTCGATGGCGCGCTTGCCGTTCCAGCTCTTGAAGACCGCTTCGGTGGCCAGGCGCAACTGGTCGATGGGCGCCTGGGGAAAGTCGTTGCCCGTGTGCTCGCGTACGATGGCCTTGAACTCCTCCGTCAGGGCCTGCCAGTCGGCGGCCTCCAGGTCCGTGTCTTCCTTGATGCCCTTTTCCTGCTTGCGGGCCTCGATGGCTTCTTCAAAGGGCTCGTCGGGGATGTCGAGAACCACCGAGCCAAACATCTGGATCAGCCGCCGGTACGAGTTGTACACAAAGGTCTCGTTCTCGGTTAGCTTGATCATGCCCTGGGCCGTCTCGTCGTTGAGGCCAATGTTGAGCACGGTGTCCATCATGCCCGGCATGGAGAACTTGGCTCCAGAGCGGCACGAAACCAGCAGGGGATTGGCGGGATCGCCAAAGGTCTTGCCGGTTGCTTCTTCCGTGGCCTTGAGAGCCTCCATCTCCTGCTCCCACATGCCCTTGGGAAATTGTTCGCCGGCGGCCAGGTAGGCGTTGCAGGCTTCGGTTGTCACCGTAAAGCCAGGCGGCACGGGGACGCCGATGCGCGTCATCTCGGCCAGGTTCGCGCCCTTGCCACCCAGAAGTGCCCGGACGCCGTCCCAGCTACCCGCCTTTTTCTCCGCCTCCTCCACCTCGTTAAAAAGATAGACCCACTTGTTTGCCATGATGCCTGAACCTCCTTGACATATTCAGTCGTCGCTCTGGACGATTATCGGTTAAGAAAAGCCCGTCGAATTATAGCGATTAGTGGGCGTTTTGGCAAACAGGGGTTGATTGTTTGCGCCCGGTCCACTTCACGGTCGGCTAGCCGCGCTCTTCGCGCACGTAGGGCAGGCCCAGGGCGGCGGGTGCGCCCACACGCTTGCGAAAGGCCTCCCACCAGGTGATGGCCACGAGGACGACAATGGTGAAAATGTAGGGCATCATCCCCAGGAAGGCGGCCGGGATGGTCGTGCCTGCGGCCTGGAGGCGGAACTGGATGGCGTTCACGCCGCCAAAGAGCACTGCGCCGATGACGGCCCGCCAGGGGTCCCACGTGGCAAAGATCACCAACGCAATAGCGATCCAGCCACGCCCGCCCGTGAGGTTCTCCGTCCAGCCGGGCGTGTAGGCCAGCGACAGGTGAGCGCCTCCCAGGCCCATGAGCATGCCGCCGACGATGGTATACAGGTAGCGCGTGCGGGCCACGTTGACCCCCATGGCGTCGGCCGTGGCCGGGCTCTCGCCCACGGCGCGCAGGTGCAGGCCGGGGCGTGTCTTGTAGATATAGTAGGCCGCGAGGGGCACGAGGATGTACATGAGATAGACCAGGGGATCCTGGCGAAAGATCGAGGCGCCCAGGAAGGGAATCTCGGACAGGAGGGGCAGGGCCACCTTGCTGAACTTGGGTCCGACTTCGCCCACCAGGGGCTTGCCGCCGGGCCCCAGGTTCTGCCCCAGGAAGCTGGAGAGACCCCCGCCAAAGAGGGTCAGGGCCAGGCCGCTGACCACCTGGTCGGCCCGCAGACTGATGGTCAAAAAGGCATGGATGCTGGCCAGGAGCCCGCCGACGACGATGCCCGTCACGACGCCGGCCAGCAGGCTTTCGGTATGAAAGGCGGCGGCAAAGGCGCTCACGGCGCCCATGATCATGATGCCTTCCAGCCCGAGGTTCAGGATGCCGGAGCGCTCGGTCAAGATCTCGCCAAGGGAGGCAAAGACCAGCGAGGTGCCGGCCGTGATTGTGACTGCCAGGATCGATACCAGCAAAGCCAGGTCCATCGTCATCGCTCTCCACGCAGCGTTTTCGTCTCGGGCGCCTGGTAGCTGGTCATGCCGTCGATGAGGTCGGTCACCAGTTCCCTCAGGTCTCCCCGGTTGGGCAGCGTGCCGATCATGCCGTACATGGGCGCCATTCGACCGGGCAACCCGCCGCCACTGCCGCCCACCAGGCCCGAGGCGCGCTTCATGATGGCGCTCACCCACCGCTCGGGCAGCAGCCGCACAATGGCGTCGGCCCCTTTGATCATCAGCTTGTTGCCCGTCTTGCGCAGGCTCGGTTTGCGCACGGCGGCCACCGAGGCCGCCAGGTCGGCCAGGAATTCGTCCACGATGGCGGCGTGGACGGGGCTCACCGTGACGTGCAGGCTGGCCGGAAAGTGCTGCCGGTCGAAATACCAGCCTCGCAGGGCCAGCTCGTCGGCCACCTCGTAAATGTCGACCCCATCGGAGCCGATGGCGAACAGGCTGGCGACTGGGTTGCCGAGCACCTTGACGCCGGGGATGGTTGCGATCCCCTCCTGAAGCCTTTTCGTCGCTTCCAGGACCCGGCCGGTGATCTCCAGGTAGCCTTCCCAGCCCAGGTGGTTCAGGATGGCCCACGCGGCGGCGATGGAACCGCCGGGTCGCGTGCCCGACATGCCCGGCGAAGGATAGATGCCGCCCGGCCAGTCGGTCTGGATAAAGAACTGGAAACGCCGCAGCGCCCGGGTGCGGTACAGGACGACGGAAGCGCCCTTGGCCGCGTAGCCGTACTTGTGCAGGTCGGCCGACATGGAGGTGACGCCCGGCACGCGGAAGTCGAATTCGGGCACGGGATAGCCCAGGGCGCGGGCAAAGGGCAAGGTAAACCCGCCGACACAGGCGTCCACGTGGAACAGGAGGCCCTCTTCCCGGGCGCTGGCCGCCAGCTCGGCAATGGGATCGACCACGCCGTGGGGATAGGAGGGGGCCGAGGCGACCATCAGGATGGTGTTGGAGGTGATGGCGGCGCGCATGGCGCCGGGCACGGCCCGGAAGTCGTCGCCGACGGGTACGTGCACCAGCTGGACGCCGAAATAATGGGCTGCCTTGTCCAGCGCGGGATGGCCGGTGCTGGGCACCACCATCTCCGGGGCCTGGACCTCGGGCCGGTGGGCGCGGGCCCAGTCGCGCGCCGTCTTGACCGCCAGCAGCAGGCTCTCGGTGCCTCCGGAGGTCATGGTGCCTGCCACCTGCTCGTCACCTCCCAGGAGCGAGGCGGACATGGCCACGACCTCGGTCTCGAATTTGCGCAGGCTGGGAAAGGCCGCAGGGTTGAGGCCGTTTTCGGCAAAGAACAGCGTGTAGGCCTCTTGCAAAAGCTCCTCGATCTCGTCGCCGCCGTGGTAGATGAGGCCAAAGACCCGCCCGTTACGCCAGCGAACGTCGTGATCGCGGGCGGTGCGCATCTCGGCCAGCACCTCATCTTTGGAGCGCTTTTCCGTCGGGAACGGGAGTGTTGCCATCGGTTCCTTCCCTGTTGCCGGACCCTGGCGGTCAGGCTTGCGGAGCCTCGGCTGTGCGGATCAGTCGCAGCCGATACCGGACAAAGATCTCGCCGCCCAGCACGAAAAAGAGGATGGCCCCCTGCAGGACGCGGGACATGGCCGCGGGCAGGCCCATGGTGATGGTGATCTGGTCTCCGCCGGTGCTGAGGCCGGCCATGAGGACGGCGACGATGAGGACGGCCGCCGGGTGCAGCTTGGCCAGCCACGCGATAATGATCGCTGTGAAGCCGTCGCCCACGGCGATGCCCTTTTGTAGGCGGTAGGCAATGCCTGCCACCTGGCCATAGCCTGCCAGCCCGGCCAGCCCGCCGCTGATGAGCATGACCAGGAGGATGTTGCGCACCAGGCTGATTCCCGCGTAGCGGGCCGCCTGGGGGTTCTCGCCGATGACCCGGATCTCGTAGCCCCACCGGGTCTTGAGGAGGATCAGCCAGATGAGGGCCGCGGCGACAATGGCGATGACGATGCCCACGTGCACGCGCCCCGCGCCCATCCATTCCGGCAGCCGCGGCAAGGCGGCCACCTCCTTGAAGCTGGCGGTGCCGGGAAAGCCATAGCCCGCCTTGTCCTTCCACGGGCCGGTGTACAGCCAGTCCATGAGCAGGATGGCGATATAGTTGAGCATCAGCGTGGTAATGATCTCGTTGACGCGCAGGTAGGCCTTGAGGGCCGCCGGGATGAGCCCCCAGATGGCCCCGGCGCCAAAGGCAGCGACGCCCATGATCAGGAGCAACACACCGGGGGGAAGGCTGCTGTCGTTCAGGACAAAGAGAGGGATCCAGGCCGTGGCCAGGGCTCCCATGGCCAGCTGTCCCTCGGCGCCAATGTTCCAGAAGAGCATGCGAAAGGCGATGGACACGGCCAGGCCGGTGAGCATCAGCGGGATGGCCTTGACCAGCGTCTCCGAGCGGCCATAATCGGTGCCGAAGGCACCCTCGAACATGGCCTTGTAGGTCTCGATGGGGTTGGCGCCGGCCGCCAGGAGCAGGGCCCCTCCCACGATGAGAGCCAGCACGAAGGAGGCGATGGGCACCAGGATCGCGACCTTGCGCGATGGCTCCAGCCGGCGTTCGAATACGATCCTCATGACACGACTACCTCGCTTGGCCCACCGGACCTACCCGGCCGACGGTTCCAGCATGGGGGTTCCGGCCATCATCAATCCGATCTTTTCCAGGTCAGCGTCCTCGGCGGGCATCGTGCCCATAATGCGCCCTTCGTAGATCACGGCGATGCGGTCGCTGAGGGATGTAATCTCGTCCAGCTCTTCGGAGACGAGCAGGATGGCCGCGCCCGACTTGCGCAGGTCCATGAGCAGCCGGTGTACCGCTTCGATGGCGCCCACATCCAGCCCGCGGGTGGGCTGCATGGCGATCATGGCCCGGGGCGCTCCCGAGATCTCGCGGGCCAGCAGCGCCTTTTGCAGGTTGCCGCCGGAAAGTCCCTTCATCTGCGTTTCGGGCCCCGGTGTGTCGATCTGGTAGTCCTCGATGAGGCGGCCGGCAAAGCGGGCGATGGCCTGCTTAATGAGAAACCCCATGCGCGATAGGGGCGGGCGCCGGTAGTCCTTCAGGATCAGGTTGTCGCTGACGGTCATGTTGGAGATGAGGCCCACGTGGACGCGATCTTCGGGGACGTGGCTGAGGCCCAGGTTGAGGCTGCGGCGCGGCGAGCAGTTGGTCACGTTCTGCCCGTTCAGCAGAACCCGGCCGCCCGTGGCCGGACGCAGCCCGGTGATGACCTCGGCCAGCTCCCGCTGCCCGTTGCCGGCCACCCCGGCCAGGCCCAACACCTCGCCGGCCCGCACGTGGAAGGAGATGCCCTGCAGAGAGGGCAGTCCTTTGTCGTTCTGGGCCGACAGGTCCTTCACCACCAGCACTTCCTCGCCCGGCTCCTGGGCCTCGCGCTCCAGGGCAAAGAGAACCGCCCGGTCGACCATGAGGCGCGCCAGTCCGGCACGGCTGGTTTCGGCGGGGCGAATGCCCGAGGCGGTGACCCGCCCCTTGCGCAGCACGGTGATGCGGTCGGCGATGCCCAACACCTCGGTCAGCTTGTGGGAGATAAGAATGACCGACTTGCCCTCGGCGGCCATGGCCCGCAGGTTCTGGCACAGCTCTTCGATCTCCTGGGGCGCCAGGACGGCCGTGGGCTCGTCCATGATGAGGATGTTGGCTCCGCGGTACAGCATCTTCAAGATCTCGACCCGCTGCTGCTCGCCGACGGAGAGCTGCCAGATGCAGGTGCTGGGATCCACGTGCAGGCCGTAGCGCGTCGAGATGTCGCGCACCTCGCCCTCGATGGCAGGCATGTTGAGGCGAAAGCGGGGTTGGGGCAGTCCCAGGATGATGTTTTCGGCCACCGACAGCGTCGGCACGAGCATAAAGTGCTGGTGCACCATGCCGATCCCCAGCCGGGTTGCGTCGCGGGGCGAGCGGACGTCGGCGGGGCGACCATGCACCGAGATTTCGCCTGCATCGGGGCGGTAGAGCCCGGCCAGGACGTTCATGAGGCTGCTCTTGCCGGCACCGTTTTCGCCCAAGAGGGCGTGGATCTCGCCCGGCTCCACGGTCAGATCGACGCCGTCGACGGCCACGACGCCGGGGAAACGCTTGACGATACCACGCATCGAGACAGCGGCTGCGTTCGCGCTCATATAGACTACCCGGCAATGGGGTGGCCCCGATCCTCCTCGGCGGCTGCCGGGACGATCAGGGCCACCTTTATGCCTGCTTTTTCCTTCCTACTGCGGAATCTGTCCGATGACGCCTTCGACCAGCCAGTCGAAGGACAGCATTTCCTCGTCGGACATGGTTTCGCCGGCGGCCACGCGTTCGGTGCCCTCGTTGTCGTTGATGGGCCCTTCGAACACGTCGAACTCGCCGCTCAAGATGCGAGCCTTCTCGGCCTCGACCAGGGCCTTGACGTCGTCCGGCACAAAGCCGGCGATGGGCGCCAGGTCGAGGATGCCTTCCTTCATGCCCCACCACACCGGCTCGTTGGTCCAGGTGCCAGCGGCCACGTCCTGGATGAGCTGGGTATAAAAGACGTCCCAGTGCCAGATGGGTGCGGTCAGGAACGCGTCGGGCGACTGGTCGCGGGCGACGTCCGAATTGTAGCCGATGACATAGATGCCCTCTTCCTGGGCCAGCTTGTCGGCCTCGGTAGAGTCGCTTTCGCGGGCAATGACGTCCACTCCCTCGGCCGCCAGGGCCACGGCTGCGTCGCGCTCCTTGGGCGGATCTACCCAGGAATATAGCCAGACGGGATGCACCTCCACGTCGGGGTTGACGGAGCGGGCGCCCAGGGTGAAGGCATTCATGTTGCGCACTACTTCGGGAATGGGATAGGGCGCGATGTAGCCCAGCTTGTTCTTCTCGGTCATCTCGCCGGCCACGATGCCCGCCAGGTACCAGGGCTGGTAGCCGCGCCCGTCATAGATGCCGACGTTGGCGGCCGTCTCGTAGCCGGTGCAGTGCTCAAAGATGATGTCCGGATAGTCCTCTGCGACGGCTATGACCGAGTCCATGAAGCCAAAACTGGTGGCCAGGATGACGTCGTAGCCCTTTTCGGCAAAGTCGCGCACCACGCGCTCGGAATCGGGACCCTCGGCCACGAGTTCGGCATAGGCCGTCTCGACGCCCATGGCTTCCAGCGCCAGGCGACCCTGGTCGTGGGCGTAGGTCCAGCCCATGTCGCCCGTTGGCCCGACGTACACAAAGGCAGCGCTGGGCAGGTCGGGACTCTCGGCCACGGGCGGGCTCGACGGGGCTTCGCCTACTACGCCGTCGACGAACCACTCGAGGTTCAGCATCTCTTCATCGGTCAAGCAGGTGCCCAGGGGCACGGCGAGCTCGCCTCCCTGGCCCTTCACCGGCCCGCAGAAGACGTCCCATTCGCCGGACAGGATCTTGGTCTGGTAGTTCTCCACCAGGGCGACGGTCTCGGCCGGGACCCTGGACGAGAGGGGAGCCAATGCGACGACGCCGGTCTCCAGGCCGCCCCAGTAGGACTCGGTGCTGTAGGTGCCGTCCATGATGCGCTGGACGATGTCGCTGTACTTGATCCCCCAATCCCAGACGGGGCTGGTGAGGACCGTGTCGCCCACAAAGACGCTCATGTCCGAGTCGTAGCCGATGCTGACGGCGCCGCGGTCGGCGGCGGCCTTTTGCGGCTCGGTGGTGTCCTGGTGCTGGGCGATGACGTCGCAGCCCTGGTCCAGGAGGGCCTCGGCGGCG
>DAOUHB010000253.1:0-8091 GCA_034428935.1 Anaerolineae bacterium | reverse complement strand
CAGGTGCTCATCGCCGCCGGCTGCCTGTCGCAGCTCTGGGGCGAGGAGCTCATGGACGAGGTGCCGGGCATCGACGCCGTCCTCGGCACGCGGCGCTGGCACGAGATCGGCAGCCTGGTGCACGATCTGCGCCGGGGCCAGGCCAGGGGCCGGCGCCAGCAGGAGCGGATGGCCCTCCTGGGCGACGGCCTGCCCGCGGCCGGCGATGGCCGGCAGGCGGCCCGCCAGGGGGTCACGGCCTACCTGAGGATCGCCGACGGCTGCAGCGCGCCCTGCGCCTTTTGCACCATCCCGCGCATCAAGGGGCCGGCCGCCAGCCGCCCGGCCGGCGAGGTGGTGGCCGAGGCCGCGGAACTGGCCGGCGAAGGCGTGCGCGAGCTGATCCTCATCGCCCAGGACACGACGGCCTACGGCCGCGACCGGGGCGAGACGGACGCCCTGCCCGGCCTGTTGCAGTCCATCCTGGCGGCGGCGCCCGGCCTGGACTGGCTGCGGCTGATGTACGCCTATCCCGGCCGGGTCAGCCCGCGCCTGGTGGAGGTCATGGCCGGCGATCCGCGGGTGTGCCGCTACCTGGACCTGCCCTTGCAGCACGCCCATCCCGACGTGCTGCGGCGCATGAAGCGGCCGGCGGACGTGGAGCGGACCCGCCGCCTGGTGGAGGATCTGCGCGCGGCCATGCCCGACCTTTCGCTGCGCACCACCTTTATCGTTGGCTACCCCGGCGAGAGCGAGGCCGAGTTCCAGGCGCTCCTCGACTTTGTGGCCGAGGTGCGCTTTGACCGGGTGGGGGCCTTTACCTTTTCGCCCGAGGAGGGAACGCCCGCGGCGGAACTGCCCGGAGCCCTGCCCGAGGAGGTCAAGGTCGAGCGCTACGAGCGCCTCATGGCCCTGCAGCAGGGGATCTCCAGGCAGATCAACGAGGCCCAGGTGGGCCGCACCCTGGACGTGCTGCTGGAAGGCCAGGGCGATGGCCTGAGCGTGGGCCGGTCCTATCGGGACGCGCCCGAGATCGACGGCATGGTGATCCTTACCGGCGAGCTGCCCGTGGGCAGCATGCTGCCGGTCAGGATCACCGGCGCCATGGAGTACGATCTACTCGGCGAAAGTGCGGCAGCGAGCTAGCTCAGGGGGCCAAAAAGCTGGGCCAGGCAGCCCTGGCGCTCGCCGGTGGGAATCTGGGCTCCCCGGCTGCGCACATGGTCTTCGATGTGCTGGAGGCGGACCTCCAGCGTCTCGCGGCGGGCGCTGTCGAGGCGGCGCATCTCGGCCAGGTCGCGCTCCATCTCGAGCATGCGGTCGCGGAGCTTGGCGTTCTCTTCTTTCAGGCCAAAGTTGTCCTGGAGGAGGACGGCCATCAGCTCGCGGTTGGCCTGCTGGCTGCCCAGCAAGAGCTGCTGGCCGTCGGCGACGGTGTGCAGCGTGTCGGCCAGGACGGTGACGGCCGGCGCCACGGGCGATTCGGGGGTGTGTGTCAGGGCGGTGCTGTGATTGCCGTCCTGTTCCCCGTCCTCGTGGCCTTCGGCCGATTCACGCCGCAGGTGCAGGGCGTCCAGACGCCGGCCGACCTGAATGTAGGTCTGGCCCTCGGCCAGGAGGCCCTTGATGGTCATCAGGGTTTCGAGGTCCTCGTCACTGTAGCGGCGATGAGCGCCCCGGCCGCCGTCGGGTTGAGCCCGGCCGGCCGCGTCCGACAAATAGTCGGCGAACTCGTTGGACCAGCGGCGCAGTGTGGAAGGAGAGATCTGCAACTGGTTGGCAACTTCGTTGGGCAGGCGATAGCGTGTCTCGGACATTCAGCACTCCTTTGTCTATTGCTTTTTTCCGTCGTCATTGACGATACGGTAGGGTGCGTCGATGGTGGTGCCGCCGGAGGAGGGGCGTCGGGTCGGTTCGAGGTCGCCGGTCTCGCCGAACAGTTGCTGCAGGTGCTCGTGAACGATGCCCGGCGGGCTGACGTCGACAAAGGCCTTCAGGGCCAGGAGCAGCAACACCAGGTCGTCGACCTGGCCGATGCCGGGCAGAATAAAGCCGGGCACGAGGTCGATGGGCGACAGAAGGTATATCAGGGCGCCGATGGGGATCACCTTGACCCATCCGGGCACGCGCGAATCCCGGAACAGGCGCCATGCCAGCCGGGTCTGGCGGAGCAGTCCGCCGGCAAAGCCGGCTGTATCGCGTATTTCGGACGTCGAGGGTATTTTGGCCAATTTACGTCTCCTGAAGTCGCTCACAATCCGGGCGAAAGCGCAAGCGAATCGCCCGGGGTATCAGTGGGCGTATTATAATCGAATCTGACGATTTTGGCAAGGCACCATGCACAGCTTGCGGCGCTTCCTGGTTGATTACGACATGGCCATGCTCCGCGCCCTGGCCGAAAGCCGCGGTGTGAGCCTCGACACCAACGTGCAGGCCGAGGCCGTGGACCGGCTGGCCGCGGCCCTCGCGGAGCCGCTGTCGGTGCGCGCCGCCCTGGCGCGCCTGAGCCCCGAGGCCCTGGAAGCCCTGGCGGCCCTGGCACGCGCCGGGGGGCGGCTGCGCGTCCCCCAGTTCGCCCGCACCTACGGCCAGATCCGGCCCGTGGGGCCGGGCCGGCTGGTGCGCGAGGCCCTGTGGCGCAAGCCCGAGGGTCCGGCCGAAGAACTGTGGTACGCGGGTCTCATCGGCCGCGGCTTTGCCGACGAGGGGGGCGGGCCGGGGGAGTTTGTCTTTCTGCCCGACGAGATCCTGGCCCTGCTGCCCGCGCCCGACCCGGGCCGGCCCACCTTCCCCCTGGGGACGGTGCCGCCGCCCGCCGGCCCGGACCGCGGGGCGCCGTCGTTGGTGCGCGACCTCTTTGCCTACCTGGTCTACCTGCACGGCCACGACGTGCGGCCCTACGCCGACGGGCGCCTGGGCCGGCGCGACACGGCCGCCCTCCTGCGGCGCATGGTGGGGGGCAGCCAGCGGCGCCTCGATCTCGTCCGCCACCTGGCCGCCCGCCTGGGGCTCGCCGCCCGGCAGGGCCACTTGCTGCGGCTGGAAGCGGCGGCGGCCAAAGCATGGCTCACCGCCACGCCCGCGGAGCAACTGGCCGTCCTGCAAAACGCCTGGCGCTCAGATCCCACCTGGATGGACCTTTGCCACGTGCCGGGCCTGCACTGCGACGACGCGGGCGGCTGGCTGGCGAGCTACGACCCCGTGGCCGCCCGGGAGGCGTTCCTGGACCTCCTGGCCCAATGCCCGCCGGATGCGTGGTGGACCTTGGACTCGTTCGTGGCAGCCGTCAAGGAGACCCATCCCGACTTCCAGCGGCCCGACGGCGACTATGAGAGCTGGTACGTCCGCGAGGCCGGGAGCGGCGACTACCTGTCGGGCTTTGGCTCGTGGGACGCCGTGGAAGGCCGCCTCATCCGCGACCTGCTGGGCGGCGTCCTTTCCTGGCTGGGGGTGGTGCGGGTGGCGCCGGGCGGCGAGTGCCGCCTGGCGGAGGCGGGGCTGCGCTTTCTCGGGCTGCCCGCGCCGCCGGCCGGGGAGGTGACGCCGGGGCCCATCACCGTCCGGCCCGATTTCTGCGTCGAGGTGCCGGGGCCGGGCGACCTCTACACCCGCTTCCAGTTGGAGCGCTTTGCCGACCTGAAGGACGAGGACCCGTGCGTCTACAGCCTTTCGGCGGCCGGCCTGGGCCGGGCCCTGGGCCGCAACGTCCAGGTGGAGCAGATTCTGGCCTTTCTCAGCCAGGCGGCGGGCGGCAACCTGCCGGCCAACGTGGCCGGACAACTGCGCCTGTGGGCCGGGCGCTTTGGCCAGGTGGAGCTGGAGGAAGTGGTGGTCCTGAGGACACGCAGCGAGCGCGCCCTGAAAGAGCTGTCGGTGTTGCCCGAGACCCGCGCCTACGTCACCAGGCGGCTTTCGCCCGTGACGGCCCTGGTCCGCAAGGAGGACCTGCCCGCCCTGCGCCGGGCGCTCCAGGCCCTCGGCTTCCTGCTGCCCCGCGACGAGGCCGACGATCCCGATCTCCCCCACCATCAGCCCGGTTGACAAAGCGGGCCTCACGGTGTATCATTCCCAGCGCGAAACCCGCGCTCGGCAGCCCGTCATCGTCAGGGCTGTCCTGGCACGCCATGGGGGATGGACCAGGTGGAAAACAAGAGCGAGCCGCTCGCAACAGTGATTATACCGGCGTGGAACGAGGAGCGCCGGATGCCGGCCAGCCTGCAACGGGTCGTGGCCTTTGTGGAAAGCCAGTCCGATCCCATCGAGGTCGTGGTCGTCGACGACGGCAGTGAAGACAGGACGGCGGCCATCGTCGAGGAGTTTGCGCAGCAGCACGACTTTATCCGCCTCATCCGCAATCCCCACGGCGGCAAGGGGGCGGCCATCAAGGCCGGCGTCAGCCAGGGCCGCGGCCAGTACCTGGTCCTCAGCGACACCGACCTGTCGGTGCCCATCGAAGAGATCGTCAAATTTCTGCCGCCCGCCCTCAACGGCTACGACGTGGCCATCGCCTCGCGAGAGGCGCCCGGCGCGGAACGCATCGACGAGCCCTACTACCGGCACCTGATGGGCCGCGTCTACAATCTGCTGGTACGGCTGGCGGCCGTGCCCGGCATCCAGGACACCCAATGCGGCTTCAAGGCCTTCCGGCGCGAGGTCGCCCGCCAGGTCTTTCCCCTGCAGACCATCGAGGGCTGGGGCTTTGACGTCGAGGTGTTGTTCATCGCCCGCCGCCTCGGCTACCAGATCGTCGAGATCCCGGTGCGCTGGTACTACGGTCGCGAGAGCAAGGTCAAGCCCGTCAAGGATACCCTCTGCATGGTCCGCGACCTGCTCCAGGTGCGCCGCAACGCCCGGCAAGGGCTATACGACCGGCCTTGAGATGTTTTCGCCCCGTCGCCAGCGCTCTCCCACGGGAAAGCGCCGGCGTGAGGGGAGGCGCGGCGGTTTGTCGTTTCTCCGCTTTTGATGTAAGATAGGCCTGTCATGAACGGCAGGATCCGGAGCAGCGGTTCTCATTGTCACACGCCGGGTCCCCGGCGCCCCCGCGCCGGGCCCCTGGGGCGCGCCCTGTTGCTATTGGCCCTGTTCCTGACCGCCTTCCCCCTGCACACCCGCTTGCTCCAAGCCCAAGGAGTCGATCCCTTTGCCGACGTCGAGGCCACCCTGGAGGGCATGAGCCCCGAGGAGCGCGTGGGCCAGCTCTTCCTGATCGCCTTTGTCGGCAACGACGCCGGTCCCGGAAGCGACGTGGCCCGCCTGGTGACGGAGGAGCGGGTGGGTGGCGTGGTGCTCCTGGCCAGCAACTCGAACTTTTTCAACGCGCCCGATACCCCGCGGCAGGTAGCCGAGCTGTCCAACGCCCTCCAGGCCCTGGCCATGGAGCAGGGCGCCGGCGTGCCGCTCTTTGTGGCCGTGGACCACGAGGGCGACGGCTACCCCTACACACGCATCACCGGCGGGGTGACGACCCTGCCCAACGCCATGGCCATCGGCGCCACCTGGGACCCGGACGATGCCCGCGATGTGGGCCAGATTGTGGGCCGGGAGCTGGCCGCCATGGGCATCAACCTCCTTCTCGGCCCCGGCGTGGACGTGCTGGAAGAGCCGCGGGCCGGGGGGCAGGGCGACATCGGCACCCGCACCTTTGGCGGCGATCCCTGGTGGGTGGGCCAGATGGGCCGGGCCTACCTGGAGGGCGTCCACGCGGGCAGCGGCGGCCGGGTGTCCACCGTGGCCAAGCACTTTCCGGGGCACGGCGGCTCGGACCGGCTGCCCGACGAAGAGGTGTCCACCGTCGACAAGTCGCTGGAACAGTTGGTGAGCGTCGAGCTGGTGCCCTTCCTGGCCGTCACCCGCGAGAATGGCAGCCCCGGGGCGGTGACCGACGCCCTCATGACGTCCCATATCCGCTACCGGGGCGTGCAGGAGGACATCCGCCAGTTCACCGCGCCCCTGAGCTTTGACCCCGAGGGCATGGCCGCCATCCTGGCCCTCAACGGACTGGCCGAATGGCGCCGGACGGGGCTCATGATCTCGGACAGCCTCGGGGTGCCGGCCGTGCGCCGCTACTTCGACCCGACCCTGTCCAGCTTTCCCCACCGCCGCATCGCCCGGGAGGCGCTCCTGGCCGGCAACGACGTCCTCCTCCTGGCCCAGTTCGACCTGGGCAACGAGTGGGCCGGCCAACTGCACAACGTCCGCGACACCATGGCCTTTTTCGCCGAGGAGTACAAGCAGGACCCGGCCTTTGCCACCCGCGTGGACGACGCCGTGCGTCGCATCCTCCATGCCAAGCGCAAGCTCTATCCCGAGTTCAGCCTGGAGGCGGCGCAGGTGCACCCGGAGGTGGCCCTGGAGATGTGCGGCCTGGGCAACCAGGTCACCCAGGGCATTGCCGACCGGGCGGTCACCCTTCTCTATCCCGACGCCAGCGCCCTGCCCGCTCCGCCCCGGCGCGGCGAAAAGATCCTCATCTTTACCGATGCCCGCCAGGTGCGCGAGTGCTTTGCCGAGCGGTGCGTGCCCTTCTCGCCCCTCAGCCTGACTGCGGTGCAGGAGGCCATCATGCTCATCTACGGCCCCCACGGCACCGGCCAGGTGGACGCCGCCGACATCACCAGCGTGCCCTTTGGCCAGCTCAAGGCCTTCCTGGCGGGCCAGGCCACCGACTATGACGTGGGCGGGCTGTTGCAGCAGGCCGACTGGATCCTGTTCGCCCAGCAGGACCTGAACCCGGTGAAGGGGCCAAACTCGGATGCCGCCCAGCTTTTCCTGGATGACCCCCGGAGCAGCGCCTACCGCGCCCGGCTGGTGGTCCTGGCCTTTAACGCGCCCTACTACCTGGACACCACCCAGATCAGCAAGCTCAGCCTCTACCTGGGGGTCTATAGCAAGACCGACCCCTTTGTCAAGGCCGCCGTGCGGGCCCTCTTTGGCGAGCTGCGGCCCCGGGGCGCGCCGCCCGTGGACGTGGCGGGCATCAACTACGACCTGGAGCGGCAGCTCGGGCCCGATGCGGACCAGGTCGTGCCCCTGACCCTGCTGGAGCCGGCCAACGGCGATGCCCTGGCGTCGCCCGTCACGGCGCGCCTGGAGGCCGGGCCCATCGTCGACCGCAACGGCAACGTCGTTCCCGACGGCACGTTGGTCACCTTCTTTGCCGAGTACCTGGACGGCACCTACCTGCCGCCGGTGTCGGCCGCCACGGCGGGGGGTGTGGCGGGCGTCAACCTGAACCTGTCGAGGTCGGGCACGGTGTTGCTGCGCGCCGAGAGCGGCGACGCGCGCAGTTCCGACAGGCTCGAGCTGCGCCTTCAGGCCCCCCCGACGGTCACCCCGCCGCCCACCGACACCCGCGAGCCGGAGCCCACGGCGGCGCCCGCCACCGCCACCTCTACGGCGACGGCCGAGCCCATCCCGCTGCCCACCGAGACCGCCGCGCCCGCCGAGCCCGAGCCCGCGGAGTGGCCCGGAGCCGAGGGGCCCGGCGCGCCCGGCCTCCTGCTGGGCCTGGGCATCACCGGCGTGGTGGCCACCGCCGGCTCGTGGCTGGCCGGCCGGTGGCGATGGGGACGCCCGGCCGTGGTGCGGCGCGCGCTCCTGGCCATCGTCGGCGGCATGGCCGGCTATCTGCTCTGCGTTCTGGAGGTGGTGAGGCCCGGGTCGTGGGCGTTCTGGCCCGAGGCCGCCTGGGCGCCCGCGGCCGGCCTGGCCCTCGTCGTGGCCGCCGGCGCCCTCCTGGGGCTGCTCCTGGCCCCGCCGGGACGCGGTGCGTCGTGAGCGGCCGGGATGTCGTCCTGGCGCAGGGCATCGCCGCGGCGCGGGCGGGCGACCGGCCGGCTGCCCGCCGCCTGCTGGCCGAAGCCGCCCGGCGCGATCCCACCTCGGAGATGGCCTGGCTGTGGCTCAGCGGCGTGCTGGACACGGCCCAGGGCCGGTCCCACTGCCTGAAAAAGGTCCTGGAGATCAACCCGGCCAACGAGGTCGCTCGCCGCGGCCTGCAGGTCCTGGAAGCGGCGACGCCCGCGCCGGCGCTCATCGCCGTGAGCGCGCCCGCGCCCCCGAAGCCCGCGCAGGCGGTCCCCGCCGGCGGGCTGCCCCGCAGCGCCGCGG
>DAOUHB010000252.1:0-8975 GCA_034428935.1 Anaerolineae bacterium | reverse complement strand
GGGCACGGGCAGGCGGGCCTGCAGTGCCGGTACGGCGGCCATCAGCGCCGACAACTGCTCGGCGGCCGGCCGGTCGACGATCAGCACGTTGGCCTTGTAGAAGGCTTTCTGCCCCGTGAGTTGGTCGTCATAGACCTCGTGGGGCCCGATGCTGATATCCAGGTTTGAGTCGAGGTCCAGCCAGGCCATGTCGGCGTCAAAGTACTCGTCGGCCCGCAAAGCCTCCGCCTCCAGCCGCAGGTACGCGGCCAGTGACTCATTTTGGCTGAGCGCGGCCGCCTGGTCCAGCAGATCGGCCGCCGGAAGGACGAACTCGGCATAGGCCTCATGGTAGGGCACGGCGACCAGCCGGTCCCCGTCCCGCTGCACAACGGTGAATGGGCTGAGCAGGCCGTCTTTCTCGTCGGGATGGGCGGCGATGTAGGCGTCCATCTCCTCCTTGGCCAGGTCCGGCGGGTAGACGTAGCCACCGGCCGGACGCGGCTCGTCGCCCAGAAAAGGCAGAAATTCGTCAAAGCGATCCCAGCGGCCGTAGTTGGCGTCCAGCATCAAGCGCTCGGCCGCCTCGGTCGGGTCCGTGGCACCGGCCAGGCTGCGGAAGAGCGCCTCATCGTCCGGGTCCACCTGTTGCCAGTAAGCCGCGTCCATGGCGGCGGCCGCCTGCTTCATCCTGTCCAGCACGGCCAGCTCCCAGTCGGCCAAATTGGACAGCAGCGCGCTCTGGGACATGTCCAGCGGATTGAGCTTTGCTGCGCGGGCGATGATGTCCTCCGAGGGCTCGGGCAGAGCGACCTCGGCTGCCGGCTGGCCGGGCTGGCACTCGCCGCGGATGTAGGCCCATTCCTCGCATTCGCTGCCGTCGGCGAACTGACAGTAGCCCACCTCGCCACCGGCTTCTGTGCGGATGTCGAGTGTGCCCCCCTGCTGCAGGCAGTACTCAGAAGCGGGATTGGCGATTTCTTGACCCACCGCCTCCGGTGTCGGCGATGGCAGCGGCCCGCAGGCCGCGGCCAAGAGCACGACGGCGAGCAAGACACAGGATACCGGGAGTAGCTGTTTTATTTTCGTTCTCCTTCAAGCATTACTCTGGACCGGTCGCCCCAGGCCATACACTCCGGGGGTCGCGGATGTCCAACCACTCTCCGCCACACAGGTCTGCGCTTGTTCCGGTATAGCACATCAACGTCCCCAGAACGTCCGAAAATCGTTCGAGATCCGTCGGAAGGGGAAAGTGCGGGGCAAGTGAAAGAAGATGCGGGGATGCGGAGCACGCATCGTGGTTCTCACGAGCGCGAAGGTAGCCGAGCGCTTGAGCTCAGAAGGGTTCTATGAGAGTGTATCCAACAACGCCTTGGCCGCCTGCAAATCGGGGGTGTCGAACCCTTCGCTGAACCAGCCATAGATCTCGGCCAGGGCCCGGTGGGCCTCTGCCCGCTTGCCCTGCCCGGCCCACAGTCGGGCCAGGCTCACCGTGGCCCGCAGCTCGAGTAGTTTGGCCCCGATCTGCCGGGCCTCGTTTATGGCCATGTGGAAGCAGGCCTCGGCCTCGTCGGCGTCCGGAGGCTGCCCTGCGCCTGTTGGTGCCGGCCGCTCCGTGAGGAGCTCCCCCTTCAGCCGGTACAAATCGGGGCGGTGGGGCGCGCCGGTCTCGACCGCAAGGGCCAGCGCCTCCTCCGCTGTGGACAGTGCCTCATCCCAGGCCCCGCTGTGCTGGAGCATCTCGGCCAGCAGGCCCAGCAGAAACGGAGTGCCAGACCGGTGTCCCATCGCCCGCCACGCCGCCAGGCCGTCCCGGATCTGGGCGATGGTCGGCCTGTCCCCGCCCCCCAGGGCCTGAGCCCAGCTCTGGTGGATCAGCGCGAAGGGGCGAAACATCGGCAGGTCCTTCTGCTCCGCCAGCTCGATCAGGCGGTGGGCCATCTCCTGGACCGTCTGCGTCTCCCAGCGCAGGGCATGAAAGCCGCAACCGCCGAAGGTCAGGGCCTCGGCCTCGACCAGTGGCCGGGCCAGCTCCCGGGCCTGGGCGAGCGCCTGCCGGCTGCAAGACAAGGCCTGATCGGCATAGCCCATGTAGCATAGCGCCAGGGCCAGGATGCTCAGGCAACCCACTCCCAGGTCTGCGTCGACCCAGGGCAAGAGCGGTGCATGCCGCGGACGGTCATAGATCGCCAGCGCCTGCCGGAGATCGGTGATGGACTCGGCAAGGCACCCGGAAAAGAAGCGGCCCCACCCTCGCGCGTAATAGCCCAACGCCACATAGGCGGGGGTGTCGCTGCGCTGGGCCAGGAACAGCAGCAGTTCGGCCAGGTCCAACGCCTCGGCAAATTTCCCCCGGGCACTCAATATCTCGGCATCCAGATAGAGCGCCCCGATCAAGTCTGCTTCGTTGGCGGGTCCCTGCCGTTCCAGGTCGAGGGCCTGCTGGGCCAGTTGCGCCCTCTCCGCCGATGCCCAGCCCTGGACGGGCAGCAAGGGACGGGCCAGGCCGATCAGCAACTGTTTCTGCAGTTGGGCGCGCTCCGACCCCTCCGGCAGCCGCCCGACGAGGGCCAGTCCCTGCCGCAGCAGTTGGACCGCCTCGCCGTAGGCCGAAAGCTGCCCGGCCCGGTTTCCCGCCTGGAGCAGGCAGGCAGCCGCCTTGTCGAAGCGGCCGGCCGCCTCCCAGTGCCGCGCCAGCTGCTGCGGACCGGCCGGGTCTTGTGCGTCAACCTCCGCCCCCGTTGCCCCCTCCACGCGCAGCCCCTCCAGCGCCTCCGCAACGAGACGGTGCAGGTGGGCGCGGGCCACCTCGTCCACGTGGTCGTAGGCGTACCGCTGGAACAGGATGTGCGCAAAACGGTAGCAGGACAGCGTCTGCCCGCCCGGCATCCGTCGCAGCAGGCGGGAGGGTCGCACCAACCGATGCTGCTTGCCCAGCGTCTCGCTCAGGTGATAGATCACCCGCGACAGGCCCAGGCCGGTGACACTGGCCAGCACCTCGGCCGTGAACTCCAATCCCTCCACGCTCGCCACCGACAGGAGCCTCTGGCACTCGGCCGGCAGCCGCCCAAGCCGCTCGGCAATGACCGCCTCCACCCGCGCCGGCAGCCGCCTCCAGTGCAGCGCCGGCCCTGCTACCCACCGCCCCTCCTCGTCTCGCACCAGCGCGCCCCACTCCTGCAGGCCCCGCAGCAGCTCGATGGTGAACAGGGGATTGCCCTCCGTGTGCTGGTACAGCGTCTCCCGAAAGGCGGCATCAAGCCGGTTCGGTTCGGTGTCGACAAAGGCCTCCACAAAGGCACGACCATCGGCCCGGTCCAGGTCGATCTCGATGTCGCCCCAATTGCGGGCAAATTCGTGCACCACCGGTTCCAGTGCATGCCGTTCCCACACCTCGCCCTCGTCGATGGTGCCGGGCGATGAACTCCCCATCGCCACCGTGGCAGTCCGGTAGGCGCCCACCACCAGCATGCGCCCCCCGCCCAGCCGGCGCCCCAGGTGGAAGAGCAGGCTGACCGTGCCCTGGTCCGCCCACTGCAGGTCGTCCAGCAGCAGCAGCAAGGGGTGCTGCGCTGCCACCGCGTGTACCACGCGCGTCACCTGGTCAAACAGGTCCGCCTGGGAAGGCGCCCTCCCTTCCCGCCGGGCCAGCGCCTCCAGCCGCTCTCGGCGGGCCGTGCCGTCCGGGGCAAAGGCCTGGATCCGCCGCAGCAGCGGCTCACCCGGCACAAACGTGCCCACCAGGTCCGGCCCCACCGTCGCCAGCGCCTGGGCCGTCACGGGCAGCAGCCCCCACAGCCGCCGGGCATGCTCAGGGCTCAGGCTTCCGCCCGCACGGTGGGCCTCGATCTCGCCGCTCATCAGTTGCAGGATCTCGCGGAAGGGCAGGTACGGGTCGCCGCTCCCGGCGTAGGCGTTGCAGTTGCCGCCCACCGCCACCAGATCCGGGTGGCGGACCATGGCTTGCCGGGCAAATTGCGCCAGCAGCGCCGTCTTCCCGCCGCCCGCCATGCCCCTGACAAAGGCCACCCGCCCCTCGCCCGCCAGCGCCCCCTCCAGAAACTCTTCCAGTTTCGCCAGCTCGCCCCCGCGGCTCACAAAGACGGCCGGCGTGAAGGGTCGCGGCGTGATCGCCGGGACGGCCACGGCGCCAGGGGGACCTGCCTCGACGCGCGTCAGCGCTCCACTGCGGATGGCCTGGTGGAGCGCCACCGTCTCGTCGGCCGGCGCCACGCCCAACTCGGCCTCCAGCCGCTCTACGCAGACCTGGTACTGCGCTAGCGCCGCGCTCCGTTGCCCCCCGAGCGCCAGGGCGCGCATCAGTTGCTGGTGGGCCTCCTCCTGCCACGGCTGCAGCGCCAGTTGTCGCCGCGCGCAGCGCTCCGCCTGGCGGTAGTTGCCCTGGGCTTCGTAGGCAGCGGCCAACACCTGCAGCGCGCCCAACGCCTGCCAGTGGAGCTGTTCCCGTTTCAGCACCGCCCATTCCTCAAAGGGCGCGCTGTCCACTGCCAGCCCCCCCAGGAACTCACCGCGGTAGAGAGCGACGGCCCCCTCCAGGCGGGCCACTGCATCAGGGTCAAGGGGTAACGCGCTGGGGGCGGACGTGGCGCCCAGCGCCTGCGTAAACGCCGTGACGTCGAGCTCAACACCGGCGGCAGGGTTGAGCCGGATCGTCTCGCGGCTGGCGAGCAGCAAGGGCTGCTGCGGGTCGTCGTCGCCCAGCGCCTGCCGCAGATCGAACAGGGTGCGGCGCAGGTGGGCCAGCGCTTCGCGGTCAGGTTGCTCGGGGTACAGCAGGGCGGCCAGGATCTCGCGGCGGTGGGTCGAATGCGCTTCGACGGCCAGATAGGCCAGCAGCGCGCATGCCACACCGGAGGCAGGCAATCGGACCGCTGCCCCTTCCGATGTCGCCTCAAACGGCCCCAACAAGGTCAACTTGAGATGACCCATGATCGCTCCATGTCTCATGGCCGCGTTGTGATTGACCAAAGTATACCATAGAGTGGCGAAAAGTGCAATCACTGGGGCAAATTCCGGGCGGATTCCTGCACTTTGGCCCTCCGCCGACGGATCGCGGACGCTTTTCGGACGTTTGGGGAACGGATGTGTGCTACAGTGAAACAAAGGACACATCGATCGCAAACAAGGAGTGGCGATGGATGGCGAGCGACAGGGGTATCAGGCATACCTCGTGCGCCTCTGGCGGGTGCGGAGCGGCGGCAAGTGGGTGTGGCGCGCGGCGTTGGAAAGCCCGCACACCGGCGAACGGCAGGCCTTCGCCGGCCTGGAAGGATTGTTCACCTATCTGGAGCGACAGACGACTGGCCTCGATCTCATCGAGCCGCCGGACGGGGGGCCAGAGGACGAAAAGGGGCCCTGGGGGGTCTAGACGGCCCGGGCCCGGCTCGACCTGTAGGGTCCGGCCCATCCAGCAAGGAAGAGGAGGAGGAGTAGAGACTCCATACACTGTCTTGGAAATCGCTGGAGAAGCAGCCTGTTGCACGAGCTCACGGGTCGGCTCGCACAAGCACGCACAGGAGGATTTCAGATGAAGCAAAGGTTGATTGTTGTCTTGCTCTTGGTGGCGGTCATGGTGACGGCCTGTGGCGCAGAGCCCACCCCGGAACCTGGCCCACCAGAAGAGGCAGCCGGCATGGCCAATCCGGCTTCCCAGTTCTGCGTGGAGCAGGGCTACCAGTCCGAGATCCGCGACGAAGCGGGCGGCCAGGTCGGCTATTGCCTCTTTCCCGATGGCTCCGAATGCGAGGAATGGGCCTTCTACCGCGGGGAATGTGCGCCGGCAGGCGCGGGCCAGGAAACCGCGGGACAGCTCGCCAACCCTGCGTCCGAGAACTGCGCGGCTGTCGGCGGGACGTGGACGATCGAGAACCGGGTTGGGGGCGGGCAGTTCGGCCTCTGCCTGTTCGAGGACAACCGGCAGTGTGAGGAATGGGCTCTGCTGCGCGGCGATTGCCCCGTGGGCGGCGTCAAGGTCACCGGCTATGCGACCCCGGCAGCGGTCTACTGCGCCATCACCGGGGGCGAGTACGCCCTCACGGGCAACTCGGGGGCCGACGATGAACAGGGCACCTGCACCTTCAAGGACGGCTCGTCCTGCGACGCCTGGGACTACTACAACGGCAAGTGCGCCCCTGGCTCTACACCGGCGGCCGGCGGGGGATGGATCGTCCGGCCTTTGCCAGAGGAGGTCTGTAACGGGCAGGCGCAGGCCATGTCCCACGCGCTGGACGATCTGATTGCAACGGTGACGGAAGAGCCCCTCGACGATTGGGGGACCGGCGCCAAGGGCACCGGCTGCCAGGCGACGATCACCGGCACGGGCGTGCAGTTCGAGAGCCCGTCGGCGGTGGTCAGCACCCTGGATAGCATGTTGGCCGAGCAGGGCTGGACTGCCGACCCGATGCTGGTCGCTGACGGCCCGACCGGCACCGTCAAGGGCTACCGCAAGGGCGACGAGGTGTGCCTGGCCGGCGCCATGTGGGTTCCAGATGCTTCGGCCAACTGCCCGCAGGACCAACCCATCTCGGCCTGCCAGGTGACGCCGGAGCAGCAGCTCTATACCGTGACCCTCAACTGCGGCGTAGAGACGGCGGAGGGACAGAGCGCCGCACCTGCCGGCTCCGGACCGCTGGTGTTTGACTCAACGCGCGGCGGTGACTATCGCGACCTGTACGTGATGAATCGCGACGGCACCAACATGAGCCGGTTGACCCGAGGAGAGGCCGGCTCCATCGCCGGCCCCTGGTCACCGGATGGTCAGCGCATCGTTTACACCGCCTTTGGGCTGACCACCAGCGACATTTGGGTCACGAACGCCGATGGCAGCGACCCGGTGAACCTGACGACCAGATGCCCTTCTGGCAGCCCTAGGTCTGCGGGGCGAAGAGGAGGAATCCGACGCTTATGAGAGAATGCCTTGAGCACAAGAATGCAGGGGGTTCGCGAAACCGGTTCTGGCTTCGCTTGTCGGTGGTGCTGGTCGTGGTTCTCGTCGCCTGGCTTCTTATGCCCAACGCGGCGAGGGCCGACTGGTCCGTCGTGGGCGACACGGTGCCCGGCGAGCAAGTGATCGACAACGACGTCCTGGCCACGGGCACCGACGTCAAGATCGACGGCACGATCAACGGTGACCTCTTGGCCGTGGGCTCGACCGTCACCGTCAACGGTCCGGTCTCGGGCAGCCTGGTGGCCGTCGGCCGGACGGTGACCCTCAACGGCGAGGTGAGCGGCAGCACCTACATCCTCGGTCGCACCCTGAAGCTGGGGGAAACGGCCGATGTCGCGCGCAACGTGCACTTTGCCGGGCTCCTGCTGGACAGCCAGGCCGGCTCGAGGATCGGGCGCGACCTGGTGGCGGCCAGCCTCCGGGGGCACATCTCCTCCCAGGTTGGGCGCGCCCTGAATGCCTTGATCCTGGTAATGTCCTTTGACGGGCAGATCGGGGGCGGTGTCGAGCCGGAGGGGGTAGGGGCGGGCGGCCGTGCGCCCCTGTTGGCCGGCCCGGGTGGGATCGTTCTGGCCGTCAACTTTGGCCCGGCTGCCGGGTATGGGCTCGGCTACGCGGCCCCTGGCCTCAGGATCCTGAACGCCGGCCTCTTGTCTGAGCCCCTGGCGCAGCAGGATGAGGGCACCTCTGGCGAGCCTCCGGCGGGCATTCCCGAATGGCTCGTGGCACGTCTGAGCGATCTGCTGATCCTGTTGCTCGTGGGCGGCCTGACCATCTGGCTGCGGCCGGCCGTTGTCCAGGGTCCGGCTGAATGGCTGCGCCGCAAACCGCTGCTGGCAGCCGGCTTTGGACTGCTTGCTGCGGCCCTGGCCCTCAACGCCCTGGCCATCGCCATCCTTTTCGTGGCGCTGCTGGCGGTCACCGGCATCTGGCTGGGGACGGTCACGCCCTGGACGCTGGCTTTCATCCTGTGGGGCATCGGCTTCCCCCTCCTGATCCTGGCCCTGGCGTTCCTCGCCCTGACCGTCCTGTACGGGAGCAAGGTCATCGTGGCCGATCTGGTAGGCAGCCTGATCCTCAAGAAGCTGTCTCCCAGCGCCATGGAATACCGCATTTTGCCCCTGCTGTTGGGGCTGGTGCTCTATGTGGTCCTGCGCAGTATCCCTATCCTTGGCTGGGTCATTGAGGGGATCGTCACCATCCTCGGCCTCGGCGCCATCTGGGTGGCATACCGCCACCGGTCCCGTGCGGTCGGTGTGGACGAGCAGGTGCAGCCAGCTCTTGCCCCGGCAGCCTGATTTCCAGGCTGCCAAGAGGTCACAGGTTCAAACACAAGAAGAGGAGGTGTGTGGAATGATGATGAGGGGAGGAATGAGGCGAGTGTCGCGGCGGACATCGCGCCGCGTAGCGCGACGAACCATGCGCAGGCGCATGGTGGTGGGGGGCATGGTCGTGCTGGCAGCGACCGGCACCGCTGCGGCCATCAAGATGTCGAAAAAGGATGCGGATCGGATTGAGCAGCACACCGGCCTGCCGCCCGAGCAGCTCGAGGACGCCGATCTCCACGAGGCCATGCAGGAGTTGGGCATCAAGGGCGAGCCCGTGACGGCAGAAGAACAGGCTGCCCTGGCCGGCGGGGCGCCGCCGCCGGCCGGCGCTCACCCGGCGCAAGCGCCCGCGGCTCCCAAAGAGTCCTACATGCAAGAGCTGGAAAAGCTGGCCGAGCTGCGCGACCGCGGCATCCTTACCGACGAAGAGTTCGCGGCCAAGAAGAAACAACTGCTGGGCCTCTGAGACGATCCGGCCCGGGAAGAGGTGCCCCCTCAGATCCTTGGGGCAGCGAGTAGGGCACATGGGCGATCGGCCCTATATGCATCAAGTTAAGGCACATTCAGCAGTAGTTGATAGGTACTGGGATGCTTTCGACGTCGATTGACCTTACAGGTCGTCACCAGGCACAATTTCAAACTGGTCAGTGCCAGCTCCAGGCTGTCGCAGCTGGGGAGCGCCAACGCCAGGGCAAAGGCGT
>DAOUHB010000251.1:0-11187 GCA_034428935.1 Anaerolineae bacterium | reverse complement strand
CGCCTTTGCCCTGGCGTTGGCGCTCCCCAGCTGCGACAGCCTGGAGCTGGCACTGACCAGTTTGAAATTGTGCCTGGTGACGACCTGTAAGGTCAATCGACGTCGAAAGCATCCCAGTACCTATCAACTACTGCTGAATGTGCCTTAACTTGATGCGTATAGGGCAACCCTCGCGGTTGCCCGGCCCGGGCGGGGGCAAGCCCCGCCCCTACGTCCGATGTGTTGTTGCCCTGTAGGGGCAACCCTCGCGGTTGCCCGGCCCGGGCAGGGGCAAGCCCTGCCCCTACAGGATTGGGGTGAATGGGGGAAGAACAAGAAGAACAGAGATGTAATGCGATGAAATATTGGCATTCTCCCCTGCGGCGTCGCAGGCCGCCACACCGGGCGTGGGTGGTGCTGGTGCTGTGTGCCTTGACCCTTGCCGGATCGTTGCCGGCGCCCGCGGCGGCGGCGCCCGCCGCGCCGCCGGGCCCGCCCTGGGCCGGCTGGGCAGTGGAGGCCTACCCGGAGATGTCCGCCGCCGAGATGGAGGCCCTGGTCCGGCGCCTGGTGGCCCACGGCGCCAACGTGGTCTGGATCGGCCACAACAACCCGGGGGAGGTGGACCCGGCCAAGGTGGAGCCCGGCCTGTCCTATGCCGTCTACGAGGCCCTGCTGGACCCCGGCGATCCGCGGCACGAGGGGGCCGCGGCGATGCTCGCCGCCCAGCGGCGCCTGCTGGATGCCTGCCGGGCGGTGGGGGTCAAGGCCGTGTTGCCCATCGGCTACCAGATCCAGATGGGCGCGCGCTGGAACGAGGAGCACCCGGGCGACGTGCGCCGCGACGCGGCGGGCCAGCCCCTGGACATCTATGGCGGCAGTGTAAGCGCTTCGTTCTTTGCCCCCCGCTACCGCCGCGACATCGAGGCCTATTACCGCTGGCTGGATGGCGAGCTGGTGCGGCCCTACGCCGGCACGATCCTGATGCTGAACCTGTCGGACGAGCCCCTGGGCGGCGATTACTCGGCCCACGCCGAGGCCGAGTTCCAGGCCCGCACCGGCCTGCGCTTCTCGGACGTGGGCGACGATCTCGAGCGCCTGCGGCTCCTGGGGGCCTTTCAGTCGGGCATGGTGGCGGAATATGCCGCCTGGAGCGCGGCCCTGTGGCACGAGATCCATCCGGGGCTGCCCGTGACCATGTCATTCGACGGGGCCCAGGCGCGCCGGACCTACACCCTGCCCGACGTGGAGGCCCTCTTTCGCGACACGCCCAAGAATTTCGTCGTCACCTTTGACGCCTATCCCCGCGACGGGCCGCCCGACGTCGCCCTGAGCGACGCCGACCTGGTGGGCCTCTATCTGCTGGCGCGCACCGTGGGGCTCTACTCGGCCCGCTACGACAAGCCGGCCTGGCTGTGGGCCGCGGCCAACAGTTGGGGCCTCAGCCAGGCCAGCCGCGACCCCGGCTCGGTGTCGGACGCCGTGACCAACGGCCTGGCCCTGGCGCTCCTGGTGAGGCAGGGGGGCGGCGACCTGCAGGGCATTGCTTACTGGAACTATAACGTCAAGGAGCAGGGCCTGTACAACGACAGCCACCGGACGGCCTACGACGTCGAGACGATGTTCGGCCGCGTCACGACGGCCTTTCCCAACCTGCGGCAGGCCATGGCCGCCCCCATCTCCCGGCCGGAGGTGCTGATCCTGGCGCCGCCGTCGCGCGCCCACGAGGCCATCGGCGCCGGGCGGGCGGCGGTGCTCCTGGAGGTGCATCCCTACCAGCGCCTGTCGATCCTGGCGGCCCAGGGGGTAAACGCCGCCGTCGTCGGCAGCATGGAAGGCTGGCTGCCGGCACCGGGCGAGGGGGTGCGCAGCGTCGTCGTCCTGACGCCCTCGGCCGAATACCTGGCGCCGGGGGACCTGGAAGCGCTGCGCCAGGTCCTGGCGGCCGGCGGGCGGGTGGTCGCCTCGGCCAGCGTGGCGCGCGCCCTGGGCAGCCTGGCCCCGGTGGTGCCCCAACTGGCCTACGGTGACCTGGTCGAGCGGCGCGGAAACCTGTACGTGGCCGTCCAGGGCGTGGCCATGCTCTTCGAGGCCGGGCGCGAGGCGGAGCTTGCCGCCCTGTGGCGCGAGGTCCTGGGCCTGCAGACGGCCCGGCCCGGCTACCGGATCGTGACCGGCAGCCACGCCCTGGTCTACAATCGCGGGCCCGAGGCGGTGCCCGTCGAGCTGGCGCTGCCCTTCCAGGGCTATGGCTACCGCTACGACGCGGACGGCCGGCCCGTAGAGCGGTTCTATGGCACGGGGCTGCAGAGCACCCTGGGCCGGCGCGAGTTCCTGTACCTGAAGCGCGATCCGTGGGCCGGCGTGCCCCGCGCCCGGGTCCCCGGCCGCCCTCCGCGGCCCTCCTGAGGCGCGGGCCGGTACGGGCTCAGGCGCCGGCCTTCAGGTCGTCCAGGTAGGCAAAGAGGGCCGGCATACCCCCCGTGTGCCAGAACAGCACGCGCTCGTAGGCCGAGATGGTGCCCTCGCGCACCAGGCTGATGAGCCCGCCCATGGCCTTGCCGGTGTAGACAGGGTCGAGGAGGATTCCCTCGGTGCGGGCCACGAGGCGGATGGCCTCGCGCTCGGCGCCGGTGACGACGGCATAGCCGGCCCCCAGGAAGCGGTCGTCGATGTGAATGTCGGCGGCGCTCAGGCGCAGGTCCATGCCCAGCCAGCGCGCCGTGGGGGCCAGCAGATCGAGGACCGTGCTGCGCAAGTGACCCCCGGTCTTGTCGACGCTGATGCCCAGCACCTGCCCCTCGAAGGCGCAGGCCCTGGCGCCCACCACCAACCCCGCCTGCGTGCCCCCCGAGCTGGTGGCAAAGACGACGCGGTCGAAGGAGAGGCGGGCCACGTACATCTGGTCCCACAGCTCCTCGAAGGCCAGGGCATAGGCCGCCGCCCCGGTGGCGTTGGAGCCGCCGTAGGGAATCACGTAGGCCCTCCGGCCGACGGCCTCTTCCGCCGCCGCGGCCTCGTCCAGGACCTGGAGGGGGTCTCTATCGCCGCTCCACACCAGCCGGGCACCCAGAAGCTGGTCCAGGAACAGGTTGCCGGTCCACAGCTCTGGCGGCGGAGGGTCGCCGCGCAGCACGAGGACGCACTCCAGGCCGGCCCGGGCCGCCGCGGCGGCCGTCTGGCGGCAGTGATTCGATTGCACGGCGCCCACGGTGAGGATCACCTGGGCTTGCTTGCTGCGCGCCTCGCCCACGAGGAACTCGAGCTTGCGCGTCTTGTTTCCGCCCGTTGCCAGCCCGGTCTGGTCGTCGCGCTTGATCCACAGCTCGGGTCCCCCCAGGGCCTTGCTCAGGCGCTCCATGGGCTCCAGCGGCGTGGGCAGATGGGCGAGCGGAAAACGCTGCGAAACGTGGATGGCCATAATGTTCCCCCTGTCGACGATGGTCCGCCGGGCCGGAGGACGCACAGACGGCAGGCTCATCCCGGCCGCGGCTTGTGCCCGGAGTATAACACGTCCTGGCCCGCACGGCAACCCGGCCAACCGGGATGAAGGTAAAAGAATGGTTAAAACTAGTACTTGTTTCCTACTTTACAAAAGGGCCATGATGTGGTAAGCTGTAGGCGGTGGAAGGGGGAACGGAACTTTCTGCCAGCGGCGGGAGACTCGCAATGATTATTCAAAGTCCATTGCAGCACGTCGCAGCATAGCCAACCTACATCGCTCGTTCATTGTTGAACATCAATGCTTCATTGACGCACGTCGTGGCACCGTTGCCTTTGATTATCGCTATGCGATCTCCCGCCCGTTCTTTCTTAGAGCCTGCAATGGCAGCTTCAACGTAATAATGGGCTCGAAAAAAGTGGGCATTGGCCCACTTTTTTTTATGGGGCGGAAACCGAGGCTTTCGTAAAAGGCCCTTAAGTGTGGCTTGTCGCGGTGCACGCCGATCTCCAGGGCGTCCAGCTCTCTGGCCTGCGCTTCGGCCACGAGGGCGGCGATGAGCCGGCGCGCCAGCCCCTGCCTGCGGTGCGACTCGGCCACGACGATGCTGCCGATCTCGCCCTCGCTGCCCCACACGGTCAACTGGGCATTGCCCACCACGCGGCCGTCCACCTCGGCCACGAGGCGCACCATGCGCCCCTTTTGCACCTGGCGCAGGGACCAGGCCAGGTAAAAGTCCACGTCCTCGGGGTCGGCGTCGGGATAGCAGCTCTTGTGGAGCGCCGCGGCATCCTCCCGGCGTGCTGGTCGAAGGGTAATCGCCATGGGCTTTGCTCCTTTTCCTCCAGGCTGCATTGTAGCACAAGGGTGGGGTCGGGCAAAATAGAGCGGCTGCCGTCGTTCTCGTTCTGCAGCGCCTGGCGGCCCCTTCTCGAAAGGGGCTAGCGGGTGCCCTTTCTTCTTGGCCCTCCAACCAAAAGCAAACCCTGCCCATCGGAAGCCAACAGGAGGGCAAACCAAAGCCGTCTGTTGCTCGTTCCCCCGTCGCATATAATGACACGTGATCGTGATGGGCGTACGACAAATTCTGCAGTGGTGGCAGCATCGGCGGACAACCCCCACGCCGATTTCCCAACAATAGCCGGCCCGGTCCCCCCCTCATTCCGGGCCGGCTTCTTTTATTCCCGGGCCGTCCAAAACCTACTTGACCTGGGGGCCCATTTGTTTTATACTGGGCTGGCACGGAACAAGGGCTGTTCCCCCGCGTAGACTCCACCCATCGAAACAGGAGGCATTATGGGCCCTGAAACGAGAGAGGGGCAGCCGGCCGTCCCCCTGTGCCCAGCAGGTTGTCGGTTTGTAATGGGCGCTTCATCGCCCAGGAAGCGCGCTGAAGCACGCACTACGAACGGGCTCCGGTTTGTAGTGGGCGGAGCGGGCTAGATGTTGTCCTGCCCTCGCTGCCGGGCCGCCAATCCGCCGGACGCGCGCTTTTGCGCTCGCTGCGGCACGAGCCTGGCGGGCACGTGTCCCAACTGCGGCGCCGTGCTGCAGCCCGACGCGCGCTTTTGCCACAACTGCGGCCAGGCCCTGCCGGCCGCGAGCGCTGCGAGCGCCGCGCCGGCGCCGGCCCCGCCCGGCCCCTCCCCGCCGCCCGAGGCCCAGCGCCGCATCATCACCATGCTCTTTTGCGACGTCCAGGACTCGACCTCGCTGGCCGAGCGGCTGGATCCGGAAGAGTGGGCGGAGGTCATGAACAACGCCTTTGCCTACCTGATCCGGCCCATCTATCGCTACGAGGGCACCGTGGCGCGCCTCATGGGCGACGCGGTCCTGGCCTTTTTCGGCGCGCCCGTGGCCCACGAAGATGACCCCCAGCGGGCGGTGCGCGCCGGGCTAGAGATCGTGGAGGGGGTGCAGTCCTTTGCCCGGCGCTTCCGGGAGCAGCGCGGGCTGGATTTTTCCGTGCGGGTGGGCATCAACACCGGCCTGGTCGTCGTGGGCCAGATCGGCTACGACAAGCAGGTCGAGTACACGGCCATGGGCGACGCCATCAACGTCGCGGCGCGCATGGAGCAGACCGCCGAGCCCGACACGGTGCGCATCAGCGAGCACACCTATCGCCTGGTGGCGCCCCTCTTTGACGTCGAGCCCCTGGGCCAGGTGGGCCTGCGGGGCAAGTCGGAGCCGGTGGCCGCCTACCGCGTCGTGGGGCTCAAGGCCCGGCCCGGGCGCCTGCGGGGCATCGAGGGCCTCGAGACGCCCCTCGTCGGCCGGCAGGCCGAGATGGCCATCCTGCGCAACGCCGTCGCCGACCTGCGCCGCGGCCGGGGCCAGATCGTCTCCGTGGTGGGCGAGGCCGGCCTGGGCAAGAGCCGCCTCATCGACGAGCTGCGCTCCGAGTGCGCCCGCGCCGGCGACCTGCAATGGCGCGAGAGCCGGGGGCTGTCGTACGCCACCTCCCGGCCCTATGCCGCCTTCCTGGACCTCATCCGGCACATGTGCGGCGTCCGCGAGAGCGACTCGCCGGAGCTTGTCCGGGAGCGCATTGGCTGCAACTGCCTGCACGAGGGCACGCCGCCGGAAGAGTGCGAGCGGGCCCGCCGCGTCCTGGAGGTGCTCCTGGGTGTGGAGAGCAACGGCGGGCGCCTGGAAGGCGAGGCCTTCAAGCGGGAGCTGTTCCAGGTGATGCTGGACACCTGGCAGCGCTGGGCGGCGGTCCAGCCGGTGGTGCTGGTCCTGGACGACCTGCATTGGGCCGATCCCGCCTCGGCCGAGCTGTTGGTGCACCTCTTCCGCCTGACCGACCGGGCGGGCATCCTCTTCCTGTGCGCCTTCCGGCCCGACCGCCACGGCCCGGCGTGGCACGTCAAGCAGGCGGCCGAGGTGGACTATCCCCACCGCTACACCGAGGTCGTCCTGGAGCCCCTGACGGCGGAGCAGAGCAACAGCCTGGTAGACCACCTCCTGGCCGTGGCCGACCTGCCCGACCGCCTGCGGCAGATGGTGCTGGCCAAGGCCGAGGGCAATCCCTTTTACGTCGAGGAGGTGGTGCGCTCGCTGGTGGAGGGCGGCGCCCTGGCCCGCGACGCCAGCGGCACGCGCTGGCATATGGTCCTGCCCGTGGACGAGATCTCGATCCCCGATAGCCTCCAGGCCCTCCTCACCGCCCGCGTCGACCGCCTGGACGAGGTGGCCCGCCACGTCCTGCAGTTCGCCTCGGTGGCCGGCCGCTCGTTCTACTATCGCGTGCTGGAGCTGGCCCTGGAGCGCGAGATCGACCTGGACGAGCAGCTCCGGGTGTTACAGCGCGCGGGCCTCATCCTCGAGGCGGCCCGCGTGCCCGAGCTGGAGTACACCTTTCGCCACGCCCTGACGCAGGAGGCCGCCTACCGCTCGATCCTGCGCCGGCGCCGGCGGGAGATGCACGGGCGCCTGGCCGAGATCCTGGAGAGCCTTTTTGCCGACCGCCTGGACGAGTTCGCGCCGCGCCTGGCCCACCACTTTGACGAGGCGCGGGACCCCCGCGCCGTGGCCTATTACCTGCGGGCCGGCGACGCCGCCCTGCGGCTGTACGCCAACGACGAGGCGGTGGCCCACTACAACCGCGCCCTGGAGGTGGCCCGCCGGCCGGGGGTGGAGGCGCCCCCCTGGAAGCGCCTGTTCCTGGGCCGCGGCCGGGCCCTGGAGCTGTCGTCGCGCTACGAGGAGGCCCGCGACGGTTACCTGGAGGCGGAGGAGTTGGCCCAGGGCCTGGGAGATCGGGACCTGGAGCTGGCGGTCCTGGTCGCTTCGGCCACCATCCACGCCTCGCCCACGGCGGTCCACGACGTGCTCACGGCCCAGGACCTGTGCGACCGGGCGCTGCTCCTCGCCCGCGAGCTGGGCGACCGGGAGGCCGAGGCGCGCATCCTGTGGAACCTGCTCCTGCTCCACGAGCGCTCGGGCCGCGCCGACCAGGCCCTGATCCACGGCGAGCAGTCCCTGGCCCTGGCCCGCGAGCTGGGCAGCCGGGAGCTGATGGCCTTTACCCTCCACGACCTGGCCCAGGTCTACCTGGACGTGGGCCAGGTGGCCCGCGGCCGGGCGGTGCTGGACGAGGCACGGGCGCTGTGGGAAGAGATGGACAACCGGCCCATGCTGGCCGACAACCTGACGACCCTGACGCTGTTCAGCACCTTTACCGGCGATTACGACCAGGCCATCCGCGTCTCTGACGAGGCATTTGCCCTCAGCCAGTCCATCGACAACCTGTGGGGCCAGGCCTACAGCCGCATGTACGTCGGCCTGGCGCACCACGCCCGCGGCGAGCTGGGGCGGGCGCTGGCGGTGATGCAGGAATGCATCCGCCTGGCCGAAGAGGCGGGCTTTGTCGCCCCCCTCCTCGTCACCCGCAGCGACCTGGCCCTCGTCTACGGCGACCTGGGGCAAGTCGACCGCGGGCTGGAGCTGGTGCGCCTGGCCCTGACCGCGCCCTCGGTGCACATGCACCTGTGGTGGAACTGGGCCTTTATCCGCATGGCCGAGCTCTATCTGCTCAAGGGCGACCACTCCGGGGCCGAGGCCATCCTGACCCAGATCCAGCGCGATCTCGGGGACCACCTGGCGCTGTTCACGCCGTTGATCCTGTCCTTCGAGCCCAAGCTGGCCCTGGCGCAGGGGGAGTATGCCCGGGCCGAGGCCCTGGCCGGCCGCTACAGGACCATGGAAGCCTGGGGGCTGCACGCCTTTGTGCCCGAGCTGCTGTGCTACCTGGGCCGGGCGCTCCTGGCCCAGGGCCGCGGCGACGAGGCCCGCGCGGCCCTCGACACGGCGCGCCGGCGGGCCGAGGCGCTGGGCGCCCGGAACGTGCTGTGGCCCATCCTGGCCGGGCTGGCGGAAACGGCCGGGCAGGCGGGCGACGGCAACGGCGCGGAGGATCTTCGGGCCCAGGCGGTCGCCATCCTGAGCTACATTGCCGACCACGCCGGCAGCGACGAGCTGCGCGCCTCGTTCCTCGCCCAGGCCCGGGTTCGGGCCCTGCTGGAGGCGTGAGCGATGCACCAGGCGCCCGAAACGGCATCGCCCGGGGCCGCGGCGAGGGATGCGACGGCGGCCGACTTTTTGGGTCGCCTGCCGCTGTTCACCGCCCTGCCCCGGGCCGACCTGGAGCGCCTGTGCAGCATGGTGCAGGACGTGCGGCTGGCCGCCGGCGAGGTCCTCATGGCAGAGGGAGATCCCGGCGACGCCATGTACGTCATCGCCGAGGGCGAGTTCGAGGTGGTCAAGGAGAGCGGCGACCGCCAGGTCGTCCTCGCCCGGCGGGTGCCCGGCGACTTTATCGGCGAGATGTCGCTCCTGGAGCAGGCGCCCCGCACGGCCACCGTCCGCGCCCTGGCGGACAGCCGCGTGTTCCGCATCGGCCAGGACTCGTTCCGGCAGTTGCTCACTGCCAGCCCCGGCGCCGCCGGTGCCATCCTGCGGACCGTGGGGCAGCGCCTGCGGAGCACCGAGGCGGTGCTGGTGCAGCGCGAAAAGATGGCCGCCCTGGGCACCCTGGCCGCCGGCCTGGCCCACGAGCTGAACAACCCGGCGGCGGCCGTGGGCCGCGCCGCCGGCCAGCTGCGCGCCCTCCTGGAGGCGTGGCAGCAGGCCGTGGTGGCCTTTGACGCCCTGGGGCTGGACGGGGAGCGGGCGGCCCTGGCCCGGCGACTGCAGGGCGAGAGCGTGGAGCGCATGGCGGCCCCCAGCGCCCTCGCCCCACTAATCTACTCCGAGCGCGAGGACGAGCTGCTGGCGTGGCTGGAAGAGCTGGGCGTGGCGGGCGCCTGGGAACTGGCGCCCGTTCTCGTGTCGGCCGGCTGGCAGGCCGGCAGCCTGCGCCAGGCCCTGGCCGGCTTCGAGGCGGCCCACCTGCCCGCCGTGGTGCACTGGCTGGCCGTCACCACGGCCGTCCACGACCTGCTGGGCGACATCGACCGGGGCTCGGCGCGCATCTCGGAGCTGGTGGGGGCCGTCAAGCGCTATTCCTACCTGGACCAGGCACCCATCCAGCGCGTGGACGTCCACGCCGGCCTGGAGGACACCCTCCTGATCCTCCGCCATCGCCTGAAGCAGGGCGTGGAGGTGGTGCGCGACTATGCCCCCGACCTGCCCCGCATCGAGGTGCGCGCCAGCGAGCTGAACCAGGTGTGGACCAACCTGGTGGACAATGCCCTGGACGCCATGGGCGGGCGCGGCAAGCTCGTGTTGCGCACCTACGCCCGGCCCGGGCAGGCAGTGGTCGAGGTCATCGACGATGGCCCGGGCATCCCGCCCGAAATCCAGCACCGCATCTTTGAGCCCTTTTTCACCACCAAGCCCGTGGGCACAGGCATCGGGCTGGGCCTGCACATCGTCTACAACATTGTCGTGCTGGAGCACCGGGGCCAGCTCCAGTTCGAGTCGCACCCCGGCCGGACCTGCTTCCGGGTGGCCCTGCCCATCGACATGCCGCCCACCGCCGCCGCCCCGTAGCACTTGTTCGTAGTGCGCGCTTCAGCGCGCCATGTCATCGCATCCGCTGAGCGCCGCCCCGTAGCACTTGTTCGTAGTGCGCGCTTCAGCGCGGTGTTTTGGCGATAAATCGCCCACTACGAACCGACAAGCGCAAGCATCTCTCCAACAACCTGCTGGCACCCATCGCAGAGCCCGTTCGTAGTGCGCGCTTCAGCGCGGTGTTTTGGCGATGAATCGCCCACTACGAACCGACAAGCGCAAGCACCTCTCCAACAACCTGCTGGCACCCATCGCAGAGCCCGTTCGTAGTGCGCTCTTCAGCGCGGTGTTTTGGAGATGAATCGTCCACTACGAAACGACAAGCGCAAGCATCTCTCCAACAACCTGCTGGCACCCCATCGCAGAGCCCGTTCGTAGTGCGCGCTTCAGCGCGGTTCTTTGGCGATGAATCGCCCACTACGAACGTACAAGCATCAGAGCCCGTTCGTAGTGCGCGCTTCAGCGCGGTTCTTTGGCGATGAATCGCCCACTACGAACCGACAAGCGCAAGAACCTCTCCAACAACCTGCTGGCACCCATCGCAGAGCCCGTTCGTAGTGCGCGCTTCAGCGCGCTTCTTTGGCGATGAATCGCCCACTACGAACCGACAAGCGCAAGCATCTCTCCAACAACCTGCTGGCACCCCACCGCAGAGCCCGTTCGTAGTGCGCGCTTCAGCGCGGTTCTTTGGCGATGAATCGCCCACTACGAACCGACAAGCGCAAGCACCTCTCCAACAACCTGCTGGCACCCCATCGCAGAGCTCGTTCGTAGTGCGCGCTTCAGCGCGCTTCTGGCGATGAATCGCCCACTACGAACGTATAAACACCTCTCCAACAACCTGCTGGCACCCCATCGCAAAGCCCGTTCGTAGTGCGCGCTTCAGCGCGCTTCTGGCGATGAATCGCCCACTACGAACCGACAAGCGCAAGCACCTCTCCAACAACCTGCTGGCACCCCATCGCAGAGCCCGTTCGTAGTGCGCGCTTCAGCGCGGTTCTTTGGCGATGAATCGCCCACTACGAACCGACAAGCGCAAGCACCTCTCCAACAACCTGCTAGGGCTGTCGAACCTCGACCTCGAAGGTCACCGTGCCCGCCCTCTCGAATTGCAGGTCGAGCTCGAACCGCTGGCCGATCTCCAGGTCGTCGCGGACGCCGATGAGCATGACGTGGTAGCCGCCAGGCCGCAGGGCCACCTCGTCACCGGCCGGGATCTCCAGGCCCTCGGGCAGCATCTGCATCTTCAT
>DAOUHB010000250.1:0-26640 GCA_034428935.1 Anaerolineae bacterium | reverse complement strand
CCGTTCAACCGTTCGTAGTAACGGCTTCAGCCGTTAGAAAGGAAAGGACAACCCATGAACCAACTCGCCACCCTGACCGGAATCCTATTGCTCGCCACCCTCACCGAGGCCCTGGTCGAATACCTCGCCAAGCCCTGGCTCAGGCTCGCCGGCCGCGACGCTCAGCGGGAAGTGAACGGCCACCGCCAAGGAAGCGGTACTCCGCAGGCCGCCACCTCTGACGAGACCGATCCCGTCATCGACCTCGCCACCTGCTACACCGCCGCCGTCATCGGGATCCTCCTCTGCCTCGCCTACCGTGCCGACCTCCTGCAGCTCGCCGGCCTATACTGCCCCTGGCCCTGGGTCGGCCCCGTCATCACCGGGATCCTCGCCGGCCGAGGCGCCAACTTTGTACACGACTTTGCGTCGCGCTGGCTGCGCAGCTAGAATACCTGCCGGCCGGTGCCCCCGGCACCGGCCGGCAGGGGAGGCGGCAGGCTGTAAAAAAGCACCCCGGCACAATGCCGGGGTGCTTTTTTCCTCACGCCCCTCGCGGGCGGAACCCTGTCGCCCACAACGTCAAAGGGCCCGCCCCTCCCCAAGGGCTGGCCCTTTTGACTGTCCCAAACGTTCTGATTAAGGTAACCCCATAGTAGCAACGCTACATTAAGGCAACATTAAGACGGGATGAGAACAAGATTAGAAAACAGGCTCGGGCGAACTCAGCGCGCCTCCAGGGCCGCCCGCATGCGCTCCAGCGCCGCGACGAGGGTTGCCCGCGGACAGCCAAAGTTCAGGCGCACGTACCCTTCGCCGCCGGGGCCGAACTGGGCGCCGGCGTTGAGGCCCACCCGGGCCTTTTCCAGGAAGAACTCGTGGGGTTCTTGCTCGAGGCCGGCCTCCTTGCAGTCGATCCAGGCCAGGTAGGTGCCCTCGGGCCGGGTCATGGACAGGCCGGGGATCTCGTTGACGGCGTCGAACACGAAATCGCGGTTGCCTTCCAGGTAGTGGAGCACCTGCTCCAGCCACGGATCGTCGTCCGTGCCTGCCCCGGTCCGCTCTGGGACCTGGTAGGCGGCCAGCATGGCCGCGAAGCCCATGATGTCCAGGCGGGGCACGATGCCCTGCCTGGCGGCCAGAAAGCGCTCCCGCAGCTCGGGGTTAGGGATGATGGCCACGGAGGCGTGCAGCCCGGCAATGTTGTACGTCTTGCTCGGCGCCATGAGGGTGATGGTGCGAGCCTCGATCTCCGGGTCGAGGGAGGCGATGGGCAGGTGCTGGTGGCCGGGAAAGACCAGGTCGCAATGGATCTCGTCGGAGCAGATGACGACGTCGTGGCGCAGGCAGATCTCGGCCATGGCCTCCAGTTCCTCCCGGGCAAAGACTCGGCCCACGGGGTTGTGGGGGTTGCAGAGGACAAAGATGCGGGTGCGGGGCCCGATGGCTGCCTCGAAGGCATCCAGGTCGATCTGGTACTGCCCGTTGCCCGCGGTCCCGGCGCCCGGCGGGGTCAGCTTCATGCTGTTCAGGGCACACCCGGTGTTGTCCGGCACCCGGAGGATGGGATAGTAGACCGGGGTCTGGGCCAGCAGGCCGTCGCCGCCCTTCGCGTTGCCCAGGACCTTGCCCTCGATAACGGCGTGGGTCGCCAGGTTAAAGCCGACGACGACGCCCGGCACGAACACCAGCGCCTCGGCGTCGACGTGCCAGCCGTACAGGCGCTGCAGCCGCTCCTGGAGGAGCGGCCGGAGCTCGGGCGGCTCCATGCCGTAGCCAAAGATGCCGTGATCCACGCGGCAGCGCAGGGCGTCGATGACCGTTTGCGGCGAGCGAAAGTCCATGTCGGCCACCCACAGGGCGATGACGTCGGCATCGTACAGGTTCCACTTGGCGCAGTCCGTCGGCCGGCGGTCGATAATCTCGTCAAAGTCATAGATCATGATGATTTCTCCCTGAAGATCGTGTTGCGGAGGTCAGGACGGCGGGCGCGGCTACGCGCCATTCCTCGCCCTTCGCATTGCTCAGGACCTTGCCCGCTCCAGAATGTGGGCCAGGACCCGGGCAATGTTCCAGGCGTCCGAGTCGCCGCGATGATAGGTGCCCTCCATTTCCCAGCCCAGCATTGCCAGGACCTTGTCCAGCTCGACCTCCTGGGGAAGCCGGTGGACGACGGCAAAGAGGTTCTTGACGTTGAGGTGTGTGTCGCCAAAGGGATAGGCCACCGCCTTGCTGCGGCACTCGCGCTCGAACTTCTTGCGGTCATAGTCGCCAAAGCTGGCCCATAACCGCTCCTCGGCCGCGTACTCGTCGCGGAGGATGCGGCACGCCTCGCGCAGGCTGATGCCCCGGGCCACGTCGGCCGGCGTCAGGGTGGTCAACTCGGTGCAAAACTCGCTGACCTCCGACTCCTCGGGGCGGACGAGGATGCTGCGCGTCTCATGGCGCTGAAGGCTGGCCACGTCCAGGCGGCACAGGCCGATCTCGATGATCTCGGACTGCTGTCCGGCGGGCGGGTCGCCCCGCCAGCAGGTGGTTTCCAGGTCGATGACCAGGATCTGGTCCAGTCTATTCTCCATCCTTTGTTCCTCTTTGTGCTTGCGGGTTTCCAGAGCCTGCGCTCTCCTGCACGCCTGACAGCAGCCTGTTGCGGAGGGCTCGTAGTAACGGCTTTAGCCGTCCGAAAATGACCAAGATCGTCGCTACGGGCAAGAACCGTTCTCTTCTGCATGCTTGCTAGCGCAGCCGTGGCAGGGACCGGGCCGATGGGGCGAGGGCCAGGCCGCCCAGGGCAGTGACCTTTAGCTCGCGGGGCAGCATCTGCCCGACGGCCATCACGGCGTCGACTGTCTCGTCCAGGGGGATGGGGTTGTGATAGCCGCCCAGGATGAGGTCGGCGCACAGGAAGGCATTGGCGGCAGCCGCGGCGTTGCGGGTGTGGCATGGGATCTCGACGATGCCCTGGACCATGTCGCACACCAGGCCCATGGTGTTCTGAAAGGCGATGGCGGCGGCGTCCATGGCCTGTTGAGCGCTCCCGCCGGCGGCCTCGACGACGGCCGCGGCGGCCATGGCGCCCGCGGCGCCGATCTCGACCTGGCAGCCGGCCACCTCGGCGGCAAAGGTCGCCCGCCGGGCCACGACGAGCCCCACCGCCGAAGCGGCCATGAGCGCCAAGGCGATGGCCGCCTCGTCCCCCACGCCTTCCCGGCGCGAGCGAAGAGAAGCGAGGGCGGGGTCCTCCGCCAGGGTCACCATGACGCCGGGGATGGTGCCCGCCGAGCCGGCCGTGGGCGCGGCGCAGACGACGCCCATGCCGCCGTTGACGTGCATGACGGCCATGGCCCGGGCGGCCGCCCGGGCGTGCAGGCCCCCGACGGCCAACGCGCCCTCCCTTTCGGCCTGGAAGATGCCCCCCGCCGTGGGCCGCAGGAGCTGCATGGGCGCCAGCTCGCCCGTTGCGTCCCCTGGGCGCCCTGGGGCTGCCAGGCCGCGATGGACGGCGGCGCGCATCACCTCGAAGCGGCGCAGGGTCTCGGCCAGCACCTCGGCCGGCGGCAGGCCCAGGAGCGCGGCCTCGTAGGCCAGGGCCGCCTCGCCCAGGGAGCAGCCCTCGGCCTCGGCGTAGGCCACCATCTCGGCCGCGCTTTCAAAGAGAGGCGCGCCGCGCAGCGGAAAAAAGATCGCCTCCGCGGCCCACACGGCCGACACCCCGGGCAGGGCCTCCAGCGCTGCCAAGATGCCGGCCCCGGCGGGAGCGGCGCAGCGGGCGTGCAGTAATACCTTGCCGGCCTGCTCCTGCCTGGCCGGCTCCGGCCCTTCGGGCCTCAGCAGCGGGGCGAGGAGCGCCGTGACGCGCTCCAAGGTCCTGAGCAACGCGAAGGGCAAGGTCCTGAGCAACGCGAAGGGCTCGGCGGCCGGGGCCATCTCGACCATCAGCTCGTGGGCGTCGCCGGCGAGGGACACCGGCCAGCCGCCCACCTGGGTAAAGACCAGCGCCCCGCCACCGATGGACCGGGCGACGGCGTGGAGGGTCCGCCCCCGCCTGGAGCGCAGACGCATCTCGACCGTGTTGGGATGCAGCTTGCCCTCTTCGGGCCCGGAGCCCTCTGGCGTTAGGGGCAGCAGGTGGGCCAGGGACGCCACGGAGAACCGGATGTCGACGCCTTCCCGGGCCGCCACGTCCAGCACCTGGCCAAAGCGCTCGTCGGTGAGGGGCCAGCCCAGGAGGCCGGCGGCAAAGCCCAGGTCGCTTCCCTGCTCGCGATAGACCTGGGCAAAGGAGCCGCCGGGGTCAAAGACAAAGGCCGCCTCCGCCGGGCCATCCGCCGCGGCGTCCGCTTCGCTCCGCTCTCCCTCGGACGCCGTCCCTCGGGACAGGTGCGGGACCCTGTCGGGGCCCAGGAGGAGCGCCCGGGCCATGCGCCCGATCTGGTAGGGCGCGGCCGTGTGGGAGCTGGACGGCCCGCGCATGACGGGCCCGAGGACGTCGTTAAAGATGCTGATGGCTTTCATGTCCTGCGTCGCTGTTCCTCCAGGATACGCAGCAGGGCTGCCCGTTTCTTGCCGGGCACCCGGACCCGGCTGGTCTGGCGCAACCGCCGCCGGTCAAGCGAGAATGCCCGGCAAAAGTCGGGGCGCAGCATGCTGTCGGCGATGCGCATGGGCGCCCGGATCTCCTCGTAGCCCTGCCGCCTCAGGGTGCGGGCCATCTCGGGATCGACGGCATCTTCCACGGGCTGCGAGCGCTTGTAGTGGCCGCACCGGCCCCACGTGCCGTCCGGCTGGTTCCAGGCCGCCGTGTACCATGACTGGGGCGCGCCGGGCAAAAAGTGGGCGCAGTGGCGGCAGGCGTCGAGGCGAAAGTCGCACCGCGGGCACTGCACCGGCCCCCCTTCGGGCCCCGGGGGTGCCCTTCCCGACGCCGGACCATCGGGACGGTGCAGGGCCAGGGGCGGGGCCACCTCCACCTGCCCGTCCTCGTCCAGGACCCAGGCGTTCGGGATCTCGGCGCGGCACAGGGGGCAGCGCAGGCTGTCGGCCTGCTCCAGCCACATGAGACGCGTCTCGTAGCCCAACAGGGCTTCCTTTTCGGCCTGGGGCAGGGCGTCGATGCGGGCGCCCCACCAGTAGCGCGTGGGCGTCAACGCGCCCACCAGGGCCCAACCGAGCCGCCGCGCCGGCGGCCAGCCAAAACGGCCGGTATCGAGCCAGGTTCTCAGCCCGCGGCCCACGACAAAGCTAAGGACGGCCAGGGCAACGATGGCCCCATACTGGCCGAAGCGAGTGTCAAGGATGTCTGTCACGCGCCCCAGTTTACACGAACTGGGGCAGCGTGTCAATGTCCGCGAAAAGGTGCGCGAAAGGGCGGGCCGCTAGTCGAGGGGCATGATGGTCGCCTCGTCGCTGGCGACGATGGCGGCCTCTACGGCGCCGCTGGACAGCTCTTGCAGGGCCCCCTGGAAGGCGGGCACCGCCTCCGCCGGAAAGCGGGCCGTAACGGTCACCTCCGCGGCAAACTCCTCGTCCAGGATCTGGCCGCCGTGGCTTTCTACGGCCAGGCGCACCCGCTCAAAGTGGGAATAGGGGGTGGCGATGAGGAGGGTGTGGGTCGGCACTTTCTGGGCGCGGGGCAGGACCTCGAGGATGGCCCGGACGGCGTCGCCATAGGCGCGCACCAGGCCGCCGGTGCCCAGCTTGGTGCCGCCAAAGTAGCGGGTGACCACCACGGCCACGTCGCCCAGGCCGCTGCCCCGGAGCACGGCCAGGGCCGGGCGGCCGGCGGTGCCCGAGGGCTCGCCGTCGTCGCTGGTGTGGGCCACCACCGAGGCGCCGTGGCCCACCAGAAAGACCGGCACGTTGTGGGTCGCGTCGGGGAACTCGGCGCGGATGCGCGCCACAAAGGCCCTGGCCTCGTCGACGCTGAACACCGGCGCCGCCGTGGCGATGAACCGTGAGTTCAGCACCTGGATCTCGACCCGCGTCTCGGCCGCGGGGATGGGATAGCGTTCCATGCCGCTAGGATAGCGCAGATCCGGGGCGGTGGCAAGTTGGCGGGCCGGGCGCGCCCGGTCCAGGAGCCGCGCCCTTCGCGCTGCTCAGGACCATGCCTCGTTGGACAGAAAGTCCCGGCGGGTGTACAATCTCGTACTGCCAACCCTCGGCAGCACCAAAGGGAGCAAAGCGAATGGTTCACCCGGTACAAGGTCCTGAGCAACGCGATGGGCGAGGCTAAGCAATGACGCGTTTGATAGAGGGTTCCGCCCCTGATCCTGCCCCCCATGCAGGGGAGGGCGGAGCCCGAGGGGGAGCGGAACCAGGCGGGCAGGCCGGCCGCCGCGCCAAGGAAGCGCGCCCGTCGACCTTTCGCGCCCTGCGCCACCGGAATTACAGGCTCTTTTTCGCCGGGCAGATGGTCTCGCTGGTGGGCTCGTGGATGCAAAACATTGCCCAGCAGTGGCTCATCTACCGCCTGACCGGTTCGGCGACCATGCTGGGGACCATCAGCCTGCTGGGCGCCCTGCCCCTCCTGCCCATGTCGCTGTGGGGCGGGTCCCTGGCCGACCGGGTTCCCAAGCGAACCATCCTGGTCGTGACCCAGAGCGTGATGATGATCCAGGCCTTTGTCCTGGCCATCCTGGCCTACACGGGCGCCGTGGCCGTGTGGCACGTGCTGCTGCTGAGCGTCTTCCTGGCGGCGGCCCAGGCCATCGACCTGCCCGCCCGCCAGGCCATCATCGTCGAGCTGGTGGAAGGCAAGGAGGATTTGACCAACGCCATTGGGCTCAACTCGGCCGTGTTCAACGGCGCCCGGGCGGTGGGGCCGGCCCTGGCCGGCATCGCCGTGGCGACCACGGGCGAAGCGGGCGCCTTTCTGCTCAACGGCCTGAGCTTTGTCGCCGTCATCGGCGGGCTGCTGCTGATGCGTCTGCCGGCCAACCTGCCCGCCGCCGCGCGCCCCGCCCCCCTTCGGGTTCCGAGGGTGCCCTTCCCGACGCCGGACCATCGGGACGGTGCAGGGCCAGGGGTTGGCTCACACCTGGCCGAGGCGGCGCGCTACGTGCGCGGCCAGCAAGGTGTGATGGTCCTCGTCAGCCTGGTGGCCGTCTCGGCCTTTCTGTCCATGCCCTACTCGACCCTCATGCCCGTGTTCGCCGAGAAGGTCCTGGCCGACAGCGCCCGTCCCCTCCTGGAGGCGGTCTGTCGCTGGGCCGAGTCGAGCATGGGGGTCACCTGCCAGGCGCCCGGCGCCCTGACCTACGGCCTCCTCATGGGGGCCACCGGGCTGGGGGCGGTCGTGGGCGCCCTGTTTGTCGCGTCCCTGCCCGATTGGGCGCGGCGCGGGCGGTGGCTGACCATGGGCAACCTGGCCTTTCCCGCGCTGGTGATCCTCGTCGCCCTATCCCGGTCGTTTCCTTTCTCGGCGGCTCTGCTCCTGGGCATCGGATTTGCCTTCGTGGCCCAGAACGCCCTGGCCAATACCCTCATCCAGCTCACCGTGCCCGACGAGCTGCGGGGACGGGTCATGAGTTTTTACTCCCTCACCTTCCAGTTGTCCATGCGCCTGGGCGGCATGCAGGCCGGGTTGGTGGGCGACGCCTTCGGCGCGCCCATCGCCGTGGGGGTGGGCGCGGCGGTGTGCCTGGCCTATGGTGCCTACGTCGCCCTGCGCTTTCCCCGCATCCGGAGGATGACATGATGGCCCCACACAGTCTTGAGCAACTCGCAAGACCAAGGTCTCAGGGTCCCGCACCTGTCCCGAGGGACGGCGTCCGAGGGAGAGCGCAGCGAAGCGGGCGCGGCCCGACAGGCTCGTTCCCGGCGCACCTCGCCGCCTTGATCCTCGTGATCCTTGGCAGCGCCCTCGGCGGCTGCAACCTGGACCTCTCGCCCGGGCGCCCCGACCCCGTGCCGGCCGTCGACGGCATGACCCCGGCCCGCGTCCTCGACGTGGTCGACGGCGACACCATCCATGTGTCCATCGACGGCCGGCGGTACACCGTGCGCTACATCGGCATCGACACCCCGGAGACCGTCAGGCCCGACCATCCCGTGGAGTGGATGGGGCCGGAGGCCACCGCCGCCAACGAGGCCCTGGTGGCGGGCAAGACGGTCTATCTCGAAAAGGACGTGTCCGAGACGGACAGGTATGGCCGGCTGCTGCGCTACGTCTACCTGGCCGACGGCACCATGGTCAACCTCGAGCTGGTGCGCCAGGGGTATGCCCACGCCGGCAGCTACCCGCCCGACGTCAAGCACCAGTCGCGCCTGAACCGGGCCGAGCGCGAGGCCCGAGAGGCGGGGCGCGGCCCCCTGCACCAGACGCAGGACGGTGTATGGGGCCGGCACCTGTCCCGAAGGACGGTGTCCGAGGGAGAGGGCACGCCGGGCCCTGCCACGAGGACGCCGCGGCCCAGCCCCTCGCCCGAGCCGCAGGCCACGGGCGCCGGCGGCAGGAGCAGGGGCATCGTCATCGGCACGATCCACTACAGGGGCGAGATCAAGCCCAACGAGCCCGACGAATACTGCGAGATCCGCAACGATGGCCTCGAGGCGGTCGACCTGGCCGGCTGGCGCCTCAACGCCGGCAGCGACGGCAACGTCCTGAGCAACGCGAAGGGCAACGTCCTGAGCAACGCGAAGGGCCAGGACATGACCTTTCCCTCGTTTCTGATCCAGCCCGGGCAGGTGTGCCGCGTCTACACCAACGAGGTGCATCCGGAGACGTGTGGCTTTAGCTTTCACAGCCCCGGCGCCCTGTGGAACAACGGCGGAGACTGTGCCCGGCTCTACGACGCCGGCGGCGCCCTGGTGGCCCAGAGCTGCTATTGATGAAGGGATCCCCGGTTCCCCTCACGGGGCTACCGGGGAGAATCGAGGCGCCCGCGCCGCAGGTAGCCGGCGCCCGCCAGCCCCGCCAGCAAGGCCACGACGCCGAGGCCCATCATGACCTCGCCCAGGCCCAACCGATCGGCGAGGGAGCCGCCCACCAGCAGCGGGATGACGGCCGCGGCGTTGGCCAGGGTGAGCTGCCCGGCGATGACCCGCGCCCGCAGGTCGGGTGGCGGGCGCTGCTGGAGGACCACCCGGGCCGGGATGACCACGGCGCCCAGCCCCAGCCCGATGGCGGTGATGCCCGCCAGGGTCCTGAGCAACGCGAAGGGCAGCGCCACGGCGATCCCACCGCTCGTGCTGCCCGCAGGGTCCTGAGCAACGCGAAGGGCAGGGTCCTGAGCAACGCGAAGGGCAGGGTCAGTATCGCCCGCTGCCGAGAAACCCAGCAGCACCGTGCCTGCCCCCAGGACCAGCAGCCCGGCCGCGATCCAGGCCGGCGGCGACAGCCACGCCTGCCTGCGGCTCACCAGGATGGCGGTTGCGACAAAGGCCAGCCCGCCGGGCAGGATGAGAAAGGGCGCGTCGGCCACGGCGATACCCAGGTGGCGGGTGGCGAGGCCGGGCAGCAGCGACAGGAGCACCAGGAGCAGCGTGGCGCCCACCGTCGCCTGGAGCACGACCAGGCGCAACAGCGGGTCGGCGGCGATGGTCTTCCAGCCTTCCTTCAGGTCTTCCCACCTCAACCGCGGCCTGCCAGACTCCTCCCTGGCCCCCGGACTCCTCGACTTGTCGAGGCCGCTGGCCCCCGGACTCCTCGACTTGTCAAGGCCGCCCCCCCGCATCGGAGGGGCCGGGGGGGGTCGCAGCCGCCCATCGGCGGGCAGCCCAAGCACCAGCAGCAGCGCGGCCAGGCACAGGGCCGCCCCGCTCAGCCCCACGGCCGGCACGCCAAACAGCCGGATGAGCAGCGGCGTCAAAAAGATCACGCCCAGCCCCTCGCCCAGGAGCATCCCAAACTGCAGGATGGCGTTGGCCCGCGGCACGATTTCGGCGCTGACCAGGTCGGGCACGAGGGACAGCTCGGCGGGGAAGGCAAACTGCCCGAAGGCCGCCGTGAACAGGTTCACCGCGACGATGCCGGCCAGGGCGGTGCCCGCCGGCAAAAAGCGCGTCACCGCCCAGAAGCCGACGGCGAGGAGCGCCCGGGCGAAATGGGCCACGAGGAGCGTGGGCCGGCGGCCAAAGCGGTCCACCACGGCGCCCGCCACCAGCGAGCCGAGAAAGGCGGGCAGGATCGACGACAGGATCACCAGGCCCGTTCCCGCGCTGGAGCCCGTCTGCTCCTCCAGGAAGGCCACGCCCGCCAGGCTCAGGCCATAGACCATGGTCACGGTGGCAAACTGCGATGCCCACAGCCGGCGAAAGAACCTGCCGGCCAGCCCGTCACTCATTGCCCGTCCTGCTCGCGGTCCCCGGGAATCATGGGCACGGACTGGGACGGGACCCGGTGCAGCAGGTAGATGGCGCCGCTGAGCACGATCACGAGCACGCCCAGGAGCAGCAGCTCCCAGAGCAGCAGTTGGAAGGTCTCGGGCTCGTGCAACAGCTCGGTTTGCTCGGCGGTGATGACCAGCATGCGCCGCACGGCGGCGATGAGGCCGATGATCAGAAACTGTTGCGGAGCGAGCACGTGCTGCCGCAGCGAGATGCTGATGGTGCTCAGGATCTCGACCAGCATCATCACCAGCAGCACGTTGTCCAGCAGGCTGAGGGTACCGGCCCGCAGATCGACGCCCAGGGAGCCGACCCACTGGATGGCCGCCGAGACGAGGAGCGCGGCCGTGGCCACCACCAGGACGGCCGAGATAGCATAGTAGATCAGGTCCTCGACAAAGCTCAGCAAGCGATGCAGCGGGCTGGTGTCGTAAGAAGCCAACGACATGTCGGGGGCGCCGCTGTGGTGTCCGGCGCGTTTCGGGTCGTGTTGTTGGGCCAAGGTGCTCCTTTCCTCCGTGCCTGGCTTTGGAGTCAAGCCGTTCGTAGTGCGCCATTCATCGCGCAAGCCGTTCGTAGTGCGCGATTCATCGCGCAACGTTCGTAGTGCGCGATTCATCGCGCTGGCACTGCCCACTGGGGCAAGCGGCGCAGGCAACCTGCCGCGGGAAGGCCGTCCGCTCTCCCGTCCGTGCCGGCCGGGTGGATAGCCCATCCGGCCGGCACAGGGGATCACACCAGCTCGTACCGCTCCACTGCCAGATCCAGGATGCGGTTGATCAGCTCATCGTAGGTCCAGCCGCCGGCCTCGGCCTCGATGCACAGGTCCGAGTAGCCGCGGTTCAGGCCGGGCAGCGGGTTGACCTCCAGGATGTAGGGCCGGTCGTTGTCGCTGGCATCGAGGCGAAAGTCGACCCGCGCCACGTCCAGGCAGCCGGTGACGCGGAACACCGCCGCCGCCAGCCAGTTTAGCTCCTCCACCTGCTCGGGCGGGAGGGGGGCGGGACAGTGGTAGTGAAAGTCGTGGGCCAGCTCGGTCTTCATCCGGCTGGTATAGATCCCACCCTCCTCGGCCGGGTAGGCCGCCATGTCCACCTCCAGCGGCGGGAAAAAGTGCAGCCCGCGCAGGATGCGCGGCGCTTCGTCGTCCTCGGGCATGCGGCGCGCCACGGGCGAGCGCAGGTTTCCCACCAGGCCCACCGTCACCTCGCGCCCGGCGATGAACCGCTCCACCAGAGCCGGCTCGTCGTAGCGCTCGAAGGTAAGCTCCAACTGCCTGCGGAGCTGCTCCTCGTCTTGCACGATGGACTCGGCGCTGACCCCCATCCCCGTACCCTCCCGGCTCGGCTTGACAAAGAGGGGGAACTGCAGGTCGGGATCCAGCGGCTCGCCCACGCGCTCAAGAACCTGGAAGGCCGGCGTGGGCAGCCCGTGGTAGGTCAGCACCCGTTTCGTCATCGGCTTGTCCAGGGCCAGGGCCAGCGTCAGCACCTGGGAGCCGGTGTAGGGGATGCGGAGCATCTCCAGGATGGCCGGCACCTGCGCCTCCCGTCCATCGCCGAAATGCCCCTCGCAGATGTTGAAGCAGATGTCGGGCCGCAGCTTGCGCACGTTGTCCAGGAGCGTCGCGTCGCCCTCCAGGAAGGTGGCGCGGTGTCCGCGGCTCTCCAGCGCGGCCATGATGGCCTGGATGGTCTCCTCCGAGTCCAGGTCGTCCCAGCGGTCGGGCGACATGCCGGGCCAGGTCGGGGCGTTCTTTTTCAGGTTCGCGAGCACGGCTACGCGCATGATCCCCTCCCCGGGCACCCGCGAGGGGCGCCCCTACGCTTTCAGCGCTGCTATCGACCGTCCTCATGCCAGGGCTCCTCTTCTTCCTCTACCTCTTCTACCTCTTCGTCGTCGTCTTCGGTTTCATCCCAATCGTCGTCATCCCAATCGTCCTCGTCGTCCCAATCGTCGACCTCTTCTTCCTCTTCCTCTTCCTCTTCCTCTTCCTCTTCTTCCCAGTCGTCCGACGGTTCGTCGTAGGCCCAATCCAGCTCCAGGGGCGACACGTCCACAATCTCCAGTTCCGCCCCGCAGCTCTCACACGTAACACGCTGGCCCAGCTTGGGCGTTGCCACGCGCACGGGTTCTTCACAGTCAGGACAAAATGCGATGGCCATTGGATCCTCCTCTTTGTTGTCCCGCAAACTCGTAGCTCGCAGGTGGCCGTAGCGGCACGAGCTTGGCTACGCAATTTGCCGGCCCCGCCGCGTTGCTGCCCTGCCCGCCACCGGACGGTCCCTTCGTCTCCGGCCTGAGGAGAAGGCACCTGTCCCCGGCCTTAAGTCCGGTACGAGGGCGAACGTGCCCACACCGGCCCAAGGTGCGGCGCCGGAATTATACCACAACTTTTACACGATGCCAGCCAGAACGTCAACTTTGGAGGGAAACGCGACCACATTCATCGCTTGCCTGGGATCGCCGAGCGCCAGCCCGGCGTTTCTCTCCACACGCAACTTGCCAAGCTGGTGTGGTGTGCGGCAATCCCGGCGGCGGTCTAGAGACAATGTGACAGCCGTAACCACCGCGGCCGCTATCTTGACAGCCGGGGGGTTTGCCGTTATCATCCGCCTACGCCCGAAGAAAGGTGCGATGACCATGACGACCAGATCGCGGGTTGCCCTGTTGTACACGCAGCCCGAAACCGTCCTCGACGACTATTGCAGGGTCTGCGACCTGGCCGGCATGGCCGAGGCCCTCGATCCACGCGCGACTACGATCCTCAAGGACAACATCTCGTGGCACTTTGCCATGCCCGGCGCCAACACCACGCCCTGGCAACTGGAGGGCACCATCCTGGCCCTGCGCCGCGCGGGTCTCTGCGACCTGGCCTGCGTGCAGAATCAGACCGTGTTGACCAACGCCTTCAAAGGCGAGGACCTCAACGGCTACGTGCCCATCTTTCGCCAGCATAATATACCGGTGCTCTATAACTTTCGCCGCGAGGACATGGCCTGGATTCCCTACGAGCCCCGGGCAAAGATGCGGGTCCTCGACCAGATCTATCCCGAGGGCATCCTCATCCCTGACTACTTTCACGGCAAGAACATTGTCCACCTGCCCACGGTCAAGACCCACATGTATACCACCACCACGGGCGCCATGAAGAATGCCTTTGGAGGGTTGTTGAGCAAATACCGCCACTACACCCACACCTGGATCCACGAGACCCTGGTGGACCTGCTGGCCATTCAAAAAGAGATCCATCCCGGCCTCTTTGCCGTCATGGACGGCACGACGGCCGGCAACGGAGCCGGCCCGCGCCTCATGGAGCCCGTGGTCAAGAACGTCCTCCTGGCCTCCGCCGACCAGGTGGCCATCGACGCCGTGGCCGCCCGGCTCATGGGCTTTGACCCCCTCGAAATCAAGTACATTCGCCTGGCCCACGAGGCGGGCCTGGGCGTGGGCGACGTGGCCGAGATCGAGATCGTGGGTGACGAGCCGCCGCGGGACGGTTGGGGCTTCAAGGTGAGCTACAGCAGCCATACCTTCCTGGCCTGGCTGGCGTGGTACGGCCCCACCAAATTCCTGCAAGAGCTGCTCTTCCGCACGCCGTTGGTGGTCGTCCCCACCTTGATCAGCGAGGTCGAGCAGGACTATCTCCATTGGCCGCTAAAATACAGGCATGTGGCCGCCCGGTGGCGCGCCGAGACGGCCTGGGGTGCCCTGTTCCGCCGCTACCAGGCCGAAGGCTGCCTGACCGCCGGCCCCCTGCGACCCGCAGGCGGCCTGGCCACCTGAAGGGAGGGAACCGCAGTGACGAGCCTACACCTACTCCTGCGCGAGGAGACCGCATGAGCGACGGCATTCCTATCCGTGCCTGCGGCGTGTCCGTTCTGGTCCTCAGGCCCAGGGTCCTGAGCAACGCGAAGGACAAGGTCCTGAGCAACGCGAAGGACAAGGTCCTGAGCAACGCGAAGGACAAGGTCCTGAGCAACGCGAAGGACGGGGACGATGGCTGGCGCGTCCTGCTGCTGCGGCGCGCCGAGACCCATCTGCTGGGGGTGTGGTCCTACGTGTCGGGCGGCATCGAGCCCGGCGAGCGGGGCTGGGAGGCGGCCCTGCGCGAGCTGTCGGAAGAGACGAGCCTGGTGCCCCTCGACCTCTTTTCCGCCGACGTGTGCGAGCAGTTCTACGAGCCCGCCGTCGAGCAGGTCATTGTCTTTCCCGTGTTCGTCGCCCTGGTGGCCGCCGGCGCCGAGCCGATCCTGAACCACGAACACTCCGAGTACCGGTGGGTCACCCGCGGCGAGGCCGCGGTCCTCCTCCCCTTTGCTGCGCAGCGGAACACCCTGCGCCACGTGTGGGCCGAGTTTGTCGAACACCCGCCCCTGGAATACCTGCGCATTCCCATTCCCGGCGCGCCCGGCCCGGGCGTCTAGGGCAGGGTCTTGAGCAACGTGAGAGGCAGGGTCTTGAGCAACGCGAGAGGCAGGTCTTGATCAACGCGAAAGGCGGCTGCGCCACAGGAGGCTGAACCCCCAGCCGTGCCAGCGCCAGGCGGCCACCGCCCACCCGCCGCCCGTGCTGCCCGCAGGGTCAGTATCGCCCTGCTCCTCCAGCACCAGCATCTCCTCGGCCCCGTCGCCGTCCACGTCGCGCAACTCCACCTCGTGGATTGGATTTGCCAGCGACGAGCCGCCCCACAGCACCCGGTAGGCGCCCCCCCGGTACCCGACGATGAAGGGATGGCTGCGGAGCACGCCCTCTTGGTCCGGCTTCCACAGCGCCAGCACGATCTCGGCCCGGCCATCGTCGTTGGGATCGCCCAGGGCCAGGTCGGCCACGCGCCACTCGGGCAGGCCGCGCCAGGCCTCCATCCCCGCCTCGTAGACCACCACCTGCTCGCCTTCCAGCCGCACGGTTTCAGGCCTTCCGTCGCCGGTCAGGTCGATCGACCCCTCCCCCGGGGACCTCTCCCCCGGCCCGATCCGGCCCGTTGGGTCCTCCCCTGCAAGGGGAGAGGAGCTTGCTCCCCCCTTCGCTTGCAGGGAAGGGGGGCCGGGGGGGATAGGTCCCGGCCGCAGCCCGGCTTGCACGGGCAGCGCCTGGACGGCGCGCAGGCCATCCCGGTCGAAAAAGGCGCGCAGGACCAGGCCCCGCCTGGTCTCGGGCTGGGCCTGGTCAAAGAGCAGGTTGCCCAGGCTGTAGGCCACCAGGCCGTGCCGCTCCTCCAGTCCCAATTCTGCGGCGGTGGCCGTCTCCTGCACGACGTGGGGATGGTGGCCCACCACCAGGTCGGCGCCGGCGTCCAGGAGCGCCCGGGCCATGTCCCGCTGGCCGGGGTCGGAGCGCCGGTCGTACTCGTAGCCCCAGTGTACCAGGACAATGACCGCGTTGGCGTTCGCCCTGGCCGCGGCCACCGCCGCCGGGCCCCGCTCCGGATCCCAGGCCGCCGGAACCCAGGCGTCGCTCCTGACACCGGACGCCACACCGTCCCACTTGCCCTGTCGGGCAGTGCCAGGGTGCGTCGGGTGCAGGGGGGCAGGTGCGGCCGGCATGCCATCCGGGTCGGGCACGGCGTTGAACGCCAGGAAGGCCAGGCGCAGCCCACGCACCTCCCGCACCGTGGGCCGGAATGCCGCCTCCATGCCCGGTCCGGGACCCACGGCGTCGATGCCGGCCCATTCCAGGAGCACCACCGTGCCGGCCAGCCCCTCCGGCCCATAATCCAGGGCGTGGTTGTTGGCCAGCCCCAGGACGTCGAACCCCGCGCGGGCCAGCATCGCCGCGGCCCCCGACGGGGCGCGCAGGCGGTAGGGCCCCGGTCTGGCCGTTCCTTCTGCCCCCAGGACGCACTCCAGGTTGCCCACGGCCAGGTCGGCGGCTTGCAGCCAGGGCTCGACCCCGGCCAGCGGCTCGTCCACGGCCGCTACGCCGCGCCCCGGCATCACGTCGCCCACGGCCAGCACCTCCACCGGATCCTCGCCGGGGGCCAGGGGCAGCCCGTCGCGCAGGTAGACCCAGTCGCCCTGCGGCAGGGCGGCCGCTGACGCAGGCGCAGGGCGGGCTGGCGCCGGCACCGGCAGCCAGGCCACCAGCAACAGACAGCAAGTGAGCGCCAGGCCAGCCGCTCGTGCTCGCCGGCGCTCACGATTCAACTCCCACAACTGCATTCCCGCCTCATATAGCCCGGTCAAGACCGGGACTCCGAACTCACGTGCACCCCGGACTCGTGTGCACTCCGGACTCCTCGACTTGTCGAGGCTATTCCTCCCAGGCCGGGGGCTCGTCCTCGTATACCATCCGGGTTACCCGCCAGCCCTCGTCACTGCGCTCCAGGGTGTAGGTCACGTCCAGGGTGTAGGGCCCGCGCTCCGCCAGGGGGTCGCCGCCCATCCCGGGATAGTCGTCAAGCTGGTAGAGCGCATCCTGCCAGGTCTCGCGGGCGGTGACCACTGCCCGATCCTCGGCCTGCCGGTCAAAGGAGCGCAGGTCCGTGCTCAGGAGCTGGCGGCCCTCGTAGCGACCTGCCTCGGTCATGGCCTCCACCTGCTCCGTGAGCTGGGCCACCACCTCGTCTCCGGCCCGCACGTAGCCGGCCTCCAGGAACCAGTAGGCCAGGCCCAGGTTCTCCTGGAAGGAAAAGATGACCTGGGTCAGGTCGCTGTACTCGCCCTCGGCCGTCCAGAAGCTCTCGATCCATTCCGGCCGGTCCGGGGCCTCGCTTGCGTCCAGCATCTCGCGCCACGCCTCGTCCGTCAGCCGGTCGTCCGCGGGCCAGGGGAACTCGTAGTAGGAGAACACGCCGCCCTTGGCCACCTGCAGGTAGACCGAGCCGTCGTCGTCCACGACCGGCACCACGACGTGGATCTCGTCGATGCGGCCCACGCCCTCTTCCAGGACCACCGCGCCCAGTTCCCCCGTTCCCCCGGGATCGGGGTCGGTGGCAACGTCGGCAATGACCGCCGCCTGGGGCTCCTCGTCCATGACCGGGAAGCCGCCCTCCTGGGTGTCGGGATTGTCGGCGGCGGCCATGGTCAGGTGCTCCAACTCACGGCCATAGAAGCGGATGATGTCCTCCTCTTCGTCGCTCAGGGCCTCGCCACGCAGCTCCTTTTCGGCCATGGCCTGGAAGGCGCGGGCCAGCTCTTCCAGGCGCTGCAGGCTATGGGCGTCGGTGGGCGCCAGCAGGTTGCGCTCGCCCAGCCCCTGGCGGGTCATGGACGTCAGCGCCGCCAGGCGGGCGTAAAAGACGGGCACCGGCTCGACATAACCCTGGGGCGGCACCGGCTCAGGGGGCATGGGCCCGGAGCCTGCCTCGGCGTACACCTGCTTGGCATACAGGATCGTGTCGTGTTTCAGCTCGGCCCAACTGCCCAGGGCGGTGTTGAGCTGCTTGTCGACCCAAGCCTGCGACTGCATGAAGGCCGGGTAGCCCTGGCCGGGGACCTCCAGCAGGGGATGGAAGGTGTACAGCCACGTGTTGTACAGCGTCTCGGTCCACTCCTCGACGGACAGGCCGGTGACCCAGCTTTTGACCTTGTCCATCTGCTCCGGGTAGTTGACGTAATCCGTCTCGCCCATCTCGTCCAGGATCTCGTAGGCCCGCTCCGAGCCCATGGCGGCCATCAGGTCCAGTCCCTTGGGCAGGCCGCGGCGATTCTCGCGCGTGCCCACGTTGCGATAGATCAACTGCCGGAAGATGTAGGCGTCGGGCACGAACCGCTGGCCCATGAGGCGCATGCCCTTGGTCGTCTCTTCCACGTCGTCGGTGTCATCGATGACCATGCCCAGGATGCGCGGCGGCGGAAGCTCGTTGGCCGCCTCGATAAAGGCCGTCAGCCTGGCGTTGGCCGTCAGCGGGTCGGCCAGGGTGACGGGCGTCGCATCGGCGCCATAGAGCTTGTCCATGACCTCCAGGTACTGGAGCACCGTCAGGTCGTCGCTGCGGCCCACGAAAAAGGCCGTCGGGTTGTAGAGATCGGCCCACACGTCCAGGGCCGGCCGGTAGGCCACGTCGGCGCTGCGCAGCGCCAGGATCAGCAGCAGGGCCATGCGCGTCTCGGCCCGGCCGATCTCCGGGTCGTCGGTCTTGAGCCGGAAGGTCATGCGCCCGTACCACATCATGCTCTGAAAGTAGCGCTCCAGCTCTTCGCTCATGGTATAGTGGCCGCGGGGAATGTACTGGGTATAGTCCTCGCCCAGGGGCAGCCCCGGGAAGAGGGGCGAGGGCTGGATGCCCGCCGCCTCCTCGATGAGGGCCATCTCGGCCGCCACCAGCTCCCGGGCATAGTCCGGCACCTGCACGTCGGGGTCCAGCAGCTTGCTGCCCACGGCGACGTAGGCCACCGAGCGTTTGGCGGCCTCCTTCCACGCCCCGTCCTCCAGCACATTGTACTGGTCCATGGCCCGCTCCAGGAGCGCGGCGTTCAACTGGCGCAGCAGGGGGATAAAGGATTGCACCTCGGCAGTGCGCAGCACCTTGTCAAAAAGCAGGTGGTAGACGTGCAGCAGCGAGTCGCTGGTGACAAAGAGGGGCACGTTGGCATAGCGCCCCTTCTCGTAGACCGTGAAGAACTCTTTTTCCACGCCGGCGCTGACGACGAACCCATCCTGTGCCAGGCGCTCGCGCTGCACCTCCGACAGCACAAAGGGCACGCGCACGTTGCCCAGGTCGGGGGCGATGGCCTCGTGCTCCACGGCCGGCCGGGCGTCCACCGCCGGCTCGTCGAAAGCGGAGAAGATCACCCGGCCGCTGCTCTCCGGGCTCTCCTCCCCCGGGCCCACGGGCGCGGGCGTGGGGGCCGGCGCCGGCTCTGTCGGCACGGGCTCCGGCGCGGGCGTCTCGCCCTGCGGCGCCTGGGTCGGCGCTGCCGTCGGGGGCGGGCTTGTGGCTGGTGGCTCGGCCCCGCAGGCTGTCAGCAGCAGGGGCAGCACCAGGCAGGCGGCCAGGCATAGACATAGAATGCGCTTCTTGAGCATCCCTTTCCTCCTTGATGTCTGATCCCTTCCAGTATAGCCTGGGACCCCGCCGCTGTCAAGCACGCATCTCCAGCGCTTGGCCGACGCTCTTGGGCCCACCAGGATAACCGTGGTTGCCGCTCGGACCTCCGCGAGCCTCCGTGCCCGGAAGGATCGTCATTCGGACGCGAAGCAGGGCCGGCTCTGTTTGCCGGCCCTGCTCGGTCAAAAATTCTGCCTTGTACTCCTACCGGGGCAGCCTGTCCGGTTTGCCCCTCGGCATCACGTCCCGGTCCCTGGCTTTCAGCGCACGATCAGCGGCAGGTAGATCGTGCGCTCCATCTGGAAAGGGGTGACGAGCTCGATCCCCTCCCCGGGATCAGAGTTGCCCGTGTACTGCTTGTCCAGGATGTTGTTCCAGTGCTCGTGCACGCCCAGGCTCGCCATGCGGCTGCCGTCGCCCTCCGGGTCATAGTACGTGCCCGAGGGCGGATTGTCGGCGAGGGCAGCCTCGTGGAGATAGTCCTCCACTCCCTCGGCCAGGAGCGCGTCTATCGGCCACTGCTGCTCGAGGAAATCGCGCGCCACCGAGTCCACGGCCACGCCGTCCATCGACAGGAAGAGGCTGGACGGCCAGTCGTCGTTAAAGGGGGGCATGGACCACGTGGAGGGCGTGCCGTGGTAGCGCAGGCCGCCATAGATGCCGTCCACCAGGTACAGCAGGGTCTTGCCCCCCAGCTCCTCGTGGCCCATCAGGTCCACCAGGGCGCGGTAGCGTCCCATCTGCCCCTCGTACACCGGCAGCGAGGCGTGCATGTCATAGTAGCCGTTGTAGGGTGCCGACCCGGTATTGTTCCCGTCCCGCGTCCAGCCGTCGGGGTTGCGCAGCAGCGAGCCGTAGTGGTTCTTGGCCCCGACCGTGATGCCGGCCATGTCGTGGCTTTTCAGCACGGCAAAGTTGATGAGGTAATCCGCCTCGGCAAAGGCGCTGGGGATGAAATCCTCCGTGGTGCCGTTGGCCGCTGACGTGCTCCAGTGAAACCGCACGTCGCTGTACTCGGCCCGCGTGCGACCCTGGGCGCCGCGGTTGTCCAGGTAGTGCACGCCCGGAAAGTCGGCGTGCAGCGGCTCGTACAGAAAGTTGACGAACAGGCCCGTGGGGTCGCCGACCGTGATGTCGTCCTCGGCGACGCCGACGACGTTCACCAGTTGATCGAGGAGGGCGTGGAGGAACTGCGGGCTGTTGGCGATGGAATCAAACGAGACGTCTCCCCATTCGATGGGGTCATAGTTCTCGTCCACCACCGGCATGCGGATGTTGGTCGTCACCAGGTTGATCTTGATGGCAACCTTTTCGCCTGCCCCGTAGCCCCGGCCGCTGTTGAAATGCTCAAAGATGGCCTGCCAGGCTGCCTCGTCCCCGGCGGCGTCGGCGTAGCGCCGCAGCGCCCGCGACATCATGCCCTCGGCCACGGCCTGGTCGACGTGCTCGTACCACATGGTCTCCGAGTCCGGGCCTGCCCAGTCCGTCACGGCCGGGTCGTGGACCCACACCACGCGCCCGGGCGCCAGGCCCCGGGGCACGCCGATGGGCTGGTTCGCCGGGTGAGGGGCATAGGCCGCCTGGGCCGGCGTTTCCATCGTCCACACCGCCGCGGCGATGCCGCCCACGGCCAGCACCAGGCAGATCGCCCCGGCGACGACGCGCGCCTGGCGGAACTGCAGCCGGGCCCGGCCAAAGGCCACGGCCGAGCCGGCCACGGCCAGCAGCCACAGGACGAAACTGGAGGCCAGGGGCGCCGCCACCCGCTGACAGGGATAGCCCGCCCGGCTGGGTTTTGGTACGACGCGCACCAGGAACCAGATCAGCGAGGCCAGCCCGGCGAGGGGAAACAACGCCGCCCCCCAGCGGCGACTCCATTCCCGCCCGAGGACGAGCCGGCCGGTCCGCGGGCAGCGTGCGAACAACTTATTGCTTTGCTTCTCCATGGCAACAATTGTGCCCTTTCCAGCGCCCGGCCAGCAGGCACCGAACGCAGATTCGTGCAAGGGACGCTGCCACGGCGGATTTCAGCGTCCTTGCCAACTACTGCCACGTGCCATTATAGACCGATGCACGCTGGAGGGCAAACGGTGCGAAGGCTCAAAACCGGGCCGCCAGAAGCCCTTGGAGTGCCATTGACAGGGTGCGCAACCTGTGCTATGGTTCCACGGCACTCGAAACGACCGGGAGGGAATGATGACCCTGGGACCGAGCCCCGCGCCGGAGGGGCCTGTGACGTATCGCACCGGCAATGACCTGGACCTGGACGCCGTGATCGAGCTGTATCACGCCTCGACGCTGGGCATGCGCCGGCCCGTCGCCGACCGGGCGTGCATGGCCGACATGCTGCGCCACGCCAACCTGGTCATCTCCGCCTGGCAGGAAGATCGGCTGGTGGGAATTGCGCGGACGCTGACCGACTTTTGCTACGTGGCCTACCTGGCCGACCTGGCGGTTCACGGCGACCATCAGCGGCAGGGCATTGGCACCGAGCTTATCCGCCGCACCCAGGAGGCGCTGGGGCCGCGGGCCAAGATCGTGCTCCTCGCCGCTCCCGCCGCCGCCGGCTACTATCCCCACGTCGGCTTTGTCCGCCACCCGCAGGCCTGGGTCCTGCCGGCCCGGGACGAGGTCAGGGGCTGACGCGGCCGGGGCGGGCCCCCGCCTCAGAATGGCCCGTAACCGATGCCCACGGCGATGGCCAAAAAGACGACGGTCACGGCCAGCATGGCCAGCCACAGGCGCGCCGTCCACCGCAGCCAGATGGGATAGCTGACCACCGTCAGGCCCAGGCAGATGAGGAGCACCGGGTTGGTGGGATAGGCCAGGTTCGAAAAGCCGTCGCCGAAGCAATAGGCCGTGACGGTTGCCTGGCGCGTCACCCCCACCAGGTCGCCCAGGGGCAACAGGATGGGCATGACCAGGAATGCCTTGGCCGAGCCCGAAGCCACGAAAAACTCGATGACCAGCGCCAGCAGGTAGACCAGCAGCACGGCCGCCACGGGGCTGGCCGACGAGAACGCCGTCGATGCCCCATGCAGGATGGTATCCATGATGCCGCCCCCGGCGACGATGTGCTTGATGCTGGCCGCCATGAGGATGAGGGGGATGCTGGGGGCAATGCCCGCCAGCCCTTGCACGACGGCCTTGCCCAGGGCCCGGCCGCCCATGCCCGACAGCCACCCGGCGCCGACCCCGGCGGCAAAGAACAGCACGCCCACCAGCGGCAGCGAGAACTGGGAGAGCGGGGGGACGAACGGCGCGGCCACGAGCACGACGCCGATGAGGGCCAGGCATGCCAGGAGCCACGCGCCGGCCCGGCCGAGTTGGGCCGACGGCGCCCCGGCCGCCAGGTCCGCGCCCGCGTACCTGGACCGCGCCTCCCGGTCGCCGGCAAAGACGGGCGAGGCCTCGGGCGAGCGGTCGATCTTATGGGCGTACCACACCAGAAAGACGGCCAGCACCGCGTATACGACCAGGAAGATGAGCACCCGCAGCCAGGCCCCGGAAAAGAGAGGCAGGCCGGCCAGCTTCTGGGCCACTCCCAGGGTGAAGGGATTGGTGATGGCCGCCGAGAAGCCGAGGTTCGTGGCCAGGATGCTCATGCCCAGGCCCACCAACGAGTCCCAGCCCAGCATGTAGGCCAGGGCGATCATCAGCGGCACCAGGGGCACCACCTCCTCGAAAATGCCGAAAAAGGCGCCCAGGAGCATAAAGAACAGGCTCACGACCAGGAGCAGGAGATACTTTCGCCCGCCAAAGGCCCGCACGATGCGCCCGATGGCCGCCTTGAGGATGCCGCTGCGGTCCATGACGGCAAAGGCGCTGCCCACCATGAGCAAGAAGACCAGGATGGTGATGATGGTCAGGCTGTCGGGCCCCCACAACACCTCCACCGGCGCCGTCAGCCAGCGCCAGGCGGGATAGTCGGGCCGCTCGGTCTGGCGAAAGGAGTCGGGCTCGATGACCTCCCGCCCCTCCACGAGCGTGCGGTCGTACTGGCCGGCGGGCACCGTCAGCGTCAGGACCCCGGCGCCCAGCATCAGGACGAACAGGATGATCAGGGATTGGAAAAAGGCTCGCTTGCCGATCTGCACTCCCGCGGGTTGCTCCATGACGTCTCTCCTCCTCGAAAGAACCGCTCGCCTGCACAGCGTCCCGGGCAGTATATCACGGCTGCCCGCCGGCCGCAAATCGCCGGCGCCCGGCTCCGGCATTTCCAGATCCGGCACGAACCTGCCCCTGCTCGGCGCGGATAACAATCCCCGCCCTCTCAAAACAAGCCAGTTCTGCCGTTTTGGCGCATATCTTGCGCCCGTTCCCGGCGCGCTTGACACCCCGCCCGAGCTGTGCTATCTTCCGCAAAGCAGGAGGGGAGAACCATGAACGAGCTGACCCTGCGCCTGGCGGAGGAGCGCGACCTGGCGGCCCTGGCGGCGCTCATCGCCGGGCAGAACCGGAATCCGGAAACGCAGTGCATCCACAGCGAGACCGGCGAGTCGGAACGGGCCGTATACGAGGAGATGTCCACCCTCCACAGCAACGGCGAACTGTGCTTCGTGCTGGCCCACGACGGAGATCGCCTGGTGGGCGCCCTGGGCAGCGAGCTGGACGAGGAGATGGGCCGGGGCTGGCTACGGGGCCCCTTTGTACTGGCGGACGGCCAGGCCTGGGAGACCACGGCCGCTGCCCTCCTGGACGAGCTGGCCGCCCGCCTGTCCCCATCCATCCGCCGCCTGGACAGCTTCTTGAACGCCGCCAACGAGCGGGGCAACGCCTTTTACCAGGCCCGCGGCTTTAGCCGGGTGACATTGGTGCACGTCTACTCCGCGCCCGCCCCGGCCGGCGCCGCCGGCCCCCCGGTGCCCGGCGTGCTCGCCCTCGAGGCAGGGGCGCCACTGGCGCCCTCCTTTGCCGCCCTGCACGACGCTACCTTTCCCGAGACCTGGATTACCGGCCAGGGCATCCTCGCCCGCCTGGGCGGCGACTACCATGCCTTTGTCCACGCCCGCGACGGGCAGGTGGTGGGTTACCTCGTCGCCAGCCTGGAGCTGGGATCGGGGGAGGGCATCGTCGACTTTATCGGGGTCAGCCCCGAGGCCCGGCGGCAGGGCATCGGGCGCGGCCTGTTGCAGGCCGCGCTGGGCTGGTTTTTCCAGGAAACGGGCGTGGCGCGGGTCAACCTGGTCGTCTCTGACGACAAGGTCGACGCCCGCGCCCTCTACGAGTCCGTCGGCTTTGCCCGGCGCTACACCGGCGTCCACACGCGCAAGGATTGGTGAGAGCTCTGGCAGAGCCGTTCACGGTTCCGTTCGGAGCGCCGTTCGTAGTGCGGGCTTTAGCACGTCGTGGCCTTCTGAGCGCGATGAATCGCGCACTACGAACGGCTTAAGCGAGCGGACGGGTCAGTGCGCTGTTGGTAGTGCGCCGTTGGTAGTGCGGGCTTTAGCACGCCGTGGCCTTCTGAGCGCGATGAATCGCGCACTACGAACGGCTTAACGGAGCGGACGGGTCAGTGCGCCATTGGTAGTGCGGGCTTTAGCACGCCTCTGGCTCAACGAAAGGAGCTAGACCTTGTACGAATATCGGAAATTAAGCCCTGCGGAACGTACCAAGCTCGTCGAGGAGCGCCTGGCCCACGGTTATCCGCCTCATTCTCCGCCGCACCCGTATCCAGATCAAGAGTATTATCTCTTGACGTGCACCTGTTTCGAGCACCAGTGCCACATCTCCAGCCCGGAACGCAGGCAAAGGCTTCTCGATGACCTGTTTGAGAAGTTTATTACAGAGGGAGTCGAGATCCGTGCCTGGGCAATTTTGCCCAACCACTACCATCTCCTGGCGCGGATCACCGATTTCAGAGCCTTGGGAACTACCTTCCGCCTTGTACACGGTCCCCTGGCGCGAGAGTGGAACCTGGAGGACAAGAGCCCTGGTCGCAAGGTCTGGTATCGATTCGCAGACCGAGCGATTCGCTCGCCTGCCCACTACTACACGACCCTGAACTATGTGCATTATAATCCGGTGAAACATCGTTGGGCAGAGTCACCCTATGACTGGGCAGAGAGCAGCGTGCATTGGTACCTGAAGCAGGAAGGCCGCGAGTGGCTGCGGGATCTATGGACTCGTTATCCTGTCCGCGACTTTGGACGGGGGTGGGATGATTTCTAGGGTGTGGCCGGGGCGGCGTTCGTTGTGCGGGCTTGGGCGCGCCGAGGCGTTCACAGCGCGATGAATCGCGCACTACGAACGGCTTGGGCGAGCGGATGGGCCGGGGCGGCGTTCGTCGTGCGGGCTTGAGCGCGCCGAGGCGTTTACAGCGCGATGAATCGCGCACTACGAACGGCCGAGGCGTTTACAGCGCGATGAATCGCGCACTACGAACGGCTTGTGGTCGCAGTTAGAAGCTGCCCACCGTCGGCCAGCCGTCCCCGCCCTCGCCCGCGGGCGGGGCCACGTGCCACGCCTCGCTGGGCGGGGCCAGCCTCCACGAAATGGGCGGCGGCTCGCTCCCGCTCTGTAGGACCGGATCCGACGGCCCCCGGGCCGCCAGCAGGATCTCTACGGCTCCGGCTTCGGCCGGGATGACGTCCATCACCGCATAGCCGGCTTCGGTCAGCCCGGCTTGCAGCGCCGAGGGGTCGGCCGCCAGCTCGGGATGGGCTTGCAGGTAGGCCGCCAGCCCGGCGCCGGGATAGAGGATGCCCGCGGCGTCCATGGGAAAGCGCAGCGCCCCCGGCTCTTCGTAATAGAAGTGGTCCCAGAGGGGCACGTCCTGCATGGCCGCCACGCCCCGGGCGGCGGCTTCGGGCCCGCCGACCTGGCCGTAGCCTTCCAGGAAGGCGGCGGCCATTTCGCCCAGCAGGTCGCCCGCGTACGCCTCGGCCACGGCCGCCATCTCCTCGCGGCCCTCCCCGGCGTCATCGCTCAGCAGCAGGGCCTCGGCCCGGCGGAAGGCGGCCAGGGCCGGCCAGTTGCCCTCGCCCTCGCCCGGCTGCCAGTCCTCCTCGTCCGCCAGGCGCAGCACGGCGTCATAGCCCGTCACCGCCTGCCCGTACTCGCCGCTGCGGAACAGGACCTCGGCCTCGTTGGTCAGCCAGCGCAGCCGGTCCTCCACGGTGGGCGGCATCTCGGGGCCCCAGCCGCCGGCCTCCAGGTCGACGCTCTGCTCGGCGGGTACGTAGCGCCCCGCGCCCGGGCTCCAGCGCCACACCTGGCGCCCGATGGGATGGTTGACCATCTTGTGGTCGAACCCCTGGCCGTAGAGCTGCGGGTAGGTCAGGACGATCTGGCTGCGGCCCTCGCCCGCCGGGTCCGGCTCCAGCGCAAGGCGCGATTCC
>DAOUHB010000249.1:0-11588 GCA_034428935.1 Anaerolineae bacterium | reverse complement strand
GGCACCATCCTCGCCATGTCGCGGGCCATCGGCGAGACGGCGCCGCTGGTGGTCGTCGGCGCCTCGACGTTCATCACCGTGGACCCCGCCGGCCCGTTTTCGAAATTCACGACGCTGCCCATCCAGATCTACCAGTGGACGTCCAGGCCCCAGGGCGAGTTTCGCAACATCGCCGCCGCGGCCATCCTGGTGTTGCTGGCATTGTTGCTCACCCTGAACGCAACCGCTGTGCTGCTGCGCAGCCACTACAGCCGGAGGAGAACGTGATCCAATCGCAAGGGGCCCGCCCCAACGGCCGGGTCGCCATCGAAGCGCGCGGCCTCGGCGTCTACTACGGGGGCTTTCGGGCCATCAAGGACGTGCGCCTGGAGATCCAGCGCCAGAAGGTGACGGCCATCATCGGCCCTTCCGGCTGTGGCAAGAGCACCATGCTGCGTGCCTTTAACCGGATGAACGAGCTGGTGCCCGGGACCCGGGTCGAGGGCCAGGTGCTGTTCCACGGCCACGACATCTACGGCCCGGACGTCGACCCGGTCCAGGTGCGGCGGCACATCGGCATGGTCTTTCAGAAGCCGAACCCCTTTCCCCGGTCGATCTATGAGAATGTGGCCTGGGGCGCGCGCATCAATGGCTTCCAGGGCGACGTGGACGAGCTGGTGGAGCGCTCGTTGCGCCAAGCTGCGCTGTGGGACGAGGTCAAGGACAAGCTCGCCCAGGGCGGCTATTCCCTCTCGGGCGGGCAGCAGCAGCGGCTGTGCATCGCCCGCGCCATCGCCGTCCGCCCCGAGATCATTCTCATGGACGAGCCGGCCTCGGCCCTGGACCCCATCGCCACGCTCAAGATCGAGGACCTCATGCGCCAACTGGCCGAGAATTACACCATCATCGTCGTCACCCACAACATGCAACAGGCTGCCCGCGTCTCGGACCGCACCGCCTTTTTCATGATGGACGAGGACCGCGCCGGCTACCTGGTGGAACAGGGGCCGACGGACGAGATGTTCACCCATCCCCGGGACCCGCGGACGGAGGATTATATCACGGGGCGCTTTGGCTAAGTGGAGAGGGAAATGCCGAGCAGGCGCTCGGCGCTCCCAGCGTGAGCGCAACGATCCGCTGTGCCTGGAGGGCGGGCCTGGGGGCTGATGTCGCCCAGTCGTCAGCTTCCTGTCACGAATCTGCGCACCTCCGGCGGAAACCGGTCGTATGGATGGTAGCGGTCGTACGATCGTGAATCGGCGAGGAGGTACTGGGATGAAGGGAAAGAACGTGCTTGTCGTCCTGGCATTGGTGCTGCTGGTGGCCGCGAGCTGCGCGCCCGGCCCGAACACACTGGCCAGGACGCCCGACGAAGAGGGGGACGTCGCCGGGTTCTGGTGGGGGCTGTGGCACGGCATCATCGCGCCCATCACGTTTGTCATCTCGCTCTTTAACGAGAACGTGCACATTTACGAGGTCCACAACAACGGCGGCTGGTACAACTTGGGCTATCTGCTGGGCCTGATGGTCATCTTTGGCGGCGGTGGCGGAGGGGCCAGCCGGCGGCGAGGGAGGGATTGCTGACGCGTGACGGAAGGTCCGCTGTGGCTCACCATCGAGGGAAGCCGGGAATGATGGCCCTTCCGGCTGGGGCAAGAACACAATGCTGCGTGCCTTTGACCGGCTGAACGACCAACTCATCTCGCTGTTCAGCGGCAGCCTCACGAGGGAGTGATGAGCGCCAGGTTCGGTAGTGCTCAGACCAGGGGACTTCAGGCGCTGAAGCATAGCCTGTTCTTTGTCTCCTGGCCGTTCTTTATCCTGTACCTCCTTTTGCCTATTTATGGCCGAGAGATCGGCGCGAGCACGGTCGAGATCGGGCTGTTCTTCTCGGCGTTCTCGCTGATGACCGTCCTGATGCGGCCCGTCATTGGCCGGGCTGTGGACCGCTTCGGACGGCGGCCCCTGCTGGTCCTCGGGCTGGCGGGCTATGCAGCCACGTGGGCCAGTTTTGCCTTTATCGATCAGGTGTGGGGCATCATCACGGCGCGCATTCTGCAGGGGATTTCCTCGTCGTTTGTCTGGCTGACCGCCTACACCATCGTCGCCGACCTGACCGACGCCGGGGGGCGCGGGAGGGCCTTTGGCAGTGTCGCCCAGGCCAGCACGCGGGGCTCTATCGTGGGTGCCTTTCTGGGGTACACCCTGCTCACCACGGGCTTCAGCCGGGCCGATGCCGGCGGCCCGGCGAGCTGGCAGCTTCTGTTCCTCGGCTACGGCGTCGCCGGCCTGGTGGGGCTGCTGCTGGCCGTGCGGCTCCTGCCCGAGACGAGCCCGCACGCGACGCGGGCGGCGGTCCGCGTCGGGGGCGCGAGGGGTGAGGTCACCTGGTCGCGCCCCTGGCTGCTCCTGCTGCTGGTGACGCTCGTCACGGGGGCATCGTGGGCCATGGTCTCGCCGATCCTGGTCGTTTTCTTGCAGGACAACCTGGAGGTAGGTGTGGATGCCCTGGCGTGGGCCTTCCTGCCGGCCGGGCTGGTGTGGGCCATCCTGCCCGCCTATCTCGGCAGGCTAGCCGACCGCTTCGGGCGCAAGCCGCTGATGATCCTGGGGCTGGCCATGGCCGCGGCCAGCTCGGTTGTCATCCCCGGCCTGTCGAGCATGGCGGCCTTTGCTGCCGTGTGGGCTCTCCAGGCACTGTGCTACGCGGCAGGCGACCCGGCGGAGCAGGCGCTGGTGGCCGACCTGACCGGCGAGGACCAGAGGGGCCAGGCGTATGGCCTGTATGCCATGGCCGCCGACCTGGGCGCGGCCATCGGACCCCTGGCCGGGGCCTGGCTGTACCAGGCCGTTAGCCCCCGGGCTCCTTTTGTGGCCAACGCCGTCGTGCTGGCCGTGTGTGCCGTGGTGCTTGCCGCCTGGCTGCACGTGCCCGCCCGGCCGCCGGTCCCTGTCCAGCCCGCGGCGTCGGGAAAAGGCAGCCCCGGGAAGGAATAGCGGGACCCGCGAATTCTCTGGCGGCTTTCCAGGTCACTCCCCCTGCGCGGCGTGCAGCGCCATGGCCGCGTGGTGGGCGAGGGTCATGGGCAGGCGGGTGTAGAGGTAGTCGCTGGCCAGGTTCTTGGGCAGGACGATGTGTAGCAGCCCGAGGAGCTGTTGCGCGGCCACCATGGGGCAGACCATTCTCGTGCCCTGCACCTCCATGGAGGGCTGGGTCCTGGGCTCCAGGTCGAGGGAGGAGAGGTCCTGTTCCAGCAGCCAGGCAGCCGTCTCGCCCACGAACCCCTGGCCCAGGGGAACCCACTCGGGAGGCCCCAGCCTGTCGGGGCCGCCGTGGGCCAGGCGGACCAGGCCCTTCTGCTCCGCGTCGAGCCGGTGGACCGAGGCCTGCACGCTGCAAAAGTCGCTGGTCAGGCTGCCGACCAGCGTCTCGGCCAGGGCCTGCGCCGAGGGCTGGTTGGAGACGGCCTGGGCCACGGCCTCCAGGGCGACCAGCGCCCCGTTGGTCTCCCCGGTGAGCAGGTCCAGCTTGTGGTCGACGTCCTGCAGCCGTTCTTCGAAGCGGTGCTGGTTCTGCTCCAACCTGTCGGACTCGTCGCCGACGAGCACCGACGTCAGGGACGCGGTAAAAATGCCGGTCACGGTCAGGCCCAGCAGGATCATGCTCACGGTCAACAGGCGCCCGGTGGAGCTTGACGGGTTGTACAGGTCGGCAAAGCCGCCCGTGACGATGGTCGAGAAGCTCCACCACAAGCTGTCGCCGAGGCTGCCGATCGACTGGTCCTCTTTCCCTTCCAGGGCGCTGATGGCCAGCGCGCCGAACAGCAGCAAGGCCAGGGCGATGAGCACCGCGCGTTTCAGCAGGTTGATCTCGAAGGTCTTGGTCAGCTTGTCCAGCCCGCGAAAGACAAAGAGCAGCAAGCGCATCGCCCGGGTGAGGCGCAGCAGGCGCAGCAAGCGCACGAAGCGGGCGATGCGCACCAGCCGGCCGAACCGGAGGACCGCGTAGAAGGGGATGGAGGAGACGAAATCCAGCCAGTAGTTGCGAACGTACCAGCCCTTGTCGTCCGACACCGCCAGGCGCACAAAAAAGTCGCCCAGGAGCATGACGCAGATGGCCGTATCCACGATGGTAATCGCCTCGATGGTTGCCCCCGGCAGGTTGGGGACCATCATCTCGAACAGCGTCATGGCCACGACGACCAGGATGGAGACGAGGACGATGGCATCGACCGCGATCACGCGCCTCTCGCTGCCCAGCAATTCGACGAGTCGTGTGCGCAGGTGCCGCTCCTGGATCACGTCGTCCAGTTCTCGGAGGCGCTTTTTCAGGCGCTCCCACTCCCCGGACATGCGATTGATATCCTCCAGGGTTTGTTCCGCGGCGGACGGATTGCCCAACTCCACGTACTGCGCGAACACCTCATCCGCCTTGGCCAGGCGGCCCTCGACGGCGTTCATCTCCTGGTCGACGGCCGCGCGCATCCGCCGCAGCGTGTCCTCCGTACAGTCCATCAAGCGCCACTGCTTCGCGCGTCGATGGATCTCGCCGACCCGCTCTTCGCGCTCGGACAGTGGCAACGCCTCGGCCTGGAGCAACGTCAAAGCACACCTCCTTTGCTGTGGTGCCGCGTGGTCGCAGCGTTGTGCTGGGTAGTCTGGACGGCAATCGCCGTGGAGGACAAATTATAGCACGGGGGCCGGGCATCGACAAACCGAAGCGGCGGCGTTGGCGAGAGCCCCTCGCATGGGGTGGGCGTCACGAGCGGCAGGCGCCATCCACCTGGAGCGCAGCCGGCATCCTGGGGGATCTGTCAAGGATAGGCGGTGGGACCCCACGCCTCCAACAGCTCTTGCGGCTGCGGTAGGTTACGGCGCGTTGATCAAGGGCAGATAGATGCCGCGTCCGTTGACGACGACGGTCGCGCTCCGCTGCCAGACGTTGCCCAGGCCATCGTCGACGAGGGCCGTGTTGACGATGGCGCGCGGCGCGGTGACCTGCGCGGCGAGGCGGGCGCTGAAGGTGATGGTCACCGGCTCGGACGCGGCGACGGCGCCCGTCCAGGTGATGACGCCGCCCGCCTCGCTGCCGGTGCCGGCGCTGGCCCACAGATCGCCCTGGTACTCCAGCTCGACGGGCAGCGTGTCGGTCACGCGCACGCCCGCCAGGGCCGGGCCGGGGTTCTCCAGGCGGATGGTGTAGTGCAGAACGTCGCCGGGGCCGGGCAGACGCGGCTCCACGTGCTTGGACGAGCCCTGGAGCGTGCCGTGCAAGAACGACCCGGTTCGCTGATAGTTCCCCCGCCCCGTTCCCCACACCACGCGGGCGTTGGCCGTGCCGGGCAGGTCGTAGGCCACAAACCCGGAGTTGGCCGTATTCAGCACCAGCTCCAGGTCGGCGTCGGCATCGAGGTTCGCCAGGGTGGGAGCGGCCAGCGCGCCGTTCCAGTCGGCGCTGCCAAAGGCCGGCGGCAGGTCGATCTCGTGGAGCGGGTTGCCCATGGAGTCCAGGACGTGCAGCTTGCCGGTCTGGCCGCTCCCCTTTTCGACCCAGGAAGCGACAATGACCTCGGCGTGGCCGTCGCCGTCCAGGTCGGCGACGGCCGGCTCGGAGGCGAAACGGTAGGGGCCCCCGGTATAGACCGCGTAGGGCCAGTTGCCGTGCTCGGTCCTGTCCAGCCAGAAGGCATGGACGCGGCCGTCGTAGGAAGAAAAAAGGATCTCCAGCTCGCCGTCGCCGTCCAGGTCGGCCAGGGCCGGGTTGGGCTGGTTGTTCTCGATCTCGCCATAGTCCTCGCTCAGCGGCGCGCCCGTGTCGACGGGTGGGGCTTGCCAGTCGTAGCCGCCCGCGGCATACCGGCTGCGATCGGCGTTGAACAGGTAGACGCCGTTATACTTGCCCGGCGGGTGCCCCACGGAGCAGTCGTAGACGTTGCCGACGGCCGCCACTTCCACCAGGCCATCGCCGTCGACGTCGCCGATGGCCGCCGGGCCGTGGGCAAAGTTGGTGCGATAGCTCTCTTCCCGCACGCCGTCGCACGCGCCCCAGCCCCGCAGCTCGATGGCCTGGCTCTCCCAGATGCCGACCTTGCCCCAGGCTTTGCCGCCGTATATGGGGTGGGCCGGGACGTGGCTGCCGCCGGCCTCGTAGGCGCAGATATAGTGGACGTCGGAGGGCACGACGATCTCGCCCAGACCGTCGCCGTCGAGGTCGGCGACGGCGGCGTTGTCGTTGTAGATGCCCGAGGCGTAGCCGCTGTCGTCGGCCAACTGGGGCCAGCCGGGGCGCAGCGCCCCGTCGTGCTCGTAGACCCAGGTGTTGACCTTGCCGGCGGTGCCGGTCACGACGATCTCGAGCGATCCGTCGCCGTCCAGGTCATAGGCCGACAGGCCGCGCAGTTCGCCGTCGGCGGGGTGGCGGGGCCAACCGGGCTGGAAGTAGCCCTCGTGGTCATAGACCGAGACGATGCCACCGCCGTGGGCGGTGACGATCTCCAGGTCGCCGTTGCCGTCCACGTCGGCCACGACGACACCGGGCCAGGTGCGGCCCACGTTGCCGGCGTCGGGCTCGCTGCGGTCGTGGCCCGACTTCACGCGCCACTTGAGCGCGCCCGTCGCGCCATCGAGGACGACGATGGAATAGGCCGAAGCGATGACCTCCACCGACCCGTCGCCGTCGAGGTCGGCGACGGCGGGGGAAGAGTACCAGCCCCTCTCGCACCAGGAATTAAAGCAGCCGCCGAGCTGCCACTTCAGGACCGGCGGCTGGAGGGCCGTCCCCGGCTCCGCGGCACGCGAAGGAGCTTGAACTGCCATCCCGGCCAGGGCTGTGGCCAGGACGAGAAGCATCGTGAACCCAGGCCGCCCGTTCGTCTGCATCGCATTCCTCCTTGCTTGGCCTTCTGGCGCACCGGGTGCACGTTCGAATTCACAAGGTCGCGTCGGTGCATCAGGGCCGTGAGCAGCGCTTGATTGTTCCATATGCGGTTGGCAGCAAGGTGTATTTTATCATACATCCTGGCGAAAGAGCAAACTGACCTGTTTCGGGCCGAGGTTGGCCCGCTTGCTCCCGCCAGATCGCCGGATCTGGCGGTCCGGGCATGGATCTGGCGACCACGCCGAGCGAACAAGTAGAGTCGGGCTTGCGCCTCGCTATAATCAGAATTGGTGGTTCTGGGCCGGCGCCGCGAGGAATGAACACATGCGGGGAACGCCAGCATCTTGGCGGTCAGGAGTGGGCAAGGTGCTGGCGTTCCGATGGGCAAATGGTCCTGGTGACCCCTGCCCCGGACGTTCAGTTGGCAGCGGCGTCCGAGAGGACGCCGCTGCCAAAAGAGATACGATCAGGGCAGTTGGACGATGCGGTCTTCGCCCTCCCATGGATAGTCGGCGGCGCTGATGAGCCCGCTCAGCCCAACCTCGATATAGTTGGCCAGGGCCAGTTGGTACGTCACGCCGAGGGTCGTGTACGGCGCCCCCCGGAATGGGTACTGATCGCCACCCTGGGCCAGAAAGTCGATGGTGGCAACGTTAAGCGGCGGGCCATCGACGACCGCACCACCGCTGACGATGACCGTCCCGTCGTCCAGCACCACGTCGACCACGCGCGTTCCGGGCGTGGCGACGGTTCCGTCGTCGTTCAGAAGCTGCGGGGTGCCGGCCGGGTCCCAGGTATAGGAGAACCCGGAGATCTGGGCAAAGCGCCCGTCGACGAGCTCGACGCGCGACACCGCGTTCTCCAGGATCTCCTTGAACTGCGCGCGCGGGACGCCGGGGACCAGCGACAGGAAGTTGGCAAAGGGAAGCATGTCAAAGGTGTCGAGGAGCGTGATGTCGCCGGCTTCGATGATGGTGTTGTTGCGGATGCCGCCGCCATTCTGCAGGGCGACGTCGGGTAGGGGAACACCGAAAGAGGCAGTCAACTCCCCGGCCTGCCAACGCAGGGCATCGGCGATGAGGTTGCCCTCGTTGGTCTCCATGGTGCGCACGCTGCCGCGCAGCCCGTCCAGGTCCACCTCCGAGACGCCGATGACGGCCTGGCCGAGGGCCGACAGGTAGGCCTCCACGGGGTCGACCACCATGGCCTGCATCACCGGGTCGGGCTCAACGGCGTCGTCGCAGGGGAGATAGCCGTTGCAGTCGCCGGTCGCCACGCGCACCGGGCCGCTGCGTTCCTCATCGATGGCGACCACCCGGCCGGCCTTGTCAAAGCCGACCACCAGCTTGCCCACGTAGCGGTACTCGCCGGACGTGGTCACGACCGGCACCATCTGGCCGTCGGCGTTGAAGGCAATCTGCGGATAGGCGCCCCAGATCAGCCCCTCGTCGCCGGGGAGCAGCAGGTCGCCGGGGTTGGCCAGCAGCTCGTCACCACCCCCGGCGATGATCACGTCGATCCCCCTCAGGTCTTCGGCCAGGGCCAGCTCGCCGGTGATGGTCTGCAGGTGGGCGGCGAGGATAATCTTGTCGACGCCCATGGCCTGCAACTTGTCGATCTGCCCCTGGACGATGTTCACCAGGTCGTCGGAGACGGTGACGTTGCGGGGCGACGAGATGAACGGCAGGCTGGGGGTGTCGATGCCGATGACGCCGATGCGCTCGCCTCGTTCGTGCAGAATCGTGGCGGGGACGATGACGCCCGCGTCCACGTAGGCCTGCAGGCGCGGCTCGCCGCCAAAGTCGAGGTTGGCGGCGAGATAGGGTGGCGGGTTGGTGTAGCCGGCGATAAAGTCGGCCAACACGTCGGGACCAAAGTCAAAGTCGTGGTTGCCAAGGTTGACGGCATTGTAGCCGATGAGCTCCATGGCAATGGTGTCGTAGAACGGCACGCCCTTGTCCAGGCTGGCGTTGAACTCGGGCGAAGCGATGAAATTGTCCCCCGACGAGATCATGACCACGCCCCGCTTGGCGCCGCGCTGGGTCCAGGGGCCGTGTGTCGCATCCCATTTCTCGGCGTCGACCACGGCCTTGAAGCGCGCCGCTCCGCCAAAGTCCTCCAGGCCGGAACCGGCGTTCACCACCTGCGATTCGCCGTCGTTGTTGTGGAGAATGGTGAGCCAAAAGTGGACTGATGGCTTTGGTGGGGCTGCCAGGGCCATGCCTGGCACCACCAGAGTGACCAGCAGCAGGACAACCACTATCGCGTTGACTGTCGATTGCTTTTTCACTTTACCTCTCCTGTCGGGTTGAATGAAGAATTCCTTGCGACGGGAGTCGTCCGATGTGTCGAGTACGCAATGCCCGCTCCCTGTTCAAACCTGGCCAGGCTCCCGGCTGGCCCTTCAAGACTCGCTCTACCACCCCCTTTCCCGGCCCGGTTTCCCGCCTGACCGAGCGCCACCCCGTGTCGCAGAGGAGCGACATGGTACGACAGCGCGGCGCACGATGCCAGCGGACGGAGGCCTTTGTCATGGCAAAGGTGAGCCTCAGCGCACGCATGGGCACGTTTGCTTTTTTGTGATGCTTTGAGGCTGGCCTTGAGCAACGGTCCACGGGAGGCTGCGATTATAAGTGCTCTACATCGCACCAATATCATAGCATACTCTCGCCCGGCCGTCAACCACCTCATGGCCAGCCTGGGTCCGAAAAAAGCCTTCCAGGAAGCTCGCAGCTTCCTGGAAGGCTCAGGGGTGTGGTACCAGTTGCCCGGCTTGCAGAAAAAGGCCCGTCTCGGCCGGGAGGGCTCGAGCCTGGCGCCCCTCTTTTGCGGCAATATGCCCTCTATGGTATACTGTGCGCATCGGTCGCGCGCCTGGCTGTCATCGTTGGCGACCGCGAAATACCTTTGTATGTCCAAGATCAACACCCTGTACACTGTGGCAGGGGATAGTAGATCGCGCGCTGGACACCCGGGACCCGGGTCGATCGGCCAGGTGCAGTGGGTGGATGAGCCGGAATGCCCGAGCCCGACACCGGCTGGAAGTCGGGACAATCTCAACGAAAGGATAGCCAATGATGAAAGAAAAACTGGTGGAAGCAATTGCTGACATGAGGGAAGAAGAGGCCCTCGAGCTGGTGAGAGCCATGCTCGACGCCGGGCAAGACCCCTATCTTGTCCTGGATGCCGGCAAGGAAGCCATGGCCATCGTCGGCGAGCGCTTTGAGATGCGCGAGTACTTTTTGCCGGAGCTGATCATTGCCGGCGAGCTGCTGGAAGCCATCGGCGACCTGGTCAAGCCCAGGCTGAGGGCAGGTGCTCCCCAGGCCGAGCCCGGGGGCAAGGTGGTCATCGGAACGGTGGCCGGCGACATCCACGACATCGGCAAAGGCATCGTGTCCTTTATGCTCGACGTCAACAACTTTGAGGTCCACGATATGGGCGTCGACGTCGCGGCCGAGAGGTTTGTGCAGGCCATCAGGGAGGTCAAGCCTGACGTCGTCGGCATGAGCGGCTTTCTGACGCTGGCCTTTGACCAGATGCGCGCCACGGTGCAGGCCATCGAAGAGGCCGGGCTGCGCGACAGCGTGAAGATCATGATCGGCGGCTCGGTGATGGACGAAAGTGCGGCCGAGTACGTCGGGGCCGATGCCTACGGCAAGGATGCACTGGCGGCGGTCAGTCTCGCCAAGACCTGGACAGGAGGGAATTAGCCATGACGGAAAAGTCGCCCCAGGAACTGTACGATGAACGGCTCAAGCGCGCCCTGGATGCAGCCACGCTCAAGGTTCCGGATCGGGTGCCGGTGTTTGGCCCATACCAGAAGTACCCGTACACCTTTGGCGGTCTGACGTTCAAGCAAGCCATGAACGACTATGACCTGGCCCGCCAGGCCTGCCACAAGTTCGTGGATTACTTTCAGCCCGACCTGGACTTTGGCCCCATCTTTGCCTATCCCGCCAAGGCCATGGACCTCTTTGGCTGGAAGGCGTTCAAGTGGCCGGGCCAGGACCTGGCCGACGACGTCATGTACCAGTACGTGGAGGGCGAGTACATGACGGCCGACGAGTACGACGAGTTTATCTTTGACCCTTCGGACTTTATGCAGCGCAAGTGGGCGCCCCGCCAGTTCTCCTCCATGGAAGGGTTCTCGCAGATCGTGCCCTGGCGCCGCTTCATGTGGTCCGGCTGGATGAACCTGGGCTTCTGGGCGTCACCCGAATTCCAGGAAACCTTGAAGAGGCTCTCGGCCGGCGTCGAGGAGCTGAACAAGTGGTGGGGCTCGCAGGCCCAGTACTGGAACGAGATCACTGCCAAGGGCTATCCGCTGGCCTTTGCCGGCTGGGACTGGCCGCCGTTCGATATCATCGGCGACACGCTGCGCGGCACGCACCAGGTGCTCGCCGACATGCGCCGGCGTCCCGGCAAGCTGCACGACGCCCTGGAAATCGCCACGCAGATCTTTGTCGAGTATGGGTCCGGCGCGGCCGGCGCCCCCGCGCCATTCTGCTGGGTCTGGGTCCACAAGGCGACGCGCGAGTTCATGTCCGACGCCCAGTTCAGCGAGTTCTACTGGCCGTACCTCAAGAAGGGGCTGCTCGCCCTCGTCGAAAAGGGAGTCATCCCTGTCATCTACTGGGAGGCGGACTTTGAGAGCCGGTTGGAACACATCGTGGACGTGCCCCCCGGCAAGATCGTCTATCACCTGTCCAATACCGACTATGAAAAGGCC
>DAOUHB010000248.1:0-7685 GCA_034428935.1 Anaerolineae bacterium | reverse complement strand
TGCGCCAGGCGCTGGACACGCCCCGGCCGGACGAGGACGTCCAGACCGCCGCCGACCGCTGGCTCTCGAGCCTGGAGCAGCAGGAAGAGCGCGCCGCCAGCCTCATCGCCCAGATCGAGGCCATGATCCAGCGCCGGGACGGGTGACCTCCCCCCAACCCTCCAGCAGCACACCAGGGTTTGCCATCCCCTCCACCGCCCGGGGGCGCGCAAGCTCCACAACCCTCCAGTAGCACACCAGGGTGATATAATAGACACGAACCGGGCGGAAGGCCCCGCCCGGGTATCCTGGCTCGAAGGAGATGGCCCGATGGCAAAACCAAAGGTCGTGACGTTCAACAGTGCGTCTCTGGACGGCCGCGTCGCCGCCTCGCGCGACAGGCTGCTGTTGTGGGGCGACGAGCGCTGGCAGGCCATGGGAGAGTCGGGGGAGGCTTACCGCTGGCTCAGGAGCCTCCACCAGCCCCAGGCCAGCCTGGAGGGCAGCGGCTCGCTGGTGCGCGACGAGGACGAGCCCGCCCCGCTGCCGCCCGTGGAAGGCGACGCCTCGCACCTCTACGAAGACTATTTGCCCGAGTCGGTCACGGGCCGGCCGGGACACCGCGGCTGGTTCACCTGCGTCGACGGCCGCGGCCGGGTGCGCAACTGGATCAAAGACGGCGCGTTTTTCGGCGAGGAGTGGCAGGGCTGGCACAGCCTGATCCTCGTCTGCCGCGCCACCCCCGCGCCCTACCTGGCCTACCTCCGGCGCGAGGCCATCCCCTACCTGGTGGCCGGCGACGAGCGGGTGGACCTGGCCCTGGCCCTGGAAAAGCTGGGCTCGAGCCTGGCGGTGACGACCCTCCTGTCGACGGCGGGCGGCCGCATGAACGGCGCGCTGCTCCGCGCCGGCCTGGTCGACGAGGTCAACGTCGAGCTGCTGCCCGGCGTCGTCGGCGGGATGGACACGCCGTCGCTCTTTGACTCGCCGGCCCTGGGCCCCGAGGAAAACCCCGCCCGCCTGGAGCTCATGTCCGCGCTCGTACAGAGCGGCGGGCAGGTCTGGCTGCGCTACAGGACGGTTTCCTGACCTCGCGTGACCTCTGAGGGGCCGGGGTCCGGGCAGCCGGGCCCCGGCCCTCGTCGCAGCACGATCCACGGTTCCGTCTAGAGGAGAAAAGAATGGCCGATCCACACATCCAGGTCGACGACCTGGCCAAGACCTATCGCGTGCCCGAGGGCAGCGCCGGCCTGATCGGGTCGCTGCGCGGCCTGGTGCGGCGCACCTACCGCGACGTGGCCGCCGTGTGCGACCTGCGCTTCGAGGTGCAGGCCGGCGAGATGGTGGGCTTTATCGGGCCCAACGGCGCCGGCAAGACGACGACCCTCAAGATGCTCTCCGGCCTGCTGCACCCCAGCGGCGGCCGGGCCTCGGTCCTGGGTTTCGTGCCCTGGGAGCGCCGCCCGGCCTACCTGCAGCGCATCAGCATGGTCATGGGCAACCGCAGCCAGATGCTGTGGGACATCCCGCCCCTGGAGACCTTCCAGGTGCTGGCCCAGATCTATCGCCTGGCGCCGGCGGACTATCGCCGCACGCTGGACGAGCTCGTGGCCCTGCTGGAGATGGAGGACCTCCTGGCCCGGCCGGTGCGCAACCTGTCGCTGGGCGAGCGGATGAAGTGCGAGCTGGTGGCCGGCCTCCTCCACCGGCCCGAGGTGCTCTTCCTGGACGAGCCGACGCTCGGCCTGGACGTGACGATGCAGGGGCGGCTGCGGCGCTTTCTGGGCGAGCACAACCGGCGCAGCGGAGTGACGGTCATCCTCACCAGCCACTACATGGCCGACGTCGTGGCCCTCTGCCCGCGGGTCATCCTCATCCACGAGGGGCGGCTGCTGTACGACGGCGAGCTGAAGGCGCTGGCCCACCGGCTGGCCCCCTTCAAGCTGCTGCGCCTGGCCGTCCGCAATGGCGGCGGCGAGGTGGCCCTGCCCCCGGGCGTGGACGTGGTGGAGCGGGAGAACGGCCGGCTGACGCTGCGCGTGCCCGGTGACGAGGCGCCCGCCCTCACCGCCCGCCTGCTGGAGACCCTGCCCGTCGTCGACCTGGCCGTGGAGGACCCGCCCATCGAGGCGGTCATCGACCAGATCTACCAGGGCAGCCCCCTGGACGCGGCAGCGCCGGCCGGCGGCGCGGGAGGTGAGGCGTGAGCCCCCGGGCGGCGAACCTGCGCGGCGGCCTGGCCCTGGTGCGCGCCACGTGGGCCTCGTGGCTCCAGCACCGCGGCTTCTTTTACCTGGTCGCCTTCTCGTGGATGGTCCCGCTGCTGGTCTATCTCCTCGTCTGGTCGGCGGCGGCCGAGGAGGGCGGCGCGGGCGGCCTGGGCCGCGGCGAGCTGGTGGGCTATTACGTGGTCCTCATCCTGGTCAACCAGGTCACCTTCAGCACCAACAACTGGACCGTGGGCGACGGCATCCGCTACGGCCGGCTGAGCTTTTTGCTGGTGCGGCCCCTGTCGCCCTTTTACGACGCCCTGGCCTCGGAGGTGGCGGTCAAGGTGGTGTTCATGACCTTTGCCCTGCCCCTGGCGGGGCTGCTGGCCCTGCTGCTACGCCCCGAGCTGCACATCGCCTGGAGCCAGGTTCTGGCCTTCCTGCCCGCCCTGGTCCTGGCCTGGGCGCTGCGCTTCCTGTGGGGCTACTGGGTGGCACTTCTCTCCTTCTGGGCCAGCCGCGCCGACGCCCTGCTCTCGCTGCAGGAGAGCCTGGTCTTTTTGCTGGGCGGGCAGGTGGCGCCCATCGCCCTCCTGCCCGAAGGCATGCAGCGCCTGGCAGCCGTCCTGCCCTTTCGCTACATGCTCTCCTTCCCGGTCGAGATCCTGGCCGGGCACGTGGGGGGCCGCGACCTGTGGACCGGCCTGGCCGTCCAGGGCGCCTGGCTGCTCCTGGCCATGGCCCTCTGCCTGGGCCTGTGGCGCGCCGGCCTGCGCCGCTACACGGCCGTGGGGGGATAGGGGCAAGGGCGGATGGAGAAACTCGCGACCGAACTGCTGGCGGCGCATCACACGCCGCACCTGGAGGGTGCACCATGTACTACTTGAAGCTCGCGGGCAAGTGCGCCCGCGCCTCGGTGCAGGCCGAGCTGGCGTATCGGGCCAACTTCTGGCTGGCGCTGTTCCAGTCGCTCCTGGGGCTGGGCACGGGCATCGCCGGGGTGCTGGTCCTCTTTGGCCAGGTAGAGTCCATCCGCGGCTGGGACCTGGCCTCTACCCTGGCCCTGCTGGGCGTGTTTCTGATCCTCAGCGCCCTGCGGGGGTTGTTCATCGGCCCCAGCCTGGAGGCCCTGGCCGGCATGGACGGCGAGGTGTGGACCGGGCGCCTGGACTATACCCTGCTGCGGCCGGTGAACCCCCAGTTCCTGGCCAGCGTTCGCCACTGGCGCCCCTTTGCCCTGGTGGACCTGGCGCTGGGCATCGGCGTCGTCGCCGTGGCCGCCGGCCGGCTGGGCGCGGCCCTGCCCCTGGACCGGCTGGCGGCCTTTTTCCTGGCCCTGGGCGCGGCCGTGACCATCCTCTACGCCGCGATGCTGGCCTTTTGCGCCCTGACGCTGTGGAACCCCAGCCTGCTGTTCACCTGGATCCTGGACGGCCTGTTCGACATGGCCCGCTACCCCGTGGGCCTCTATCCCGGCTGGCTGCGGCTGGTGCTCACCTGGATCGTGCCCGTGGGCCTGATGACCACCGTGCCCGCCCAGGCGCTGATGGGCAGCCTGCCGGCCGCGGCCCTGGCCGGCAGCGTGGCCTTTGCCGTTGCCCTGTTCGCCGGCGCCAGCCTCCTGTTCCGCCTGGGGCTGCGCCGCTACGCCAGCGCGTCGAGCTGAGGCAGGAGCGGGCCGGCCGGCCCCGGGGGGCTCACGCGCCGGCCAGGCGGCGCAGGGTCTCTCGCGCCCCACCGGCGATGAGCCCGGCGTCGTCGGCCGCGGTCACAAAGCGGAACCCCTGCCCGATGCGGCGCCTGGCAGCCGCCGCGTCGGGGGCGTATATGCCCGGGACCCTGGCCGTCGCGTGGCAGGCGTCCAGCACGCGCTGGATGGCGGCTTCGTGGGGCGGGCTGCCCATGGCCACGCCCATGGAGCGGGCCAGGTCCATGGGCCCGATCCAGCAGCCGTCCACGCCGTCGACGGCCATGATCTCCTCGACGCGCTCCGCGGCCTGGGCGGTCTCGATCTGGACGGCCAGGAACACCGCGTCGTTGGCCCACGTGCCATAGTCGGGGCCATAGTGCACGGCCAGGCTGCCGGCGAAGGAGCGGCCGCCCCGGGGCGGATAGCGGGCGGCAAAGGCGGCGGCCCGGGCTTCGTCGGCCGAGTTGACCATGGGCACGACGATGCCCAGCGCGCCCCGGTCCAGGGCCCGGCCGATGGCGTAAAAGTCGTTCTGGTAGACCCGCGCCACGGGCACCGCCGGCCCCAGGGAGATGGCGCCAAAGGCGGCCAGGGCCGAGGCGTCGTCCCAGGCGCCGTGCTGGTAATCCACCAGCACGAAATCGAACCCGGCCCCGGCGGCGATGCCCGCGAGAACCGGCGAGCCCAGCTCCAGGACGATGCCCACGGCCGGCTCTCCGGACAGCATGCGTTCTTTGGCGGCGTTCTTCATCCGTTATCCTCCTCGACGACGGGGTTTTCCAGGACGCCCACCTTCTCGACCTCCACCCGCACCACGTCGCCGGGACGCAGCCAGCGCGGGGGCCTGCGCGACGCGCCGACGCCGGCCGGTGTGCCCGTGGCAATGACGTCGCCCGGTTCCAGGGTCATGACCTGGCTCATGTCGGCGATGAGGCGGGCCACGGTAAAGATCATCCAGCTCGTGTGCCCCTCCTGGAGCAGCTCGTCGCCGATGCTGGTGCGCACCCACAGATCCTGGACGTCGGGGATCTCGTCGGCGGTCACCAGGGCCGGCCCCATGGGACAAAACGTGTCCGCCGTCTTGCCGATGACCCACTGGCTGGTGCGGTGCTGCCAGTCGCGGGCGCTGACGTCGTTGAGCGGCAGGTAGCCGGCCACGTACTCCAGGGCCCGGGCCTCGGGGATGCGACGGCCCCGACGGCCGATGACGGCCGCCAGCTCGCCCTCGTAATCCGGCTCCCGCACGGCGCCGGGGATGACGATGGGCTCTCCGTGGCCGACGACCGAGTTGGCGTACTTGGAAAAAATAACGGGGAAGGGCGGCACCGAGATCCTGGATTCGCGGGCGTGCTCGACATAGTTCAGGCCGATGCAGATGATCTTGCCGGGCCGCAGGATGGGTGCCTTGAGGACAACCTCCGCCAGCTTGTACGTCGCCTCGGGCGGCGGCGCGGCCAGGACCTGCCCGGCCCGTGCCCTCGCCGCCTCGCCGGCCTCCAGGAAGGCGATCATGTCGGTGGGCAGCGAACCATCCGCCCGGTTCAGGTCGACCACCGTCTGCTCCGCCTCGCCGGGCAGGAGCGCCCCCAGCCGGGCCTGGCCGTGAAGAAGGAACGTCACCAGTTTCATAATGCTGCGCTCCCCCCTGAGCATATCTGTCTTGCCGTTGGTGGAATCACTTTAGCACGCTTTTCCCTCCCTGTCAATTTGCCCGGTCAGCGGCCTACAGCCCCCGCGCTCCCTGTCCTCCCCCTGCAAGCCTACCCCGACAAGTCGCCCGTCCTTGCCGTCCGGGCCAGGGGGGACTCCCCAGCCGTACGCATCCCGGACTCCCCGACTTGTCGGGGCCAAGCCCTCTCCCTGCAAGCCTCCCCCGACAAGTCGAGGACTCCCCAGCCGTGCGCATCCCGGACTCCTCGACTTGTCGGGGGCCAAGCCCTCTCCCTGCAAGCCTACCCCGACAAGTCGCCCGTCCCACCTGCCCTGGCGGCCGGTGCCAGGGTGGCCGTCCGGGCCAGGGGGGACTCCCCAGCCGTACGCATCCCGGATTCCCCGACTTGTGATACTGTTGTTTTATTAACCTATGCAGCACGAGGGAGAACCTGAAACCTGGATCGGCGCGTTTGTGCTCGTGGGACGTGTTCTAGCCATTTCACAACGCGTGTCATGTCCATGGCAACCGCAATTAGCAAGTGCTGCAAATGAGTCTTCGCCAGGCCAATGTAGCGGGTCTGGCGCAGTTCAAAGGAGCGTGTCCCTTGGGAGATCGTCCCTTCGATCCCAGCACGACGCTTATACCGTTCCTTGAACTCCGGGCTCTCTTGTCGTTCCCGTGCTTCCTGGAGAGCGAGGTATTGCGCTTGAGGGCGAAAGACCAATGCCCGGCGGCCCTCCGTCTTGCTGCGCGTGCATTGCTCTCGTTTCGGACAGGTCCGGCACACGGTTGCCTCCATGTAGGCGACGACGACATCTTTGCCCTCGTCATTCTTGCGTTCTTGCCAGACCGCACTGCTGTTGCCCTCAGGGCAGGTGACGCGCTTTCCATCCCAGTCGATGAAAAAGCTATGCACATCGTAGCCCGTTCCCTCCCGTGCCTGCCACCTGGTATCCGGCAGCACCGGTCCGCACAGGTCGAGGTCGTACTGCTCACGGCCGGTCACCAGCAGATCGGCGCTCATATAGCCTGTGTCCACGAAATGCTCCGCGGGCAAGAGCTCCTTCGCCGCCAAGGAAGCATGGACGACGTCGGTAAGCAACACGTCGTTTCGTGTTGCTTGGGTTGTTTGCACGTCGGTGATCAGGTGCGGCAGGTCCTCATCGCACGTCTCGGTCAAGTGCACCGCGTAGCCCGTCCAGTTGGTCGTCCGCTTGGTTCGATTCCGAGCCTCTGGATCGTAAGGCGATTGGATTCGGAGGTTGTTGGGCGGCGAGTCTTTTTCCGTTCGCCAATGCACCTGGTCCCCTTGCAGATAGTACTGCTGGACCCATACTTGGCGCAGGATCTCCACCGCAGGCACTTCTCGCAGCCAGGCAGCCGCCGACTCGTAGACCGCCGACAAGAGGTGGTACCCGTCAGCACCGATCCGCGTGGCCAAGTCCTCCTGCTCCGACTTTTTCTTGGGCAGGCGATACTGCTCAAAGCGCGGACCATACAGGTCAAACCAATCGGGCGTTACCTGCTCCTGCAGCCAGTCTGGAACTACCGTTGCCAGAGCGTTCAGTGCGGCGCGCATGGTCTCCCCCACACGCTCCAGGCGGTTCATCTGGCGCACGGCGGCCAGGACGTGGGTCGAGTCGGTGCGTTGTCGGCCGCGGCCCTTGATCAAACCCAGTTGCCGACAGTGCAAAAGCAAATCATCCAGCAAACGAGCTTCCATCCCGCCCGCGATGAGGCGCCTTCGATGGTCGTGCAGAATCGTGAATTCAAAGCCCGGGTGTTTCAACGGCAAGCCCAAGAAGTATTTCAGGTCGATTCTGCCTCGGACTTCTTCCGCAACCTGTCGGTCCGTAAGCCCCTCAGCGAACTGAATGGCCAGGACCAGGTTCAGGAAGCCCGGCGATTCAGCCCGGCGCCCTTCGTTGACCACGAACAGGGAGGCATAGTCACTATCTTGGTACCAAAGCCCCAGCTTGTCGCGCAGGCTCATGTACACGTTCCCTTTGCGATAGATCTCGCGCGCCAGATCTGCGGTATCCTGGGGAACCTGAAAGGACCGGCGAATGTGAAGTGTCATCGATTGCCTCCTCGTTTGCTGGGTTTTCGGCTGCAGCCCATATTGTGGCACAGATTCGCGCCATTGTCACGT
>DAOUHB010000247.1:0-16468 GCA_034428935.1 Anaerolineae bacterium | reverse complement strand
GGTGGTTGTGCAGGACGATGAGGGACGGGCAGTTGCGGCGGATCGCCTCGCGGAACACCTCAGCGACGCGGATCATGGTCGTGTTGACCGATCCGACATAGATGGTCGGGATGTCCACCACCCGGTTCTTGGTATCGAGCAAGATGGTGCGCAGGTGCTCTTGTTCCAACAGGCCCATGTCGGCCATGACCAGGTTGGCGGCATCAGCTGGGGTGCGGATCTGGGGACGATCGGACGGTGGCTGAATCATCAAGCGCCGGCCCAGCTCGAAGGCGGCCTTGATGCGGGCGGCCGTGGTGGCGCCGATGCCCGGCTGCTGCTGCAACTCGGGCATGTTGGCCCGCGCCACGCCCTCGATACCCGCGAAGGCGGCCATCAGGTTGGCGGCGTCCTGGAGCTGGTGCGGGGTGCCGGCCAGGATGGCCAGCAGCTCGGTGGTGCTCAGGGCAGCGGGGCCGTAGAAGTTTATCCGGTGGACGGGGCGCTCGCTCTCGGGGAGCTCGCGCAGGGTGGGGTAGCGGCGGGGCGCCTTGTCGTATGGCTGCGGGTTGAGCGCCGCGGCCTCGACGGCCAGGCTGCCCAGCAGGGGAAGTTGCTGCGTCATGGTCGTTTCCTTTCCTCGTTGAGGCTCGTTTCGCCGGCTGCCGCCGCCCCACCTGCCGCGTCCAGCATCGCCACCGCGGCGCGAAAGACGGCGGGCAGGCTTGGGAACCAGCGCACCCGGCCGTCCACCCGGGCGATGATGCCCCTGGCGAGCTGGCGTGTGACAACGACGGTGCCGACGATGGGGGTGTCCGTGGTCATGGTGCGTCCTTTCTATGCGCCGGCGCCGGGATCGCGGGGACCCCGGCGCCGGCATGGAACGGAGGTGAACGGTGTGGTCAGAACAGGCTGAGCTGGCCCTCTGCCGGCTGGGCGGGTGTCTTGGGCTCCGGCTCGGGCTCCGGTGCGCACTGCAGTGGAGCCGACTTGGCGGTGACCAGACCCTGCGCCTCTTCCCAGCGCCGGATGGCCTCGGCGAGCGCCCTGGCCGCGACGGCGTGGGCGTTCGGGTGGGTGCAGACATAGTTGTCGAACTCGAGCCCGAGGAAGTCCTGGCAGCCGCTGCAGGTGCAGTAGCCGTCCGCGCCGGGAAAGCCCACTTTCCCCGGGTGGTTGACATTCGGATTGACGGGACCATTGCGGCGCGGGCAAGGAGTCGAAAAGTCCTGGCGGATGAGCCCGCATTCGCCGTTCTGTATCTTCCACGCCACGAGCTGGTCGCGCGTGGGGTTAGCGGGCAGCTTTTTCATGAAGGACATGCTCGCCCTCCTCCAACTCCACTCGTGTATCGTCTTCGATGCGACGCCAGCCGAGGTCAATGCACTCCCAGTAGACGCCGTCCTCGTCGCGCAGGACGTCGCCGACGGACATCGAGGTGTGGGTCAGGTCGAGCATCTCGATCAGTGGGCGCGCCTCGCCGTGGGGCGACCAGTTCTCGCCCTGCATCTGGAGCCACGCGTCGGCGCGGTTCTGTGCCTGAATCGTCGTCAGGTGGACGTGCGTGTCCGGCAGGCGAGAGACGGTCAGCAGTGGCGTGCCGAGCTGGCCGCTGGCAACGTAGGTCGGCCGGCGGGCATAATACACCTGGTAAACGGGCATGGTCGGTTCCTTTCTGTCGGGTTGGCGCGAGCGTGCAAGTCTAGCGCGAAAATGGCGCGATTCTGGCGCACTTTTGGCGCAAAGGGCTTGACAATTGGTTCGGGGAAGGGCGCTCAGGCTGGGGTGGAGAGCGCCAACTGGAGCATCTCGGGAGCAGGCGCCATGTGTCCTGGGACAAGGACGTCTTCCGCCTGAGCACATTCTGCGGGGATACGAGGGGGGTGGACGTGGGCTTGCAGCCAGACTTGCTGCTTGGCCGGCGAGTCGCCGTTCCAGGGGTAGCGCGGCCGGGGCGGATGGGCGGCCAGGTAGCGCCGCAGGGGGTTCATCCTGACCATCCAGTAGTGCATTGAGTCGAACGTGCAGCGCCAACCAGGGCCGTGCGAGCTGTTGACGTACCGGTCGGGCAGCGTGGGGCAGTCGCAGACAGGGCAGAGCGGGGGGACGCGCAGCCAGTGGTCTGGCCAGGTGTCCTCATGCCTGCCCAATGGGCGCTGGCCGCCGGCGGCCAGGTACTCCTGGACCAGGGGAATGGCCGGGCAGGGACACTGCGGGGTGCCGCCGCAGTTACAGACGCGGTCGCGGCGAACACGATGGAGCGCGCCGTCGACGTGGACGAGGTAGAGGGTGCGCGTCAAGGTGATCCGATGAACGGTGGCAGGGGGAGAGATTGCTTCTCGAATCACACTTCTAATCTGACAAAGTACGTAGGTGATCACGCATTTGCTCCTTCCTTTTCGTTAATGTAAAAGCCTGGGGAGGCAAGACCTCATAAGCCTCAGGGCCGGTAGGCCCACGGCGACTCAGATTCGAAAGAGGGAGAGAGAAACGCGGAGTTATTCAGACCAAGTTCGCTTGTTTGATATCCGGTGAAGCGGATGGTATAATATCTGGATTCCAGACGGTACTGAGGTGTTGTTTGTAGCTCCATAGTTGTCAGCCACACCACCTTTGGCGGATACTCATTTGAGATTCAAATGCCCACAACTGTGATGGAGGAAGAAACCTGTGAGTTTCAGAGGCGGGTACCCGATCTTCAAGAGCGAGTGCAGGCAGTATCAAGATGAAGTGAAGCGCCTTCTTTGTCATCATTTCACCGATCCTGAGCAGGTTGTTGTACATTGGCGTGCAATGGCTGACGAAATGGAGTACTTGGGTCGATCTGGCAGAAACAGACAACGTTTTCGACGAACATATGGACCCGAGATCGACATCGCAGTCGGGCCGTTTGCTACCCATCGCAGATACAACGATGAGTATGACAACTTGATGGCTCAGTCAAGGGAATTGATTGACAGGATGATGTTACATCACAACAGCAATCTTGACGATCTTGATGGCCCATGTTCCGCAAGGGCTGATTTCGAATCACTCGTGGCCAAGAACCGTAATGCACGTTGCTTTGTTGCTGTCGAGATTGAAAAGGGAAATCGAGACATAAAGTACTTGGTCGGAAGCACTTTCAACGCCTGCGCATTGGCCAGAATCGGTGTAGTAGTGGCGTGGAATCCTGTGAGATTAAGGCAGCTATTTAGAGTGGAAGCGTACCTCCGCTTCCTGGCTGAGGCTGAAAAGAACACGTTTGAGGCAACCAACCTGATTATTCTCGACAAAGAGCAGTTCATAGATGCCATCGATGGCGCGGGTGAAAGAGAAGGGAGAAGTATGTCTCGTTGTTAACCTTGTAGCTACTGCTGACAGGCACATCGCGTTGCTGGCAAGTTGGTTTGACAGAGATGCACAAACTGAAAACAAGATGAAAAAAGCCCCTCTCGGAACGTCGAGAGGGGCCGGTAAGGGCGAGAAGTGGATCAACACCCATCAAAGTGCAGAAGCGAGTGCACCATCTTTCAAGTGATAAACCCAGTCGGCGAACAGATCCACCGTCAGATCGTGGGTGGCGATGAGCACAGAGGCGCCTTCCTCGTCTACGATCCGGCGCAAGAGGGCCAGGACCTGCTGGCCGGTGGCAGAATCGAGCTCACCCGTCGGCTCGTCGGCCAGGATGAGGGCCGGCCGGGTGGAGATGGCACGGGCGATGGCCAGCCGCTGCTGCTGCCCACCCGATAGCTCGAAAGGACGGTGTCCGGCCCACTTTTCGAGGCTTACCATTGCCAGCACTTCATCCACGCGCCGCCGGCGCCTGCCTCGCCCCACACCGGCCAGCCGCAGCATCAGATCGACGTTTTCGCCGGCCGAGTAGGTGGGCAGCAGGGCGAAGGACTGGAATACAAACCCGATGCGCCGCCGGCGCAGCCGCACGCGCTTCCATTCCGATAGCCGCCCCACGTCCCGCCCCTCGAACCAGACGCGGCCCGAGGTGGGCCGGTCCAGCCCGCCGATGCAGTTGAGCAGCGTCGTCTTGCCCGATCCAGAGCGGCCACGCAACGCGACGAGTGTGCCCGGCGCCACGGCCAGATCCACGCCCTGGAGCGCCTCGACCCGCCGCGTTCCGACCCGGTAGATGCGCGTCAGCGCCTCGGTGCGGACAAGGGCTTCCCCGGCCTTCATCGCTTGCGCCCCCTCGGCCACCAGCCGCGCAGCCCGCGCTGTTTGGCAGCCGGTGGCTCCTTTTCCTCAGCTACAGCGCTGGATGGAGGGGCAGCCGCGGAGCGCCCGTCTACCGGGCGAATCAGGATGCCCTCATCGGTCACTTCCAGCGTCGCCCTGTCGCCGATGCCGAACCGCTCCAGGTACTCTCCCGGCACCTGCAGCCGGCCGGCCGAGTCGAGGACGACGTACTCGTGGTAATCCACGGCTTCCTCGCTCGCCTCCGGTTCTCCCTCCTGCCGCTCGCCCGCCATAGCGCGCTCGAGCTGACTCACGCGGCGGATCGTCTCGGTGCTGGTCCTGCCGTCACGGATGGCGACGACGCGGTCCACCTGCCGGGCGATCTGCGGGTCGTGGGTGACGATGACGGTCGTCAGCCCATAGGCCCGGTTCAATTCGCGGAAGAGGTCGAGCAAGCCCTGGGCCGTCGCGGAGTCGACCTCGCCCGTCGGCTCGTCGGCCAGCAGGAGTCGGGGCCGGTTGGCCAGGGCGACGGCGATGGCCACCCTCTGCTGCTGCCCCCCGGAGAGCTGGGCCAGGCGGTGGCGCCGGTGCTCCCACAGCCCTACCGCTTCCAGCAGCTCGCGGGAACGCCTGCGCTTTGCGAGGAGCCCGGCGCCGGCCACGGTCATAGGCAGCTCGACGTTTTCGCGAGCCGTCAGGTAGGGGATCAGGTTACGGCCCGTCTGCTGCCAGACAAAGCCGACCTCGGCCCGGCGGTAGCGGTCCAGGTCGCGGTCGGAGAGCTTGAGCAGATCACGTCCATCCACGGTGATGCGCCCGGCCGAGGGCCGGTCGAGGCCGCCCACGATGTTTAGCAGCGTGCTCTTGCCGCTGCCCGAGGCGCCGATGATGCCCAGCATCTCGCCGGCGGCGACCGCTAGGTCCAGGCCCTGGAGAGCGACGACTTCCAGGTCGGCGACCTTGTAGATCTTGACCAGGTTGTCGCAGAGGATGAAGGGGTCGGTCACCCTGCCTCTCCCAGCTTGATCGCCTCAAAGATTCTCATTCGCAGCAACAACACGATCAATGCGGCCACCGCTGCCAGAAAGATGGCGCCGAAAACGTAATAGATAGGCAACAACTCCTGCCAGGCGATCTGCACCACGAAAGGCGGCACCTGGGCCGTCTTGCCTGCTCCGACCTGCAAATAGGGGATGAACAGGCGGCTGGCGGTCACGCCCAGGACGGTACCCAGGCCGGCGCCGGTCAGGATGAGGATCGCCTGCTCACCGGCCAGGTAGGCGGCCATCTGGCCCACCGACAGGCCCACGGCGCGCAGCGTGCCCAGCTCGATAAAGCGCCGCCGGAACGAGACGACGGCATAGACCAGAAAGCCGAGGACGGTAAGCACGGCCGACGCGAGAAAGCCGGCGGTGAGCAGGCCAAAGAGGCCCTGGCGCTCGGGCCGGGTTTGCTCGGCCGCGATCAGGTCGCGGGCGCCGGACGACGACACGACGGCCAGGCGCAGGTCGCGCACACCGGCGACGATCTCGCCGGCAGGAACGGCAGGGTCGGTCGCCAGCCAGACGTCGTACGGAAAGGTGCCGCCCAGCCCCTGGTACACGTGGTCGAGGTTGGCGACGAAGAAGGGGCCATCCTGCGGGTAAAGGGTGGGAAAAAGGTCGAGTGGGCCGGCGACCGTGAACTGGACGTCGTGGAACTCGCCGGCGGCGCCCACGGTCAGGCGCAGCGGGTCACCTACCGACAGGCCGTAGCGGGCCAGGAAATTGCGGCTGACGAGCACGTGGGCGGGGTCGGCGGCGAGGCGGTTCATGAGGCCACCGAGCGACTCGCCAGAAGCAAAATCAGGCCGGTAGTAGGCCACCGAGGCAAAGTCGAGGCGGTCGACGCCGAGCAGGCGGCCGGGCTGCTGCCTGCCATCGAGGTTGGACGCCGCGCTATAGTCGCCGACGCGGGCGGCGGCGAGGACGCCGGGCACCTGCAGGTGCTCGGATACGGGCAGGAAGAGCCAACGCGGCCCCTGGTTGTCGGGTGCATCAGATGCCGCCGCCCCGCCAAAGAGACCCGGCTGCTCGGGCTGTTCGGTGCTCTCTCCCAGCTCGGCCAGGTTCAGGTCGGCGCCGACCTGGTAGTAGACGCGGTCGGCCAGGTGATCGTCGAGGGTGACGGCCATCGACGCGCTAAAGGCCGCCAGGCTGAGGGTGAGGGCCAGGAGCAGGAGCGGGCCGGTGTACTGGCCGGCGGCACGGGCGAGCTGGCGCAGGGTGAGGAGCAGCGCTGTGCCCGGAAGCTGACTCGCCAGCCAGGCCAGGGCGCCCATCACGAGGGGAAAGAAGCGGATGAAGAGGAGGGCGAGGGAGAAGCAAAAGAGGGCGGGCACGAGGAAAAGGAGGGGGTTGGAGAAGGGGTCGGATTGGGAAATTGGTAGATTGGTAGATTGGTAGATTGGGGCGATGGTGCCCTGCTTGGTCAAGAGGTACCAGCCGTAGAGGGGGAGGGCCAGGAGCAAGAGGTCGAGGAAGTAGCGCTGGTAGACGGGGCGGAGGAGGGCGCGGGCGCGTTCCCAGCGGAAGGTGACGATCGTGTGGCGCGAGGCGGCGAGGGCGGGCAGCAGCAAGGCAAGTACGGCCAGGGCCACGCCGAGCAGGCCGTACCAGACCGCCGTCGGGGTCAGGACGACGGACAGCGAGCCTGGCTCCCCGGTCGATCCTGCGGAAAGCGGGCTGCCGGGCAACAGGACGGAGCCGAACAAGGCCGGATCGAGAAAGGTGCGCGTCTGGCCCATCAGGGCGGCGAGCCGGCGGCCGAGGGCCAATCCGCCGGCCATGCCCAGCACACCGACGAGCAGCCCTTCGAGCAGGTAGATGAGGGCGATCTGGCCGCGGGTGGTGCCGCGGCTGCGCAGGATGGCGATCTCGCCCTGGCTGCGGCGCACGACCATGCCGGCGATGAGGCTGACAAAGTAGAGGAGCAGGCCGACGATGGGGATGCTGAACATGGTCAGGACGACGGTCAACAGGCTCGCGGACTGCCGGTACGATTCGAGTGCGTCGACGGGGGAGGCGTCGAGGGACGTGTCGGCCAGCAGGGCCGTGGCGCGGGAGCGGACGGTCGAGATGCGGGCGAGCAGGTCGTCGACGGCGGCGGTGCGCACCTGCTCGCCGTCGAACGCCTGGTACCAGACGGCTTGCGAAACGGGCGCGTTGAGCGCCGGCACGACGCCCTCGACAAACATCTCCTCGGACGTCAGGAGCAGGTCGTCAAAGTACTTGACCTGGTAGAACCAGAAAGGGTCGGTGGGATCTAGCGGCCGCCAGATGCCGGCGATGGTGACGGGCACCTGGGCCTGCCCATCGCCAAAGAGGACGTAGCGCTCGCCGGTCTGCAGTCCGAGGCGCTCGGCGAGGGATTGAGTGACCAGGATCGGCACTCCCTCACCCTCCTGAAAAGCGGCCAAGCCCCCGTCGACGAGTTCGATGTGCGCCTCAATGCCACTCACAAACCCGACACTCGTCCACATCAGCGGCTCGCGGTTGGCGAACGCGCCGGAGCCCTCCGCCGCAAACAGGCGCAAGTTGCCCGTCTTGACGTGCCGCACCAACGACTCCAGCGGCAGCCCTATCGCCCCTGCCGCCTGCTCCGACAGGTACTTGTCCACCGGCCGGTAACTGTCCCACGTCACGTCGCCATGCCACGCACCCACGTAGCGCCACAGGAAGGCAAACGGCGGCCGGTAGGTGCCCGCTTCCGTCAGCTCCCCCCGCAGCAGCTCGTGGTGCACGGCGTCGGCGTACAACGGGATGCTCGACAGCAGCCCCACCGCCGCCACCAACCCCGCTAACAGGCACAGCCCCAGCAGGCGTTGGTTCCAGAGTCGCCGGGCGGCGAGGAGCAGGCCTGAGAGCAGAGTTGAGAAGAGAGTAGGCAGGATACTCATTGCGCTTCTGGTACCTGGTATCGGGTATCGGGAATCGGGCACGGCGCCCCTGACACCTGATTCCCTGCTACCCGATACCTGATTCCCGGCTCACGGCCCAACAACCACGTCTCCTTCCTCCAATCCATCCACGATCTCCACCCGGTCGTCACTCTCGATGCCCAGCGTGACATCGACGCTCCGCTGTCCGGCGCCTTCCTGGACGACGACGAACTTGCGCCCCTCAAAGGTGCGGACCGCGGCAGGCGGCAGCCACAGGACGTCGGTTTTGCGCTCGAGGACGACGGTGACGCGCACCAGGTCACCGGGCTCGACCGCCAACGCACCGAACTCGACTTGCAAGTGGGTAGCGCGGTCTTCCTCTTCGAGGCCAGTGGCGCTGCCGCCCGAGCCGTAGGGGTAGGGCAGCGACAGGATGGTGCCGGGCAGCTCCTGGCCCGGATACTCGACGAGCACCACAGCCGCTGTCTGGCCCTCACTAAGCCGGCGCATCTCTTCTGCACCCAGCTCAGCGGTCACCTCCAGCTCGTCGGGGTCGGCGACGACGATGACGGGGCGGAACCCTTCGACGGCCTGCCCGGCGGCGGTGCTGACGGCGGTCACCTCGCCGGGGAAGGGCGCGAGGATGAGCGTGTCGGTGACCTGGGCTTGCAGGTCGGCCAGGTCGAGCTCGGCTTTCGCCACGGCCTGCTGCAGGCGCGGGTCGGCGCCGCCTTCCAGGCGCTCGACGTCGAGGCGTGCCAGCTCCACGCGCTTGGTCTGCGTCTGCACGTCAAACGCGTGCTGAGCGACCTGTGCCACGGCCCGGTCATAGGCAACCTGGGTCCGGGTGTGGGCCAAGGTCGCGTTCTGAAGCGCCTGCGCCTCGGGACGCATGGCAATGTCGGCGACGTCCTTGACGCGGTCGTATTGCGCCTGGGCTGCCTGAAGGTCGATGCGCGCCTGCTCCATCTCCACTTCGGCGACGGCGAGGTCGGCGGCGGGGTCGTACGCCTGCAGCTTGTCGAGCGCAATCCGCTCTAACTGCAGATTTAGCCGGGCGCGGGCCAGCTCGTAGGCGCGCTGCGCCTCGGCGCTCTCCAGATCGGTCTGTGCCGCCTCGACGGCCAGCTCTGCCTGGGCAAGCTGGCGGTGGAGCGCCTCGACGTCGAGCTCGGCGAGCACGTCGCCCGCCGCCACGACGTCCCCGCGCGCGACGTACACCTTGAGCACCCGGCCGTTGGTACGAAAGTACAGCTCGGCCTCGTCGACGGGCGACACGCGCCCGGTGAAGGTCATGCTGTCGACGACCTCGCCGCGCGCGACAACGTAGGTGGGCTTTTCGGGGACGATGGCGGTGGGCAGCGGTGTGGGCGTAGGCGCTGGCGTGGCCTCGCCGCCGAGCCAGTTTGAAGGCACGCCGGGGGTACAGCCGGCCAGAAGGGAGAGTGTGAGGAACAAGACGGCAGGCAGGCACCATCCGGTCCTGAGCTTTTTGGCGGCGAGGAGGAGTGACTCGATCAGAAAGGGTACGCGCAAGGAACGCCACCGCCGACTTTGCCCGGCAGCAGTTCGGCTCGACTTCGCACCTTGCTCCACCGGTGTCCTCTCTTCGTGTGACGTTCTCTCGGTCATTGTTCCCGCCTTCCATGCATCTACCGTTGAAGAGCCGCCTTCCCCACAACGACCACGTCATCCTCTACGGCACGGCCGGATATTCCGGGTCGATCTGCAGCGCACACGCCTCGGTCAGCTCGCGGCCTTCGAGATTGTGGCGGGTCTCGACGCACGTCACGAACGCCTTGGCCTTGCGCTGTGCCTCGCCCAGGGCCTGCTCGGCGTCGCCGCCGTCGAGCACGGCGTCGTAGGCCTCGTAGAACCAGCGGTTGGCGCTTCCCATCCAGGATGGTTGAGCGCCTAGCACGAGTGCTGGGTCCGATGCCTGAAGGGCGGCCAGATAGGCATCTGCGACGTCGGCACCCACGTGCTGCCGGAAATCGGCCGAGTCGGTCAATGAGCGGCGGACCGGGGCACCCGCGACCGCGGTTACCTGCTCCCCGAGGAACGTCAGCCAATCCCAGCAGGCTTGGGGGTGCTCGGTTTGAGCCGAAATGTAGTGAGCGTCAACCAAGGCGGCAAATGTGCTGTGACTATTGTACCGCGGGAACGGAACCGTGCCCATCGAGGGAATAGCTCTCTGTAAGTACGGGTCCATGTCAGCATATTGCGTCCACATCGCCACCTTTCCTCCTTCCACCAGGTAGATAGCGGGCTGTGTCTCTTTCAGCATTTGATCCCAAGGCAGGTTGAGGTGCACTACGGGCCTGATCCCGTCCGCACTCGCGAGGTTGGCATACCATCGAACGGCGTCCACCACAGTCGGAGCGTCGAATTGCGGTCGCGGCGGCGAGGCCGCCATGTCCCACAGTGCGCCGCCGCGGAGGCGAAGGACGACTCCGAGTGCCAACTCCTCGTTGGTGTATCCGGAAAAGCCGTACTGCTTGTCAGCCCCTTCCCCTTGCGTCAGAGCCAGCGCTTTGGCTACCAGGTCGTCCAGGGTCCACTCTGGCTGTGGATAGGGGACACCGGCCGCGTCGAAGAGGGCCTTGTTATAGTGCACGACGCCAACTCGGCCATCATAGGGCAGGCACCAGAGTTGCCCACCCTGCTCGCACATCTGCCAGAAGCTAGGATAGTAGTCGTCTCGGGGAAAGCTGGGCGTGGCGTTCAGCAGAGGATCGAGGCTGAGGAGATACTGCGCCTCCCCTGGGGTGATGGAACCGGCCGCAAAACGGAAGCAATCCCCGTTGGCTGCCATCTGCTCGATTCCCACGATGCCACTAGAGCCGGATAAGGTGAAAGACTGAACGTCAACTTTGATATCAGGGTGGATTTCGTGAAAACCCTCGGCCAGAGCGCGATACGCTGCCGGGTCGCGAAAGCTAGAAATGAAGGTAATGGTCACTGCCTCGTCCTCGCCTTGGGCCGGTGTGGGCACAGGTGGCACATGGAACCCTGCCTTCGGCGGGGCTTCCGGCTCCGCGGCCAGAGCGGCCTGCTGGGCCTCAGCCAGAGCCTGCTCTACGTCCTGGCCCTCTTGCAGCACGGCGGCCAGCGCCTGGGAAAGCGCGCGAGTCAGGCTCGCGTTTGCCGGGTTTGTGACGAAAGGGTGCTCCAGCGCATAGCGCAGCGCGGCCGCCAGGTCGTCGTCGAGCCCGTCCCAGAAACCGCTGCCTTCGGCTGCCGAGCGCCGGGCGGCCATGCCCATCATCTGGCTCACAGGTCCCTGCCGCGTGAGAAAGCTCAGCCATCGCCACACTGCCTCGGGCTGCGTCGTGCCGGCGCTCATCACGTAGCCAAACGCCTCCTGCACCGGGTTCGTGTCGCCCTGGCTGTCAGACGGGAAGGGGACGACGCCGATGTCGCGGGAGGCATAGATCGAGGTCCCTGACGGGTGAGAGGGATGGTCAGAGGCAAAGTCGGTCCACATCGCGGCCCGTCCGTCTGAGACCATGGCGTACGCCTGCGTCAGCCCCGCCCGGCCGGCAGGAAGCTCGGGCGTGACGCCTGGCGTGCGCATCATGTCGGCATAGCGGCGCACAGCGGCGACGACGCCCGAGCTGTCGAAGCGCGGCGCGGACGGGCCGGTAGAAGGCACGCCGAGGATGCCCTGGTCCGCCAGGTACGACTGCAAGATTCCGTCCATCAAGTCGACGTACCCGTAGCGCGTGACCTCGTCGCCGTCCCATTTCGCCACTGCCCTGGCCGTCGCCACGAACTCGTCCCACGTCCAGCCGGCCTGTGGATAGGGCACGCCGGCCTCGTCGAACGCGGCTTTGTCATAGTACACGAGCGTCACCATGGCACGGCCCGGCACTGCCCACAGGCCCCCATCCCAGCGATAGGCGTCGAGCACACCGGGATAAAAGTCGGCAGCGTCGAAGGCGGGGTCGGCGTCGAGGAGCGGCCCCAGGTCGCGCACCAAACCCTGGCGAGTGGCGTCCGGCTGGACGTACCACCAGGCCGTGTCGGCGGCGGACACAACACGCAGGGCAGCCTCCGGCGAGGTGGAATCCTTGAGGTCCGGACCGAGGATCTCCTCCAGTGACACGACCTCGACGTGGAGGTCCGGATGGAGCCCCTCGAACTCGGCGGCGAGATCCCGGTAGGCGTCGAACGAGCTATCCGGAGCGGCGAAGGTGATCGCCGTCTGTCCCGGCGCGGGGCCACCGGGGACCGGCGTCTCGTCGCCCATCGGCCCTGCAGGCTCGCCCGGGCGCAGCGTCTGCCACAGCAGAAGCGCGCCCGCCACCAGAACCAGGGCCACCACCACGCCCGCCGCGCCTCCCACAACTCGCGATGTGCGCTGCATGATCAACCCCCTCCTCATGCGTCGATAGACCCGCTCTTGGATGCGGGCCGAGACCGTGGGTGAGAGGGTGGGATTGTAGCGGGCGGCCTCCAGGCACAGGCTCGCCTCCAGCGCCCGGGCATCGCGCACGGCATGCCGGCAGACCTCGCAGCCGGCCAGGTGCTCGTCCACGGCTGCGCGGCGGTCTGGCGCCAACCCGTCCTTCAGATAAGCCATCAGCCAGGCGTCGATCTGGCGGCAGCTCACTTCTCGTCGACCTTTGCGCTCGAACATCGATTCCCTCTCATCTCGCCGATTTCTTCCTGGCGCATCTCGCGCAGACGGATGCGGGCCGTGTTGAGCCGGGTATAGACGGTGGTCAGGCGCATGCCGAGGATGCGCGCTACGTCGGCGCACGGCAGCCCCTCGTAGTAGTGCAGCAGGACGGGCAGCCGGTGTGCGTCGTCGAGGCGGTCGACGAGGGCCGACATCGCCTGGCGGTCCAGGCGCCGGCTCACCGTCTCGACCACGTCGTCGCCGCTGCGCAGCCTGCCGTGCAGCCATTCGATCGGCAGCGCCTGGCGCACGCGCCGGCGGCGCCGGCGGTCGCGGCAGACGTTGACGACGACGGTCGTGAACCAGGTGTCGAACGACGCATCGCCTCGGAAGCGCTTGATGCGCTCGAACGCGCGCAGAAAGGCATCCTGCACGGCGTCCTCGGCGTCGCGCTCGTCGCGCACGATGGTCAGCGCCAGGCGGTAGGCCCGCGCCTCGTAGCGGCGAAAGAGCGCCGTGAAGGCGGCCAGCTCCCCCGCCTGGCAGCGCCGCACCAGCTCGTCCAGCTCGGACATGATCACTCCCAGGAAGTGTCTACTATATTAGACGCACGATCGTAGGCTTCCTTTTATCACTCTCCTCCCACCCGAGGCAGTTGATATCGCCAGGCTGTCACTCGTCGAGCAGGCCGGCGTCGCGGTAGCACGTCTCTACCTGCTCCTGGCTCTCACCGGCATTCTCCACGCAGGCCACCCAGGCTTCGGCGCGTGGTTGGGCATCAGCCAGGGCCGTCGCCGGATCGATCCCGGCGACGACTTGCGATAGGACGTCGCCCAGCCAATAGCCTGGCGTGTTAAATACCCAGGTAGGCAAAGACTCGGCCGCAATCGTCGGCTCTGACTCCAGAATCGTACGATAGGCATTCAGCGCATCTTCGCCCATCCTCGCTTGTAGGGCTGTGCTTTCCAACGCCGACCAGCGCACCGGCAGGACGTCCATCAGGTCGGGCTGTGCGCCACCGAGAAATTCGATCCACCGCCAGCAAGCGCCAGGGGAAGAGGTACCGGCCGACACAAAGAAGGCGCTCACAAAGAAGGTGTTGTCTTGCTGCGGCCACGGGGCGATGCCAGCGTCGAACGTCAGCGTTGGCGCCATGTCGTGCATGAACCAGTACGTCACCCACATCCCCACCCGGCCGGTATCAATGTCCCCCGCGTAGCCGCCGAGCTCCGCGATCGTGGTTCCATGCAAGTCGACAGGCAGCGGGTATAATGCCTGCTCCTCGATCAGTGTGCCAAACTGGGAGATGGCACGCACCATCTCCGGGCTGTCGAGGGTAGGGCGAGCGGTGCCAGTGGAGAAGTCGATCCACGGCGTGTCGTACCAACGCCTCAGGAACGAGCCAGCCGCCTGCACATAGTCGCTTTCAAACGCCTGGAACCCGTACACCGGCCCCGCTACTCCCTCCCCGCCCTGCTCGGCCAGTGTGAGCGCGGCCGAGACGAAATCATCGGCCATCCAGCTGGGTGTCGGCAGCTCCAGTGCGGCGGCGGCAAAGCGTTCGCGGTGGTAGAACCACATCAGCGGGCTGCTACCGAAGGGCAGTGCCCACAGCCGCCCTTCGCGCGTGGCGTGTGCGACGATAGATGGCGGGAAATCGTCCAGGTCGAAACTCGCGTCGGCTTCGACGAGAGGGGTGAGATCGAGGATGGCATCGCGCTCCCGGAATTGGGCGAGCCACCACGGGCTGAGGTGGTAAGCAAAGCAGTCGGCGCGCTGAAACCCCTGGATATAGTCGTCCAGCGAGCCCTTGCCGAGGCGTGGCGGCGATCCGAGCGACACGACAATGTCCGGGTGAGCCGTTTCGAACTCGGGAATCAACATCTCGTAGGCGGCGCGCTGCCAGTCACCCGTGGGGAAGAAGGTGATCTGGACGCCAGAGGGGCCGGGAATCGGTTCCGGCGTGGGCACCGCCGCAACTGGCTCCACAGGCATCGCCGAGCTCGCGAGTACCGCCACCGCGTCCTGCTGGCCGAGGGCAAGTGCCTGCTCAACGGGCTGGCCGTCGTTCAGAACCGCAAAAAGGGCTACTTCCAGCCCGTGCACCGCTGCGTCGTCAGCGACCATGCCGTGGGACAATACGTATTCGAGCGCTGCCTGGCTCTCCCGATCTAGCCCCTGCCAGAGCGACGAGGTCACGGCGAGCGAGCGCCGGGCCGGGGCAAAGTAGTACTGCTCGACGGGCTGCTGCGCGAGGAATGCGATCCAGCGCCAGGCCGCCTCAGGATGTGTAGTGCCTGCACTGACAAAGTAGCCGCGAGGCCAGAAGGGGTGAGCTGCCGGTCCCTGTTCGGGGAACGGGGCGATGCCGATGCGTCGGTTCGACAGGCTGCTCCACTCGTCATAGCCGGCGAGTCTGTCGATCCACATCGCGGCCCGCCCGTCACGCACCCAGCCACGGGGCTCGTCGGCGTCGCCGAGAGGATTCGGCATGATCTGGTGGATGGCGATCAGGTCAACGTACCAGGCAAGGGCCGGTGCGATGCCGGGCGCCTGTAGCGCCGGGACACGTTCGACTTGTTCCATCCACAGTGTGCCGGATGATTGTTGCGCCAGGGAGGCGAGGAAAGGCGCACCGAGCAGGTCCACGACACCATAGCGTGCCACGTCCTCTTCACCGATGACAACGAACTGTTGGGCGGCCAACAGAAACTCGTCCCACGTCCAACCGGGCTGCGGATAGGGGATGTCAGCCGCGTCAAACGCGTCGCGGTCATAGTAGAGGACAGCAGTATCGACGCTGACAGGCACGCCCCAGAGCGTGTCGTCAAGGAGCATAGCTTTGAGCAGTGCTGGGTAATAGTCGTCGAGGGAAAATGACCGGTCTCCCTCAAGCAGTGGGGTGAGCGCCAACAGCGCATCCTGCTGTTGGCGCAGGTCGTGTTGGGCAGGGATAGGGGCAAGAAACGTGTCGGCGACGGCCGCCATGTTAGCGAGGTGAGTTTCTGGCGCAATTCCGCCGCTTGGATCGGCCGAGATGACCTGGACGACGATATCGGGATTCTGTTCGTGAAAACGGTCGGCGAGCTCGGCATACCTGCTGTGTGGATAACTGCTGCAGGCAAACGTGATGATCTGTGGCTCTGCCTGGGTGCTCCCGGAACGTGGCAGGGCCGGCGTCGGCTCTTCTGAACACGCCAGCAACAGGCACGCCAGCAGAGACAGGACGGCGAACGCTTTGCTGCGGATCAAATCTCTCGTCATGAACCAAGCTCTCCCGGCCACGAAATGTAATGTGTCTCTTCGTGATGTCCTTGCGGGTGGTCCGTCAGGAAGACATCCATTCGACATCTCTATCACTTTGAGATGCGAGCACTGCCTCCTCTTCACGAGGATATCTCCCCTTCCCCACGCATCCTGGCCCTGCAATGGCTCTCAGCACCTCCCGTGCCGTCGCCGTCCAGCGATCTGATAGTTCGATTTGCGTATGCACCCTTCGCGCTATGGTGACCGCTCTTTGAGCAACTCTTCGAACGTTTTGAACTCGGAATCGGCCTTTTCGGCACAGGCTAGGCTTTGCTCCTCACTGCTTTCAAGGCCCAGGCATGCCAGGTAGGCATCGGATTTTTGTTGTGCCTCGGTCAAGGCTACAACTACGTCTATCCCCTGAAAACTGGCAGCCAGGGCATCTTGCCACCACCTGTCAATGGGTCCTGATGGATATTTATATTGATCGCCAGATGAGCGATCCAGCGCCAGCCGCGACAGGC
>DAOUHB010000246.1:0-1705 GCA_034428935.1 Anaerolineae bacterium | reverse complement strand
CCCGAAGTCAAGGAGATGGCCCAGTTCACGGCGGACATGTACGCCGAGGGCAGCATGGTCGTCCCGGCCGACATCGCCGCCAGTTGGTGCGGCGAGGCCATCGGCAAGCAGTTGGTGGGCATGACGCTGGAAGGTGGCTGGATGGTGAACTCTATGCGGCAGGACTATCCTGACGTGAACTGGCAAGCCGTCCTGATCCCTGCCGGCCCTGTCACCCGCGCCGACGTCATCTTTACCAACGCCATCGGCGTCAACGCCGCCACGGACTATCCCGCGGCGGCCGCCGCCCTGGCAATCTATATCACCTCGGCGGAGAACCAGGCCGAGATCGTGCAGACCGGCTTTGCCTACAGCACGCACCCCGATCAGGCGGACCTGATCCAGAACGAGCAGGACCAGGCCATCGCCCAGGGAGGTCTGCTGGAGGACAGCCGCGTCGCCTACTGGGGCCCCAACACCGGCCGTATCAACGACTCGGTGAGCCAGGCCCTGTCGCGCGTCTACCTGGGCGACCAGACGGTTGACGAAGCCTTTGCCCAGGCCAACGAGGAAGTCCAGATGGCGCTGGATAGCGCGCAGTAGCAGTGTGGGTAGGGGCGGGGGCCCGGCGGCCCCCGCCCTTTGCCGGAGGAGTGTACTGATGCAAGCAGAAGAAAGGGCTCGTGGGGGAAACGCCACCCTGGCCGCCGTCGTCACGTTCCTGGTCATCCTGGTGGTGTTGTTGGTCGTGGCGCTGATGAACGCACCTGTAATGGCCAGCCAGCAGACGGTCCGCAGCCTCCCCAACTACCTTGCGGAGGTTCGAGCGACCGGCATCCCCTTCCTCGCCGCCGTGGGAGTCGCGGCGGCAATCATCGGCGTGCTGGCGGCTCGAACCGTGCGCCGCGTGTGGCCCGACCAGAGCCGCCGCCGGGAGTTGCTGGCCGGCTATGCCTTCCTGGCACCCTACCTGATCATCACCCTGATCTTTACCGTGGGCGTGGTGCTGTTCGCCTTCTACATTGCCTTTAACGATTACGGCATCTACACCAGGCCCGAGTGGGTTGGCCTGGAAAACTTTCGAAGGGCCTTCGGCCAGAGAGAGTTCCTCCAGTCTCTGCACAACGTGCTGTGGTACGCGGCCATCGTCACGCCCACCCAGACGGCCATCGCCATCGCCCTGGCGGTCCTGCTGAACGCACCCATGCGTTTCAAGCAGTTTTTCCGCACCATCTTTTACGCGCCCAGCGTCACCTCCTCGGTGGTCATCACCCTCATCTTTATCTGGCTCTACCTGAGGACCGGCTACGTCAACCTGATCTTTGATCGGGTCCTGGGCATATTCGGCGTCGAGTGGCAAGCCCTGAACTGGCTGGGGGATCCGCGCGGGCTGATCCAGCTCATCGTCGGGGCCTTCGGGGTCAATATCCCCTCGGATCAGTGGTACTTGCGCGGTCCCAGCATCGCCTGGATGGCCCTCATGGTGCAGAACATCTTTACCACGGCGCCGACCTTCATGATCATGTTCCTGGCCGCCTTGCAGGACATCAACCCCACGCTCTACGAGGCGGCGGCCATCGACGGGGCCACCGGCTGGCAGCGGTTCTGGAAGGTGACTCTGCCCCTCCTGCGCCCCATCATCGTCCTCGTGATCGTGCTGGGCACCATCGGCACTCTCCAGGTCTTTGACCAGATCTACCTGGCCACAGCCGGCGGCCCCCTGGGC
>DAOUHB010000245.1:0-23028 GCA_034428935.1 Anaerolineae bacterium | reverse complement strand
TGCTCGCCGAGCGCCTGGCCGCCGCCGGCGCAGACCCCGTTTTCGGCACCACGGCCGACCTCCGCGACTGGCTCCTGGCCCGCTGGCGCGGCGATTAGCAGCCTTTCTACGATGATGGGTGGCTGCGCGCTGAAGCGCGCACTACGAACGGGCTCTGCGATGGGGGTGCCAGCAGGTGTTGGAGAGGTGCTTGCGCTTGTCGGTTCGTAGTGGGCGATTCATCGCCAAAACACCGCGCTGAAGCGCGCACTACGAACGGGCTCTGCGATGGGGTGCCAGCAGGTTGTTGGAGAGATGCTTGCGCTTGTCGGTTCGTAGTGGGCGATTCATCGCCAAAGAACCGCGCTGAAGCGCGCACTACGAGCACATCGTCTGTCTTGACACGGTACTAGCAATCTGGCAGAATCCACTGCCTGGGTGAAATGCGCTCTATCTCCTCCCACCCGGAACTTTTTTCGGGGAAGCGGCGTCTATGGCACAGTGCGGCAATGATAGCCCGCGAATTTTCAAGAACCTGGGAGGTAGAAAAATGCTCAAGCGAATTGTATTGGTCGGTCTCGCGATTGCTCTGATGGTGCCCCTCGGCCTGGCGGCCATCTGGCTGTGGGGGGAAGCGGCAGCGCCCGCCGCCGCGCAGACAGAGGATGAACCGGCCTACAGCCCAAACCAGACCATCACCGTCGTCGGCAACGGCAAGGCAAGCGTGGCGCCCGACATCGCCCGTGTGACCGTCGGCGTGGAGATCCTGGCCCCCACCGTGGCCGAGGCAGTGGAAGAGAACGAAACTACCATGGCGGCAGTCCTGGCGGCCCTCCGGGCGGCGGGCATTGCCGACAGGGACATCCAGACCACCAACTATAACATCACCCTGGAGCGCTACGGCGAGCCCATTCCCCGCCCGGTCGACGCGGCCGGCCAGGAAGAGGCTGGCCAGCAGACGCCCAACTATAACTACCGCTTCTCCAACATGGTCACCGTCACCATCCGCGACCTGGACGCTGTGGCCGAGGTGGTAGACGCGGTGGTGGAAGCCGGCGCCAACAACATCTGGGGTGTGTCCTTTACCGTCGAAGACATGTCAGAGGCCCAGGCGGCTGCCCGCGGCGACGCCGTCGAGGATGCCCGGGCCCGCGCCGAAGCCCTGGCCGAGCTGAGTGGGGTCACCCTGGGCCCCGTGATGTCCATCAGCGAAGTGGTGGGCGCCAACCAGCCGGTGTATGCCATGGCCGAGCGGGCCGCGCTGGACGCTGGCGGCAGCATCAGCCCTGGCGAGCTGGAGGTCGGCTACCAGGTGCAGGTCACCTACTTTATCGAGCCCTAGCAGGTTGTCGGAGAGGTGTGTGTACGTTCGTAGTGGGCGATTTATCGCCCAAGAACCGCGCTGAAGCGCGCACTACGAACGGGCTCTCCGATAGGCCCCGCCGGCCCCTAGCAGGTTATCGGAGAGGTGTGTGTACGTTCGTAGTGGGCGATTTATCGCCCAAGAACTGCGCTGAAGCGCGCACTACGAACGGGCTCTCCGATAGGCCCCGCCGGCCCCTAGCAGGTTGTCGGAGAGGTGTGTGTACGTTCGTAGTGGGCGATTTATCGCCCAAGAACCGCGCTGAAGCGCGCACTACGAACGGGCTCTCCAATAGGCTCCTAGCGGCGCTCAAGCTCGATCCGCTTTAACTAGAAAAGCGCGGCTCCTGTGCGGGAGCCGCGCTCGTGTTCTTGTGGCCGGCGCTTCAGGGTAGATCGAACGTCTTGCGCAGCGCGCCGAGGGCTGCGTCCAGGTGCAACGACTCGATGACGCACGAGACGGTAGAGATAGAGGTACTGATGGCCAGGATGTTGATGTTCACCGAGGCCAGGGCCTCGAACATCGTGCCCGCGATGCCGGGACGCTCGCGAAAGTCGGGGCCAAAGATGGAAACGATGGCCGCCTCGGGAAAGGAGACGATCTGTCCCGCGCTTAGCTCGGGCGCGACAGCGTGCAGCGTTTCGATGGCGGTGGGCAGGTCGTCTCGATCCACGCAGAGGGCCACCTGGTCTTGGTTGTTCTGGTCGATGCATTGCACGATAAACTGCACGTTGATGCTTTTCTTGCCCAGCCCCCCCAGGATTGCCGCTGCTGTGCCTGGTCGATCGGGAACGGAAGTGATATTCAGCATGGCGAGGTGACCGTTTTGCATGATCCCGCCAATCCGGATTTTGTCCATCGTCCTGCCCTCCAGCCGCCTTGATAGCCCGGCCCTTGCTCGTTTTTCTGGCCCAGATTCTAGCTCAATGCCTCGCCCACGCGTCGCAGCAACACGTCGGCCTCAACCGGCTTGGACAGCCACTCGTCCACCGGCACGTACTCGTCGGTCGGGAACAGGCCGCTGCCCTTCACACCGGTCAATGAGGTCACCATGATCACCGGGATGTCTTTGAGCACAGGATCTGCAGCCATCTCGCGGCTGACGTCCAACCCATCGAGAATGTAGGCCATCATGATGTCGAGCAGAACCACGTCCGGGGGATCGGACCGCATTGTCTGCAAAGCCTTCGCGCCGTTTGAAGCGGAGGCCACCTCGTACCCGGCCTTTTCCAGGATCTTGGCCGTTACCTTGACGAAATCGGGGTCATCGTCGACCACGAGGACCTTAGCCATGCCTCTCTCCTCCTTGTGAAGTTATGCGCACACTGGCTCGGTGGATTATAGCATAGAAGCCAGGCGCTGTCAATCTTGCATGATCGTTCATTGATTCAGCTTCGAAGCCCCTCCTGCTGCGCTGCCAGATCCATGCCCACCGTCAGCAACCGCTCGACGACGGGTACGGCTTCGCGATGCAGTTCACGGAGATCCACGGTCTTGAGGTAGCGTTTGCAGTCGGGGCAGGTGTACAACCGGTAGACGTTGTCCTCGCTGGGATAGTAGATCTGTTTTTCCTTGGAGCGGCAGAACGGACATCCGGTCCGGCCATACTTCCACTGGCTGTTGCACCGCGAGCAAAGCAAGCGCCGCGCTCCCCGCTCCTCTTCCAGGAGGGCCAGGTTCGGCCGCCCACCGCACACGGGGCAGTAGCCATGGACCCATAGCTCCAGGTCCAGGTGTGGCATGATCTCCTCGGCACAGCGCGTGAGATAAGGAACCAGGGCAAAGCCCACGGCCAGGGCTGTCGGATGGTTCCGCGACCACAGCTCGTCTTCCTGTTCGGCCGCGGGTCCGGGCGAGGTCAGGGTCTCCCACGTGTCATAGATCCTCTGCGCCAGGGTTACCAACTGGAGGGCATCCTGCTCGCCGGTGGGCTCTTCCCAGCCCGGATTGTGCCGCTGCAGAACCTGGAGCACTTCTCCCACGATCTCGGACAGGAGGGCGGGCTCGATGCCCAGTTGGGCAAAGGTCACCTGGGGGATACCCCCTTCGAGGCGCCAGCGCCGGGCTAGCTCGTCCCTCGGCTCGGGGGCCGGCACCCTGGCCTTGGCTTCGAACTGGACCTGGTAGAGGTCGGAGTAAAAGTCCAGCAGGTCGGCCAGCTCCTCGTGCTTTACGCGTGCGGCCGCCAGGGCGTTCAGCACCCGGCGATCCTCTTGGCTCATTCCCATATCGCATATCTCCAGAAAAAGGGAGGTAGAGGCGCGGCGTGTTGCACCTCTACCTCTCCAGGTCCCCGGCTCTCGCCTTGAACTCGCGGGTACTAGTGGTCGCCGCGGGCCTTGCGGGCTTCGTACATCTCCTTTGCCCGCTTCTCGCCATAGTACCACATGGCGTGATGCTCGCGGGCGTACGATTCGGACACGACGCCGTAGCGCATGCTCACCAGGCTTTGCCACATCATGGGGTGAATAACGGCCAGGTAAAAGTGGATCATGAACATGGCAAAGGTGACGATGAACATCAGGTCGTGGATCAGGACCATCAACTGGAACAGGATGGGAGGCATGATCCCCTTCAGGAACCACATGGACAGGCCTGTGATGCCAAAGGTGATGGTGCCCAGGACCATGACCACGGCCGTGAGGCGCTCGCCGGTGTTGAACCGCGGCTGAGGAGGCATATGGCCGTGCCGCCCCAGGACATAGTAGGGAAAGGCGTTCTTGAGCCACAGCAGGTCGTACTTGCTAAAGCTCAGGAACTCGCGCAGGTTCATGAACATGCGCCGTGGTTGCAGGATGGCATACACGATGGGCACGCCCCCGAAAAAGATGGCCGCCACACGATGGATCAGGCGAATGTGCATGCCCGCCTCCCCCGCCGCCACCGGCCCCAGGAAGGGTGCAAAGAGGACAAAGCCGGTCAGCGCCAGGGGAATAAAGGTGGCCGTGTGTACCCAGTGCAGCAGCCGCTCCAGCGTCGTGTACTTGGGTATCCACCGGATCGAGATTGCCGCGTCCGAACCTCTCAGCCTGACGCTCATTCTACCTCCTCCATATGCACGTTGCGGCGGGCGACGAAAAAGGCCGTGATGGCGCCCACGATGGTGGCACCAAACGCGATCTGCCCCACCGGCTGCAGCAGTTTCTGCCACACGGTCGTGATGATCGGGTATTGGGGATCTTCCGGCAGATCGTAGGCAGCCGGCGGTGCCGTCAGCACATAGATCCGCCCCAAGCCGCCGAGCTGCGTCTCGCCATAGACGTTGGCCTTGGGAAACCCGCGCTCGGTTTTGAGCTCTTCGACGCGAGCGTGAGCCTTGTCCAGCAGCTCGTCCCTGTTGCCCCAGTCCAGCGCTCCCGCCGGGCAGGTCTTGACACAGGCTGGCTTCAGGCCGTTGCTGGTCCTATCCTGGCAAAAGACGCACTTGGAACTCTTGGCCTCGCCGGTGAGGGCGTTCATGATCTCCAACTGCGGGACGCCAAAGGGACAGAACTGGCTGCAGTACCCGCAGCCGTTGCACTTGTCCCGATCAAAGGTAACGATCCCATTGGGCTGCTTTTGCAGCGCGCCCGTGGGGCAGGCCTCGACACAGGCCGCCTCGCCGCAGTGCATGCAGCCCTCTTTGAAAAAGAGCCACTGGAACCGCTCGCCGTCATCGTACTCCCGGAACTTGATGCGCGTCCAGGTCTGAGGATCCAGCGAGGGAGGGTTCTCGTAACTGCCGGTGTTGACCGTCACGCGCTCGCCCGGTATATACCCCCTGAGGTCGTTCCACTGCTTGCAGGCTACCTGGCAGCCGCGACAGCCCATGCACGTGGACGTGTCGATGAGCATCGCCAATCTATCGGTCATGTCTCACCCCCTACACTTTCTCGACGTCGACGAGGAACGCCTTGTATTCCGGGATGGTGGTGTTGGCGTCGCCCACGTGCGGTGTCAGGTCGTTGGCAACGGGCCCCTTGCCCAGCGCTTCCAACGGGCCGCCGCCGCCCCAACCAAAGTGCCAGGGCATGCCCACCTGGTGAACGGTCTTGCCGTTCACCAAGAAGGGCCTGAAGCGCTTCGTGACGATGGCTTTGGCCTCGATCTCGCCCCGAGCGGAGCGGATCTTGACCGTGTCGCCGCCCCGGATTCCCTTCTCGTGGGCCAGCTCCTCGCTCATCTCCACAAACATCTCGGGCTGCGTTTCGACCAGCCATTCCAGCCAGCGCGACATTCCGCCCGCCTGCCAGTGCTCACACACACGGTAGGTCGTGCCCACGATGGGGAACTTGTCGGAGGTGCCGATGCTGTCGCCGACATCGTTGCCGGCGTCCGTGTTCCACACCTTCACGGCGGGGTTCACCGACCGATTGGGATAGAGGACGCTGGTCGTCGGCGACTCGACGGGCTCGTAGTGGGTGGGCAGCGGTCCTTCGTTCATGGCCGCAAAGAACCCGCCCTTGCCGTCGGGGCGCATGATGTACGCGTCGTTGCCGCCGGGAGCATCCGGCGCCCTGGTCGCCACAAAGTCCGGCACGTCCCAGCCAACCCACTTACCCAGGACCGGATTGCCGTCCGCGTCCTTGGTCCCCGAGTCGGCATTGGCATCCCACCAGATGAGATCCTTGCCGCCGGGCCAGGGCTTGCCGCTGGCGTCGGCCGAGCAGCGGTTGTAGACGATGCGCCGGTTGAGTGGCCAGGAAAAGGCATAGTAGGGATAGAGGCCCAGGCCGCTCGGATCCTTCTGGCCGCGTCGCTTGCTGGCGGGCATGATGTTGCCCTCGCCATCGGACGCGGGGCAAAAGTAGCCGGTATACACCCATATCCCGCAGGCAGTGGTGCCGTCGGTCTGCAGCTTTCCAAAGCTGTCGATGAGGTCGCCCTTCTTGAGGGTGACCTTGCCCTCGGCATCGAGGACCTCGTCGGCGGCGTAGCCGTTCATCTCGCGGGCTACGAGGCTGATGTCGATGAGGTCGCCAACCACCGGGTGCGACGGGCCCCCGGCATAGTCCCAGTTCAAGTCCAGGATCGGGTCGGCAAAGGGACCCGGCTCGGCGGTGTACAGCTCCCTGAGTTTCTGGTAGATCAGGTTCAGGATATCGTGATCCGGCAGGGCTTCTCCGGGCGCTGCCGCCACCTGGGGCCGCCACTGGATCAGTCGCCCGCTGGTCACGACGCTGCCTTCCTTTTCCATGGCATCAGCCGCAGGCAGGACAAACACCTCGGTGTCGACCTGAGCAGGATCGACGTCCGGGGCCTTCCAGAAGCCTACCGTCTCGGTCTGGAAGATCTCCTGGACGACCATCCACTTCAGCTTCTTGAGGGCTTCCCTCTCCAGCTTGGCGTTGGGGCCCCCTACGGCCGGGTTCTGGCCCAGAAGCCAGAGACCCTCGATCTTGCCGGCATACATGTCTTCGAAGAGCTTGATCCAGTAGTGGTTGGCCGCGCTCTCGACCTTGGGCAGGTAGTGGTACGCGAACTCGTTGTCGGCGGTGGCCTTCTCGCCCCACCAGGCCTTGAGCAAGCTGACAAAGAACTTGGGTCCGTTGGTCCAGTAGCCGCTTGCCCAGGCGCCGCCCGGCCCTGTCTTGAGGCTCAGGTAGGTCTCCAGGTCGACGTCCTTGGAGCTTGGGATGGCCAGGTAGCCGGGCACCAGGTGAGCCAGCAGGCCCTGGTCCGTCGAGCCCTGGACGTTGCTCTCGCCGCGCAGGGCGTTGACCCCGCCCCCTGGACGTCCCGTGTTGCCCAGAAGCAGTTGGACCATGCCCATCATGCGCACGTTCTGCGAGCCGACGGTGTGCTGCGTCTGCCCCATGGCGTACATGATGTTGCCGGTCTTGTCGGGCGCGCCCGTGCTGCAATACAGCTTGTAGGCCTCTTCCAGCTTGTCGCGGGGGGTGCCGGTGATGGACGAGACGGTGTCCAGGTCGTAGCGGCTATAGTGCCGCTTCATGATCTGGAATACGCACTGGGGATCCTGGAGCGTCTCGTCGCGCAGCGCCTTGCCCTCGGCGTCGGTTTGGTAGGCCCACGTGGAGCGGTCGTACTTGCCAAAGTAGTCGTCGCCTTCGTTGGGCGTGAACCCGGAAAAGAGTCCGTCCAGGTCCTCAGGACCCTTGAAATCCGCCGCGATGAGGGTGGGGGCGTTGGTAAAGTGGACGACGTACTCTTCGTGGTAGAGATTGTTGTCGATGGCGTACTTGATCAATCCGCCGTAGAATGCGATGTCGGTACCGCTGCGCAGGGGGACATAGACGTCGGCCTTGGCCGCGGTGCGGGTAAAGCGAGGGTCGACGACGAGGAGCTTGGCCTTGCGCTCCTTGCGTCCCTGGTTGATCCACATCATTGCCGCCGGGTGATTCTCCGCCGCGTTGGAGCCATTGATCATGGTGACGTCGGCGTTCTTGAGATCGACCCAGTGATTGGTCATGACACCTCGGCCAAACGTGGGGCCCAGACCGGCCACCGTGGCCGAGTGTCATATGCGAGCCTGGTGTTCGAGATAGACAACGCCCAGGGCGCGGGATAGCTTGCTGGCGAGATAGCATTCTTCGCTGTTGTTGGCCGCCCCACCCAGGAAGGCAAAGGCCTGGGTGCGGTTGACCGTGACGCCGTCGGCGTTTGTCTTCTCGAACGTGGCGTCGCGGGTGGCCTTGATGCGCCGGGCCACCTGGTCCAGCATCCAATCCCACTCGACCTCCTCGAACTTGTCGCTGCCTGGCGCCCGGTACAGCGGCTTTCTCAGGCGCCGCTCGCTCTGCGACAAAGAACGCACCGAGATCGACTTGGGGTCCAGGGCGCCGCGATTGTTGATGGCATCGGGGTCACCCTCAGAGTTGATAATGTGGCCATCGGGTCCCGTGGCGATCAGCAGGCCACAACCACAGGAGCAGTAGGGGCACACGGTAGATTGCTCGCCGACAGGTTTGTGCAGCGGAAACAGGATTTCGCTGCCTGCAGCGGCCGCGGTCGCGGCAAAACCGGCCGGCAAAAAGAGCCCGCCCACCGATGCCCCGGAGAGCTTGATAAATGCTCGACGCGATAGGTCCATAGTTGTCCTCTTACCTCCCTTTTCGTCAAGACCGAAGGAAACGATGCTTGGTGCGGCAGCCACCTCCTTTTATTGTTTCACCAGTTCCTGCACAAAAAAGGGAGTCGCCCCCGGTACACGGTACCGGTGGTCGATCCCCTTTCCAGTCCGGGAGGCTCGGCCGTTTCCAGCCAAACCCTGACGGCCAGCCGCCATGGAATGTATGCTCCTGCAGGCGGACGGGCTCGGAGATCCGGTTGTCACTGTGAATTATAGCACAAGCACTGCCCGAAGGGAATAGGGTCTGTACCCCTATTTTACGCCGGTCTTGGCGGTTGTTTGTGAAAGATCACACAATACCTGGGGCCGGTGAAAACGTAATGTGCGAAACTTGGGCCTGGACTAGAGATCGATCAGTTGCCGCTTCAGGGCATACTTGACCACGTCGGTCCGGTTGTGCAAGTCGAGCTTGGCCATCAGGCTTGTCCGGTGGCCGTCCACAGTTTTGGGGCTGACGTGGAGGAGCTCGGCGATCTGCTGGTTGGTATACCCCTCGGCCACGAGGATCAACACCTCTCGCTCCCGGTCGGTGAGGTGCTCCAGGCTATCACCTGTTTCCGCCCTTTCACAACTGAGGTAGGCGTCGATGAGCTTGCGCGCGGCCAGGGGATGCAGCACCGCGCCCCACTGAAAGACGGCCCGAATGGCTTCGGCCAGATCGGCGCCGGCATCCCGCTTGAGCAGGTATCCCGATGCACCGGCATCGATGGCCTCCAGGACGTATTCCTTCTGCTCGTACTGACTGAGAACCAACACCCGGATCAGGGGATTGGCCTTCAGGATGCGCCGCGTGGCCTCGACGCCGTTCACGCGGGGCATGCCAATATCCATGACGACGACGTCGGGCTTGAGCTCCTGAGACAGGCAGATGGCCTCCAGCCCATCGGCGGCCTGGGCCACCACTTCGATATCCTGGTTTTCCAGCAGCAGGGCATAGAGCCCCTGCCGCACCACGGCATGGTCATCGGCCAGCAACACGCGGATTTTGGTCATGGTATCTTGCCCCAGGTCCCTCAGTGCCAGCATTTTACCACAGGGCGGGTCAGCCGTCAAAGGGCGAATCGCGCCACTGAAGAAACCCCGCCACAGTTGACCGACGCGCCATTTTCCGCTATAATGGCACCACCATGGAGGTGAGACAATGCTGAAGGAATCCGCAACGGTGGAGCGGCCCGAGGTTGCCCGACAAGCCGGGGGCTGGCGGGCGAGGGTGTGGAAGTATATCGAGGTCACCAAGCCGAGCACCGTGGCACTCCTGGTTGTGACGTGCATTGGCGCCATGGTGGCAGCCGGCGGTGTGGGCGGGTTATCCCTGGGCGGCTGGTTCCTGGCCCTGGTGTCCATTACGGCGGGCTGCGCCTCGGCCGACACCCTCACCTGCTACATCGATCGCGACATCGATGCCCTCATGGACCGGACCCGGGGCCGGCCCCTGCCCGGCAAGCGGATTCACCCTCCGGAAAAAGCCCTCGTCTGGGGTCTCTTTCTGGGGGCGCTGTCGCTGGTCATCGCTTTCCTTCTACACCCCCTGGCCGGATTGTGGATGTTCCTGGGCCTGTTCGACAACGTCGTTATCTACAGCCTGCTGGTCAAGCGGCGCTCGTGCACCAATATCCTCCTTGGCTCCGTGAGCGGCGGCATGCCCGCCCTCTTTGGCTGGGCCGTGGTCCAGGGCAACGTCTCGTGGACGGCGGTCCTCCTCAGCCTCCTGGTCATCACCTGGACGCCCAACCACATCTGGAACCTGGCCATTCGGTACCGCGAAGACTATGCCCGGGCCAACGTGCCCATGCTGCCCGTCATCGTCAAGCTGCGGCGCGCCGTCAACCTCATCGTCATGAGCGTCTTTTTCATGGTGGCCGAGTCGCTGCTCCTGGGTGTGGTCGGCGACTTCGGGCCGCTCTATTTCTTCCTGGCCATCGCCGGCGGCATCGTGTCCCTGGCAGGTCACGCCTATCTGTACGCCAAGCCCACGGAGCACAACGCCTGGCTGATGTTCAAGCTCTCCAGCATCTACCTGGCACTCGTGTTTGCCGGTGTGGTTCTGGATCGACTGTTATAAGAACCACGGCGGCCGCCGGATGCTCGCGGCCTCGGCTTTTCTGTCCAAGGCGCTGGTTATCCAAGTTGACAATTGCGCTGTTCAGTGGTAAACTGGACGCAGTTCAGGTGTTCAGACCCTATACCGGGTGAGTATGGCCATAGTTGCCCGATCCGTCGCCGCATTTCGAACCGCGGATCGCGGCCCTTCTGGGGTTACTGCCCAGCAGCACGTGGAAAGGAGGTGAATCACAACCAGACTGATTGCGCGTCGGGTAGTGTTGGAGTTGACCAGGCTCTTGAATCAGCTTTTCGACTCCACAAGGGAGTAGGAGGAAGGAACGATGAGCATTGTGATTCTAATCCTCGGCTTTGTGACGATAGCCGTGGGCTATGCTTGGTACGCCAAGACCATCGACCGGAACATCATCCAACCGGATGACAAAAAGGCCACGCCGGCCAGGATGTACATGGACGGTGTGGACTTTACCCCCGCCAACCGCAACGTGCTATTTGGCTATCAGTTCAAGTCCATCGCAGCCCTGGGCCCCATCGTCGGCCCCATTGTGGCGGTGCAATACGGTTGGCTGCCCGCCCTGGCGTGGATCATCCTCGGCACTTTCTTCATCGGTTGGGTGCAAGACTATGCGAGCATCATGCTTGGTGTTCGAGAAGAGGGCCAGAGCTTTGGCGCTCTCAGCTACCGGCTGATCTCTCCCCGCTCTCGCATGATCTTGCTGACGTTCATCTATTTCTACCTGTGGCTGATCATGGGCGCCTTCGGCGTGCAGGTGGGCTTTAACCTCCTGACCAATCCGGCCGTCCCTCTGGGTGTCATCATTGTCATCCTAGCCGGTATTTTGGCCGGCCAGATGACCTACAAGTGGAAACAGGACATCATCCTGACCTCCGTGGTCACCGTGGTGATCTCTTTCCTGGGCATCTTGCTTGGGACCAGCGAACCGGTCAGGGCCTTCTGGGCTGGACTCTATGGCACGGCTGGCGGCGCCACGAGCCCCACGCTCTTCCTCGATGTCACTGTGGCCAAGTTCATCGGCAGCCTGCTGGTGGTCATCATCTGCTACTTTGGCGCTGTGCTGCCCATCTGGCGCTGGGCGCAGCCGGTCAACTATGTTGCCTTCTGGATCGTGCTCCTCGGCGTCATCGGTGGCGTGGTGGGCCTCGCCATCTGGCACCCCGGGCTGGGAGATTTTCCCGCCTTCACTAGCTTCAACGTCGCCGGGCTTGGCCCCCTGTGGCCAATTCTCTTTGTCACCATCGCCTGCGGCGCCATCTCGGGCTGGCATTCACTTGTCTCCAGCTCGGGCACCGCGCGGCAGTTGGAGAAAGAGGGGGATGCGTTGTTCGTCGGCGGCGGCTCAATGTTCCTGGAGATGTTCTTTGCCATCATGGCCTTCCTGACGGCCACGGTTGCCTGGGGCAGCTACCAGGGCTACCTGGATGCCGGCGGCGGGGCCAGGGCGGCCGCCGTCTTTGCCAACGGTCTGGCGGCGTTCATGAGCCATTGGGGACTGCCCACAGCCTTTGGCGCCGCTTACGGTATGGTCTTCCTGTGCCTGATGGCTCTGACAATCATGTACCTGGTGGTCCGCTTCATGCGTGTTGCCAGCGCCGAAGCATTGGGTGACCGGTTCCCGGCCTTGAAGAACGTCCACGTCGGCAGCATCATCGCCCTGGCTCTGACCCTGGCCTTGATCTGGTTGGTGCCCTTCCTTCAGATCTGGGTGGTGTTCGGTGCTGCCAACCAGCTCATGGCTTCGCTGGCGTTGTTGTTGATCACACTGTGGCTAATGTCCAAAGGCAAGGCCTACCAGTGGACCTTCTGGCCCTTTGTGTTCATGTTCGTCACGACCATCGCAGCATTGCTCTACAAGGCGTACGAATCCTTCTTCATCAACCTGCCCAACGCTGCAGCCCAGGCAAACCCGGGACAGTTCACCACGGCGCAGATCATCATCGGCCTCGTGAGTCTGGTCCTGGTCGGGGCCGCGTTCATCCTGGCCTGGGATGGCATCCAGGCGATCCGGCGCTACCGTACTGAAGCACCCAAGCCGGCCAAGGCCTGATGATTCCAAGGTCACGTGGGAGAGCCCGGTGGCGGGCTCTCCCATTTTCTTCCGAGATCATCAGTTTGAGTGCAGGGTTTGACCGTTGAGCCGGAACCATGTATTATGGTTCCAGCGACAAGCCGCCATCGGTGAGAGAGGAATCCGACAGCCAATGCTGGTAATCAGGGCGCGGGATATCTTGTGTCATCCTGGTCCAGCCAGGGAGTGGGACCGGTGACCGTGACACAGCTGCGGCCGGTACGCCTGGAAGTTATCGCCCCCTCGTTCGAGGGCCTGGGCATCTGCACTTCTTGTGAGCTCGTCCTCTCGGAAGCCGGCGTGGGCGAGAACCCACGCGAGCGTGCCCTGCACGAATATCCCCAGGAATGGCAAGACGACTGCCGGCAGCTGACCGACTGGGTTTACGATCTGGCCGGGCGGTACGGCGATCGAATCCTCATCAAGGTCATAGATCCCCAGTCGCCACAAGGAATTCTCAAGAGTCTGCGCTACCGGGTACGCCGCTATCCCACCTTTATCGTCGATGGCAAACGGAAAGTCGTTGGCTGGGAGCAACAACAACTGCAAGTAGCGTTGGCGTGCGCGTTCGCAGACCAGGCCAAGGCGATGACATCAGGGCTCTCCCCGTATTTAGGGAGACTACGAACCTTGATCCATATCCTGGGCGAGATGTTCTATGGAATGACCATCTACGAGATGGTCCGCGACCTGAACAAAGAGCGGGGCATGATCGAACGGTTGTTCATCCTCGTCGTGTTCGGCGACGTGCTGGGCGTCCCGATCCTGCCCCCCTACTACGCCCTGCGCTTGTTGCCCTACGTCGTACCGAATATCGAGGGCTGGCGATACAGCCTGCTTCGCGAGCGCGACCTGACCGATCTATGCGATCAGGAAATCACTTGATGGAGAGCACCCCTGGCAAAGCAAAGGCCCCCAGCTTGACCCGACCAACCTCTGCTTTGCTTGTGTAGAACCTACGAGGAGATGGAAATGGCAGACGAACAAAAGAAAAGGCCAGGCATTCTTGAGACGGCCAAGAGCGTCCTATATGGCATGGCAGGCCACGACATGAGTCGCTTTGCCATGAAAACCCGGGGCAGCATGGAGCACCTGTTCATCTTGATCACCATGGGTGACCTGCTGGGCATCCCTATCCTGCCGCCCTACTACTCTCTGCGCATCCTGCCCTACGTGGTGCCGCAGATCAGCACCTGGAAACGCCGCATGCTCCGCGAGCGCGACCTGACGGACGCCCTGGCGTGAGCCTGGGGAAAAGGAGGAACCAACATTGTCCCTAAAACAGACCTTCGAGCAGAACCCCAACCGCCGTTACATCATGTTCGGCGGCAAGGGGGGGTTGGGCAAGACGACCTTTTCCGCAGCCTCGGCCTACTGGCTGGCCAAGCAGGGTTACAAGGTCCTGGTCTTTTCCGTCGATCCCCAGGCATCGCTGTCGGACATTTTCCAGCGCGATATCTTTGGCAAGGGCGCCGTCGAAATCATGCCCAACCTTTTTGCCCAGGAAATCGACGCCGACCAGCGGATCCGCGAGTACCAGAACGAGATCCGGGGCAAGATCCTTGACATGTACGGCCTGGAGGAGGTGCCGGAAGAGATCGAGAACTATATCCAGGCCGCCGCTGCCGAGCCGGCCATGGAAGAGAGTGCCATCTTTGACGCCGTGGTCGACATCGTCGTCAGCGCCGAGTACGATTACTACATCTATGACCTGGTGCCCCTGGGCCACGCGCTTTATTATCTGAGCATGGCCAGCGTCTACGACCAGTGGATCGACAAAATTACCAACCTGCGCGCCGAGATGGAAGAGTACAACCAGGTCGCGGCCGTCATGCAGCGCAAAAAAGAGTCCGAGGAAGATGCCATCCTGCGCGAGTTGCAGTATATTAAAGAGCGCATCAACAAGTCGTCGGGCATCCTCACCGACCGCGTCAAGACGGCCTTTTTCTTTGTCGTGATCCCCGAGGAGATGGCGATCCTGGACACCAAGAAAGCGGCGGGGCTGTTTGCCAAATACGACGTTCCCCTCTCCGGTTACGTCGTCAACCGCGTCATCCCGGAAACCCTGGCCAGCCAGGACATCCCCGACTATCTGCGGCATCGTCTGGAGATGCAAAAGGGACACCTGGCGACCATCCAGCGCGAGCTGGGCGACGACGTCCTGGGCCATGTCCCCGAGTTCGAGCGCGATATTACCGGCCTGCCCATGATCGAGAAGATGGCCGACGTGCTCTTTGGAGATTGAGACCATGATCGAAAAAAGCACTGCCCAGTTTCTGACCGAGCATCCCGGCATGAAGTACATCTTTTTCGGCGGCAAGGGTGGCGTCGGCAAGACCGTTATGGCCGGTGCCGCTGCCCTGTGGTTCGCCGAGCAGGGAAAAAAGACTCTCCTGGCTTCCACCAACCCTGTTCACAGCCTGAGCAGCATGCTGGGCCAGGACGTCTTTGGCCGCCACAGCCCGGTGCAGGGGACCACGAATCTCTTTGCCTACGAGATCGATACGAAGGACACCATCGAGAAGTCCAAAAAAGAGATCCGCGAGAAGATCGAATGGTTCCTGAAGTTCGCGGACATCAAGACCAAGGCCGACGAGTTCGTCGAGTCGGCGACGATGAACCCTGCCTTCGAAGAGTCGGCCATGTTCGAGAACATGATCGACCTCATGTTCGAGGACAAGTACGACGTCTATGTCTTTGACACCGCGCCGACGGCCAACGCCCGGCGCTTGTTGGGCATGTCCGACGTGTACTCCATGTGGGTCAACAAGATGGTCCAGAGCCGCGAAGAGGCCATGAGCCTGAAGGACCTGCTGTCGTACAGCAAAAAGAAGCAGCAGAAGGACCCCCTCATGGATTACTTGCTCAACCTGCGCACGCGGATGGGCAACGCCAAGGAGCTGTTGTGCGACGACGAAAAGACCTCCTTCTTCTTTGTAACCCTGCCCGAAGCGCTGCCTATCGCCGTCATCAAGCGGTTCATCAACTGGTTCGAAGAGTTTGGCATCCCCGTGGGCGGCGTCATAGTCAACATGCTCATCGACAAGAGCAGCGTGGGGCCCGATGCCCCCGCCTTTGTCAAGAACAGGGTGGCGATGCAGGACGACTACATGGATGAAATCTGGCGCACATTTTCCGACGTGCGGGCCATCGTCCCCCTCTTTGACACCGAGGTGCAGAGCGTCGCCATGCTGAAACGGACAGCCGACAGCCTCTTCTCGGCACCCGCGACCACGGGCTAGCTGTAGGTCCGTTGTCCATGCTCGCGTCGGCAGCAGCTAGGCGCTCGCAGTGACGACTCCTGTCGCTTCAGACGGATCGCGAAACGGCCAGGGTCGTCACTGTGAGCGCCCGGTGCGCTCCGGAGCGCTCGCTGGCGGCGAGGAGCACTCGCAGAGAGTGAGGACCAGTGCTTAATCTAGATCCCTACCTGTTGCTCGTGCTGGTGGCCTGCCTGTTCGTCCTGGCCTTTGGCGTCCTGGGCTTTATGCGGCGCGAGGGCCTGTCGGTCCAGTTTGCCGTGGAGACGGCGATCTTGACCGCAATCCTGGTCGGTGGCTCGTGGCTCATCGGCCGGCCGCTGAACCCCTTCCTGTTCCTCATCATCCTCTACCTGGTGACCATGCGGTCCCGCCTGGTGGTCGACGTGGCCAACACGCTGGTACGTCGTGGCCGCAAGGAGGCAGCCTTCCGTACCTATGACCTGGCCATGGCGCTGCGGCCCGACGATGCTTCGCGGCTCGTCGTCCAGACCAACCGCGGTGCTGCCCTGCTCCACGAGGGGCAGGTGGACGATGCCGTCGCAGCCCTCGAAGACGTTCTCTCCGACAGCCAGAGGGCACGGCTGGGCATCAAGTACGAGGCAGCCGCCTACTATAACCTGGGCTACGCCTACGAGCTCAAGGGCGAGGAGGCCCTGTCGGTGGCGCAGTACAACAATGCCATGGAAGCGCTGCCCGGCTCGCTCTATGCCAAAGCAGCCCAGTCGGCGCTAAAGCGCCGCAAGCAGCAGGGACCGTCCCGTTGATCCCCTGTCGACACCCGGCCTTGTTTGGAGCGGTGCTGCCCGGGGAGCACCGCTCTCCATGCCCGGCCATGCCACGGACCCGGAGGCCGGGCGGATGATCACCTCCAGGCCCGGGGGGCTTCCAAATCGGGTGGCCCTGACGTTGTGCGTCGTGCTGCTGCTGGCCGGCTGCGGGCCATCGCCCTCGCCGGCCCTGCCGGCGACACCTACCGGCCCGGCGGCGACAGTCACCGTGCCCATCGAAATGCCCGTGGTCGTCTCTGTGGCGGGCTTTGTCGACGAACAGACCCTGTCCCTCCTGGACGAGCAGATTGCCGCTTTCGAAGCCGCCAATTCGGACGTGCGCGTGGAGCTGCTGGCCGTCAACCGCGACGCAGGCAGGCGCCAGGAGCAGTTTGCCGAGTCGTTGGCCGCCGGCGACGGCACCGTCGACGTCTATCTCATCAGCCCCCACTGGCTGGCCGGTTACGAAGCGCCTGGCTGGTTGTTCCCCCTGGACGGCTACGCGGCGGATGCCGGCCTGGACCTCGACGCCTTCTTGCCCGCCCCGGTCCAGGCGAGCAGGCTGGAGGGCCGGCTGATGGCCCTGCCGTGGAACACCGACGGGGGCCTGCTCTACTACCGGCGCGACTTGCTGGAAGCCAGGGGCTACACGCCACCGGCGACGTGGGCGGAACTGGAGACCCTGGCCCTGGAGCTAAAGGGCGACGGCGGCCCGGCCCGCGGCTTTGTCTGGCAGGGCGACGAGTACGACGGACTCACCTGCAACACCCTGGAACAGGTCTGGGCGGAAGGGGGCAAGGCCGTGGATGCCGGCGGCCGGGCCAGCTTTGACAGCCCCGAGACACGCACCGCCCTGGAGCGGATGGCGCGCTTTGTGAGTGAGGGGGTGTCGCCCGCAGACGTCGCCGGCCACCAGGAGGCGGCATCACTGGCCGGTTTTCGCAGCGGCGAGGCCGTCTTCATGCGGAACTGGTTCTATGCCTGGGCGCGCCTGCAGGAGCCCGGCTCGCCCACCGCGGGACAGGTGGGCATCGCCCCGCTGCCCACCTCCTGCCTGGCCGGCCAGAGCCTGGTCCTCTCGGCAAGCAGCACGGTTCCCGAGGAGGCATTTCGCTTCATGGCCTTCCTGGTGGCCCCCGAGCAGCAGGCCCAGCTCGCCGCGAGTGGCCTCCTGCTGCCCGCCCTGGCAACGCCCTACCAGGATCCGGACACGCTGGCCCAGAATCCCGTCCTGGGCGAGGTGTACCCGACTCTCCTGGCGGCACGCCCCCGACCGCAGGTCGCCGACTACCCCCGGCTTTCGGAAGCGATTTACACGGAGGTCAATGGCCTGCTGGAGGGCAGCCAGGACCCGGCTGCGACGGCCCGAAACGTGCAGTCTCGCCTGGAGGAGCTCATGGGAAAGGAGTAGCCTCTCCCGGGCGATCCCGTGAGATAAAGGAGCAGGTTCCGCCACCCGTCCACGTAAAAAGGGCGCGGCCGGAGCCGCGCCCTCTATCACACAGGTGGCTAGTAGCGCAGCAGCGCCCCCACCGACCCGACTTCTTCCAACTTGCCGCTGCCGCGGACGATCTCGACCTCGATGCCCTGCTCCAGGGCACGGCGGGTCAAGGTATCGACGATGTCTTCGACGGGCTCCATTCGACCGCCGCACAGCGGGCACTCGTCTCGCTCGACGAGCATCAGGTAACGGCATTCACGGCAGCGATGGCCGGAAGCCGAATAGCCGGCCAGAACCAGCAGCGTGCCTGCCCGGTGCTCCTGCAGCGCGGCCAGCGTGTCGGACAGGCCAACCACGGCGCCACTGCCCCGTTTCCAGCCGGCCCACATCTCGTCGACCAGTTCCCGCTCCCGCTCCACCGCCGCCTTCTCGATGAGCTCCATGGAGCGGGCCTGCACGTCGCTAACGGGCGCGCCGAGATCGATGACAAAGGTGCCTACCACGGCATCCTGCAACTGCTTGGTTAAGACGTCCAGCAACTGCCTGACATTGGCTTCGGAGCCACCCACCACCAGCCGGTAGCAGCCATTGTGCTGGCAAAACGCCTCCGTTACTTCCGCCACCTCTCGCATATTCCGCTGGACCGTCACTTCGCCCTTGCGCGCCGTGCGGACGGCCATGCCGCCGCGCATGCCCGCCACGCCGGAGGCACCGCCGTGCTTGCTGCGCCGCACCTCTTCGCCAAAAATGCCGCTGGCCTCGGCCAGCTCACCAAGCTGGAAGAGGAACATGCGGGCGCCCTCGCTGTCGACCAGGACCACGGCGTAGCGGCCGTAGGCATCCAGGACGTCGGTCAGCGGCTTGATGTATGGGCGCGGGGAGACGTAGGCGAGGTTGTGCACAGGCACGGCCAGCCAGTAGCTGCGCCAGAAGTCGGAATCCTTGCAGGAAAAAAGTGCGAGGCCCTTGCCCTGCCGTTCGTATTCGAAATCAAAGTAGCGTTCCATGGCCTGGACGTCCTCGGAGGAAGCCTCGCCGGCCACCCCCTTTAACAACGAGCGCATGGACAACTTGTGCTGATCACTCGACTGCTGAGAAGGATCCACGTTGAGGTAAAGACTGAGAACGGGGGAGCCGTCGCTACGAAATTGCACCAATTCGCTCAAATCCTGTTCCGTGAACACGTTATCCTCCTTGAATAAGATAGGACGCTCACTAACCGGGCATCACAGGCGATACCCGGGAACCGTCGGGTCGCTGTTGCAGGGGCCATCCCTGCCACTAGCGGTTGTCAGGTCGTTCCTCCAGGACGACGTCGAGATTGAGCCGATCACCGCCGCGGACGACAGTCAGGGTCACCGTATCACCCACGCTGGTGTAGCGGGCGAGGTAATTGATCAGATCGTCAAAACGCCTCACCGGCGCATCGTTAATCGCCACCAGGATATCACCCCCCGCCAGCACCGGCCGGCCGCCGACGACCATCTCCCGAGCGCCCCCTTGCACGCCCGCTCTTTCGGCCGGGCTGTTCGGCTCGACGGTATACACCATAACGCCGGTCTCGACCCCCAGGTCGAGGGCCTCGACGATCTCGGGGGATATCGTCAGGCCCGTCACGCCCACCCAGGGATGGCGATACCTGCCGCCGCTTATCAGCTCGGGGATGACCCGTTTGACGACGTTGACCGGGATGGCAAAGCCCACGCCCGAGTTCACGCCACTGACAGAGCGGATGGCAGTGTTGACGCCAATGACCCGGCCCTGCGAGTCGAGGAGCGGCCCACCCGAGTTTCCGGGGTTGATGGCCGCGTCGGTCTGGATCACCTCGGCGATCTGAAAGTCGCTGTCGGTGCGCGGCAGGGTACGGCCGAGGGAGCTGATAATGCCCGTGGTGATGGTCCGCTCCAGGCCAAAAGGGTTGCCGATGGCGATGGCCCGCTGTCCCACGCGGAGCGCGTCCGAGTCCCCCAGTTCGGCCACCGTCAGCTCCTCGGCGGGCACGTCGATCTTGAGCACGGCCAGGTCGCTGCCCGGATCGGTACCCAGGATCTCGGCCGGCACCGAGCGCTCGTCGGCCAGGGTGACCAGCAGATTGCGCTCCGCCGTGGCCACGTGGTTGTTGGTCACGACGTGTCCCTCAGAGTCGACGATAAAGCCGGAGCCGATGCAGGAGCCAAACTGCTGCGCCGCGGTCACGCACACCACGGCCGGGCTCACACGGGCATAGACGTTGATGACCAACAGCTCTTCCACGTCCGCGCCGGCGATCATCTCCGGGGGCAGGGGTGTGGGGGTCGAAACGACGACGACCGGCGTTGCCTGGGACGCCGGTCCGGGGGTGGGCGTTGACAGGCGTGTCGCCAACTCGGATAGGTTGCAGGCCAACCCACTCCAGACCATCAACGCCAATAGGAGCCACAGTCCTATTCTTTTTCTCATAAGCAGACCCTATCACCCTCCGGCACGTATTGTCCACTGGACGGGGGACTGCCAGGATCGGGCCGGGCACCCGCAACTATTGTACCCCGAATTGCCGAAAAGATCAAGTGTGCTGGATCACGCTCGAGGATGCGGCTGTTGTATGGTCCCTTGACGGCCCCTGGTATCGTCGAGCACTGGCTCGGCAAGCTGCGTGTAGAGAGAACCGCCGAGCCGGCGCACGGCGATCCCAGGCAACAGGACCGACTTGGCAATAGCCTGGCTCGAGGATCGCCGTGCTTGACGTGCGCGTCGCTCGCGGTTATAATGGCCGCAGGTCCGTCGAGGAAGATGTGCCATGCTGCCTCCATTGCTATACGTCGCCGCGGCCTGGGTGGTTGGCCTGCTCGTGGCCCACCATTGGCTGGCTCCCCTGGGGGTGGAGCCGGCCGTCCTGTGGTGCCTCTGCCTTCTTCCCCTGTCCGCCATCCTCCTGTGGCGGGAAGACCGCTCGGCGCGGCTGGGCTGCTTTTGCGCCCTGGCACTCCTGGCCGCCGGGCTGCGCTACCAGGCGGAAATGCCCCGCACTGATGACCCTGACCAGATCGCCTCTTACGCCGGCACGTCCGCCGCCGTGGTGGAGGGCGTCGTGGCCGCCTATCCCGACCGGCGCGACAAAACGGCCAGCCTGGTCGTGGACGTGAAGTGCATCGAGGTCGATGGCGAGCGGCGGCCCGCTTCGGGGCAGCTCCTGGTGTGGGTTGGCCCCTACCCCGCCTACGACTATGGCGACCGCCTGCGCCTCAAGGGCGACATCCTGCCGCCGGCGCCCGTCGAAGATTTCGACTATCGCGCCCACCTGGCCCGCAAAGACATCCACTGCCTCATGAGAAAGGCCGAGGTAGAACGGCTGGCCGCCGGGCAGGGCTCGCCCTTCTGGGCAGCCCTCCACGGGCTCAAGGACCGGGCGAGGCTGGCCCTGGCCCGGATGATACCCGAGCCGGAGGCCTCGCTACTGCAGGGCATCGTCCTGGGCCTCAAGGCCGGAATTCCCAAGCTGCTGTACGATGAATACAATGCCACGGGCACCTCGCACATCATTGTCATCAGCGGGAGCAACATCAGCCTGGTGGCGCGTCTCTTTGCCCTGAGCTTCGGCCAGCTCCTCGGCAAGCGCCGCGCCTGCTGGCTTACCCTGGCGGGCATCGCCCTCTACGTCCTCCTCGTGGGCGCCGACGCAGCCGTGGTCCGCGCCGGTCTCATGGGCGGCCTGTACGTTACTGCCCGCCACCTGGGGCGCCTGGCCACGGCCCACGTCTCCCTGGCAGCCTCGGCGGTGATGCTGACGTTCATCGAGCCTCTGGCCCTGTGGGACGCCGGCTTTCAGCTCAGCTTTGCCGCCACCCTGAGCCTCATCCTCTTCAGCCCGCCCCTGGAGGCGCTGGTGGAGCGCGGCCTGGCCCGCCTGGTCTCCTCCGTTAAGGCTACGGCTGGTATCCTGCGCTTCCTGAACGAGGCCCTGGTGGCCACCCTGGCCGCGCAGGTTCTGACCCTGCCCGTGGTGGCCTATCACTTTGGCCGGCTGTCCCTCGTCTCGCCCCTGGCGAACCTGCTCATCCTGCCCGTTCAGCCGCCGATCATGACCCTGGGCGGCCTGGCAGCCCTGGCCGGCACCGTTCCCGTCCTGGAGCCCGTGGCCCGGGTCGTGGCCTGGCTGCCCTGGCTGTGCCTGGCCTACACCGGCGCCGTCGTCCACGCCCTGGCCGCCTGGCCCCTTGCCTCCCTGGACCTGGGCCACCTCGGCTGGCAGTGGCCGGCCCTGTACTACACCTTCGTGGCGGCGGTCGCCTGGGCCGCGGGCTGCCGCCGCCGCCAACCCGATCCCGGCGCGGCAATCGGCGCGGCCTTCCAGCGCCATGGCAGGGCCCTCCTGGCAATGGCCCTGGCTGCCGCGGTCCTCTGCGGGCTCGCCCTCGTGCAGTTGCCCGACGGCCGGCTGCACGTCGCCGTTCTCGACGTCGGCCAGGGCGACGCCATCCTCATCACCACGCCCGCCGGCCGCCAGATCCTGGTCGATGGCGGCCCGAGCCCGGCCGCCCTGGGCGCCGCCCTGGCCCGCGAGATGCCCTTCTGGGATCGCTCCCTCGATCTCCTCATCCTGACCCACCCCGACGAGGATCACGTCGCCGGCCTGGCGGAAGCCCTGGCCCGCTTTCGCGTGGGCGGCTGGTTGGACAACGGCCGGGCGTCGGACGAGCCCCTCTACCTCCAGTGTCTGGACGCCCTGGAGGCAGCGGGCGTCCCACGCCAGGTCGTCGCCGCCGGCGACCGGCTGGACCTGGAGCAGGGCATCGTCTTGCAGGTGCTCCATCCGCCCCGGGGCCCGCTGCCCGCCGCCATCGACGGCGACAACGAGGCGTCCGTCGTCCTGCGGCTCAACTGGGGCGAGGCCGACTTTCTCCTCACCGGCGACGTGGGCGTCAAGGCCGAGGCCAATCTCCTCGCCTCCGGCCAACCCCTGGACGCCGACGTGCTCAAGGTGGCCCACCACGGCAGCGGCAGCTCGACGGGCCGCGC
>DAOUHB010000244.1:0-2256 GCA_034428935.1 Anaerolineae bacterium | reverse complement strand
CGGTGCCCGAGTTGCCCGGCATGGTGCGCCTGACGGGAGTGAAGGACCAATGAAAGGCTTTGTCGGATTTCCGGCGGGCAAACAGCCCTACACGCCGGTGCCCGACCTGTTTTTCGCCGAGGTGATGCCCGACGTCGACCACCTGGGCGAGCTGAAGGTGACGCTCCACATCTTCTGGCTGCTGGCCCGGCAAAAGGGCGAGCGTCCGTACGTCGCCTGGGACGAATTGTCTAGTGATGCCCGACTGATGGCCGGTTTGGCGGTCACAGGCCGGCCGCCCGAGGAAGTATTGGACGACGCGCTGGAGCGGGCGGTGGCCCGCGGCACGCTGCTGCGCGCCTTTAGCCCACACAGAGAGTGGTATTTCGTCAATAGCGATCGGGGTCGCAAGGCGGTGGAAGAGGTGCTGGCTGGGCAATGGTCGCCTGCTCCCCCGGGCGAGAGAGTAGAGGTGCAGGTTCAGCGGCCGAACATCTATGTGCTCTACGAGCAGAACATCGGGCCGCTGACGCCCCTCCTGGCCGACGAGCTGAAGGAGGCGGAAGACAGCTACCCGGCCGCCTGGATCGAGGACGCCTTTCGCGAGTCCGTGGAGCTGAACAAGCGAAGTTGGCGCTACATCCAGCGCATCCTGGAGCGCTGGGCGACGGAGGGAAAGGGCGATGAAACAGCTCGGCGAAGCCGTAGACGACGTTCTCGCCGCTTCATCGAGGGTTAGTATGGCAACTATACGGAGTACTGACACGGAGCCCTGCCCCATCTGCGGCGGCCTGGGGTACGTGCGCGAGGACGTGCCGGTGGATCATCCCCACTTTGGCCAGTTGTTCCCCTGCCGCTGCAAGCTGGCCGAGCTGGAGGAGCAGCGGCTGGCGCACCTGCGCTCTCTGAGCAACCTGGGCCACCTGTCGCACATGACCTTTGAGAATTGGGCGCACGAGCGCTCCCGGCTGCCGGAAGAGATGGCCCGCTCTCTGCAGCATGCTTACAGCACGGCCGAGCGCTTTGCCGAGAACCCCAGCGGCTGGGTCGTCTTCCTGGGCGGCTATGGCTGCGGCAAGACGCACCTGGCGGCGGCCATCGCCAACCGCTGCTTGCAGGCCGGCCGGGCCGTGCTGTTCGTCGTCGTGCCCGATCTGCTCGATCACCTGCGGGCCACCTACAGTCCTTCCAGCGCCGTCAGCTACGACGAGCGCTTTCAGGAGGTGCGCAACGCGCCCCTCCTCGTCCTCGACGACCTGGGCACCCAGAACGCCACCCCCTGGGCCGGAGAAAAGCTGTACCAGATCCTGAACTATCGCTACAACGCCCGCCTGCCGACCGTCGTCACCTCCAACCAGAGGCTGGACGAGATCGACCTGCGCATCCGCTCGCGACTCGTGGACCCGGTGTTTGCCATCGTCGTCCGCATCCTGGCGCCTGACTACCGGCGCGAGTTCGTGGACCAGGAGGGATCGGATCTGTCCAGCCTGTCGCTGCTGGAGGACATGACTTTCGAGACGTTTAGCCTGCGGGAGGACGAGCTGGCCGGAGACCTGCGCGAGCATCTGAAGGATGTTGTGGAGCGCTGCCGCAAGTATGCCGCCGAGCCGCAGGGCTGGCTGGTGCTGACCGGGGAGTACGGCACGGGCAAGACGCACCTGGCCGCGGCCATCGCCCACGAACATGTAAAACGTGGCTACTCTGCCCTGTTCATCGTCGTCCCCGACCTGCTGGATCACTTACGGGCGACCTTTAGCCCATCGAGCCTGGTGCGTTTTGACCGACGCTTCGAAGAGGTCAAGACGGCGCCGCTCCTGGTATTGGACGACCTGGGGACCGAGAGCGCCAGCCCCTGGGCCCAGGAAAAGCTCTACCAGCTCTTTAACTATCGCTACATCGCGCGGCTGCCGACGGTCATCACCATGGCGTACGAGATCGATGTGGTAGAACCACGCCTGCGCACACGGATGGCCGATAAGGATCGCTGTGAGCAGGTTGTGATTTCCGTGCCGAGCTACCGGGAAAGTGGCGCCAGGGCCAGTGCAGCTAGGATCCGACGGAAGCGGGGGAGCTGATCGTTGACGACCCAGCGGCCAAGACGCGCCCGGCTCACCGAACTCCTCATCGTCGCCGCCCTGTTGCTGCTGCCGCTCCTCTTCTGGTGGCGGCTGTGGGCCCTGGACCCCGCCGACCGGGCGACCATCCCCCGGGGGGATTTCCAGGAGCAGTACTTTCCGCTCCAGTCCTTTGCTGCGGGCGAGCTGGCCGCCGGCCGCC
>DAOUHB010000243.1:0-7905 GCA_034428935.1 Anaerolineae bacterium | reverse complement strand
TTCTGCGGCTGAGCGCTATGCCCGTCTAGCTCCCGCTGACTGCCAGCGCGCGTGCCGCCCAGGTTCAAATCATCCCCGAGCCTGGATTATTTCTGCACGCCTTCACACGGCCTACGGTTAAATGGCTCTATGGTGTTGTTAAAGTGATTTTCGCCAATGTCCAGTCATGTTTTCATTGATGATGCGCTCGAAGGTAAAGACTATATCGTCAGCGGTCATCTCGACGCCATCGTGGAACTTGACGCCCTGGCGCAGCTTGACCTCCAGGGTCGTGTCGTCCAGCCAGTTCAGATCCTCGGCAAGCTCCAGGTGCACGCCGCTGGCGTTGTCCCTGGTGACCAGCCCATCGAACATGTTGCGGAGCACCGTCTCCGACTGGCGATTGCGGTGATCGGCCGGGTCGAGCGTATCGGGCGCTGCCGATAGCCCGACAATGATGACGTCACGTTGGGGAAGGGGGGTGGGGGTGACCACCTTCTCCACCGTCTCCTGGACAACCTTGGTCACTTCTTTTTCGACCACCTGTGATGTGCCAGCCACGACGACCGTCTCTTTTACAACCTGGATTTTCTCTTCCACCGGGGCGGGTGTTGCGCCACAGGCGGCCAGGAGAGCCAACAGTGTCACGAGGGACACACCGGCAAGCAGGGTCCTTTTGACAGTAGACATCCTTTCCCTCCTTTTCAGTTTTCGCATCTACGCTGACAAAACCATCGAGTGACGCAGAAATCTTGTCTGGCTTCTCACCCCCTTTGCTCAAGACCTTGATTCGAGCAGCGCGTCTGCTGCCACGCCGGCCATGCTCTGGCCTCCCAACACGTTGCATTGATTGTAGCACAGAAATTCCGGGCGCGCAAATTCTGCGATCGGCGGTTAAAATTTCCATCACATAGGTTGACAACGGAAATAATTTCTGCTATACTGTGCGCGGGAGGACCCGGCTATGGAAGACACAGGTCTGTTGCTCCAGATCAAGAGCATGCTGCCGGCGTTGCCCGCGCAGGAGCGCAAGCTGGGGGAGTACGTTCTGCGGTACCCCAACGAAGCCGCAGACGAGACCATCGTCGGGCTGGCCCGGCGCGCCGGGGTGAGAACCACCACCGTCTCGCGCTTTTGCCGCAGGCTGGGCTTTGGTGGCTTTCGCCAGTTCAAGGTTGCCCTCGCCCGCGAGTGGAGCCGACCTTCTACCCTCGTCTACGTCGAATCCCGGCCGGGTGATACCCTGGACTCTATCGCCCAGAAGATCCTGGCGGCCAACATCATGGCCCTCCAGGATATCCAACGCTCCCTCGATCTCGCTGTCCTGGAACAGGTCGTCGACAAGCTCCTGAACGCCCGGCGAGTGGATCTCTATGCGGCCGGCGGGGCGGGCACCACGGCCCGCGAGCTGCACCTCAAGTGCATGCACCTTGGACTGAACGCCAACGCTTTCCTCGATTCGCAGATGCAGGTCATGTCGGCGGCCGCCTTGACCGCAGCTGACGTCGGCATTGCCATCTCGCACACCGGGATGCAGCGCCAGGTGGCCCAGGCTCTCGCCCTGGCCCGGGAGGGGGGCGCGACCACCGTGGCCCTGACCAGCTTTCCAGGCTCGCCCGTTGGCCGGGCGGCGGACCTGGTGCTCAGCACCGCCTCCCTGGCCGCCGCCATCAGCTACGACTCGCCCACGGTGCGCAGCGCGCAACTGGCCATCGTCGACGTTATCTACGAGGCCATGCTCCTGCAGGCGCGAGAGAGGTCCCGCGACAGAATGGCTCGCGTGGCCAGCGCCATCCAGCAGAACACGGGCGCGCCCGCCCGCCAGATCTGATCGCCTTCGGGGAGGGCCGATGCCAGAATACCAGACGCTCACGCTGCGGGGAAGTCCCTACGCCATGGGCTACCAGCACGGCCAGCAGGCGCTCAACCTTCGCCCCCACATCCTGGCCGCTATGGAGGCGCGCTTTCTCCGCCTGGAGGGCGAGGGGCCCGATGATACCTTCGATGTCCTGGTGGCAGGCACGCGCGCGCTGATGGAGGAACTGGACGCGCCGTTGTTGGCCACGATCCGCGGCCAGTCCGACGCCCTGTCCATCGAGTACGAGACCCTGCTGCGCTACGACCTCATCTCTTATCTGGGCGACGACCTGCGCGTGCGGCGCCTGGCGGGCGGGCAGGGCTGCACCACCTGGGCGGCGTCGGGCGCCGCCACCAAAGGCGGCAGGGTGATCCTGGCCAAGAACCGGGACTATGACCTGGACCACCTACCCCTGCAGGTACTCGTCCGGGCGCAGCCCGAGGGTGGCTTCCCCTACCTGTATATCACCAGCGCGGGCAGTCCGGGGATCTACTGCGCCGGCATGAACGCGGCCGGCCTGGCCGTGGCCGACACGCACGTCTACTCCAGCGACCTGGGCCCCGGCCTGCCCTCCTTTTCGCTGATGCTGCACCTCCTCCAGGAGCACTGCCATGTGTCATCGGCCCTGGACTATTTGCGCTCGGTGCCGAGACTGGGCCGCAACAATCTCATCCTGGCGGATGCTCGCGGGCACCTGGCCGTCTTCGAGGGGGGGCACACTCGCTACGGCCTCTTCGAGGCACGAGAAGGCATCCTGGTCAACACCAATCACTTTGTCAGCGACGAGATGCGCGGCTGCTATGCGGACGTGGAGCCCGAGGGCCGCGAGAATTCACTGGGCCGCTACGACTACGCCCGCCGCGCCCTGGCGGACGCCTATGGCCGTATCGACACCGTCTTGGCCTGCGAGCTGGCCGCGTCCCACGACGGGCCCCTGGCTTCTATCTGTTGTCACCCGCGAGCTGAGCGCAACGTGGCGAGCATCGCGGCTGCGGTCCTGGTTCCTGGCGAGGGGCGAATGCTCTTTTGCCACGGGCTGCCGTGCGAGGGCCGCTTCGACGAGCTCTACGTATAGGATCGGTTAACGGGTCGGGCGGCGCCGTTCAGGTCGCCATTCGGGATCAAGTAGCTTGTTCCAGAGGGGGGATCTGACATGCCCATGGCCAAGATCACCATTTGCGGTGGAGGAAATGGGGCCCAGGCGTTGGCCTGCATCGCTGCCCGCAACCTGGGCTGCGCCGTGGACGTCTATGCGCCCCTGGCCGGCGAGGCGGCCCGCCTGGCCGATGGCATCGCGGCCCACGGTGGCCTGGAGGTCTGCGGCGCCCTCCAAGCGCAAGCGCGGCCGCACTGCGTCAGCGCCGACCCCGCAGAGGTGATCCCCGCATCTGGCATGGTGGTGCTGGTGCTGCCGGCTTTTGCCCATGAGGTCATCCTGGGCCAGATCGCACCCTACCTGGATAATGGAGTCTGGGTGGGAGCGATCCCGGCCCGGGGCGGCTTTGACTATTGTGCCGCCCGCGCACTGTTGTCGCTGGGTCCGCGCGACGTCCGCCTCTTTGGCTTGCAGACGCTGCCCTGGGCGTGTCGCATCCAGGAATACGGCCAGGTGGTCCACGTCCTGGGTGTCAAGGAGACCGTGGACGCCGCCAGTCGGCCGGCGGCTGCCATCGCGGGTCTGGCCCCCCACCTGGAAGCGATGCTGGGCCTGCCCGTGGAGCCAGCGGCCAGCCTCTTGGCCCTCACCCTGGCCAACACAGGGCAGCTCATCCACCCCGGCATCATGTACGGTCTCTTTGCGCGCTGGGACGGCGCCCCCTTTGACGCCGGGGCTGTTGCCCTGTTCTATCATGGCCTGAACGAGGAGGGAGTGCGGACGTTGGCCGGGCTCGACGCCGACGTGCAAGCAATCCGCCGCCGCCTGGAGCCGGAGCAGGACCTGGCGGCCGTGCGCCCACTGCTGGACTGGCTGCGGCGCTCTTACGGCCCGGCCATCGCCGACCCGTCTACCCTGCGCGCCGCCTTTGTCACAAACCGGGCCTATGCCGGCCTCAAGGCCCCCGTGCGCGAGCTGTCGCCGGGCGAGTTCGTGCCCGATTTCGGCGCCCGCTACCTCGCCGAGGACGTGCCCTTTGGCCTGGCCGTCAGCCGGGCCATCGGCGCCCTGGCGGGGGTCGAGACGCCGGCCATGGATCGGGTCATTGCCTGGGCCGGCGAGCGGCTGGGGAAGGATTACCTGGGGCGCGACGCCTTGGAGGCCCGCATCCCGCAGCGTTATGGATTGGAGGACCTCAAAGCGTTGATGGCTTTTACAAAGGAAGGAGAGGAGAATGACTGCTGACAGCAAGACCGAGGACAAGAAACGGCGCGTCCTGGCCGGATCCATCGGCGACTGCGTCCACTCCCTTGGTGTGGAATCGTTTGCCGAGTGGATGGAGGACCGTGGGGAGGGCTTCCTGGCGGTCAAGCTGGGACCGGCGGTACCCATCGAGGACGTGATCAACAAGATCCGCGAGTCGCGGCCCGAGATCGTGGCCATTTCCATGCGGTTGGGCGACCTGCACGTGGACAAGCTCATCAGCGAATTCATCGAGAAGGCGGCCCGCTACCACCTGCTGCCCCGGGAGAGCGGCATCCGTTACTCATTCGGTGGGCTGCGCCCTGCCGCGAACCTGGTGCGAGCCATGACCGGCCTGCCCATCCAGGAGGACAAGTTCTCGCCGCCCGCGGACCGGCACTATGACCTGGACGAGATTGCCGAGAACTATGGCGACATTGACGCTTTCCAGGGCTTTTTCGACCTCGTGGTGGACGACTTTGTGACCATGGAAGATCTGGAGGCCTTTGCCCGGGGCTCCGTGGTCGTCAACGACAAGGTCGAGACTGTGTGGGCGGGCACCCTCCTGGAGCGCATCCAGCAGGTGCGCGAGAAAGAGAACCGGCCCATCATCCGCGCCCACATTGGCATCGCCGCCGACAGCATCGAGCCGACGGTGGCCGGCATCGAGAAGCTGGCCGACGCCCAGTGCATGGAAATCGTCTCCCTGGCGCCGGATCAACCGGCCCAGGAGTACCTGGCCAAGTTCGTCCGCGGCGAGGAGGACCCGGAAAAGTATCTAAAGGGTCAGGGCGGCGTGCCCATCCGCTCCAAGGACGACCTGGAGCGGCTGAAACAGGCCACCATGCGGGGCAACTATCCCATGACCCGCATCTACTCGGGCACCGACGAGCTGGTGGAGCTGGCCAAGCTGTACGAGGGCGCCTTTCGCATGCCCTTCCCGGCGGTGCCCATTTTTTTCTACAACGAGATGGACGGCCGGGGCCCGATCTCGATCCGCGAGGGCTTTGACGAGCATTTCGACGTCATGCGCTGGTGGGCCTCCATCGACAAGCCCCTGGAGATCAACGACCCGCACCAGTGGCAACTGCGCAACAGCACCGACGACCTCCTGGTGGCCGACCACGTCATCGCCGGCGTCGTGGCCCTGAAGATGGGCATTCGCAAGTACGTGATGCAGATGATGTACGACCTGCCACCCGGCACCTCGGGTCTCAACGACCTGGCCAAGTTCCGGGCTGCCTACGAGCTGCTGGAGCCGCTGACGGGGGCCTTTGACTTTACCATCATCAAGGAAACCCGCGGCGGGCTTTCGGACTTTCCGCCCAACCTGGACAAGGCCAAGGGTCACCTGGCGATCTCGACCTACTGGCAGATGTACATGGAGCCGGACATTGTCCACGTGGTCAGCTTCTCGGAGGCCCACCACGAGGCCAAGGCCGAGGACGTCATCGAGAGCTGCGACATTGTCAAGCAGGTGTTCGAGGACTTTTCCCGGGACGACAAGCCCGACATCTGGCACGACCCGCGCCTGCTGGGGCGCAAGCGCCGGCTCAAGTTGGGCGCCATGTACAACCTGTTGCATTTTGCCCTCCTGGGTGGCTACGAAGGACCGGTGACGCTGGACAACTTTTTCGAGTGGGCCGTGTCGCCCGAAGACGCGCAAAAACGGGATCATCCCCGCGAGTGGAAACGCAACTACGAGACGATGCTCCTCAGCTTTATCGACGAGTCCAACTATCCATCGGGCCACTGTGGCATGATCAGCGCCGACACGCTGGACCTGGCGCTGCAGGTGGGCCTCTTCCAGGCGCCGCAGATCACCGTCCTGGACAAGCGCTACGAGGTGGTGGGCAAGTGCCGGACCAAGATCGTGGACGGCGGCTGTGTCATCGACGAGTTCGACGGCGTCAAGGTGGCCGACGAGATCGAGCGGGTGGACCTCCTCCGCCAGCGGAGCCCCTGGTTCTTTGACAAGACCATTAGCCGCGCCGACGAGGACCTGTACATCACCGAGACCGCCGAGGCCATGGACGAAGAGGTGCTGGCCCGGGCGCGCCGCCAGGTGGGGGTCCGCAGCCCGTCCGAGCTGGAGAACAAGCGTGTGCTGGTGGTCGACTTCGGGAGCACCTTTTCCAAGATCGGCATCTTTGACACGGCGACGGAAGAGCTTCACCTCCAGTACGTGCCGACCATCGTCGAGGACCTGCGCATATCGCTGGCCCAGGGGCTGGGCGTTCTGGAAGAGTGCCAGTGGCGAAACGACTGGGCGCCCCTGGCGCGAGAGATGGAAAAGTTCTACCTGAAGCTGCCCTGTTCGAGCGCCAAGGGCGGCCTGAAGATGGTCACCGTGTCGATGGTAAAGGAGGAGAGCGGCTTTGCCGCCGACCTGGCAGCCCTGACGGCCGGCGCCAAGCTGCTGAACAGCTACGACAGCGCGCTGACCGAGGCCCAGGCACAGGCGATCTACGAGCAAGACCAGCCGGAGATCATCCTCCAGGCCGGCGGGGTGGACTACGGCGGCGATACCGAGACCCAGTTGCATAACGCCCGCCTCCTGGCGCGCAACGCCCGCCGGGCCACCTATGCACGCTACGGAGTGCCGGTCATCTATGCCGGGAACCAGGACGTGCGCGACGAGATCGAGGCCATCTACCGCGCCGAGGGGATCGACATCCGCCTGACGCCCAACGTCATGCCCGAGATCAACCACTTTCGCATTGAGGTGGTCAACGAGGCCATCCGCGACCTCTTCCAGACGATCATTATCCGGGGCAAGGGTTTTGACGTGGTGGAAGAGTACATGAGCGCCCCCTTTATCCCGACGCCGCGGGCGGCCTTCCGGGGCATCAACTTGCTGGCCAAGGGCTACGGCGACGAGCCCGGGCTGGGCAACATCATGGCCCTGGACATTGGCGGGGCGACGACCGACTTTTACTCCAATGTGAGCGACAACCCGTTGTACGACTACCACGGCGACGACCCCCTGCGCAAGGTCAAGCGCACCATCCTGAAGACGCCCAACACGCCCCTGGCCTACCGCCGCGTGGAGGGCAAGTACGGCCTGGCCTACGACGCCGAGAACATCAAGGAGCTGGAGCGCTTTCGCAGCGGGGCCATGAAGCGCGACCTGGAGGCGTTCCTGTTGGACGAGTACCCCGAGTTCCGGCCGGGCGACGACGCCTTTGGCGACTTTGTCCGCCGCCTGGATGGCCGGCTGGACCTCGACCTGGGGCGCTACCTGGACTGGCTGTCCGCCAACCCCCACGCGCTGCCTACGAGGGATGAGGAAAACGCAGTGCGCTCCTTCCTGGCCAAGGAGATCATGGCCGCAACGACGGGCCGCAACCTGGGCTATGTCAAAGAGACAGACACCTACTTCTTGCAGTACGGCGTCAACTTCTTGAACCAGCCCTGCACGACGCTGCTCATCGGCGGCACGATCTACCACAAGTGCAAGGAGGGCCAGTTTGGGCGAGACCTGCGCCTCATTGCTGCCGGCACCCAGTACCACGAGGAGGAGAGCTGGATCCTGCGGCCCCAGGGCAAGGTGCTGCTGGACGCCGCCTACATGGTATCCACCGTGGGCGGGCTGTACGGCTACATCGATCCCCGGCGGGCGCTGCGCATGATGAAGCGCAACCTGGTGCCGCTGGAGTAGGCGCGGCTACGCGGCTACGCCCACGGCCACGATTGCCCGCTTGCCGTCCGAGACCGGGCCTTGGGCCCA
>DAOUHB010000242.1:0-11542 GCA_034428935.1 Anaerolineae bacterium | reverse complement strand
TTCTGCGGTATGTCGGCCTATTACCTTATTAAGTTGTCAAAGTTCATAAGCGCCCACTACAAACCCAACCCGCTCGTTGTGCGCCATTCATCGCGCGGTCACGGCGCTGAAGCGCCCACTACAAACCCAACCCGCTCGTTGTGCGCCATTCATCGCGCGGTCACGGCGCTGAAGCACCCACAAACCCAACCCGCTCGTTGTGCGCCATTCATCGCGCGGTCACGGCGCTGAAGCGCCCACTACAAACCCAACCCGCTCGTTGTGCGCCATTCATCGCGCGGTCACGGCGCTGAAGCGCCCACTACAAACCCAACCCGCTCGTTGTGCGCCATTCATCGCGCGGCCATGGCGCTGAAGCGCCCACTACAAACCCAACCCGCTCGTAGTGCGCGATTCATCGCGCTTCCCGTGCCTACAGCGTCTCTGTGACCGACACCTGGGTCGGGATGCCCCGCCGGTTCAGCTCGGCGAAAAAGGGCTCGGGCTCGATGGCCAGCTCCGGGGGCCAGACGCCGGGCGGCACCCGGCCCTCGGCCAGCCACCGGGCAGCGATGGACGGCGAGACGCCTGTGGGCAGGGCGCCCTTGACCGTGAGGGTGCCCAGGCGGTAGGTCACAGGCTTGCCAAAGCGCGTGCCCCGCACCTCCGTGACAATCTCCTTGGTCCAGTCGGGCGGCTGGTTCCGCGGCGGCTCCAGGAAGGACGTGACGGGCGGCACCTTGTCGCGCAGGAGGGCGATCATCAGATCACGGGGCACGACGGCCGTGTCGCCCGAGCCGAGGGGCACGGGCTGCTGCCCGGCAAAGCCCAGGTCGGCCAGGACGCGGATCTTGGCCACCGTCTCCGGGGCCATGCCCCAGTAGTTGATCTTGAAAAAGCACTCGCGCAGGCCCTTGTCGTGAAAGCTGGTCGGCAGGGTGGCCACCTCGGAGTGGAGGGACAGGTGCATGGGCAGCAGGCCGATGGGCGGGGTGAACCAGTAGTCCTCGAACTCGGTCAGGGGCTCGCAGGCCGCCATCTGGCCGTCGCGGTAGACCATCGGCTTCTGGGTCAGCTCGTCGACGATGGTCGCCACGGCATAGGTAAACACGACGGCATCGGAAGGCGGCGGCTTGATGCCGTCATAGATGCGCACCGCCTCGACAGTGTCCAGCCGGTCGACGGCGTAACGCGCCTGGACGTTGGGTACGCCGGGGGCGCTGCCCATGCCCAGCACGGCGCTGAGGCCGGCATCCCTGAAGTGCTCGCTGAGCTGGAGCTGCCTGAGGGTGGTGTGAAACAGCCCGCCCAGGTCGGTATAATGGGTGCCTGCCTCCAGGCAGGCACCCATGATCTCGAGGTTGGTATAGTATACCGTGGCGTTGAGGCACGCGTCCACGCCGCGCAGAAGCCGCACCAGCGCCTCGTGGTCGCGGACATCCACCCGGGCCAGAGAAACCCTGGAGCTGTCGAGGTAGTCGGCCACCTGACGGCCGCGTTCCTCGCTCAGGTCGGCAATGATCACCTCGTCCACACCCGGGCTGCAAGCCAGGTCTTGCACGGCGATGCAGCCCATCATACCGGCGCCACCAAGGACGGCGATTCTCATGGCAGTGCTCCTTTCCTGCGTGCTACTCCAGGAGGTCGGCGACCCAGCCGAGGCTCAGCTCCTCCAGCCGGGCGCGGGTGGGCACCCCTTCCTGGTCCCAGCCACACATGGCATAATACACATCCTTGGCCTTCTCCAGCTCGTCGAAATCGATGGCGATTCCGTCGCTGGCGCCGCCCAGGCGGGGCTCGGCGAGCTTGGGCGGCAGGACGTCGTCCTTGCGGCCCAGGCCATGGCGCACGTTAAAGGCGCGCATCATGTTCAGGCGCCGCTCGCCGACCTTCATCATCTCCCACAGGCTCAGGTCCCAGCCGGTGACCGCCCGCGCCATGTCGACGAGCTGGTTGGGGGAGTAGAGGTGCCACGAGGGCCCCCACACGAACTGGCAGACGTTGATGCTGTCGAGCAGGCTGTAGAAATGCTCGGTGTACAGCGCGTACTTGATCTTTTCCGGCGTCAGGCTAAAGGGCTCCTGGGGCTCCAGCAGGCCCAGCGAAGCCATCCGTTCGGCATAGGACTCGTAGTCGCCCTCGTAGGCCGGGTCGTGCTCCGACGACTGGTGGTCGGCGCCGAAGGGGTTGACGGCATAGATGAGCCCCAGGCTGCGCTTGACCTCGGGCATGTGAGCGGGCAGGTCGTTGCCCTTGACGGCGACCACCAGCTCTTCCGCGCCGCGGCCGATGCGCTGCGCGGCCTGCGCCGCGCCCTCGGCAAGCAGGTCGCCCAGGCCTTCGCGGCGGGCGATCTGTTCCGTCAGGCGGACCATGGCCTCGGCGCTGCCGAAAGCAAGGTCCAGCCCGCCGGTGTCGGCCGAGGTGAGCAGGCCCCGCTCGTAGCAGTCCATGGCAAAGGCCACCACGGCCCCGCAGGAGATGGTGTCCATGCCGTACATGTTGCAGACCTGGTTGGCATAGGCCACCGCCGGCAGGTCGTCGACGCAGCAGTAGGAGCCAAAGGTGGACAGGGTCTCGTACTCGGGGCCGCCGTAATGGGGCAGGACCTTGTGGCCCTGCCACTCGGTCTCGACCACGCGCTTGCAGCGGACGACACAGGCGTAGCAGGTGTCGCGCTCTTTCAAGATCGTGTCCGACATCGCGTCGCCGGTGAGGGCTTCGTACCCGTCAAAGGAGCCGCTAACCCAGTTGCGGGTGGGCAGCGTGCCCGTCTCGTTCTGGAAGGCGAGGACGTCGGCGGTGCCGTTGACACCCATGGAGTAGACGTTCGAGCTTTCGAAATTCTGGGCGCCCCAGCGCGCCAGCTCGGTCAGGGCCTTGCGATCGGCGACCTGCAGGCGCTGGTGGCCACGCACGGCGACGGCCTTCAGGTTCTTGGAACCCATGACGGCGCCCATCCCCGTGCGGCCGTTGGCCCTGTTGCTCATGTTGATGATGCACGCAAAGCGCACCTGCTTCTCGCCCGCGGGGCCGATCTGCAGGACTTCTATCTTCTCGTCGCCCAGTTCCTGGCGGATGGCCGCCTCGGCCTCGCCCGTGACCTTGCCCCACAGGTGCGAGGCATCGCGCAGCTCGGCCTGTCCATCCTGCACCCACAGGTACACGGGCCGCGGCGACTTGCCGGTGAACACGTAAGCGTCAAAGCCGGCGCTCTTGGCCTCGGCCGGCCAGAAGCCCCCGGCCTGGGCGTCGCCAATGGCCCCGCCGAGGGGAGACTTGGCCGTGGCCGTGACGCGGCTCTGCCCCGAGATGGCGGCGCCCGTCGTTGCGCCCAGGCTGAGGACCAGCACGTTTTCCGGCCCCAGGGCATCGGCGCCGGGCGGGATGAGCTTGAGGGCATAGTGCATGCCGAGGGCGCTGCCGCCCAGGTATTGGCGATAGAACGTCTCGTTCGGCTCCTCCACGTCCATTCTGCCCGTCGTCAGGTCCACGTGCAGGATCCTGCCATTGAACCCATGTGACATAGTATTTCGCCTCCTTGCAAAAAGATGTAGTGGATTTTTAGCCGCCCACGCCAAAGGGAAAGACGCGGACGCGGTCCCCGTCGTGCAGGGTGCGATCCCGGTTGGGCTCGGGCCGGCCGTTGATAGAGATGAGCTGCACCCGGCCCTCTACGCCCAACTGGTCCAGGAGCTGAGCGACGGTCGCCCCCTCTGGCACCTGGACCTGGGCCTCGCCCCGGGCCTCCCGGGGCAAGAGCTGGCGAAAACGAGAAAACAGCTTGACCTGCACGACCATGGTGGCCGCATTATACCGCAAAAGCGGCCGGGCAGCAAGAAGCGGAGGGGCGACGAGTGATCCCGTTCCGATTTACTTCCCCACGAGCTCGGCGGGCCGGAAGCGCAGCGCCGACCAGGTGTCGTCGATGGATACTTGCATGACGGGCCGCAGGCCGTCCCCTTCCAGCGCGGTCCAGAAGACGTCACGGCTCAGGTCGGTGGCGACCCCGGCGCTCTTTTTCGGATAGGAGACCCACAGCAACCCATCGTACTTGATGGACTCCAGGGCCTGGCGCACCATCCACGCCAGGTCGGTGCTGTTCCGGGCAAAGAGGTGCACGAAATCGAACTCGCCCCCGGCGGTGTCGGCCAGCTCCACCCCCTCGGGCAGGGGACGCAGCCGATCCACGTAGCCCTCGGGAGCGTTCAGGATGAGAACCCGGTGACCGGGCTGAAGGCGGAGCTTCCTGGCCAGTGCTGAAGCCTCCATCACGCCTCCTGCCCCACGCCGATCTGTTGGAGCAGCATGGGCAACTCCAGGTAAAAGCGCGCCTTGTGAATGAGGCCGTCCTTCAGATCGTAGAGGACCACCAGCGGTACGCACACCTTTTTTCCCGTAGCGGCCAGCCCGACAAAGTCGCCGGTGTGCTCTCCGATAAAGTGGCCCTCCCAGACGGCGTGGTCTCCGTCGACGAGCACGTTCCTTGCCTCGGCCCGGGCGTCAAAGGCCTCCCGGTAGAAATAGTCGAGCATCTTCCGGACCTGCTCCGGCCCGCGATAGGTGTCGCCCGTGGCCATCATTGTGAAGGTGACATCCGGCGCAAACAGGCTCACATCCGGCTCTGCCGACTCGAAATAGCGAGCCATCGTCTGGCGCGTATTCCCTGTGGACATGGACATTGGCATTCTCCTGTCTTGAGGTTCCCCCTGCCCGGTCAAGCCGGCGGGGGGCTGTCAACGTTTCGGGGCGACGGTGCGGTGCACGACGCGGCGGCGGGGCCAACGTCGGCCTGGATTGTAGCACGCTTTCGGGCGGGCGTCAAGCGTCGTTGTTCGAAGGCGACCAAACACAACCTGGCAGCTCTGACAGCCTGCCAGGTTGTGCGCTACCCTTCCGCCCCCGGTGCATTGCACGTGCCGTTCGTGCGATGCACCTGATGTAGATCCCGCCTTGGCTAGCTTTTAGGCTTGAGGTCAGTAGCTCCGCAGGAGAACCGGCAGGTAGACATAGTAGGTAATGAGCCCATCGGGGACCGTCACCAGCGGCAGTTCTCCCTCCAGCGGCCGCGCAGGCTCGGCCGAATCCAACTCGAACTGCACGCCCGCCACCGGGTTGACCCGCACCTGGACGTGGTACTCCCCCTCGTCGGCCTCGTCCGTCGCCAGGGTGAAGGCCAGCTCGCCGCTGTCGTCAACCGGCACGTCGGCCAGCAGGTGGTTGTTCACCGCGACCGACGCCGTGCCGCCGGCGGGAAAGCCGCTCCCCAGGACGTTCAGGTAGCTGCCCGGCGCACCCGTCGGGTAGCTGATGGCCAACTCGGGCGGCGGCAGTTCGGCAAGGGCGTCCCATCGCCCGGCCGGATCTGGGAACGCGTCAAAGTGCTCCAGGGTCAGCGAGGGTACGTCCCACTGGACATCTCCCACGTAGAACGGACCGCTGCCCACCCAGAAGTGGCCTCGTGTCGCGTACAACACCTGCAGATTGGCCCACCGGGCGGCCGCCTCGGCGCCGGTGACGTATGGCGCCAGCGCCGGCTCGTATGGAATGTAGCCCTGTACCGCGGCCGCGTTCAGGTGCGTGGCCAGGATGCCGAGGCTGGGCCCGGCCAGGTAGTTGGCCCACTCAACGCCAAGCTGGCCCGCCTTGTCGGCCGAGAATGCCAGATCTCCCGCGGCTTCGGCGCGCACCCCCAGGCCGACGCCGTGCCATGCGCCGGGGCCACGGTCATCGTTCGGCCACCAGGCCGTCGGTATGTTCTCGGCGTCCAGGGCGAAACTGTCGTCGTAGGTCGTGATCACCAGCGGCTCGGTGGACTCGATCCGCACGCCCTTGAAGTGTTCGAGGAACCTCTCGAGCTCTGCGACCTGGCCCTCGTCATAGATGGGGCTCTCCGGCTTGGCTGGGTCGAACTGCATGATCATGCGTATCACGAAATCCGCCACGTCGAGGGGGCTTCCATCGTGCCAGGTCACCGTCGTGAACAGGTCGGCGGGGTAGGCGACCGTGCTCATGGTATTGGCCGTCACCGGCTCGGAGTACTTCTCGGCCGCCGTGATGAAACGCATCTCTTCCGCATCCCAGTCCACCCAGGCGTCGTCGGGAACGACGATCTGGTCCTCGAAACTCAGGGCCACCCAGTCCAGGGTCCTGGTCACGGGCAGACCTGCCTTGACCACCACCTCGGCGCTCTCCACGCGCTGCGGCCGGGCCAGGCCGGTGTGCGGATCGAACAGGAACCCCGAATCCTGCGTGCCCTCGATGGGCATCCCATCGTAGATCCAATTGCTCCCGGCAATGGGGTTCCACGGATCGACGAACAGCCCCGGCTGGCCGATGCGCAGCGCGCCACCTTCCTGGTCCTCGAAGCGCGCCACATGGGGCCACATCGCCGTGTAGATGCCGCCCGCCAGGTCGTTGACGACCGCGACGTTTGCGCGCCGCGGCGCAAAGCTCGTGTGGTCTGCCAACCAGATGCGCACCGAGCCCGAGCCGCTGTCGTTCATCGCCAATCCGAGGGCCTGGACGAACAACTGGTCCCGCTCGGCCATGGAGCCATAGTCCTTGTCGCGCAGGCGAAGCCCGACATCGGCGAACCCGGGCGAGGGCGTGTAGGCGTGGTGCAGAGGAATGGGATAGTCGTAGGGCATGTAGAAAAAGGAAAAATCCTCGCCCGAGTCGCGGTCAACGACCTGGGTAATCCAGCCCCCGGTATAGATGTGCCACAAACCATCGGCCGGATCGCTCTCCACCCACAGATGTCCGGCCTCTGTGCGGTTCAAGTACCGGCGGTCGACGCGAAAGCCTATGGCCTCCAACTGCCCGGCGACGTACGTACCGATCTCGCGGCGCTGATCCTCAATGCGGATGACAAAGATCAAGGTGATGGGCTGCCCGCCATGGTGCCACACGCCATCCTGCAGCACAGCACCCAGGGCCAGCATCTCGGCGCCGATGGCCTGCCGCGCGCGTTCCAGGTCATATGCGTAGTCGGCTTCCAGGGCGGCGAGGGTGCTCTGATAGCGCGTGTAGTCGGGCATGATCCGAGCCAGAATCGTCCAACGGGGCGAGGCGAGGCCTCCCAGGATTGTATGGGCGATGTACTCACGGTCGATTAGCCAGTTGACCGCCTCGCGGATAGCCGCGCTGGAGAAGGGGTTCAGCCGGCCGTCGTGAAAGGTCGGCCCGCTGGGGTTGAACGTCAGCTCATCGTAGGAGCCATAGAACTCGCCAAGCGCCAGGGTTGGGTCCTCCAACACAGCCTGGAAGAGAGCCGGATTGTCCAGGGTGCTGGCGTACAGGTCCAACTCGCCGGCCTGTAATCGGGTAAATGCTTCACCGGGGCTCGCCTGTGTGAAGACCACCGAATCCAACCAGGCCCCTTGCCGGGGTGGTTGTTCCGGTCCGACAGCCTGGCCGGCCGTGGAGGGCCGGGGAAAAACGCCAAGGGTCAGAAGAATTGCGAGCGTTACAAGGGTCAAGAGCCTTCGGGTGTGCATCTGTGCCTCCTTTGGGTTGCATCACGGCAGCCTCATCAGGCCCCACGATGGGCCACGGCTAATGGCTGACTCTCATCCTGGTCGCTCCATGCCTCCTTTCTGCCCGATCGCTGCTCCTCGACGGGACAACCGGGCGCGCCCGGGCAATCCGGCTCTACGGAAAGTGTACTGGACAGACGATGATCGACCGGGAGCCATTCTTTTGTGCTATCGCCTCTCAAAACAGCCTCACCGGGAGGATGCGCCATTTGCGTGCCGAAGCGAATTGGAGAACTCCCCAGACAAGTGCACAGAAAACGCGCAAGCAATTGGTTGTCCCTAGGAGCCTATCGGAGAGCCCGTTCGTAGTGCGCGCTTCAGCGCGGTTCTTGGGCGATAAATCGCCCACTACGAACGTACACACACCTCTCCGACAACCTGTCAGTCTCTCAAGTTACGGTTTGCACCTTATGCACCAAAGTGATAGGTAGCTAAAGAGCCCGTTCGTAGTGCGCGCTTCAGCGCGGTTCTTGGGCGATAAATCGCCCACTACGAACGTACACACACCTCTCCGACAACCTGCTAGAACCATTATAAGGCAATGTCGTGCCCTTGTCAATCATGCGACTTTCTGCATTTGAGGGCCCTGGGGTGTCCTGCTTGGTGCAATGTTCCAGGATGGTGCATACTCTCAGACGCACCACTGCGGGGGCACGGGACCCCGTCGAGCACAAGCGGAGCGTAAAGTGATCGTCGCGCCGCGGCGGCTGATCAACGCGGTATACCGGCCCAAACCGCTGGCTGCGCTGCGACTCGTTCTCAATTCCTACCACCAGGAGCCGTACATTCTTATCATTCAATATTGACAGAACGTTAAGAACGAAGTATACTCTTACCACTGTGGAACGAGCAACAGGAGGGGCACCAACCATGCGCTACTACGAAGAGAAGCACTTTGTCAAAGACATCAGCCTCTACTTTGAGCAGATGGGACTGCCGCGAATGGCGGGGCGCGTGCTCGGCGTACTCCTGATCAGCGACCCGCCAGAGCAGTCCCTCACCGACCTGTGCGAGATCTTGCAAGCGAGCAAGAGCTCTGTCAGCACCAACACGCGCTTGCTGACAGAGATGGGGTTGATCGAGCGCGTCGCCTCGCCACTACCCAGGCAAGTCTCTTTCCGTTTCAAGCCCGGAGGCTGGACCGTCTTTATCCGCCAGCGCCTCAAGCTGTGGGCATCGCTCCACGACATTGCGGAGCAAGGGCTGGAGCTGCTCCAGGAACGCCAGGGCATGGCGGATGACCGGCTGCAGGAGGCACACGACATCTTTTCACTCATCGAAGAGGAGCTGCCCGCGCTCTTGGAGCGGGTGGAGAGCAAACCCACGGGAGACAAACGATGAACAAGCGAGCGTGGAGGTGGTTGGGCGTCGCCCTGGGCGCCGTCGCGGGGCTGGCGTTCTTTTGGCTCTTTCCCCTCAAGCTGATCTCGCGGCTGGCGGCCAGATTGGGCTACCGCTCGCCCTGCCCGGCAGCCGTGTCGTGGCTGGTGGACAACCCGATGCGCAAGCGCTACATGCGCCCCATCGTGGATCGGATCGGGATCCGCCCGGGCGAGCGCGTGCTGGAACTTGGGCCAGGGCCAGGGACGTTCACAGTGGACGCCGCACAGCGCGTGGGCACCGACGGCCGGCTCATCGCCGTGGACATCCAGCCGAAGATGATCGCACAGGTGGAGCGACGGGTGCAGGAGCTGGGCCTTCGCAACGTCGAGACCTACGTGGCGAGCGCCCATGAGCTGCCCCTCGACGACGAAAGTGTGGACCGGGCGTTTCTGATCACGGTGCTGCCCGAGATCCCCGACCCAGATCGTGCCCTGATAGAGCTACACCGCGTGCTCCGGCCCGGCGGCGTGCTGTCGATCAGTGAGGAGTTTAGCGATCCTGACCATCTCTTTCTGCCCGAGACGGTACGCCTCGTGGAGACAGCCGGATTCCGCTTCGAGGAGCGCTTTGGCAACCTGTGGGTCTATACGGCCAACTTTCGAAAGGGAGTGTGAACGAGCGCTGGACGAGCACGCCCAGGCCGAGTTTCCGATGCTCGGAGAGATGCTGCGCGATCGTGCACGGCGCCAGGCCTAGCCAGGCGCCATGCCGGGGAGGTCACGATGAGCGTGGTGAGGCTGGTTGGCCTGCTCTTCTTTGCCCTCGCCTGCTGCGTCGTCATCGTCCTCGTGGGTGGCGGATGGGCCTTTGTACGCCGGCCGGTTGGCGTGAGCTACTTGACTCTGTGGAGCCTATGGTGGCTACTCATCGCCATCGGACGGCAGCGCGGCGTGCCCTCGACCTACGACCGCAGCCAGCGCCTGATCCTGGCGCTCGGCATCGTTGCCCTCGTCGGTCTCATCGTGCTGCCGCCCTGGGAGTACGCTCACCTTTCCGGTCCCATCCCGCGCGACGGTCCACTGGCCTGGCTGGGTCTGGGCGTCTTTGCAGCGGGCATCCTCCTGCAAGCAGCGGCCTTTCGCGCCCTGCACGGCCTGTACACCTCGCGGCTGGGCATCCAGGCGGGACACAGGCTGGTTACCAGGGGCGCCTACCGCTTCGTGCGCCACCCGGGCTATCTGAGCAACCTGCTGTGCCTGATAGGCATCGGCCTGTCTTTGAGCAGCCTGGCGGGCCTGGGCCTGGCCCTGTTCGTCGTGCCGCTCATCGTGCGGCGCATCCAGAGCGAAGAAGCGATGCTCGCCGCCGCGTTCGGAGAGGATTATGAACGCTACAGGCAGCAGGTACCCTGGCGATTGGTTCCGTACGTTTTCTGAACAGAGCCGAGGTTGACGATGGACGCCGGTTATTACATCTCGCGGGAGCGCAAGCTCACGAAAGAATTCGACAGAACCCTGGACCGGATACGTGGTCTGTTCGTCTCCCATATTCGCATGTTAAACCCCTGCACGGCCCCCCCCACTCGATGATGGGTACCTCCACTAGCAAGCAACCTGCGGCAATAGAGCAGCCAGGGCTGATATGAGGGCATCCAGGTCCCCTTTGGCATTATACGCCTGCACCGACACCCGTAGGAACTGCCGGCTGTTCCACTCGATAATCGGCACCTCGACGCGGTACTCGTCGTAGAGGCGCCGCTTTAGCTCCTCCGCATCGCACGCCGGCAGCGGGATCGTCGCCATCTGCGCGTACCACTCCGGCGAGTCGGGACAGATTTGTTCCAACCCCGTCAGCTCGCCTATGGCTTGCCGGGCGTAGCGCGCCAGCTCGTGGCACTCCTGCCGCACCTGCGGCCAGTCGTGCACGGCCTCGAACTCGATGGCTGCCGGCACGGAAAGATAGGCGGCAATGTCGCGGGTTCCCTGCCATTCGTGTTGCAGGACAAAGGGCGAAGAGCCGTTGCTGTCCAACGACAGCAGCGTGCTGCTTTCCGGCTGCCAGCCCCAACTGACCACGAGGGGCTCCACCAGCGGCTGTACCTCCTTGCGGGCGTAAAGAAAGGCGCTGCCCTTGGGGCTGTTCAGCCACTTGTGGCAGTTGCCGGCATAGAAGTCGGCCCCCAGGGCTTCCAGGTTGAGGGGGATCTGCCCCGGCACGTGGGCGCCGTCGACGATGGTGATGATGCCTACTGCCCGGGCACGACGCACCAGCTCCTGCACGGGCAAGATCAACGCCGTGGGTGAAGTGATGTGGCTCAGGAACAGCACCCGGGTGCGCTCCGTGACGCCTGCCCAGAGTTGTTCTATCACCTCGTCCGCCGACGAGATGGGCAGCGGCAACGGCCGGTTGACGTAGGTGGCCCCCCGCCGGGCGCACACAAAGCGCCAGGTGCGATCCAGGGCACCGTACTCGTGGTTGGTGGTCAGCACCTCGTCTCCAGGCGCCAGGCGCAGCGATCGGGCAACCGCGTTCAGGCCGGTGGTCGCGTTGGGCACGTAGACCAGATCGTCGGCTCGGGCGCCGACGACAGCGGCCAGGGCCTCGCGGGCCTCACGCAGCAGCCCGCCAAAGCGCCGCCCCAGGAACTCGACCGGCTGCCGCTCCAGCTCCAACTGCCACTGCTGGTAGGCCTCGAACACCGG
>DAOUHB010000241.1:0-1775 GCA_034428935.1 Anaerolineae bacterium | reverse complement strand
CGCCGGAGGCTGGCAATTCTCGATCATGTATTCGAACACGGCCCGGGCCCACGAGCTGGGCAAGACCCGGGACTGGGTCGTCATCTACTTCCGGCGCGACGGCCAGGAGGATCAGGTGACGGTCGTCACCGAGACGGGCGGGCCGCTGGCCGGCAAGCGCGTGGTGCGCGGCCGCGAGGCGGAATGCCGCGAGTACTATGCAAGGCAATCTCAGGAGGTGATGGGTTGAAAACTCTGTTCTGGCTTTTCCGTGACTATGGCGAGGCGCGCGCGGCAGTGGACGCGCTCCTGGGCCTGGATGCCGATCCGGAAGGCATGAATGCCATTGCGACCGAAGATACGGTCAAGGACGCCGTGGACGTCGATTGGAGCACGGCCGCGGTGCGGGTCAGCGACGAGCAGGATGCGCCTCACTCCGGGCAAAGGCAGCCGCTCCGGGGCCTGGATGGGCTCCTGGCCGGCGAGCAGGCGGTGGTCCTGGACGACGTGGGGCGGGTGTATGCCGGCGGTGAGCTGGCAACCCTGGCGGTCAATGCTGCGGCCTCGCCGGCAAGCGAGGGGCAAGGGCTCTACGAGGCCCTCCTCGACCTGGGCGTGCCGGAAGACGCGGCCAGGGAGAGCGTGGAGGGCATCAAGGCCGGCGGGGTGCTGGTTGTCGCCCGCCTGCCCGACAAGCTGGCCTCGCAGGCCCGCTGGACCGTGGAAAACCTGGAGGGGCAGGCCCGGGCGAGCGCTATCGTGGGCTAGCCGCCGCTGTCCCAGGAAGGCGCGAACTGGAAAAGAGGCAATCAATGGGCACTGACAAGGCTTCCCTGTTGGACGAGCTGGCCGCGGATGTTCGGGACCTGGTCGATTCGCCCCTCTATGCCTACCGCCGCGAGGAGGGCTATCTGCCTGTCGTGGGCGACGGCGACCCCGACGCGCGCGTGATGTTCATCGGCGAGGCGCCCGGCGCAGAAGAAGCCAGGAAGGGCCGGCCCTTTGTCGGCGCGGCGGGCAGGATCCTGGATGATCTCCTGGCCTCCATCGGGCTGGAGCGCGGCGAGGTATACATCACCAACGTGGTCAAGGACCGGCCGCCCAACAACCGCGATCCGCTCGCGCCGGAGATCAAGCTCTATGGGCCATTTCTTGTGCGCCAGATCGAGATCGTGCAGCCGCGGGTCATCGCCACGCTGGGGCGCTTTGCGCTGGCCTTTGTCCTGACCCACTTTGGCTCGCAGGTGCGCCCCCGGATCACCGACCTGCACGGCAAACCCGTCGATCTCGAGGCTCCCTACGGGCCGGTGTCGGTGGTGCCCCTCTACCACCCGGCTTCGGCCTTTTACGCCGACGGCCGGCTGGAGGTCATGGCCGAGGATTTCCAGGTGCTCAAGCGTTACCTGTAACGCCGGGCGTCCGCACGGGGTACGGACCGGGTCTGGGCGCAATGGCGGCGCGCTCACTCCCTACTCTCCCGGTTTGCCGCTCCCATGCCGGCCAGGGACGGCGCCTCGACCGTGATCGGTGCCTATTGGAGGTTTACGCTGCTGGAGCAATAGGACTGCCCGCTGCAAGAATGGAGGGCCAGGAGCAAGGCTGCTCCTGGCCCTCCTTGGATTGTTGGCGGTTTTTGCCCAGAAAGGATCGATCGCCCAGGAGCTATTTGCCAGGCTGCGCCGGCAGCCTGGCGTGCTTCACTGCGTGCAGCGCCAATAGTTCTTCCTTGATGCTCTCCAGGTAGGCGCCGCGCAGCGGGTACCACCGCAGGATGACGGCGCCCAGGAGCATGGCCA
>DAOUHB010000240.1:0-58058 GCA_034428935.1 Anaerolineae bacterium | reverse complement strand
GCCTTGACAGCGGCCCAACAGTGAAGGCTGGCGGGGCAGATCCCAGGCCTGGTAGGCCGGCGATCTGGCGATCCCCGGCGAGCTTGCTGGGAGTAGCCGACTTTGCAGCGGCCCTGCACATCAATATTGAGGACTGGACAAGCCCGAACATTTGCACCACACTGTTCTCTGCCGGCCCAAGGACAGGAATCCCAAAAGATTTTCGTTTTCGACCTTGACAGGGCGCCAAACAGGTGGTTATATAGAGGAGAGCACGCGCATAAATTTACATCGAACAAGGAGAGGAACATGGCAGACACGCCGGCGGGGAGCAGCCCCGTGAACGAACAACTCAGCCCCTTGGCAGCCGGCCGGGCCGGGCGCTGCACCCTCCCCCCGCTCGAGTCCAGGGCCGGAACCGTAGAGATCGAGAGAAATCGATCCGAAGAGGCATGTGCGGATCAGGCGCAAACCCTCTCCGCTTCGCACCCCGGCAGGCAGGCACCCTCAGGGAAGAATAGAGAATAAAAGGTCTCTCTATATATCTTCTTATCTATTTTCTCTACACAAGTTATTGTAAAGTTAACGCCCCCACGAGCGTTCATAAGCAACACAACACCCATAACACTCCGCACCGCGGTGCAATCGCACCTGTTCCCCGCCCGCCTTTACATGCCCGCCAAGGCAGTGTATAATGGGCACCGACGGAGACGAGCGTTCCTTGAGCATCATCGGCCTGGCTTTCCGCATCGCGTACCTACTGAGCCGCCACTTCTGGCTGGCCTGGCCCCTCTCCCGGTGGCTGGGCCTGGCCCTCTTTGTCCTGGCCCTGTGGGCGGCCAGGTACTGGTGGCCCAACCTGGCGCCCGCCACGGGCTTTTTCCTCGCCTGGCTGGCCTACGTGGCCTTCCTGGCCGTGGCGGGCCGCAGCCGGTTCCTGCACTTCCGTCCCCGGCCGGGCGCCCAACCCCACACCGACGGCCCGGTCCCGCCCCTGGCCAAGCTGGAGCTGGTGCCGGCCCGGGCCAGCGGCTGGTTCGCCGTCGAGGGCCAGGGCCAATACTATGTCGACCTCGACGCCGATTTCGAGACGACGGGCACCCGCGAGCACGTCGTCCTGGCCCGCGTCCACCCCTCCCGCCTCCTGCTCCTGGCCAACTGGCCCTCCCACGAGATCGGCTGGTGGTACATTTTTGTCGAGCCCTCGGCCATCCGCGGCCTGCGCCTGGGCCACCTGCACTTTGGCCTGAAGCCGCGCCTGGCACTGCGCGTGGACTATTCACTCAAGCTGGAAAAGAAGGAACGGTTGGAGAGTGTCATCCTGACCTTCCCCGACGCCGTCAACCTGTGCCGCGTCTGGGAAGACCTGGCTCGCGACGCGCCGCCCGCTGCGGCCGTCCAAGGAGGAAAATCATGTCGTCAGAAAGGACCGTGACCCGAAACGTCGTCGTCGACGCCACTCCCCGCCTGGTCTTTCAAGTGCTCACCGAGACCGGGAACCTGCGCGACTGGTTCTGCGACACCGCCTGGAGCGATCCCCGCCCCGGCGGCCGCTACGCCCTCCACTGGGCCCAGGGCTACCACGTGGAGGGACGCTTCCTGGAGATCGATCCGCCGCGCCGCGCCGTCGTCTCCTGGCACGGCACGGGCGAGCCCGGCGAGACCAGGGTCGCCTTCGAGCTGCAAGAGCAGGACGGCGGGGTCAACGTGCAGGTGGTGCACAGCGGCTTTGGCCCGGGCAGCGAGTGGGACGAGGCCGAGGCCCAGGCCCGCCGCGGCTGGGACGCCGGGCTGGAGAACCTGAAGTCGACCGTCGAGACAGGCATCGACCTGCGCACCGCCCGGCAGCCCTTCCTGGGCATCCACCTCGACCTGCTCACGCCGGAGCGTGCCGCCAGGGAGAACATTGCCGCCCAATGGGGCATCTATGTCGAGGGCGTGGTGGACGGCAGCGGCGCCCAGGCCGCCGGGCTCGGCCATGGCGACGTCATCGTCTCCCTGGGCGGCATGCCCACCAACAGCTTTGAGGAGCTGGGCGCGGCCCTTCGCGCCCGGCAGGCAGGCGACACCGTCGAGGTCGAGCGCGTCCGCGGCCAGGCCCGCGACACGCTGCAGGTCACCCTGGGTTCCCGCCCCCAGCCGGAGCTGCCCGACAGCGCCCCCGCCCTGGCCGACCGCCTGGCCGAACGGCAGCGAGAGGCCAACGACGCCCTGCGGGCCGTGCTGGAGAACGTCTCCGACCAGGAAGCCTCCCTCTCGCCGGGCGAGGGCGACTGGTCCGTCCGCGAGGTGCTGGCCCACCTCTCGGAGAACGAGCGCGCCTTCCAAATGATCCTGAGCAACCTGGCGGTCACCGGATATCTCGACGGGGGTCCCTTCTATCCCGACGAAATCCCCGGCCGGCTGGAATCCATCCTGATCGTCACGCCCACGGTGCAGGGGCTCCTGGACCGCTTCCTGGTCGACGAGGCCGAGTCCGAGGCCTTTGTCCGGCGCCTGCCCGAGACGGCCGTGGCCTACAAGGCCCGCTTCCGGCGCATCGCCAACCAGGTGCTGGCCCTGCCCGACCACGTCGTGCAACACGTAGAGCAGATCCGGCAGGCCCTGGCGGGGGTGCGCGACCGATGAGCCCGAGTCCCGAGACCATGCCCCAGGGGCCGGAGGAACCCGCCGCCACGGAGCCGGCGGCCGGCTCCTTTTCCCTGAAGCAGCTCGCCGACATCGCCCGCTCCCTCGGGCTGCGGGCCGGCGTGGGCCGGCTGATCTATCCCCTGCGCCAGCGCTACTACGAGGCACGCTTCCGGCCCGGCGAGGCCGGGCCCCGCTCCCTGGCGGGCGCGGCGCGCACCCTGCTGTACAGCCCGGATGAGCCGGACGACCGGCCCCTGGGCCGCCTCCTTGACCACCACCTCGACGGCCACCGCCTGGACCTGGTCTGCGAGAACGGCGCCGTCCGCCTGGAGTTCCTGGCCGCGGGCATCGCCCGCCTGCGCCTCGTGGGCCCGGGCGACCACGCGCCGCCCTTTTCCTACGCCCTCGACCCTGACGCCCGCCCGGAGCCCCCGCCCGTGGAGCTCGCCGAAAGCGCCGAGGGGCTGGAGGTCCGCACCGCCCTGCTCACCTGCCGCGTGGCGCGCGATCCGTGCCGCACCAGCTTTTACGACGCCGAGGGCAACCCCCTGGCCGAGGCGGCCGAAGGGCTGGGCTTTCGCGGCCAGGGCGCCTACTACAGCCATCGCCTGCGCGAGGCGGAGGCCATCTACGGCCTGGGCGAAAAGGCCTTCGGCCTGAACCTCCGCGGCCTGCGCCTGGAGATGTGGAACTGCGATCCGGAGAGCTACGCGCCGGGCCAGGACCCCCTCTACGCCTCCATCCCCATGCTCGTCGCCCTGCGCGACGGCCGGGCTTGCGGCCTCTTTTTCGACAACCCGGGCGCTGCCCGCCTGGACCTGGGCCGGGCCCGGGCCGACACGCTGCGCTACGAGGCCGACACGGGCGAGCTGTGCGCCTACGTCATGGCCGGCCCCGGCATCGCCGACGTCCTGGAGCGCTACACGGCCCTCACGGGGCGCATGCCCCTGCCGCCCCGCTGGCTCCTGGGCTACCACCAGAGCCGCTGGAGCTACTATCCCGAGGACCGGGTGCGCGAGCTGGCCGCCGAGCTTCGCGAGCGCAGCATCCCCTGCGACGCCATCCACCTCGACATTCACTACATGGACGGCTACCGCGTCTTTACCTGGGACCCGGAGCGCTTTCCCAATCCCGCGGCCTTGCTGGCCGACCTGCGGCGCCAGGGGCTGCGCACGGTGTGCATCGTCGACCCCGGCGTCAAGGTGGACCCCGGCTATGCTGTCCACGACGAGGGCCTGGCGCGCGATGCCTTCTGCCGCCTGCCCGACGGCAGTCTCTTCCAGGGGCCGGTCTGGCCGGGCCTGTGCTACTTTCCCGACTTTACCGCGGCCCCTGTCCGCCGGTGGTGGGGCGAGCTGTACCGCCCCCTCCTGGAGGCCGGCGTCTCGGGCTTCTGGAACGACATGAACGAGCCGGCCATCTTTGGCGGCGGCATGCCCGGCGTCGTGCAGCACAGCTACGAGGGCCGGGGTGCGAGCCACGGGGAGGTGCACAACGTCTACGGCCTGCAGATGGCCCGCGCCAGCGCCGAGGGGCTGCGGCGGCTGGCCCCCAACGAGCGGATACCCCTCATCAGCCGTTCGGGCTATGCCGGGCTGCAGCGCCACGCCATGCTCTGGACCGGCGACAATCACTCTACGTGGGCCCACCTGCGGCTGGGTGTCAGCATGTGCCTGAACCTGGGCCTCAGCGGCCTGGCCCTTTGCGGCCCCGACGTGGGCGGCTTTGCCGGCGACTGCGGCGGCGAGCTCCTGGCGCGCTGGACGCAGGTGGGCGCCCTGACTCCCTTTTTCCGCAACCACGCCGCCCTGGGCACCACCCCGCAAGAGATCTGGCGCTTTGGCGAGCCCTACGAGTCCATCTGCCGGCGCTGGATCGAGCTGCGCTACCGTCTCTTGCCCTACATCTACACGGCGGCGTGGCAGGCCGCCCGGAGCGGCCTGCCCATGATGCGCCCCCTGGCCCTCGCCTTTCCCGGCGACCTGCGGACCTATTCCCTGGACGACCAGTTCCTCCTGGGCGACTCGCTCCTGGCCGCGCCGGTGATGCGGCCCGGCCGGCGAGGGCGCCGCGTCTACCTGCCGGGCGGACCCTGGTACGACTTCTGGACCGGCCGGCTCCTGAGCGGCGAGGTCGAGGCCGACGCGCCTCTGGAAAGCATGCCCCTCTACGTCCGGGCGGGCACCGTCCTGCCCATGGGCCCGGTGATGCAGCACACGGGCGAGTGGCCCCCCGAAACGCTGGGACTGCACGTCTATCCCGGCGACGGCGAGAGCTGGCTCTACGACGACGACGGCCACAGCACGGACTACCGGGCGGGCCACTTCCAGGTGACCCGCTTTGCCTGCGCCCGCCTGCCCGGGGGCGGCCTGGCCCTGCGCCGGGAGACGGAGGGCCCCTTCGACCCCGGCTACCGGCGCTTCGAGCTGACCTTCCACGGGCTGGAGGCCCCGCCGGGGCGCGTCCTCCTGGACGGCGAGCCCGTCGAGGCCGCCTTTGACGCCGGCAGCTCGACGGCCACCCTGACCGTCGACGCCGGCACCTGGAGCACCGTCGAGATCCGCTGACCCGCCCGACAGGGCAGAAAGGAGATCCGTATGAAGGGCGACGACCACCGGCCTGTCCCCTCCGAGGCGCTGGACAACCTGCGCCAGCCCATGCCCCTGGGCCTCAAGCTCAGGCTCCTGGCACGCAACACCTGGCTCAAAATCCGCAACCGCTCCACCTGTTGCGGCCACCCTGGCGAGCCCGGTTGCTGACGCGCCGCCAAGAACACCCCGTGAGGGTGCCATGAACGCCGAGCGCAAGGCCAGGCTGCTGCACATGTTCAACGACGCGGCCCCCATCTCTCGCATGCTGGGCATGCGGCTGTCGTTCACCCCCGAGGGCAACGCCGTCGTCGACCTGCCCTACAACCCCGCCCTGAACCACGCCGCGGGCGGGGTTCACGGCGGCGTGTATGCCACGCTCATGGACAGCGCCGGCTGGTTCACCGCCGCCGCCGCCCGCAACGAGGACGCCTGGATCGCCACCGCCGAGATGTCCATCCACTTCTTGCAGCCCGTGGCACGTCGCGCGCTGCGGGCCGTCGGGCGCCTGATCAAGGAGGGCAAGCGCCAGGACGTGGCCGAGGTGCACCTGTACGACGACGCCGGGAACCTGGTCGGGCACGCCACCGGCACCTTTGTCCTCCTCCCCGGCGTCGCCCTGGAGGGCGGGGAAGCCGGTCGCTGACAAGATGTACCCGCACTTGTATCCGCGCCCTGTATCTGGATACATGGACACCGGGCGCGCTTTGTGCTATTGTGCATAAAGGAGAACCGGACAGAGCAAGCCTCTCGGTTCCGGAACCTTGCGGTTCCACCCACCCATGCTTGGAGCGGGACAATGGCCAGGAGCACGAACGGCAATCCAGACATCGTCGAGACCCGAAACTTGACCAAGGAATTCAGCGGCGACGTCGCCGTCAACAACCTCAGCTTCCAGGTGCCGGCCGGCCAGATCTTTGGCCTCATCGGGCCCAGCGGCTGCGGCAAGACGACCACCGTCCGGCTGCTGACGGGCGTCTACCGCCCCACGTCAGGCGGCTCCCGGGTGCTGGGCGAGGATCCCCAGCGTTTCTCCCAGACCGCCCGGTCCAGGATCGGCTACATGCTCCAGCACTCGGTCCTCTATCCCGACCTGACCGTGTGGGAGAACATCAATTTCGCCAGCGCCATCTATGGCATCGGGCCCAGGCGGGGCAAGCAGTTGCGCCGCGCCCTCGAATTCGTGGAGCTGGACGAGCACCGCCACAAGACCGTGAACAACATCTCGGGCGGCATGAAGCGCCGCCTCAGCCTGGCCGCCACCCTGGCCCACGACCCCGCCCTCCTCTTCCTCGACGAGCCCACGGCGGGCGTCGATCCCGTGCTGCGCCGCAAGTTCTGGGACCACTTTGCCCGCTTGCGCGACGAGGGGCGGACGCTCCTCGTCACGACCCAGTACGTCGGCGAGGCGGCCTATTGCGACCTGGTGGCGGTGATGCAGAACGGCCGGCTGCTCTTCGTGGATACCCCCAGCGGCCTCCGCCTGCAGACCTATGGCGGCGAGCTGGTCGACCTGCGGGCCACCAGCTACTTTGACCCCGCGGTGTTTGACAGCCTCGTCGCCGTGGAAGGGGTCCGCGACATCAGGCGGGTGGACCCGTCGCACCTGCGCCTCGTCGTGGAAGACGCCGGCACCGTCATGCCCCGCCTCATCGAATGGTCCCAGGCCCAGGGCGTCGGCATCCAGTCCGTCGAGGAGTATCAGCCACCATTCGACGACGTCTTTGTCCACCTCATCGAGCAACAGGGGATTCCCGCCGATGCGTAGCATACTCCGCTTCCTGGTCCGCACCAGCTCGTTCATCCGCAAAGAGATCGTCGAGATCCTGCGCCAGCCGCGCCTGCTCATCACCCTGGTCCTGGGCCCGTTCCTGATCCTCCTCCTGTTTGGCCTGGGCTACAGCTCCAATCCCATCCCAGTGCGGGCCATGTTTGTCATCCCCGAGGACAGCGAGCTGCGAGAGACCATCGAGGTCGAGGGCACGCAGCTCGTACAACAGATGATCTTTGAGGGCATCACACCCAACCAGGAGCTGGCCGAGGCCCGGCTGCGGGCCGGCCTCATCGACCTGGTCATCGTGGTGCCCGGCAACGTGGAAGAAACCATCCGCGCCAGCCGGCAGGCGACCTTTACCGTCATCCACGACGAGATCGACCCGGTGCGCTCGAACTATATCCAGGCCTTTGCCGGCATTTACGTCAACGAGATGAACCGGCGCATGCTCCGCCGGTTCACGGAAGAGGGCCAGATCCAGGCCTCCACCATGCAGCCCGAGATTGCCGAGGCCAGGGAAAGCGCCGGCGCTATGCGCCGGGCCGTGGAGGCCGACGACGAGGTCGAGGCGCGCCAGCAACTGGACGAGCTGGAGAGCGACGTGAGCGCCCTGGAGGCGGCCCTCCTGGTGGGCGGGCTCGTGATGACGCAGCAAGAAGCGGGCGGCGACGCCAACACCACCGAGGGCCAGGACCCGGCGGACATTGTCGCCGACATGCAGGCCAACATCCAGGAGCTGCGCGAGGGCGAGGGCACCCAGTCGCGCGCCGAAGCCAGCGAAAACCTGGCCGAGATCGAGCAGGACCTGGCGGACCTGGAGACGACCCTCGTGGAGTTTCAGCGCATCGACGCCAACGTCCTCATCAGCCCCTTCCGCAGCGAGCTGGAGACCATCATGCCCGTGGACATTACCCTGGTCGACTTTTACACGCCGGGGGTCATCGTCCTCCTCCTCCAGCACCTGTGCGTCACCTTTGGCGCCCTGTCCATCGTCAGGGAGCATCGCCTGGGCACCATGGAGCTGTTTCGCGCGGCCCCCCTCTCGGCCTTCGAGGTGCTCCTGGGCAAGACCATCAGCTACCTGCTCTTTACCGCGCTGCTGGCGGTCGTGGTCGTCGGCCTGCTGTTCGTCACCCTCGACGTGCCCATGCTCGGCGACTGGGGAGACATGGCCCTGGTCGTCGCCGCGCTCCTGTACACCTCCCTGGGGCTCGGCTTCCTGATCTCGCTCCTGGCGCGGACGACGAGCCAGGCGGTCCAATACGCCATGCTGGCCCTGCTCATCAGCGTCTTTTTCTCCGGCTTTCTCCTGAGCCTGGACCTCCTCACGCCGACGGTGCGCCTCGTCTCCTGGCTGGTCCCCGGCACCTACGCCATCGACCTGCTGCAAAACATCATGCTCCGCGGCCGGGACCTCAACCTCGTCTGGATCGGCATCCTGGCCGGCATCGGCGTGTTGCTGTTCCTGGTCGACTGGCTCCTGCTGCGCAGGGTGATGGCCCGCATCTAGCCGCCCATCGGTCCCGGGTGCCGCGACGCTTGCCAGGCTGCAAGCGTCGCGGCGCCCGCTTTTCTTTCTCCGCACCCTGTGGTACAATGCCGGCGAGGAATCAAGCCGCGTCCTCAAACAAACTCAAAGCAGAAGGAGAATGGAGAATGAGGCTGTTCTTTCCCAGGTTGCTGACCGTCTTGATGGTTGTTGTCATGGTGGCCGGGACGGCCAGTGCGCAACCTGTCCCGACCAAGCCCGCGTCCGAGGACGCGCCCGGCGTGGTCACGGCGGAGGCTGCCACCTACTATCTGCCCCGCGTCTATATCGTCCGGCTTCAGGACCCGCCGCTGGCCAGTTACGAGGGCACCATCTCTGGCCTGCCGGCAACCCAGGCGCGGGAGACCGGGCAGGCCCGGCTCGACGTGAGCAGCCCGGCCAGCCTTGCCTATCGCCAGCACCTGGCCCGGCAGCAGGAGCAGGTCATCGACGCCATGGCGTCGCGCCTGGGCCGCCAGGCTGAGGTCCTCCACCGCTACGAGGTGGCCACCAACGGCTTTGCCGTCCGCCTGCTCCCCGGCGAGGCCGAGGCGCTGACCTCGCTGCCGGGTGTCGTCTCGGTCCGGCCCGAGTTTGTCCGCTACCCGTCCACCGACGTCGGCCCCACCTGGATCGGGGCGCCGGGCCTGTGGGACGGCAGCGACACGGGCGGGCTGGCGGGCACCAAGGGCGAGGGGATCGTCGTCGGCGTCATCGACACCGGCATCAACTTTGACCACCCCTCCCTGGCCGACGTGGGCGGCGACGGGTACGACCACGTGAACCCCCTGGGCGCGAACAACTACCTGGGGTGGTGCAACCCGACCCATCCCAGCCACGACGCGAGCGTGCACAAGTGCAACGACAAGCTCATCGGCGCCTGGGACATGACCGGCGATGGCAACAAGGGCGAGGACACCGAGGGCCACGGCACGCACACGGCCAGCACGGCCGCCGGGAACGTCACCCAGGCAACCATCAACGCCCCGACGATGACCATCGTGCGCGATATCTCGGGCGTGGCCCCCCACGCCAACGTCGTCACCTACGACGTCTGCGAACGGGACAAGGGCTGCTACGGCGCGGCCATCCTCAGCGCCATCGAGCAGGCCATCGTCGACGGGGTCGACGTCATCAACTATTCCATCGGCGGCGGGCCGACGGACCCCTGGGCGTCCGACGACGCCCTGGCCTTCCTGGCCGCGCGAGACGCGGGCATTTTCGTAGCCACGTCCGCCGGCAACGAGGGACCCGACGCCGCCTCCGTCAGCTCGCCCGCCAACGCGCCGTGGCTCATGGCCGCCGGCGCCACCACCCACAACCGCCACTTTTTCAACTCGCTGACCGGCATGTCGGGGGGAGGCAGCCCCGCGCCGGCCGAGATGCAAGGCGAGAGCATCACCGGGGCCTATGGCTCGCACCCCATCGTCCACGCCAAGAGCAAGGGCGACGCCCTGTGCTTGCAGCCCTTCCCCGCCGGCACGTGGACGCAGGGCGAGATCGTCGTCTGCGACCGGGGCATCAATGCCCGCACGGAAAAGGCCGACAACGTCAAGGCGGGCGGCGCGGGCGGCTTTGTCCTGGCCAACACCGAAGCTGAGAGCGAAGGCCTGTCGGCCGACGCCTACTCCCTGCCGGGCGTGCACCTGGGCTTCCAGAACGCGCAGGCCCTGCGGACCTGGCTGGACAGCGGGACGGGGCACGTGGCCGCCATCGCCGGCACGACGGTGGACGAGTCGACCGGCGGCGCCGACGTCATGGCCGACTTTAGCTCCCGGGGGCACAACGGGCCGGTGCCGGGCGTCATCAAGCCCGACGCGGCAGCGCCGGGCGTGGCCATCCTGGCCGCATCCATGAACCTCATCGAGTTCCAGTCCATGAGCGGCACGTCCATGGCCAGCCCCCACGTCGCGGGGGCCGCCGCCCTGCTCAAGGACCTGCATCCCGGCTGGACACCGGCCGAGCTCCAGTCGGCCCTGATGACCACGGCCCACACGGACGGCGTCCGGAAGGAAGACGGCGTCACGCCGGCCACTCCCTTCGAGTACGGCGCCGGGCGCATCGACCTGGGCCAGGCGAGCCGGGCGTCCCTCGTCCTGGACGAGACCACGGCCGGCTACGAGGCGGGGAACCCCGACCTCCGCGGCGACCCGAGCGGGCTGAACCTGCCCAGCATGGCCAACGACAACTGCCAGGATGCGTGCTCCTGGACGCGCACGGTCAAGAGCGTCCTCGCGGCGCCCGCCACCTGGACGGCCACGATCGTGGGGGCTCCCCCCGGCCTGGTCGTCAGCGTGACGCCCGCCAGCTTTACCCTCTCGCCGGGCCTCAAGATGAGCCTGGGCGTGACGGCCAACACCACGCGCTTTAACGCCACCCGCGACGGGCAGGATGGCTGGGGCTTTGCCTGGCTGGAGCTCGCGACCCCCGGCCAGCCCACCCAACGGCTGCCCATCGCCGTGCACAAGGAATACGCCTCCGATCCACTGCTTCTGACCAAGGAGGCCAGCGTCCTCACGGCCGCACCCGGTGACTTTGTGGAGTATACCATCACCCTGCGGAACCGGGACAGCGTCGCCAACGACTACAGCCTGGTCGACACCCTGCCCGCGGGCGTCGAGTACGTGGCCGGCTCGGCCACCGGCGGCCTGGCCTACAACGCGGCCACCCGCCAGCTCACGTGGAGCGGCCAGATCGGGCCGGGGGCCATCGACTATGCCATCAGCCCGTCGGACCCGCTGCCCTACGTGAACCTCCAGGAGCTTGGAGCACAGCCCGTCTGCGCCACCTACTTTGATACCGGTTGCGACGACGCGGCCCTTGAGTGGGGGCTGGGCACGGAACGCATCACCTTCTATGGCGAGTCCCTGTCCTCGATCGTTCAGTCGGCCAACAGCATGCTCTTCGGCACCGACGGCTGGCTGGGCCAGGCGTGCTCGGCGTGCAACCAACACCTGCCGGAGCCGACCGAGATCAACCAGGTCATGGCCGGGCTGTGGCGCGACACCTACCCGGGCGCCGGGGGCACGGGAGGCGAGCTGTACGGCGGCTTTCTACCCGGGCTGCTGGACAACCCCACAGACACGGTCTTTTACGCCAACTGGCACGACGTGGCCCAGTGGGGGGCCGCGTCCATCACCTCGCGCCACGCCATCGCCGTCGTCCTCGACGGCCAGTCGGAGCCGGCCGGCCGCATCTATTACATCTATGGCAATATCACGGGCAACCTGGCGACCAACGGCTATACCGTGGGCGTGGAGGACAAGTACGGAGACCGGGGCACCACCTGGGCCTTTGCCCAGTGCACGGGCGGCCCCTGCATCCCCCACGAACCCGTCGGCGCGCCGCCGGCCAACGGCATGACGCTGCGGCTAGATCCCATCATCTCGGGCACCGACTGGGTCCGGACCTTTACCTACCGGGTGCAGGTGACCACCCCCACCGGGGCGCTGCTGACGAACGTCGTCGAAGCGACGAGCACCTCGCCCAATCCCGAATCGCAGTCGCTGTGGGCCAGCGCCGACGTCACGGTGAGCGGCCCCAGCCCCTTTGTCCAGGTCGTCGCCATCCCGGTCATCCAGGAGCCCGGCGGCACGGTCGTGTACAATATCACCTTCGGGAACCGGGGCGACGAGGGTATCACCGGCGCCGAGCTGTCGGACACGCTGCCGCCGGGGGTCACCTACACGAGCTCGGACCCGGCGGGCACCTACGACAGCGCCGGCCACAAGGTGGTCTGGTCGGGGCTGGACCTGCCCGCGGGCAGCGTCCGGTCGGCCACGGTGACGGTGAGCATCGCGTCCGACGTGGCGCCCGGCACCTGGCTGCTCAACCGCGCTTCCCTCGTGGGCGGCGGCCTGCCGGCCGTCACCGGCGAGTTTAGCCACCTGGTGGGCACGGTGGAGGCGACGCTCTACCTGCCCGTCGTGAGCAAGAACCAGTAGCCTGCCAAAAACCGTGCAGGCCGGGACCTTGAAGGTCCCGGCCTGCACGGCCGCAAAGCATTCCCTGGCCCGGCGAGTTTGGTCCCGCCGGGCCTTCTCGATGCCCGGAACACGTCCGGGCGTCACACCCCTCAGTAGCCGTCAAAGCCGACGGTCACGCGCTCGCCCTCGACGATGGTCGGCACGTTGCGGCGGCCGCCGTTCAGGGCCAACATGCGCCGCAAGGCCTCCGGGTCCGAGGTGACGTCGTGCTCCACGTAGGCCACCGCCCGCCGCCGGAAGTCCTCCCTGGCGGCGGCGCAATAGGGGCAGCCCGGCTTGGTGTAGATGGTGATGTTCTCCATTGCTCCTTCCTCCCTCGTTTTCTCGACGTCAGCAGGTGACGTGAAACAACCCGATGACCTGGCCCCTGGCTTTGTTCCAGGCCTCCATGGCCTTCTTGGTGGGCAAGAGGTCAACCCGGCAGTGCTGTTCCTCGAAAAAGGCCGCGGCCTCTTTCGAAAGCTCCACCATGCCATACTGCCCCGTGCCGACGATGAGGCGCTCGGCCCCCTTCTGGTGGACGTGCTGCGCCTCCTCCAACGAGATGACGTGGGAGGTGCCATAGACGGCCTTGGACAGCTTCTTCTTTCGCTTCTTGACCTTGCCGCTCAGGCGGATGATGACGTCCCACTCCAGCGTCTCGCCATCCACGGTGATGGAGCCGAACCTGGTTCCCTCGATTTTCGGTTTCATGCCCGCACCTCAACGCAAGACGCGCTCGTCGCCCACCCGGCGGGTGATCCGCTTTTCGTCCAGGTAGCCGAGGAGCGCCAGGACATACTTGCGACTCGTGCCAAACATATCGCGCACCTGCGCGACGGTGACGGTGCCATGCTCCCGCAAATGGGCCACGATGGCCTCGCGCATCTCTTCGTAGGTCTCGGCCAGGAGCAGGACGTCGTCGCCGAGCCTGATGAGGCGCCCCTGTTCCAAAAGGGCGGCCAGGACGTCGCCGCCGACCCGCTCTTCCACCTGGGCCACCGAAGGCGTGGTGTAGGGCTCGCGGCGGAAGGCCCGCAGCAGCTCGTCCACGGCGCGCTGCTGCGCCGGCTGCAAGCTCACCTCGTGGGAGGCCAGCCGGAGGCGGTCGGAAGCCATGCCCCCTTCCGCCAGCCAGCCCTCCGCCAGGGCGCGGCCCACGATGTCGTTGAACAGCCTGGGCGACAGGTCGGCGACGTGCCGCGCCAGGCGGCTCTTGACCTCTTCGCGGGGCATGCCCGCGCGCAAGGGGAACTGGCGGTGAAAGCCGGCCAGGAGCCTTTCCAGCCGCTCCTGGAGGGCGCTCCACCCCGAGCGGGTGACGACATAGCTGGATTCGGGGATGTCGCCGTCAGTGCGGCCGTTGAGGACGAGGACCTGCCCGCGGTCGACCAGGGCCGCCAGCGATTCGCGCGCCTGGCCGCGTGGCAGGCTGGTGCGCGTCAGCAGCTCGCGGACGTCCGTGGGCTGGCGGCGCTCCAGGTCCTGCAACAGGACCTCGTCGGCCGAGCCGTGGGCCAGGGTCTCGAGCTGCTCGATCACCTCGGGCCGGAACCGCCGGTGGCGCCGGCCGGGCCAGGGGTTGATGACCAACCCACCGCCGATGGTGATGCTCGGCGAGGGCTGGCGAATGATAAAGCGATCGCCCTTGAGGAGGGCCGCCGGCTCTTCGAGGCGGACCTGGATCCAGCCCTCCTCGCCCGGGGCGAGGACCTTTTTTCCCAGGATCCGCACCCGCGCCTGCGACTCGGCCGCCCCGCTAAAAAAGTCCACCAGGGCGTTGTGCTTCAGAGGCGCGGGGGCATCGGGCAAATAGCGAAGGGTGCAATCGACCAGCGTCGTGGGGTGCAGCCAGCCGGGCGTGGTCACCACTTCGCCGCGGCGGACCTCGTCGGTGCTGAGGCCCGAGAGGTTTACCGCCGCCCGGCTGCCGGGCACCACCCGCTGGACCTTTTGCTTGTGGCTTTGCAAGCCCCGAATGCGGGCCTTGAGGCCCGAGGGCTGGATCTCGACCTCCTGGCCCACGGTGAGGACGCCGTCGTTCAGCGTGCCGGTGACCACCGTGCCAAAGCCCGGGATGGTAAAGATGCGGTCGATGGGCAGCCGCGGCCGTCCCACGTCGCGGCGAGGGGCGCTGGTGGACAGAAAGCGGTCCAGCTCGGCCAGGAGGTCCTCGAGCCCCAGCCCACTGCGCGCCGAGCAGCGCACGATGGCGGCGCCGTCCAGCACCGTGCCCTCCAGGACGTCCAGCAGGTCGGCCTCCACCAGGTCAAGCCAGTCCTCGTCGGGCACCATGTCCACCTTGGTCATGGCCACCACCCCTCCGCGAACCTGGAGGAGGTCGAGGATGGCCAGGTGCTCCCGCGTCTGGGGCATGACGCCCTCGTCGGCGGCCACGACAAAGAGGGCGGCGTCGATCCCGCCCACGCCGGCCAGCATGTTCTTGATAAAGTCCTTGTGCCCGGGCACGTCCACGATGCCCACGCGCTCGCCGCTGGGCAGGTCCAACCAGGCAAAGCCCAGGTCGATGGTCATCTCCCGCTCTTTTTCTTCCTTGAGCCGGTCGGGGTCGATCCCGGTCAGGGCGTGGACCAGGGTGGATTTGCCGTGGTCGACGTGGCCTGCAGTCCCGATGACGCGCACCGTCTACTCCTTCTTCGGCCGCTGTTCCAGGAGCTTGGTCATCTCTGCCAGCCAGCGCCGCTGCTCCTGCGTCTGGAAGTTGATCTGCGACTCCAGGAACTTCCACGTGGCGTCGATCTCGGCCTGCTGATGGTCGAGGCGCTCGACCAGTTCGGTGAACTGCAGGGTGACCTGGCTGTTGCGCTTTGATTGCTCGCTCCACTGATGATCCCAGCGCAGCAGCTCCTTGCGCCAGCGCTTCTCGTTCTCCTCAACCCACTGTTCCAACTGGCGCTTCTGGCGCTCCTCGCTCAGGCGCTGGAGCTCGGCCACCTGGGTTTGATCGCGGCGGATGATCTCCTGGAAGCGCTCGATGCTCCCCACGGTCTGGCGGTCCTCCCGAAACGCCTCGGAGAACTCTTGCATGCGGGCGGCAAAGGCGTCCATCCGCTTCACCTGGGCCTCGCTCGTCTCGATCCACTCGGCGACCTGGCGCTTGAGGTGCTCGGCTTCCAGGAGCTGCTTCTCGATGAACTCGCGCTGGCCGGAGCGGATCTGCGACACGATCTCTTTCAGCTCGCCCGCGTCCCGCTCGTGGCGCTGGCTGACGTCCTCCATCATCTGCAGGCGCGAGCCGTGCTGCTCCAGCTTTTTCATGGCCTCCATCGACTCTTGCTGGAGCCGGGCAATGCGCTTGGCATCCTGCTGGCGCCCGTCCTCGAGGAAGGGAACGCCGCGCATCTTGTTGTCCACTTCCTGGCTCAGGCTGGTAATGCTCTGCTGCAAGCCCAGGACGATCTCGCCGATGCGCGCCTGCTCCGCCTTGCGCAGCCCCAACTCCTCGTCGAACCGGGGCAGCCGCTGGAGATCGCGGCGAACCTCGTTCACCGCCCGCGCGACGTTGTCGCGCTCGATGGCCCGCACCCGTTCCGTCTCACGCGTTTCTTGCTGGCGGCGCTCGTCGGCCTGGGCAAACATCTGCACCACTTCGTCCTTGAGTTGCTGCAGAGCACCCTGCATCTGGGCCTGCTTGAGCAACTGGGCCTGCATGCCAACCAACCGCCCCTCCAGCTCTTTGATCAGGCGGGATTGATCCTGGAGCTCTGACTCCTGGCTTGCGACCTTTTGCTGCAGGCGGATCAACTCTGCCTTGTCACGGCGATGCTCCTCGTCCAGCCAGGACGTCATCTGCATTAACTGGCCCACATCCATGCTCATTGCCTCTGCCTCCACATCGAATGTTGTCTCTTTTTCCTACCGGTTCAGATCCACGATCTTGCCGTCCTGCATAAAGACCACACGCTCGGCGATGTTGGTCGTGCGGTCCGCGATCCGCTCCAGGTTGTGGGCCACCCACAAGAGATAGGTGGCCTGGGTGATGGTCCTGGGATCCTCGATCATGAAGACCAGGAGCTCGCGATACACCTGGTCATACAGGGCGTCGACGATGTCGTCCTGATCGCCGATGGCCCGCGCCGCCTCCACGTCGTGCCGGGCAAAGGCCTCCAGCGAGGCGGTCAACATGCGGCTGCTCTCGTCGGCCATGCGCGGGATGTCGATGAGGGGCTTGAGGAGGGGCTGGCCCGAGAGCTTGATGGCCAGGTTGGCAATGCCCTCGGTATAGTCGCCGATGCGCTCCAGCTCGGCGGCAATGTTCGAGATGGACAGGATGGCGCGCAGGTCGCTGGCCATGGGCTGCTGGGTCGCCAGGAGCACCAGGCACTTCTCGTCGATGTCGTGCTGCAGGTTGTTGATCTCGTCGTCGTAGGCAATGATCGCCCGTGCCAGGTCGGGGTCCTGCCTGGAAAGCGCATCGATGGAGCGCTGGATCGAGTCGGCAACGTGCTGCCCCATCGCCAGCAGGTCCTCCAGTAGCCCGTGGATCTGATCGTCAAAAAAGCGTCGTCCCATCGTCTTAACCCCTGCTCCATCGCTCGTCGCGGCCCTCCGCCGGGACAGCGGGGAGCGGATCTCTGGACCTCCTAGTAGTGAATGTCCACTTCCGTGCCCACTTCGGCCCAGTTATAGATAATCTGTGCTGCCTCGGTGCTGAGGATGATGCAGCCGTAGGAAGCCTTCTGGCCCAGGAGCCCGCCCCACATCACCGTGCCGTCGGGCCGGATGGGCAGGGCGTGGATCCCGTTTTCGATGTTGCCCACGTAATAGATCCCGAGCCAGTAGGGCATGTCGAGCTGCCAGACGTCGGAATGGGCCATGGGGATCTTGTCGAGGACCTGGTAGTGGCCGGCGGCCGTGTCGCGGCCGGGCAGGCCGGTGGAGGTGAGGAACTCGTAGATGAGGGTATCGCCCTCCCAGGCGTAAAAGCGCTGCGTCGAGATGTTGATCTCGATCCTCTTGGGCGGAAAGAGGACGTACATCACCCGGTCCAGGTGTTCCTGGGCTTGCGCGTCGTCGGGGCGCAGGGCCAGGGCGGCCTCCAGGTCCGTGCGGGCACTCTCCAGGTCGCCCTGCTCGTGCAGGGCGATGCCCCGCTCGCGATAGGCGTCGGCCAGGAGATCGACCACCTGCCGGTCGTCGGGCGAGCGGCGATTCGCCTCCGAAAGCGCGTCGATGGCGCTCGTCCAGTCGTCGCTCCCGGCGGCCGCCGTGCCCAGCTTGCGGTAGGCCTCGGTGACGGCGGCCCCCAGGCCGGGATAGTCGGGCATGCGGTCGTGGGCCTCGGCCAGGATCCCGGCGGCGGCCGCCCAGTCGCCGGCGGCCAGGGCGGCGGTGCCATCCAGGTACGACCGCGTGACCTCGCGCCAGCGGAGGGCCTCGGCGTTGCCGGGAAAGAGGACCAGGGCTTCCTCGAAATGGCCCAGCGCCTCGCCTGCCTGCCCGGAAGAGACGAGGGACCGGCCGACCTGCATGTGGGTATCGCGGGCCCGGGCGCGCACCTCGTCGTTGGTGGGATCGAGGCCCTGGACGATGGCGACGATCTCCAGGGCGCGGCCCCAGTTTTCGGCGGCCAGGGCGGCGTCCAACTGGGGATAGAACTGGGCGGCGACCTCGCCGGGCGTCCGGGTGGGCGTGGGCGTGGGCGCCGGCGTGGCCGTGGGCAGCAGCCGGGCGAGGCTGCTATCGACGGGGCCCCACACCAGGGCGGCGGCCAGGGCCAGGACGGCGACGAGGACCGCCAGGGCGAGGACCCCGACGTGCCAGCGGGGCCTCGCGCGCCGGGGCGCCCGCGATCCCCCGGCCAGGGAGGGCCCCAGGCGGGCCAGCTCCGACCGGGCCCGGGCGTTGCCGGGCTCCAGGCTCACCACCCGCAGCAGGTACATCTTGCGCTCCACCGGGTCGGTGGCCAGCCGGGCCAGCTCCAGCCAGGCATCGGCGCAGGCCGGGTCGTCCTGGACGGCGGCGCGCAGCAGGCGGCGAGCCTGCTCCACGTCGCCCTGCCGGGCGAGTACGCGAGCACCCTCCAACTGGACCTGGGCCAGATTTTTGGCATCGTTGCCCGTGCGAAAGCGGTGCAACCCCTCAGCCTGCCTTGACATCCTGCCTGGAAACACCTCCGTGGCGCCTATTATAGCATCTTTCCCCCTGGTTCGCAACGGTATCCCGGCACCTGACGTGCCCTAGTCGCCCGCGCATTCGCCTTTGCGATGGGGCTGAAAGTAGGGTATAATGCTTCCCGATGGCAGGGCCGAGCCGGCTCACCTGAACAGCCCGAACCGGGCAAGGCGGCCGGTTCGGACGAGTAGCTACTGGAGGTCGCCCTTGAAAGCACTGATCACCGGCATCTCGGGCTTTGTCGGCAGCCACCTGGCCGAGTACCTGCTGGACAATACAGACTGGGAGGTGGCCGGCACCGTCTTTGGACCGTACGGCAACATTGCCGACCTCTGTGGCACCCTGGAGCTGTACCCGGCCGAGCTGTCGCGCACCGATGTCGTGCGCTTTGTGCTGGACCAGTCGCAGCCGGACGTCATCTTTCACCTGGCCGCCCAACCCCTCGTCTCGGTCTCGCGGCACGATCCGTGGGGCACGCTGGAGACCAACATCCGCATGCAGCTCAACATCCTGGAGGTGGTCGCCCAGGACCGGCCCGACTGCCGGGTCCTGGTCGTCGGCTCGTCGGAAGAGTACGGCATGACCCGGCCCGACGAGCTGCCCATCGACGAGGACACGCCGCTGCGCCCCCTGAGCCCCTACGCCGTGAGCAAGGTGGCCCAGGACCTGTTGGGCCTCCAGTATCACCTGACCCATCACCTGCACGTGGTGCGGGCGCGGCCCTTTAACCACGTGGGGCCCCGCCAGGGCCTGGGCTTTGTGGCGCCCGACTTTGCCAGCCAGATCGCGGCCATCGAGGCGGGAAGGCAGGAACCGGTGTTGCGGGTGGGCAACCTCGACGCCCGCCGCGACTTTTGCGACGTTCGCGACGTGGTGCGCGCCTACGTGTTGCTGATCACATCAGGCAAGCCCGGCGAGGTGTATAATATCGGCTCCGGTGAATCCCATGCCATCAAGGAAATCCTGGACACACTGCTGTCCCTTAGCCGGGTAGAGGTCGCCGTCCACCAGGACCCGGAGCGAATGCGGCCATCGGAAGTGCCGGAAGTGATCTGCGACGCCTCTCGCCTCCGGGCGGAAACGGGCTGGGAAACGACCATCCCCTTCAGCCAGAGCATGGAGGACATCATGGAGTATTGGCGCGAGAGAGTCGGGCAGAAATCGAGTGACGAGGGTTAAGGTCGATGACCAGAAGAGCGTTGGTGACAGGGATCACCGGGCAGGACGGATCCTACCTGGCCGAGTTTCTCCTCGAGAAGGGCTACGAGGTGATCGGCATGGTGCGGCGGACGAGCACCGTGAATTTCGAGCGGATCGACCACATCCAGGATCGCGTCATCCTCGTCCCGGGTGACCTGCTGGATCAGACGTCCATGATCGACATCATGAAAGAGTACAAGCCGGACGAGATCTATAACCTCGCCGCGCAGAGTTTTGTGCCCACCTCGTGGAAACAGCCGGTCTTTACCGGCAACTGCACGGCCATGGGCGTGACGCGCGTCCTGGAGGCCATGCGCAACGCCGTGCCCGAGGCTCGGTTCTACCAGGCCTCCAGCAGCGAGATGTTTGGCAAGGTCCACGAGGTGCCCCAGCGAGAGACGACACCGTTCTATCCCCGCAGCCCCTACGGCGTGGCCAAGGTCTACGGCCACTGGATCACGGTCAACTATCGCGAGAGCTATGACCTGTACGCCTGCTCCGGCATCCTCTTTAACCACGAGAGCCCGCGGCGCGGCCTGGAGTTTGTCACGCGCAAGGTGAGCCACGGCGTGGCCCGCATCAAGCTGGGGCTGGCCAGCGAGCTGCGCCTGGGCAACCTGGAGGCCCGGCGCGACTGGGGCTTTGCCGGCGATTACGTCCAGGCCATGTGGCTCATGCTCCAGCAGGACAGGCCCGACGATTACGTGGTGGGCACCGGGCAGACGCACTCGGTCCGCGAGCTGTGCCAGGTCGCCTTTGACCACGTGGGCCTCGACTGGGAAAAGCACGTCGTCGCCGACCGCCAGTTCTATCGCCCCGCCGAGGTTGACCTCCTCGTCAGCGACCCGAGCAAGGCACGCCAGGACCTGGGCTGGGAGCCCCAGGTCTCTTTTGAAGGGCTCGTCCACATGATGGTAGACGCCGACTTGAAACAACTCCAGGCCACAGCTTGTTGAACAGGAGCGAGACGATGAGCGAGATCGAGTTTGGCACCGACGGCTGGCGAGGCCGCATCGCCGAGGATTACACCTTTGACAACGTGCGCCGCTGCGCGCAGGGCTTTGCCTTCTACCTGCAACAGCAGGGCAAGGTTGGCTCCAAGGTCGTGGTGGGCCACGACCGCAGATTTGGCGGCGAGCACTTTGCCGCGGCCACGGCCAAAGTCCTGGCAGCCAACGGCTTCCAGGTGCTGCTGACCGACGGTCCGGCGCCGACGCCGGTCATCTCTTACGCGGTAGTGGCCCAGGGAGCCTCGGCGGCCGTCAACATCACGGCCAGCCACAACCCACCCACCGACAACGGCTTCAAGGTGCGCGACGAGCACGGCGGAGCCATCGCCCCCGAGGGGCTGCGCGAGATCGAGGAGCGCATCCCTGCCGTGTCGGGCGTGAGGCGCGTGGCGCTGAGCGACGCGCTGGAGAAGGGCACCATCCGTTACTTTGACCCGGCGCCGGCCTACCTGGAACAGCTCGCCCGGATGATCGACGTGACGCCCATCAAAGAGGCGGGCCTCACCGTGGTGGTCGACGCCATGTGGGGCAACGGCGCCGGCTGGTTTCCGCGCATCCTGGACGGCGGCAAGACCCGCGTCGTGGAGATCCACTCGGCCCGCAACCCGCTCTTCCCCGACATGGTGCGCCCCGAGCCCATCCCGCCCAACGTCGACGCCGGCCTGGCCAAGATCGTCGAGGTGGGCGCCGACGTGGGCATCATCAACGACGGCGACGCCGACCGCGTGGGCATCGGCGACGAGCACGGCCAGTTCGTCAACCAGCTCCAGGTGTATGCCCTGCTGGCCATGTACTTTTTGGAAGTGCGGGGCGAGCGCGGCCCCATCGTCAAGACCCTGTCCACCACGTCGATGCTGGAAAAGCTGGGCAGGCTCTACAACGTGCCCGTGCACCAGACGGGGGTGGGCTTCAAGTACGTGGCGCCCAAGATGATCGAGACCGACGCCCTCATGGGCGGCGAGGAGAGCGGGGGCTATGCCTTCCGCAACCACGTGCCCGAGAGGGACGGCATCCTGGCGGGGCTCTATTTCCTGGACCTGATGGTGCGCATGGACAAGACCCCGTCGCAGCTCATCGAGCACCTCTACAGCCAGGTGGGCCCCCACCATTACGACCGCATCGATCGCCGCTTTCCCGAGGAGTTGCGCGAGGCCACCCGGCAGCGCATCGTCGATGCCAAGCCGGCGACCATCGGCGGGCTGCCGGTGACCGGGCTGGACACCACGGACGGCTTTAAATTCCTCCTGGGCGACGACGGCTGGCTGCTCATTCGATTCTCGGGCACCGAGCCGGTGATCCGCGTCTATACCGAGACGACCAGGGAGGACCGCGTGCAGGACATCCTGCAAGACGGCCTGCGCATTGCCGGGCTGGAGCCCTAGCAGCGGAGCGCCATCGTGCTGATCGACACACACGCCCACCTCGACCTGGCGCAGTTCGACGCCGACCGCCAGGCGGTTCTGGCCAGGGCCAGCGCCGCGGGGGTGGCGACCATGGTCACCGTCGGCGTCGACCTGGCCAGCAGCCGGCGCGCGGTGGCGCTGGCCGCCGAGAACGAGGCCATCGTCGCCGCGGTGGGCGTGCATCCCCACGACGCCTCGACGCTGACGGGCGACACGCTGGCCGCCCTGCGCCGGCTGAGCGAGCGGCCCCGGGTGGTGGCCGTGGGCGAGATGGGCCTCGACTATTACCGGGATCGCTCGCCCCGGGACGTGCAGCGGCGCGCCTTCCAGGCCCAGCTCGCCTGGGCGGCCCGCCTCGGCAAGCCGGTCATCATCCACGACCGCGACGCCCACGACGACGTCCTGGGCATGTTGCAGGACTGGGCCGGGGGCCTGGCCGGGGGAGCCCTCGCCGGCCGGCCGGGCGTGCTCCACACCTTCTCGGGCGACCTGGCCATGGCCGAAAAGGCCATCAGCCTGGGCTTTTACCTCGGCTTCTCGGGACCCGTGACGTATCAGAACGCGCGCCAGTTGCCGCGCATCGTGCAGGCCGTGCCCCTGGACCGCATCGTGGTCGAGACGGATTGCCCCTTCCTGCCGCCCCATCCCCATCGCGGCAAGCGGAACGAACCGAGCTACGTCCGGCTCGTGGCCGAGCGCGTGGCCGAGCTCAAGGGCATTTCCTTCGACGAGCTGGCGGCGGCAACGACGGCCAACGCCAGGTGGCTGTTTCAGCTCGACGATGGAACGCCGAATGGCAAGACTGAACTGGAGAGTAGGTAGATTGAAGACGATCCCTCTCTTGGAGCCGCTTGCGAGCGACATGGAACGGGTAGAGAGCAAACTGCGCGAGCCCGTGCATCTCTACCCACAGTTAACGCCGATCCTGCACAGCCTTCTGGACAGCGGGGGCAAGCGACTGCGGCCGGCCCTGGCCCTGCTGGCCGGCAGTATTTTCGACGCCGACCAGGACAAGCTGGTGGCTCTGGCCGCCGCCGTGGAGATGCTCCACACGGCGACCCTCGTCCACGACGACCTGGTGGACGGCGCCCTCGTGCGCCGCGGGAGCGAGACCCTCAACGCCCGCTGGAGCACGGGCGCCACCGTCCTGGCCGGCGACTATCTCTTTGCCAGGGCCGCGGCGCTGGCGGCCGAGACGCGCCACGTCCGGGTCATGACCATTTTCGCCCAGACGCTGATGGTCATCTGCAGCGGCGAGCTGCGGCAGATCTTTGACCGGCATTACCTGCCGCCCCTGGACAGCGACGAAGCCTGGGAACAGGCCCTGGCGCGCTACGACGAGCGCATCTATGCCAAGACGGCTTCGCTCTTCTCGGCGGCCACCGAGGCGGCGGCCGTCCTGGGCAGTGCCGACGAGGATCAGATCCGCGCCCTGCGGGATTACGGCCAACTGCTGGGCACGGGCTTCCAGATCATCGACGACCTCCTCGATTTTCAGGGCGACGAGGCGACCATGGGCAAGCCGGTGGGCAGCGACCTGCGGGAGGGGATCGTGACCCTGCCGGTGCTCTACTACCTGCGCGAGAACCCCGACGACCAGCGCGTTGCCACGGTGGTGGGCAAGGGGGGAGACGACGCCCTGGTGGCCGAGGTGGTGGCCGCCATCGGCGGCTCCGAAGCGCTCACCCGGGCCAGGGAACGGGCCGACGGCTTTGTGCGGCGCAGCCAGGAAGCCCTGGCCGCCCTGCCCGAGGGCGAGCCCCGCAACCGCATGGTGGCCCTGGCCGAGTTTGCCGTTTCGCGCCGCAAATAAGACAGCCCCGGAGATCCGCGATGGATCTGAGCGTCATCGTCGTGAGCTGGAACGTCCGCGACCTGCTGCGCCGCTGCCTCCAGTCGATCCTGGCCGCAGGCGACGGCAGCGCGCCTCCTCGCAGCCTGGAGATCCTGGTGGTGGACAATGCCAGCGCCGACGGAAGCGCCGCCATGGTCCAGGCCGAGTTCCCCACGGTGCGCCTCATCGCCAACGACCGGAACCGGGGCTTCACGGCGGCCAACAACCAGGGGCTGGCGGCCAGCCAGGGGCGCTACCTGTTGTTGCTCAACCCCGACGCCGAGCTGATGGACGGCGCCCTGGCCGAGATGGTGGGCTGCATGGAGACCCACCCGGAGGCCGGCGTCCTCGGCCCCCAGCTCCTCTACCCCGACGGCAGCGTCCAGTCGTCTCGCCGCCGCTTCCCAACCCTGGCCACCGCCCTCGTGGAGAGCACCGTCGTCCAGGAGTGGTGGCGCGACAACCGCGTCCTGCGCCGCTACTACATGCTCGACACGCCCCCAGCCCCCGGCGAGCCCCAGCCGGTGGACTGGCTGGTGGGCGCCTGCCTGCTGGTGCGCCGGGCCGCCTACGAGCAGGTGGGCGGGCTCGACGAGGGCTTTTTCATGTACTCCGAAGAGCTGGACTGGTGCCGGCGCATCAAGGGCGCCGGCTGGCAGGTGCTCTACCTGCCCACCGCCCGGGTGATCCACCACGAGGGCAAGAGCAGCGAGCAGGTGGTGCCGGCGCGGCACATCCACTTCCAGAGCAGCAAGGTGCGCTATTTCCGCAAACACCACGGCCGGCTGACGGCCGAGCTGTTGCGGGGCTTTTTGCTGGCGACCTACCTCTACCAGGCCGCGCGCGAGGGGCTCAAGTGGCTGGTGGGGCACAAGCGCCCCCTGCGGGCCGAGCGGCTGCGGGCCTACGGGCAGGTGCTCCGCTCCGGCCTGCGAGGCGACCGGGCGTGAAGGTCCTGTTCGTCAGCGGCGAGTTCCCGCCCATGCAGGGCGGCGTGGGCGACTATACCCGCGAGCTGGGCCTGGCCCTGGCCGGGCAGGGCTGCACGGTGCAGGTCGTCACGTCGGCGGCGGCGGGGCACGTAGAGGGCCTGGCCGTTTACCCCGTCATGGAGAGCTGGGGCTGGGGCTCGTGGCGCCAGCTCCTGGAAGCCATCCGCCGCGAGGCGCCCGACGTGGTCCACGTCCAGTACCAGGCGGCGGCCTATGCCATGCACCCGGCCATCAACTTTTTTCCGTGCCGGCTGCGGCTGCTGGGCGCGGGGCGGCCGCGCCTGGCCGTCACCTTTCACGACCTGAAGGTGCCCTATCTCTTTCCCAAGGCGGGCCCCCTGCGCCGCCGGGTGGTGGAAGCGCTGGCGAGGGACAGCGACGCCGCCATCACGACCAACCGGGAGGACCACGAGAGCCTGAGCGCCGCCCTGGCCCAATCCGGCCCGGCCGTGTCGCTCATCCCCATCGGCTCCAACCTGGCGCCCCGCCTGCCTGCCGGCTACCAGCGCGAGGCGTGGCGCGCCCGCTGGGGCGCCGCGCCCGGCGACCTGCTGCTGTGCTTCTTTGGCTTTGTCAACGACCGCAAGGGGGTCGACACGCTGCTCCACGCCCTGCGCCTGCTGGCCGAGGCGGACGGGGGCGCCTGGAACCCGCGCCTGCTCATGATCGGCGGCCAGACGGGGGCCAGCGATCCGACCAACGTGGCCTACCTGGCCATGATCCAGGCCCTCGTCGCCGACCTGGGCCTGGCGGATCGCGTGCGCTGGACCGGCTACCTGCCGGGGGAAGAGGTGTCGGCCTGCTTTGACTGTGCCGACCTGTGCGTACTCCCCTTTCGCGACGGGGCGTCGCTGCTCCACGGCACGCTGCACGCGGCCCTGGCCCACGGCGCGGCCATCGTGACCACCAGGCCGCGGGTGCCGCTGCCCGAGTTGGAAGAGGGTGAGAACGTCCGCACGGTGCCGCCGGAGGAGCCCGAGGCCCTGGCGCAGGCCATCCTGGACCTGGCGGCCGATCCGGCCGCGCGGCAAAGGCTGGGGGAGGGGGCCCGGCGGCTGGCGCAGCAGTTCACCTGGGAGTCCATCGCCGCGTCGACGCTGGCGCTGTACCGCTCGATGGTGGGCGGGTAGGCCAGATGGGATTGCCCGGCACTGGCCCGGCAGGCTGCGTGTAGGGAGAAATGCCGAGCCGGCGCTCGGCGATCCCGGGCAGTGCCGAGCCGGCGCTCGGCGGTCCCAGGCAACGGGGCGGCCTCGCTTGGCTTTTTGGGCCACCTGCGGTAGAATGGACGGTCAGGAGGGAGCATGAACCGACCGTCGCGCTGGCTGTGGCTCGTCGTCGTCCTGTACCTTGCCCTGGCCACGGCCTATGCCGTCTACACGCCCGCCTGGCAGGCGCCCGACGAGCCGGCCCACTACAATTACGTCCGCTACCTGGCGGAGGAGCATCGCTTCCCGGTCCTCAAGGCCGGCGACTTTCCGGCCGGCTACCTGGAAGAGATCAAGGCGGCGGGCTTTCCGCCCGAGATGAGCATCGCTCCCATACGCTACGAGTTCCACCAGCCGCCCCTCTACTACCTGCTGGCCATGCCCGTTTACGGTCTCTCTGGCGGGGCGCTGCTGCCCCTGCGCCTGCTGTCGGTGGTCCTGGGCGCGCTGCTGCTGCCGGTGATCTACTGGACGGTGCGCGAGGTGGTGCCGGCGAGCCCCGGGCTGGCCCTGGGCACGACGGCGTTCGTCGCGTTCTTGCCCATGCACCTGGCCATGACCGCCGCCGTCAACAACGACGCGCTGGCCGAGCTGATAGGGGCCGTGGTGTTGCTCCTGGCGGTGCGCTACCTGAAGCCCGCCGCCCCCGGCGAGGGGGAGGGACGCGACGCCCGCCTGCTCGTCCTCCTGGCCATTGCCACCGGGCTGGCCCTGGTGGTCAAGTCGTCCCTCTATATCCTCCTGCCCCTGGTGCTGCTGGCCATCGCCGCGCGGCACCTGTGGCTCGAAGGCGAGGGGCGGCTGCTGCGGGCGGGAGGCCTCTACCTGCTGCCGGCGGCCCTCCTGGCCCTGCCCTGGTGGCTGCGCAACGTGGCGCTGTACGGCGGCCTGGACTTCCTGGGGCTGGGGCGCCACGACGCCGTGGTGGTCGGCCAGTTGCGCACCGCCGAGTTCGTGGCCAGCCACGGCCTGCCGGCCCTGCTCCGCGACCTGGCGCTGACGTCGTTCCGCAGCTTCTGGGGGCAGTTTGGCTGGATGGGCGTCCTGCTGGACCAGCGGCTCTACCAGTTCGTGGCCGTCCTGAGCCTGCTGGCCTTCGTCGGGCTCGCCATCTGGGCGGCCGGGGCCTGGCGCGGGCGCGCCCGCGTTCCCCGCTGGCAGTGGGCCGCGGTGGGGCTCCTGGTCCTGTGGGCCGGGCTGACGCTGACCAGCTATGCCTGGTACAACACCAGTTTCGTGCAGCACCAGGGCCGCTATCTCTTCCGGGCGCTGCTGCCCATCGCCCTGGGCGTGGCCCTGGGATGGCGCGAGGCGCTGCGCCGGGAGCGGGGGCTGGCCCTGGCGGCCGTGCTGGCCGTGCCGGCGCTGGCCGCCCGACTGCTGGGCTGGCTGCCCAACTGGCCGCTGCTCATGCTCCTGGCCGTCGCGGCCGCGCTGGCCGCCCGCCGCTTGTTGCCGCCGCGCTGGGATGCCCTGGTGCAGGCCTGCCCCTACCTGCTCCTGCTGCCCCTGGCCCTGGCAAGCCTGTTTCTCTTTGTCGTGCCGCAGTTGTCCTGAGGCGCGGCCCGGGGGCCCGGGGATTCGACTGCGAGTGGGGGCCTGGACGAGAGGAGGCACGATGTACACCCGCGAGATCCTGGAAGAGTGGGAAGACCGCCACCTGGCGCCCTATGCCGTGCGCAGCCGCGCGTCGCGGGGCAGGGTCTACCCGGACCACGAGCCCGAGTACCGCACGGCCTTCCAGCGGGATCGGGATCGCATCATCCACACCACGGCGTTTCGCCGCCTGGAGTACAAGACCCAGGTGTTTGTCATCTCCGAGGGCGACTACTATCGCACCCGCCTGACGCATACGCTGGAGGTGGCCCAGATCGGCCGGACCATCGCCCTGGCCCTGGGGGTCAACGAGGCGCTGACGGAGGCGGTCTGCCTGGGCCACGACCTGGGCCATCCCGCCTTTGGGCATTCGGGCGAGGAGACGCTGAACGAGCTGATGGCGGGGCACGGCGGGTTCGACCACAACCGCCAGAGCCTGCGCATCGTCGAGAAGCTGGAAAAGCGCTACAAAGGCTGGCCGGGGCTGAACCTGACCTGGGAGGTGCGCGAGGGCATGGTCAAGCACGAGACCGACTATGACGTCAGCGACGCCACCGGCTACGAGCCCGACCTGACCTGCTCGCTGGAGGGCCAGATCGCCAACGTGGCCGACGAGCTGGCCTACACCGCCCACGACCTGGACGACGGCCTGCACTCGGGCCTGCTCGGCCCCGGCGACCTGCGCGACGTCCGCCTGTGGCAGGAGCTGACGGGCGAGCTGGGCCTCGATCCGTGCGCCGCCCTGGGCCAGCTCGACCGCCACCGCCTCATCCGCAGCCTCATCGGCTGGGGCGTGGACGACGTGGTGCGCACCACGTCCCGGCGCCTGGAAGAGGAGGGGATCGACTCCCTGGAAAAGCTGCGCGGGCGCGGCGCGCCCATCATCGGCTTTTCGGAGGCAGCGCTGGAGCGCCACGCCGAGCTCAAGCTGTTCCTCCTGTCCAAACTGTACCGCCACTGGCGGGTGATGCGCATGGGGGCCAAGGCCCGGCGCGTCCTCCAGGCGCTGTTCGAGACCTACGTGCAGGACCCGGCGCAACTGCCCGACTGGGTGCAGGAGCGGGACAGGAGCGAGGACGCTGCGCTGGAGCGCATCGTGTGCGATTACATCGCCGGCATGACCGACCGCTTTGCGCTGGAGGAGTATGCCCGGCTGTTTGACCCCACGGTGCGGGTCTGACGGCCCGGGCCGTCAGACCCGCACCGTGGGGTCAAACAGCCGGGCATACTCCTCCAGCGCAAAGCGGTCGGTCATGCCGGCGATGTAATCGCACACGATGCGCTCCAGCGCAGCGTCCTCGCTCCTGTCCCGCTCCTGCACCCAGTCGGGCAGTTGCGCCGGGTCCTGCACGTAGGTCTCGAACAGCGCCTGGAGGACGCGCCGGGCCTTGGCCCCCATGCGCATCACCCGCCAGTGGCGGTACAGTTTGGACAGGAGGAACAGCTTGAGCTCGGCGTGGCGCTCCAGCGCTGCCTCCGAAAAGCCGATGATGGGCGCGCCGCGCCCGCGCAGCTTTTCCAGGGAGTCGATCCCCTCCTCTTCCAGGCGCCGGGACGTGGTGCGCACCACGTCGTCCACGCCCCAGCCGATGAGGCTGCGGATGAGGCGGTGGCGGTCGAGCTGGCCCAGGGCGGCGCACGGATCGAGGCCCAGCTCGCCCGTCAGCTCCTGCCACAGGCGGACGTCGCGCAGGTCGCCGGGGCCGAGCAGGCCCGAGTGCAGGCCGTCGTCCAGGTCGTGGGCGGTGTAGGCCAGCTCGTCGGCCACGTTGGCGATCTGGCCCTCCAGCGAGCAGGTCAGGTCGGGCTCGTAGCCGGTGGCGTCGCTGACGTCATAGTCGGTCTCGTGCTTGACCATGCCCTCGCGCACCTCCCAGGTCAGGTTCAGCCCCGGCCAGCCTTTGTAGCGCTTTTCCAGCTTCTCGACGATGCGCAGGCTCTGGCGGTTGTGGTCGAACCCGCCGTGCCCCGCCATCAGCTCGTTCAGCGTCTCCTCGCCCGAATGCCCAAAGGCGGGATGGCCCAGGTCGTGGCCCAGGCAGACCGCCTCCGTCAGCGCCTCGTTGACCCCCAGGGCCAGGGCGATGGTCCGGCCGATCTGGGCCACCTCCAGCGTATGCGTCAGGCGGGTGCGATAGTAGTCGCCCTCGGAGATGACAAACACCTGGGTCTTGTACTCCAGGCGGCGAAACGCCGTGGTGTGGATGATGCGATCCCGATCCCGCTGGAAGGCCGTGCGGTACTCGGGCTCGTGGTCCGGGTAGACCCTGCCCCGCGACGCGCGGCTGCGCACGGCATAGGGCGCCAGGTGGCGGTCTTCCCACTCTTCCAGGATCTCGCGGGTGTACATCGTGCCTCCTCTCGTCCAGGCCCCCACTCGCAGTCGAATCCCCGGGCCCCCGGGCCGCGCCTCAGGACAACTGCGGCACGACAAAGAGAAACAGGCTTGCCAGGGCCAGGGGCAGCAGGAGCAGGTAGGGGCAGGCCTGCACCAGGGCATCCCAGCGCGGCGGCAACAAGCGGCGGGCGGCCAGCGCGGCCGCGACGGCCAGGAGCATGAGCAGCGGCCAGTTGGGCAGCCAGCCCAGCAGTCGGGCGGCCAGCGCCGGCACGGCCAGCACGGCCGCCAGGGCCAGCCCCCGCTCCCGGCGCAGCGCCTCGCGCCATCCCAGGGCCACGCCCAGGGCGATGGGCAGCAGCGCCCGGAAGAGATAGCGGCCCTGGTGCTGCACGAAACTGGTGTTGTACCAGGCATAGCTGGTCAGCGTCAGCCCGGCCCACAGGACCAGGAGCCCCACCGCGGCCCACTGCCAGCGGGGAACGCGGGCGCGCCCGCGCCAGGCCCCGGCCGCCCAGATGGCGAGCCCGACGAAGGCCAGCAGGCTCAGGACGGCCACGAACTGGTAGAGCCGCTGGTCCAGCAGGACGCCCATCCAGCCAAACTGCCCCCAGAAGCTGCGGAACGACGTCAGCGCCAGGTCGCGGAGCAGGGCCGGCAGGCCGTGGCTGGCCACGAACTCGGCGGTGCGCAACTGGCCGACCACCACGGCGTCGTGGCGCCCCAGCCCCAGGAAGTCCAGGCCGCCGTACAGCGCCACGTTGCGCAGCCACCAGGGCAGGGCCAGGAGGGCCGCCGGCAGCAGGTAGAGGCCTCCCGCCCGCAGCAGCCGCCCCTCGCCTTCGAGCCACAGGTGCCGCGCGGCGATGGCCAGCAGCACCAGGGGCAGGAGGATATAGAGGGACGACTTGACCACCAGGGCCAGCCCGGTGGCAATGGCCAGGAGGACGAGCAGGCGGGCGTCGCGTCCCTCCCCCTCGCCGGGGGCGGCGGGCTTCAGGTAGCGCACCGCCAGGAGCAACACCACGGCCCCTATCAGCTCGGCCAGCGCGTCGTTGTTGACGGCGGCGGTCATGGCCAGGTGCATGGGCAAGAACGCGACGAACGCCGTCGTGCCCAGGGCCAGCCCGGGGCTCGCCGGCACCACCTCGCGCACCGTCCAGTAGATCACCGGCAGCAGCAGCGCGCCCAGGACCACCGACAGCAGGCGCAGGGGCAGCAGCGCCCCGCCAGAGAGACCGTAAACGGGCATGGCCAGCAGGTAGTAGAGGGGCGGCTGGTGGAACTCGTAGCGTATGGGAGCGATGCTCATCTCGGGCGGAAAGCCCGCCGCCTTGATCTCTTCCAGGTAGCCGGCCGGAAAGTCGCCGGCCTTGAGGACCGGGAAGCGATGCTCCTCCGCCAGGTAGCGGACGTAATTGTAGTGGGCCGGCTCGTCGGGCGCCTGCCAGGCGGGCGTGTAGACGGCATAGGCCGTGGCCAGGGCAAGGTACAGGACGACGACGAGCCACAGCCAGCGCGACGGTCGGTTCATGCTCCCTCCTGACCGTCCATTCTACCGCAGGTGGCCCAAAAAGCCAAGCGAGGCCGCCCCGTTGCCTGGGACCGCCGAGCGCCGGCTCGGCACTGCCCGGGATCGCCGAGCGCCGGCTCGGCATTTCTCCCTACACGCAGCCTGCCGGGCCAGTGCCGGGCAATCCCATCTGGCCTACCCGCCCACCATCGAGCGGTACAGCGCCAGCGTCGACGCGGCGATGGACTCCCAGGTGAACTGCTGCGCCAGCCGCCGGGCCCCCTCCCCCAGCCTTTGCCGCGCGGCCGGATCGGCCGCCAGGTCCAGGATGGCCTGCGCCAGGGCCTCGGGCTCCTCCGGCGGCACCGTGCGGACGTTCTCACCCTCTTCCAACTCGGGCAGCGGCACCCGCGGCCTGGTGGTCACGATGGCCGCGCCGTGGGCCAGGGCCGCGTGCAGCGTGCCGTGGAGCAGCGACGCCCCGTCGCGAAAGGGGAGTACGCACAGGTCGGCACAGTCAAAGCAGGCCGACACCTCTTCCCCCGGCAGGTAGCCGGTCCAGCGCACGCGATCCGCCAGGCCCAGGTCGGCGACGAGGGCCTGGATCATGGCCAGGTAGGCCACGTTGGTCGGATCGCTGGCCCCCGTCTGGCCGCCGATCATGAGCAGGCGCGGGTTCCAGGCGCCCCCGTCCGCCTCGGCCAGCAGGCGCAGGGCGTGGAGCAGCGTGTCGACCCCCTTGCGGTCGTTGACAAAGCCAAAGAAGCACAGCAGCAGGTCGCCGGGCGCGGCGCCCCAGCGGGCGCGCCACGCCTCGCGCTGGTAGCCGGCAGGCAGGCGGGGCGCCAGGTTGGAGCCGATGGGGATGAGCGACACGGCCGGGCCGGATTGGGCCAGGGCGGCGCTCAGGCTCTCGTGGTCCTCCCGGTTGGTCGTGATGGCGGCGTCGCTGTCCCTCGCCAGCGCTTCCACCACCCGGCGGCGCAGGGGGCCCGCCTTGGGAAAGAGATAGGGCACCTTCAGGTCGTGAAAGGTGACGGCCAGGCGCGGCCGCCCCGCGCCCAGCAGCCGCAGCCGGCACGGAAAAAAGTTGATGGCCGGGTGCATGGCATAGGCCGCCGCCTGGTACTGGACGTGGACCACGTCGGGCGCCTCGCGGCGGATGGCTTCCAGGAGCTGGCGCCACGAGCCCCAGCCCCAGCTCTCCATGACGGGGTAAACGGCCAGGCCCTCTACGTGCCCCGCCGCCGCCGACGTGACGACCTGCACCGTGCAGCCCTGCCCGGCCAGGGCCAGGCCCAGCTCGCGGGTATAGTCGCCCACGCCGCCCTGCATGGGCGGGAACTCGCCGCTGACGAACAGGACCTTCACGCCCGGTCGCCTCGCAGGCCGGAGCGGAGCACCTGCCCGTAGGCCCGCAGCCGCTCGGCCCGCAGGGGGCGCTTGTGCCCCACCAGCCACTTGAGCCCCTCGCGCGCGGCCTGGTAGAGGTAGGTCGCCAGCAAAAAGCCCCGCAACAGCTCGGCCGTCAGCCGGCCGTGGTGTTTGCGGAAATAGCGCACCTTGCTGCTCTGGAAGTGGATGTGCCGCGCCGGCACCACCTGCTCGCTGCTCTTGCCCTCGTGGTGGATCACCCGGGCGGTGGGCAGGTAGAGCACCTGCCAGCCGGCGCCCTTGATGCGCCGGCACCAGTCCAGCTCTTCGGAGTACATGAAAAAGCCCTCGTCGAGCCCGCCCACCTGCTCGTAGGCGGCCCGGCGCACCAGCAGGCAGGCGCCCACCAGCCAGTCCACCGGCTGGGGCTCGCCGGGGGCTGGGGGCGTGTCGAGCATGTAGTAGCGGCGCAGGACGCGGTTGTCGCGCCACCACTCCTGGACGACGGTGCTCTCCACGAGGGCGGTGGCCAGGGTTGGGAAGCGGCGGCGAGACGACTGGACGCTGCCGTCGGGGTAGAGGAGCTGGGGGCCGAGGACGCCGGCCTCCGGGTGGGTCTCCATGCAGCCCACCATCTCGGCCAGGGCGCCGTCCATCAGCTCGGCGTCGGGGTTGAGCAACAACAGGTAGCGCCCCTGGCTGGCCGCCAGCCCCTGGTTGTTGGCCGCCGTGAAGCCCCGGTTCCGGTCGTTGGCGATGAGGCGCACCGTGGGGAACTCGGCCTGGACCATGGCGGCGCTTCCGTCGGCGCTGGCATTGTCCACCACCAGGATCTCCAGGCTGCGAGGAGGCGCGCTGCCGTCGCCTGCGGCCAGGATCGACTGGAGGCAGCGGCGCAGCAGGTCGCGGACGTTCCAGCTCACGACGATGACGCTCAGATCCATCGCGGATCTCCGGGGCTGTCTTATTTGCGGCGCGAAACGGCAAACTCGGCCAGGGCCACCATGCGGTTGCGGGGCTCGCCCTCGGGCAGGGCGGCCAGGGCTTCCTGGCTGCGCCGCACAAAGCCGTCGGCCCGTTCCCTGGCCCGGGTGAGCGCTTCGGAGCCGCCGATGGCGGCCACCACCTCGGCCACCAGGGCGTCGTCTCCCCCCTTGCCCACCACCGTGGCAACGCGCTGGTCGTCGGGGTTCTCGCGCAGGTAGTAGAGCACCGGCAGGGTCACGATCCCCTCCCGCAGGTCGCTGCCCACCGGCTTGCCCATGGTCGCCTCGTCGCCCTGAAAATCGAGGAGGTCGTCGATGATCTGGAAGCCCGTGCCCAGCAGTTGGCCGTAATCCCGCAGGGCGCGGATCTGATCCTCGTCGGCACTGCCCAGGACGGCCGCCGCCTCGGTGGCCGCCGAGAAGAGCGAAGCCGTCTTGGCATAGATGCGCTCGTCGTAGCGCGCCAGGGCCTGTTCCCAGGCTTCGTCGCTGTCCAGGGGCGGCAGGTAATGCCGGTCAAAGATCTGCCGCAGCTCGCCGCTGCAGATGACCATCAGCGTCTGGGCGAAAATGGTCATGACCCGGACGTGGCGCGTCTCGGCCGCCAGCGCCGCGGCCCTGGCAAAGAGATAGTCGCCGGCCAGGACGGTGGCGCCCGTGCTCCAGCGGGCGTTGAGGGTCTCGCTCCCGCGGCGCACGAGGGCGCCGTCCACCAGGTCGTCGTGGACGAGGGTCGCCGTGTGGAGCATCTCCACGGCGGCGGCCAGAGCCACCAGCTTGTCCTGGTCGGCGTCGAAAATACTGCCGGCCAGCAGGGCCAGGGCCGGCCGCAGTCGCTTGCCCCCGCTGTCCAGAAGGCTGTGCAGGATCGGCGTTAACTGTGGGTAGAGATGCACGGGCTCGCGCAGTTTGCTCTCTACCCGTTCCATGTCGCTCGCAAGCGGCTCCAAGAGAGGGATCGTCTTCAATCTACCTACTCTCCAGTTCAGTCTTGCCATTCGGCGTTCCATCGTCGAGCTGAAACAGCCACCTGGCGTTGGCCGTCGTTGCCGCCGCCAGCTCGTCGAAGGAAATGCCCTTGAGCTCGGCCACGCGCTCGGCCACGAGCCGGACGTAGCTCGGTTCGTTCCGCTTGCCGCGATGGGGATGGGGCGGCAGGAAGGGGCAATCCGTCTCGACCACGATGCGGTCCAGGGGCACGGCCTGCACGATGCGCGGCAACTGGCGCGCGTTCTGATACGTCACGGGTCCCGAGAAGCCGAGGTAAAAGCCCAGGCTGATGGCCTTTTCGGCCATGGCCAGGTCGCCCGAGAAGGTGTGGAGCACGCCCGGCCGGCCGGCGAGGGCTCCCCCGGCCAGGCCCCCGGCCCAGTCCTGCAACATGCCCAGGACGTCGTCGTGGGCGTCGCGGTCGTGGATGATGACCGGCTTGCCGAGGCGGGCCGCCCAGGCGAGCTGGGCCTGGAAGGCGCGCCGCTGCACGTCCCGGGGCGAGCGATCCCGGTAATAGTCGAGGCCCATCTCGCCCACGGCCACCACCCGGGGCCGCTCGCTCAGCCGGCGCAGGGCGGCCAGCGTGTCGCCCGTCAGCGTCGAGGCGTCGTGGGGATGCACGCCCACCGCGGCGACGATGGCCTCGTTCTCGGCGGCCAGCGCCACCGCGCGCCGGCTGCTGGCCAGGTCGACGCCGACGGTGACCATGGTCGCCACCCCCGCGGCGCTGGCCCTGGCCAGAACCGCCTGGCGGTCGGCGTCGAACTGCGCCAGGTCGAGGTGGGCGTGTGTGTCGATCAGCACGATGGCGCTCCGCTGCTAGGGCTCCAGCCCGGCAATGCGCAGGCCGTCTTGCAGGATGTCCTGCACGCGGTCCTCCCTGGTCGTCTCGGTATAGACGCGGATCACCGGCTCGGTGCCCGAGAATCGAATGAGCAGCCAGCCGTCGTCGCCCAGGAGGAATTTAAAGCCGTCCGTGGTGTCCAGCCCGGTCACCGGCAGCCCGCCGATGGTCGCCGGCTTGGCATCGACGATGCGCTGCCGGGTGGCCTCGCGCAACTCCTCGGGAAAGCGGCGATCGATGCGGTCGTAATGGTGGGGGCCCACCTGGCTGTAGAGGTGCTCGATGAGCTGCGACGGGGTCTTGTCCATGCGCACCATCAGGTCCAGGAAATAGAGCCCCGCCAGGATGCCGTCCCTCTCGGGCACGTGGTTGCGGAAGGCATAGCCCCCGCTCTCCTCGCCGCCCATGAGGGCGTCGGTCTCGATCATCTTGGGCGCCACGTACTTGAAGCCCACCCCCGTCTGGTGCACGGGCACGTTGTAGAGCCTGCCCAGCTTTTCCAGCATCGACGTGGTGGACAGGGTCTTGACGATGGGGCCGCGCTCGCCCCGCACTTCCAAAAAGTACATGGCCAGCAGGGCATACACCTGGAGCTGGTTGACGAACTGGCCGTGCTCGTCGCCGATGCCCACGCGGTCGGCGTCGCCGTCGTTGATGATGCCCACGTCGGCGCCCACCTCGACGATCTTGGCCAGGCCGGCGTCGACGTTGGGCGGGATGGGCTCGGGGCGCACCATGTCGGGGAAGAGCGGGTTGCGGGCCGAGTGGATCTCCACGACGCGGGTCTTGCCGCCGTCCAGGATGCGCGGAAACCAGCCGGCGCCGTTGCCCCACATGGCGTCGACCACCACGGTGAGGCCCGCCTCTTTGATGGGCGTCACGTCGATCATCCGGGCGAGCTGTTCCAGGTAGGCCGGCGCCGGGTCAAAGTAACGGATGGTGCCCTTCTCCAGCGCGTCGCTCAGCGCCACGCGCCTCACGCCCGACACGGCAGGGATGCGCTCCTCGATCTCGCGCAGCCCCTCGGGGGCGATGGCTCCGCCGTGCTCGTCGCGCACCTTGAAGCCGTTGTCGGTGGGTGGGTTGTGGCTGGCCGTGATGTTGACGGCCGCCGAGGCTCCCTGGGCCACTACCGCGTAAGAGATGACCGGCGTCGGCGCCGGACCGTCGGTCAGCAGCACCTGGAAGCCGTTGGCTGCCAGGACTTTGGCCGTGGCCGCGGCAAAGTGCTCGCCGCCAAATCTGCGGTCGTGGCCCACCACGACCTTGGAGCCAACCTTGCCCTGCTGTTGCAGGTAGAAGGCAAAGCCCTGCGCGCAGCGGCGCACGTTGTCAAAGGTGTAATCCTCGGCGATGCGGCCTCGCCAGCCGTCGGTGCCAAACTCGATCTCGCTCATCGTCTCGCTCCTGTTCAACAAGCTGTGGCCTGGAGTTGTTTCAAGTCGGCGTCTACCATCATGTGGACGAGCCCTTCAAAAGAGACCTGGGGCTCCCAGCCCAGGTCCTGGCGTGCCTTGCTCGGGTCGCTGACGAGGAGGTCAACCTCGGCGGGGCGATAGAACTGGCGGTCGGCGACGACGTGCTTTTCCCAGTCGAGGCCCACGTGGTCAAAGGCGACCTGGCACAGCTCGCGGACCGAGTGCGTCTGCCCGGTGCCCACCACGTAATCGTCGGGCCTGTCCTGCTGGAGCATGAGCCACATGGCCTGGACGTAATCGCCGGCAAAGCCCCAGTCGCGCCGGGCCTCCAGGTTGCCCAGGCGCAGCTCGCTGGCCAGCCCCAGCTTGATGCGGGCCACGCCGTGGCTCACCTTGCGCGTGACAAACTCCAGGCCGCGCCGCGGGCTCTCGTGGTTAAAGAGGATGCCGGAGCAGGCGTACAGGTCATAGCTCTCGCGATAGTTGACCGTGATCCAGTGGCCGTAGACCTTGGCCACGCCGTAGGGGCTGCGGGGATAGAACGGTGTCGTCTCTCGCTGGGGCACCTCGTGGACCTTGCCAAACATCTCGCTGCTGGAGGCCTGGTAGAACCGAGCCTCGGGCACGGCGTTGCGCATGGCCTCCAGGACGCGCGTCACGCCCATGGCCGTGCAGTTGCCGGTAAAGACCGGCTGTTTCCACGAGGTGGGCACAAAACTCTGCGCGGCGAGGTTATAGATCTCGTCCGGCTTGTACTCTTTCATGATGTCGATCATGGACGTCTGATCCAGCAGGTCACCCGGGACGAGGATGACGCGATCCTGGATGTGGTCGATCCGCTCGAAATTCACGGTGCTCGTCCGCCGCACCATGCCGATCACCTCGTAGCCCTTCTCGAGGAGAAACTCGGCCAGGTAGGATCCGTCCTGCCCGGTGATCCCTGTCACCAACGCTCTTCTGGTCATCGACCTTAACCCTCGTCACTCGATTTCTGCCCGACTCTCTCGCGCCAATACTCCATGATGTCCTCCATGCTCTGGCTGAAGGGGATGGTCGTTTCCCAGCCCGTTTCCGCCCGGAGGCGAGAGGCGTCGCAGATCACTTCCGGCACTTCCGATGGCCGCATTCGCTCCGGGTCCTGGTGGACGGCGACCTCTACCCGGCTAAGGGACAGCAGTGTGTCCAGGATTTCCTTGATGGCATGGGATTCACCGGAGCCGATATTATACACCTCGCCGGGCTTGCCTGATGTGATCAGCAACACGTAGGCGCGCACCACGTCGCGAACGTCGCAAAAGTCGCGGCGGGCGTCGAGGTTGCCCACCCGCAACACCGGTTCCTGCCTTCCCGCCTCGATGGCCGCGATCTGGCTGGCAAAGTCGGGCGCCACAAAGCCCAGGCCCTGGCGGGGCCCCACGTGGTTAAAGGGCCGCGCCCGCACCACGTGCAGGTGATGGGTCAGGTGATACTGGAGGCCCAACAGGTCCTGGGCCACCTTGCTCACGGCGTAGGGGCTCAGGGGGCGCAGCGGCGTGTCCTCGTCGATGGGCAGCTCGTCGGGCCGGGTCATGCCGTACTCTTCCGACGAGCCGACGACCAGGACCCGGCAGTCGGGCCGGTCCTGGGCGACCACCTCCAGGATGTTGAGCTGCATGCGGATGTTGGTCTCCAGCGTGCCCCACGGATCGTGCCGCGAGACCGAGACGAGGGGTTGGGCGGCCAGGTGAAAGATGACGTCCGGCTGCGACTGGTCCAGCACAAAGCGCACGACATCGGTGCGCGACAGCTCGGCCGGGTACAGCTCCAGGGTGCCACAGAGGTCGGCAATGTTGCCGTACGGTCCAAAGACGGTGCCGGCCACCTCCCAGTCTGTATTGTCCAGCAGGTACTCGGCCAGGTGGCTGCCGACAAAGCCCGAGATGCCGGTGATCAGTGCTTTCAAGGGCGACCTCCAGTAGCTACTCGTCCGAACCGGCCGCCTTGCCCGGTTCGGGCTGTTCAGGTGAGCCGGCTCGGCCCTGCCATCGGGAAGCATTATACCCTACTTTCAGCCCCATCGCAAAGGCGAATGCGCGGGCGACTAGGGCACGTCAGGTGCCGGGATACCGTTGCGAACCAGGGGGAAAGATGCTATAATAGGCGCCACGGAGGTGTTTCCAGGCAGGATGTCAAGGCAGGCTGAGGGGTTGCACCGCTTTCGCACGGGCAACGATGCCAAAAATCTGGCCCAGGTCCAGTTGGAGGGTGCTCGCGTACTCGCCCGGCAGGGCGACGTGGAGCAGGCTCGCCGCCTGCTGCGCGCCGCCGTCCAGGACGACCCGGCCTGCGCCGATGCCTGGCTGGAGCTGGCCCGGCTGGCCACCGACCCGGTGGAGCGCAAGATGTACCTGCTGCGGGTGGTGAGCCTGGAGCCCGGCAACGCCCGGGCCCGGTCGGAGCTGGCCCGCCTGGGGCCCTCCCTGGCCGGGGGATCGCGGGCGCCCCGGCGCGCGAGGCCCCGCTGGCACGTCGGGGTCCTCGCCCTGGCGGTCCTCGTCGCCGTCCTGGCCCTGGCCGCCGCCCTGGTGTGGGGCCCCGTCGATAGCAGCCTCGCCCGGCTGCTGCCCACGGCCACGCCGGCGCCCACGCCCACGCCCACCCGGACGCCCGGCGAGGTCGCCGCCCAGTTCTATCCCCAGTTGGACGCCGCCCTGGCCGCCGAAAACTGGGGCCGCGCCCTGGAGATCGTCGCCATCGTCCAGGGCCTCGATCCCACCAACGACGAGGTGCGCGCCCGGGCCCGCGATACCCACATGCAGGTCGGCCGGTCCCTCGTCTCTTCCGGGCAGGCAGGCGAGGCGCTGGGCCATTTCGAGGAAGCCCTGGTCCTCTTTCCCGGCAACGCCGAGGCCCTCCGCTGGCGCGAGGTCACGCGGTCGTACCTGGATGGCACCGCCGCCCTGGCCGCCGGCGACTGGGCGGCCGCCGCCGGGATCCTGGCCGAGGCCCACGACCGCATGCCCGACTATCCCGGCCTGGGGGCCGCCGTCACCGAGGCCTACCGCAAGCTGGGCACGGCGGCCGCCGGGAGCGACGACTGGACGAGCGCCATCGACGCGCTTTCGGAGGCGAATCGCCGCTCGCCCGACGACCGGCAGGTGGTCGATCTCCTGGCCGACGCCTATCGCGAGCGGGGCATCGCCCTGCACGAGCAGGGCGACCTGGAGAGTGCCCGCACGGACCTGGAGGCCGCCCTGGCCCTGCGCCCCGACGACGCGCAAGCCCAGGAACACCTGGACCGGGTGATGTACGTCCTCTTTCCGCCCAAGAGGATCGAGATCAACATCTCGACGCAGCGCTTTTACGCCTGGGAGGGCGATACCCTCATCTACGAGTTCCTCACCTCCACCGGCCTGCCCGGCCGCGACACGGCCGCCGGCCACTACCAGGTCCTCGACAAGATCCCCATGGCCCATTCCGACGTCTGGCAGCTCGACATGCCCTACTGGCTCGGGATCTATTACGTGGGCAACATCGAAAACGGGATCCACGCCCTGCCCATCCGGCCCGACGGCACGGTGATGTGGGGCGGGCTCCTGGGCCAGAAGGCTTCCTACGGCTGCATCATCCTCAGCACCGAGGCAGCACAGATTATCTATAACTGGGCCGAAGTGGGCACGGAAGTGGACATTCACTACTAGGAGGTCCAGAGATCCGCTCCCCGCTGTCCCGGCGGAGGGCCGCGACGAGCGATGGAGCAGGGGTTAAGACGATGGGACGACGCTTTTTTGACGATCAGATCCACGGGCTACTGGAGGACCTGCTGGCGATGGGGCAGCACGTTGCCGACTCGATCCAGCGCTCCATCGATGCGCTTTCCAGGCAGGACCCCGACCTGGCACGGGCGATCATTGCCTACGACGACGAGATCAACAACCTGCAGCACGACATCGACGAGAAGTGCCTGGTGCTCCTGGCGACCCAGCAGCCCATGGCCAGCGACCTGCGCGCCATCCTGTCCATCTCGAACATTGCCGCCGAGCTGGAGCGCATCGGCGACTATACCGAGGGCATTGCCAACCTGGCCATCAAGCTCTCGGGCCAGCCCCTCCTCAAGCCCCTCATCGACATCCCGCGCATGGCCGACGAGAGCAGCCGCATGTTGACCGCCTCGCTGGAGGCCTTTGCCCGGCACGACGTGGAGGCGGCGCGGGCCATCGGCGATCAGGACGACATCGTCGACGCCCTGTATGACCAGGTGTATCGCGAGCTCCTGGTCTTCATGATCGAGGATCCCAGGACCATCACCCAGGCCACCTATCTCTTGTGGGTGGCCCACAACCTGGAGCGGATCGCGGACCGCACGACCAACATCGCCGAGCGTGTGGTCTTTATGCAGGACGGCAAGATCGTGGATCTGAACCGGTAGGAAAAAGAGACAACATTCGATGTGGAGGCAGAGGCAATGAGCATGGATGTGGGCCAGTTAATGCAGATGACGTCCTGGCTGGACGAGGAGCATCGCCGTGACAAGGCAGAGTTGATCCGCCTGCAGCAAAAGGTCGCAAGCCAGGAGTCAGAGCTCCAGGATCAATCCCGCCTGATCAAAGAGCTGGAGGGGCGGTTGGTTGGCATGCAGGCCCAGTTGCTCAAGCAGGCCCAGATGCAGGGTGCTCTGCAGCAACTCAAGGACGAAGTGGTGCAGATGTTTGCCCAGGCCGACGAGCGCCGCCAGCAAGAAACGCGTGAGACGGAACGGGTGCGGGCCATCGAGCGCGACAACGTCGCGCGGGCGGTGAACGAGGTTCGCCGCGATCTCCAGCGGCTGCCCCGGTTCGACGAGGAGTTGGGGCTGCGCAAGGCGGAGCAGGCGCGCATCGGCGAGATCGTCCTGGGCTTGCAGCAGAGCATTACCAGCCTGAGCCAGGAAGTGGACAACAAGATGCGCGGCGTTCCCTTCCTCGAGGACGGGCGCCAGCAGGATGCCAAGCGCATTGCCCGGCTCCAGCAAGAGTCGATGGAGGCCATGAAAAAGCTGGAGCAGCACGGCTCGCGCCTGCAGATGATGGAGGACGTCAGCCAGCGCCACGAGCGGGACGCGGGCGAGCTGAAAGAGATCGTGTCGCAGATCCGCTCCGGCCAGCGCGAGTTCATCGAGAAGCAGCTCCTGGAAGCCGAGCACCTCAAGCGCCAGGTCGCCGAGTGGATCGAGACGAGCGAGGCCCAGGTGAAGCGGATGGACGCCTTTGCCGCCCGCATGCAAGAGTTCTCCGAGGCGTTTCGGGAGGACCGCCAGACCGTGGGGAGCATCGAGCGCTTCCAGGAGATCATCCGCCGCGATCAAACCCAGGTGGCCGAGCTCCAGCGCCTGAGCGAGGAGCGCCAGAAGCGCCAGTTGGAACAGTGGGTTGAGGAGAACGAGAAGCGCTGGCGCAAGGAGCTGCTGCGCTGGGATCATCAGTGGAGCGAGCAATCAAAGCGCAACAGCCAGGTCACCCTGCAGTTCACCGAACTGGTCGAGCGCCTCGACCATCAGCAGGCCGAGATCGACGCCACGTGGAAGTTCCTGGAGTCGCAGATCAACTTCCAGACGCAGGAGCAGCGGCGCTGGCTGGCAGAGATGACCAAGCTCCTGGAACAGCGGCCGAAGAAGGAGTAGACGGTGCGCGTCATCGGGACTGCAGGCCACGTCGACCACGGCAAATCCACCCTGGTCCACGCCCTGACCGGGATCGACCCCGACCGGCTCAAGGAAGAAAAAGAGCGGGAGATGACCATCGACCTGGGCTTTGCCTGGTTGGACCTGCCCAGCGGCGAGCGCGTGGGCATCGTGGACGTGCCCGGGCACAAGGACTTTATCAAGAACATGCTGGCCGGCGTGGGCGGGATCGACGCCGCCCTCTTTGTCGTGGCCGCCGACGAGGGCGTCATGCCCCAGACGCGGGAGCACCTGGCCATCCTCGACCTCCTCCAGGTTCGCGGAGGGGTGGTGGCCATGACCAAGGTGGACATGGTGCCCGACGAGGACTGGCTTGACCTGGTGGAGGCCGACCTGCTGGACGTCCTGGAGGGCACGGTGCTGGACGGCGCCGCCATCGTGCGCTGCTCGGCGCGCAGTGGGCTGGGGCTCGAGGACCTCCTGGCCGAGCTGGACCGCTTTCTGTCCACCAGCGCCCCTCGCCGCGACGTGGGACGGCCGCGGCTGCCCATCGACCGCATCTTTACCATCCCGGGCTTTGGCACGGTGGTCACCGGCACGCTGAACGACGGCGTCCTCACCGTGGGCCAGGAGGTCGAGATCCAGCCCTCGGGCCTCAAGGCCCGCATTCGGGGCTTGCAAAGCCACAAGCAAAAGGTCCAGCGGGTGGTGCCCGGCAGCCGGGCGGCGGTAAACCTCTCGGGCCTCAGCACCGACGAGGTCCGCCGCGGCGAAGTGGTGACCACGCCCGGCTGGCTGCACCCCACGACGCTGGTCGATTGCACCCTTCGCTATTTGCCCGATGCCCCCGCGCCTCTGAAGCACAACGCCCTGGTGGACTTTTTTAGCGGGGCGGCCGAGTCGCAGGCGCGGGTGCGGATCCTGGGAAAAAAGGTCCTCGCCCCGGGCGAGGAGGGCTGGATCCAGGTCCGCCTCGAAGAGCCGGCGGCCCTCCTCAAGGGCGATCGCTTTATCATTCGCCAGCCCTCGCCGAGCATCACCATCGGCGGTGGGTTGGTCATCAACCCCTGGCCCGGCCGGCGCCACCGGCGGTTCCGGCCCGAGGTGATCGAGCAGCTCGAGACCCTGGCCCACGGCTCGGCCGACGAGGTCCTGTTGCAGGACCTGGAGCGCCGCCAGCCCACGGACGTCCGCGAGCTGCTGACGCGCACCAGCCTGCCACGCGGCCAGGCGCGCGAATCGCTGGCGGCCCTGGTCGACCGCGGGCAGGTCCTCGTCCTCAACGGCCGCACTGACGGCGACATCCCCGAATCCAGCTATGTCGTCACCCGCTCGGGGTGGAGCGCCCTCCAGGAGCGGCTGGAAAGGCTCCTGGCCGGCTTTCACCGCCAGTTCCCCTTGCGCGCGGGCATGCCCCGCGAAGAGGTCAAGAGCCGCCTGGCGCGGCACGTCGCCGACCTGTCGCCCAGGCTGTTCAACGACATCGTGGGCCGCGCCCTGGCGGAGGGCTGGCTGGCGGAAGGGGGCATGGCTTCCGACCGCCTCCGGCTGGCCTCCCACGAGGTGAGCTTGCAGCCGGCGCAGCAGCGCGCCGTGGACGAGCTGCTGCGGGCCTTCCGCCGCGAGCCCTACACCACGCCTTCGGTGGCCCAGGTGGAAGAGCGGGTCGGCGGCGACGTCCTGGCCGCCCTTTTGGAACAGGGGCGCCTCATCAGGCTCGGCGACGACGTCCTGCTCCTGGCCGAGACCTACGAAGAGATGCGCGAGGCCATCGTGGCCCATTTGCGGGAGCATGGCACCGTCACCGTCGCGCAGGTGCGCGATATGTTTGGCACGAGTCGCAAGTATGTCCTGGCGCTCCTCGGCTACCTGGACGAAAAGCGGATCACCCGCCGGGTGGGCGACGAGCGCGTCTTGCGTTGAGGTGCGGGCATGAAACCGAAAATCGAGGGAACCAGGTTCGGCTCCATCACCGTGGATGGCGAGACGCTGGAGTGGGACGTCATCATCCGCCTGAGCGGCAAGGTCAAGAAGCGAAAGAAGAAGCTGTCCAAGGCCGTCTATGGCACCTCCCACGTCATCTCGTTGGAGGAGGCGCAGCACGTCCACCAGAAGGGGGCCGAGCGCCTCATCGTCGGCACGGGGCAGTATGGCATGGTGGAGCTTTCGAAAGAGGCCGCGGCCTTTTTCGAGGAACAGCACTGCCGGGTTGACCTCTTGCCCACCAAGAAGGCCATGGAGGCCTGGAACAAAGCCAGGGGCCAGGTCATCGGGTTGTTTCACGTCACCTGCTGACGTCGAGAAAACGAGGGAGGAAGGAGCAATGGAGAACATCACCATCTACACCAAGCCGGGCTGCCCCTATTGCGCCGCCGCCAGGGAGGACTTCCGGCGGCGGGCGGTGGCCTACGTGGAGCACGACGTCACCTCGGACCCGGAGGCCTTGCGGCGCATGTTGGCCCTGAACGGCGGCCGCCGCAACGTGCCGACCATCGTCGAGGGCGAGCGCGTGACCGTCGGCTTTGACGGCTACTGAGGGGTGTGACGCCCGGACGTGTTCCGGGCATCGAGAAGGCCCGGCGGGACCAAACTCGCCGGGCCAGGGAATGCTTTGCGGCCGTGCAGGCCGGGACCTTCAAGGTCCCGGCCTGCACGGTTTTTGGCAGGCTACTGGTTCTTGCTCACGACGGGCAGGTAGAGCGTCGCCTCCACCGTGCCCACCAGGTGGCTAAACTCGCCGGTGACGGCCGGCAGGCCGCCGCCCACGAGGGAAGCGCGGTTGAGCAGCCAGGTGCCGGGCGCCACGTCGGACGCGATGCTCACCGTCACCGTGGCCGACCGGACGCTGCCCGCGGGCAGGTCCAGCCCCGACCAGACCACCTTGTGGCCGGCGCTGTCGTAGGTGCCCGCCGGGTCCGAGCTCGTGTAGGTGACCCCCGGCGGCAGCGTGTCCGACAGCTCGGCGCCGGTGATACCCTCGTCGCCCCGGTTCCCGAAGGTGATATTGTACACGACCGTGCCGCCGGGCTCCTGGATGACCGGGATGGCGACGACCTGGACAAAGGGGCTGGGGCCGCTCACCGTGACGTCGGCGCTGGCCCACAGCGACTGCGATTCGGGATTGGGCGAGGTGCTCGTCGCTTCGACGACGTTCGTCAGCAGCGCCCCGGTGGGGGTGGTCACCTGCACCCGGTAGGTAAAGGTCCGGACCCAGTCGGTGCCCGAGATGATGGGATCTAGCCGCAGCGTCATGCCGTTGGCCGGCGGCGCGCCGACGGGTTCGTGGGGGATGCAGGGGCCGCCCGTGCACTGGGCAAAGGCCCAGGTGGTGCCCCGGTCTCCGTACTTGTCCTCCACGCCCACGGTATAGCCGTTGGTCGCCAGGTTGCCCGTGATATTGCCATAGATGTAATAGATGCGGCCGGCCGGCTCCGACTGGCCGTCGAGGACGACGGCGATGGCGTGGCGCGAGGTGATGGACGCGGCCCCCCACTGGGCCACGTCGTGCCAGTTGGCGTAAAAGACCGTGTCTGTGGGGTTGTCCAGCAGCCCGGGTAGAAAGCCGCCGTACAGCTCGCCTCCCGTGCCCCCGGCGCCCGGGTAGGTGTCGCGCCACAGCCCGGCCATGACCTGGTTGATCTCGGTCGGCTCCGGCAGGTGTTGGTTGCACGCCGAGCACGCCTGGCCCAGCCAGCCGTCGGTGCCGAAGAGCATGCTGTTGGCCGACTGAACGATCGAGGACAGGGACTCGCCATAGAAGGTGATGCGTTCCGTGCCCAGCCCCCACTCAAGGGCCGCGTCGTCGCAACCGGTATCAAAGTAGGTGGCGCAGACGGGCTGTGCTCCAAGCTCCTGGAGGTTCACGTAGGGCAGCGGGTCCGACGGGCTGATGGCATAGTCGATGGCCCCCGGCCCGATCTGGCCGCTCCACGTGAGCTGGCGGGTGGCCGCGTTGTAGGCCAGGCCGCCGGTGGCCGAGCCGGCCACGTACTCGACGCCCGCGGGCAGGGTGTCGACCAGGCTGTAGTCGTTGGCGACGCTGTCCCGGTTCCGCAGGGTGATGGTATACTCCACAAAGTCACCGGGTGCGGCCGTGAGGACGCTGGCCTCCTTGGTCAGAAGCAGTGGATCGGAGGCGTATTCCTTGTGCACGGCGATGGGCAGCCGTTGGGTGGGCTGGCCGGGGGTCGCGAGCTCCAGCCAGGCAAAGCCCCAGCCATCCTGCCCGTCGCGGGTGGCGTTAAAGCGCGTGGTGTTGGCCGTCACGCCCAGGCTCATCTTGAGGCCCGGCGAGAGGGTAAAGCTGGCGGGCGTCACGCTGACGACCAGGCCGGGGGGAGCCCCCACGATCGTGGCCGTCCAGGTGGCGGGCGCCGCGAGGACGCTCTTGACCGTGCGCGTCCAGGAGCACGCATCCTGGCAGTTGTCGTTGGCCATGCTGGGCAGGTTCAGCCCGCTCGGGTCGCCGCGGAGGTCGGGGTTCCCCGCCTCGTAGCCGGCCGTGGTCTCGTCCAGGACGAGGGACGCCCGGCTCGCCTGGCCCAGGTCGATGCGCCCGGCGCCGTACTCGAAGGGAGTGGCCGGCGTGACGCCGTCTTCCTTCCGGACGCCGTCCGTGTGGGCCGTGGTCATCAGGGCCGACTGGAGCTCGGCCGGTGTCCAGCCGGGATGCAGGTCCTTGAGCAGGGCGGCGGCCCCCGCGACGTGGGGGCTGGCCATGGACGTGCCGCTCATGGACTGGAACTCGATGAGGTTCATGGATGCGGCCAGGATGGCCACGCCCGGCGCTGCCGCGTCGGGCTTGATGACGCCCGGCACCGGCCCGTTGTGCCCCCGGGAGCTAAAGTCGGCCATGACGTCGGCGCCGCCGGTCGACTCGTCCACCGTCGTGCCGGCGATGGCGGCCACGTGCCCCGTCCCGCTGTCCAGCCAGGTCCGCAGGGCCTGCGCGTTCTGGAAGCCCAGGTGCACGCCCGGCAGGGAGTAGGCGTCGGCCGACAGGCCTTCGCTCTCAGCTTCGGTGTTGGCCAGGACAAAGCCGCCCGCGCCGCCCGCCTTGACGTTGTCGGCCTTTTCCGTGCGGGCATTGATGCCCCGGTCGCAGACGACGATCTCGCCCTGCGTCCACGTGCCGGCGGGGAAGGGCTGCAAGCACAGGGCGTCGCCCTTGCTCTTGGCGTGGACGATGGGGTGCGAGCCATAGGCCCCGGTGATGCTCTCGCCTTGCATCTCGGCCGGCGCGGGGCTGCCTCCCCCCGACATGCCGGTCAGCGAGTTGAAAAAGTGGCGGTTGTGGGTGGTGGCGCCGGCGGCCATGAGCCACGGCGCGTTGGCGGGCGAGCTGACGGAGGCGGCGTCGGGTCCCTCGTTGCCGGCGGACGTGGCTACGAAAATGCCCGCGTCTCGCGCGGCCAGGAAGGCCAGGGCGTCGTCGGACGCCCAGGGGTCCGTCGGCCCGCCGCCGATGGAATAGTTGATGACGTCGACCCCGTCGACGATGGCCTGCTCGATGGCGCTGAGGATGGCCGCGCCGTAGCAGCCCTTGTCCCGTTCGCAGACGTCGTAGGTGACGACGTTGGCGTGGGGGGCCACGCCCGAGATATCGCGCACGATGGTCATCGTCGGGGCGTTGATGGTTGCCTGGGTGACGTTCCCGGCGGCCGTGCTGGCCGTGTGCGTGCCGTGGCCCTCGGTGTCCTCGCCCTTGTTGCCATCGCCGGTCATGTCCCAGGCGCCGATGAGCTTGTCGTTGCACTTGTGCACGCTCGCGTCGTGGCTGGGATGGGTCGGGTTGCACCACCCCAGGTAGTTGTTCGCGCCCAGGGGGTTCACGTGGTCGTACCCGTCGCCGCCCACGTCGGCCAGGGAGGGGTGGTCAAAGTTGATGCCGGTGTCGATGACGCCGACGACGATCCCCTCGCCCTTGGTGCCCGCCAGCCCGCCCGTGTCGCTGCCGTCCCACAGGCCCGGCGCCCCGATCCAGGTGGGGCCGACGTCGGTGGACGGGTAGCGGACAAACTCGGGCCGGACCGAGACGACACCCGGCAGCGAGGTCAGCGCCTCGGCCTCGCCGGGGAGCAGGCGGACGGCAAAGCCGTTGGTGGCCACCTCGTAGCGGTGGAGGACCTCAGCCTGGCGGCCCAGGCGCGACGCCATGGCGTCGATGACCTGCTCCTGCTGCCGGGCCAGGTGCTGGCGATAGGCAAGGCTGGCCGGGCTGCTCACGTCGAGCCGGGCCTGCCCGGTCTCCCGCGCCTGGGTTGCCGGCAGGCCAGAGATGGTGCCCTCGTAACTGGCCAGCGGCGGGTCCTGAAGCCGGACGATATAGACGCGGGGCAGATAGTAGGTGGCAGCCTCCGCCGTGACCACGCCGGGCGCGTCCTCGGACGCGGGCTTGGTCGGGACAGGTTGCGCACTGGCCGTCCCGGCCACCATGACAACAACCATCAAGACGGTCAGCAACCTGGGAAAGAACAGCCTCATTCTCCATTCTCCTTCTGCTTTGAGTTTGTTTGAGGACGCGGCTTGATTCCTCGCCGGCATTGTACCACAGGGTGCGGAGAAAGAAAAGCGGGCGCCGCGACGCTTGCAGCCTGGCAAGCGTCGCGGCACCCGGGACCGATGGGCGGCTAGATGCGGGCCATCACCCTGCGCAGCAGGAGCCAGTCGACCAGGAACAGCAACACGCCGATGCCGGCCAGGATGCCGATCCAGACGAGGTTGAGGTCCCGGCCGCGGAGCATGATGTTTTGCAGCAGGTCGATGGCGTAGGTGCCGGGGACCAGCCAGGAGACGAGGCGCACCGTCGGCGTGAGGAGGTCCAGGCTCAGGAGAAAGCCGGAGAAAAAGACGCTGATGAGCAGGGCCAGCATGGCGTATTGGACCGCCTGGCTCGTCGTCCGCGCCAGGAGCGAGATCAGGAAGCCGAGCCCCAGGGAGGTGTACAGGAGCGCGGCGACGACCAGGGCCATGTCTCCCCAGTCGCCGAGCATGGGCACGTCGAGGGTGACGAACAGCAGGCCGACGACCACGACCGCCAGCAGCGCGGTAAAGAGCAGGTAGCTGATGGTCTTGCCCAGGAGCACCTCGAAGGCCGAGAGGGGGGCCGCGCGAAACAGCTCCATGGTGCCCAGGCGATGCTCCCTGACGATGGACAGGGCGCCAAAGGTGACGCACAGGTGCTGGAGGAGGAGGACGATGACCCCCGGCGTGTAAAAGTCGACCAGGGTAATGTCCACGGGCATGATGGTCTCCAGCTCGCTGCGGAAGGGGCTGATGAGGACGTTGGCGTCGATGCGCTGAAACTCCACGAGGGTCGTCTCCAGGTCCGCCAGGTCCTGCTCGATCTCGGCCAGGTTTTCGCTGGCTTCGGCGCGCGACTGGGTGCCCTCGCCCTCGCGCAGCTCCTGGATGTTGGCCTGCATGTCGGCGACAATGTCCGCCGGGTCCTGGCCCTCGGTGGTGTTGGCGTCGCCGCCCGCTTCTTGCTGCGTCATCACGAGCCCGCCCACCAGGAGGGCCGCCTCCAGGGCGCTCACGTCGCTCTCCAGCTCGTCCAGTTGCTGGCGCGCCTCGACCTCGTCGTCGGCCTCCACGGCCCGGCGCATAGCGCCGGCGCTTTCCCTGGCCTCGGCAATCTCGGGCTGCATGGTGGAGGCCTGGATCTGGCCCTCTTCCGTGAACCGGCGGAGCATGCGCCGGTTCATCTCGTTGACGTAAATGCCGGCAAAGGCCTGGATATAGTTCGAGCGCACCGGGTCGATCTCGTCGTGGATGACGGTAAAGGTCGCCTGCCGGCTGGCGCGGATGGTTTCTTCCACGTTGCCGGGCACCACGATGACCAGGTCGATGAGGCCGGCCCGCAGCCGGGCCTCGGCCAGCTCCTGGTTGGGTGTGATGCCCTCAAAGATCATCTGTTGTACGAGCTGCGTGCCCTCGACCTCGATGGTCTCTCGCAGCTCGCTGTCCTCGGGGATGACAAACATGGCCCGCACTGGGATGGGATTGGAGCTGTAGCCCAGGCCAAACAGGAGGAGGATCAGGAACGGGCCCAGGACCAGGGTGATGAGCAGGCGCGGCTGGCGCAGGATCTCGACGATCTCTTTGCGGATGAACGAGCTGGTGCGGACCAGGAAGCGGAGTATGCTACGCATCGGCGGGAATCCCCTGTTGCTCGATGAGGTGGACAAAGACGTCGTCGAATGGTGGCTGATACTCCTCGACGGACTGGATGCCGACGCCCTGGGCCTGGGACCATTCGATGAGGCGGGGCATGACGGTGCCGGCGTCTTCCACGACGAGGCGCAGGTGCGACGGGTCCACCCGCCTGATGTCGCGGACCCCTTCCACGGCGACGAGGCTGTCAAACACCGCGGGGTCAAAGTAGCTGGTGGCCCGCAGGTCGACCAGCTCGCCGCCATAGGTCTGCAGGCGGAGGCCGCTGGGGGTATCCACGAAGAGCAGCCGGCCGTTCTGCATCACCGCCACCAGGTCGCAATAGGCCGCCTCGCCGACGTACTGGGTCGTGACGAGGAGCGTCCGCCCCTCGTCGCGCAAGCGGGCAAAGTGGTCCCAGAACTTGCGGCGCAGCACGGGATCGACGCCCGCCGTGGGCTCGTCGAGGAAGAGGAGGGCGGGGTCGTGGGCCAGGGTGGCGGCCAGGCTGAGGCGGCGCTTCATGCCGCCCGAGATGTTGTTCACGGTCTTGTGGCGGTGCTCGTCCAGCTCCACGAATTCGAGGGCGCGGCGCAACTGCTTGCCCCGCCTGGGCCCGATGCCATAGATGGCGCTGGCGAAATTGATGTTCTCCCACACGGTCAGGTCGGGATAGAGGACCGAGTGCTGGAGCATGTAGCCGATCCTGGACCGGGCGGTCTGGGAGAAACGCTGGGGATCCTCGCCCAGCACCCGGGAGCCGCCTGACGTGGGGCGGTAGACGCCCGTCAGCAGCCGGACGGTGGTCGTCTTGCCGCAGCCGCTGGGCCCGATGAGGCCAAAGATCTGGCCGGCCGGCACCTGGAAGCTGAGGTTGTTGACGGCGACGTCGCCGCTGAATTCCTTGGTCAAGTTTCGGGTCTCGACGATGTCTGGATTGCCGTTCGTGCTCCTGGCCATTGTCCCGCTCCAAGCATGGGTGGGTGGAACCGCAAGGTTCCGGAACCGAGAGGCTTGCTCTGTCCGGTTCTCCTTTATGCACAATAGCACAAAGCGCGCCCGGTGTCCATGTATCCAGATACAGGGCGCGGATACAAGTGCGGGTACATCTTGTCAGCGACCGGCTTCCCCGCCCTCCAGGGCGACGCCGGGGAGGAGGACAAAGGTGCCGGTGGCGTGCCCGACCAGGTTCCCGGCGTCGTCGTACAGGTGCACCTCGGCCACGTCCTGGCGCTTGCCCTCCTTGATCAGGCGCCCGACGGCCCGCAGCGCGCGACGTGCCACGGGCTGCAAGAAGTGGATGGACATCTCGGCGGTGGCGATCCAGGCGTCCTCGTTGCGGGCGGCGGCGGCGGTGAACCAGCCGGCGCTGTCCATGAGCGTGGCATACACGCCGCCGTGAACCCCGCCCGCGGCGTGGTTCAGGGCGGGGTTGTAGGGCAGGTCGACGACGGCGTTGCCCTCGGGGGTGAACGACAGCCGCATGCCCAGCATGCGAGAGATGGGGGCCGCGTCGTTGAACATGTGCAGCAGCCTGGCCTTGCGCTCGGCGTTCATGGCACCCTCACGGGGTGTTCTTGGCGGCGCGTCAGCAACCGGGCTCGCCAGGGTGGCCGCAACAGGTGGAGCGGTTGCGGATTTTGAGCCAGGTGTTGCGTGCCAGGAGCCTGAGCTTGAGGCCCAGGGGCATGGGCTGGCGCAGGTTGTCCAGCGCCTCGGAGGGGACAGGCCGGTGGTCGTCGCCCTTCATACGGATCTCCTTTCTGCCCTGTCGGGCGGGTCAGCGGATCTCGACGGTGCTCCAGGTGCCGGCGTCGACGGTCAGGGTGGCCGTCGAGCTGCCGGCGTCAAAGGCGGCCTCGACGGGCTCGCCGTCCAGGAGGACGCGCCCCGGCGGGGCCTCCAGCCCGTGGAAGGTCAGCTCGAAGCGCCGGTAGCCGGGGTCGAAGGGGCCCTCCGTCTCCCGGCGCAGGGCCAGGCCGCCCCCGGGCAGGCGGGCGCAGGCAAAGCGGGTCACCTGGAAGTGGCCCGCCCGGTAGTCCGTGCTGTGGCCGTCGTCGTCGTAGAGCCAGCTCTCGCCGTCGCCGGGATAGACGTGCAGTCCCAGCGTTTCGGGGGGCCACTCGCCCGTGTGCTGCATCACCGGGCCCATGGGCAGGACGGTGCCCGCCCGGACGTAGAGGGGCATGCTTTCCAGAGGCGCGTCGGCCTCGACCTCGCCGCTCAGGAGCCGGCCGGTCCAGAAGTCGTACCAGGGTCCGCCCGGCAGGTAGACGCGGCGCCCTCGCCGGCCGGGCCGCATCACCGGCGCGGCCAGGAGCGAGTCGCCCAGGAGGAACTGGTCGTCCAGGGAATAGGTCCGCAGGTCGCCGGGAAAGGCGAGGGCCAGGGGGCGCATCATGGGCAGGCCGCTCCGGGCGGCCTGCCACGCCGCCGTGTAGATGTAGGGCAAGAGACGGTAGCGCAGCTCGATCCAGCGCCGGCAGATGGACTCGTAGGGCTCGCCAAAGCGCCAGATCTCTTGCGGGGTGGTGCCCAGGGCGGCGTGGTTGCGGAAAAAGGGAGTCAGGGCGCCCACCTGCGTCCAGCGCGCCAGGAGCTCGCCGCCGCAGTCGCCGGCAAAGCCGCCCACGTCGGGGCCGCAAAGGGCCAGGCCGCTGAGGCCCAGGTTCAGGCACATGCTGACACCCAGCCGCAGGTGGGCCCACGTAGAGTGATTGTCGCCGGTCCAGAGCATGGCGTGGCGCTGCAGCCCGGCATAGCCCGAACGGCTGATGAGGGGTATCCGCTCGTTGGGGGCCAGCCGCCGCAGCCCCTCGGCGCTGGCGCGGGCCATCTGCAGGCCGTAGACGTTGTGCACCTCCCCGTGGCTCGCACCCCGGCCCTCGTAGCTGTGCTGCACGACGCCGGGCATGCCGCCGCCAAAGATGGCCGGCTCGTTCATGTCGTTCCAGAAGCCCGAGACGCCGGCCTCCAGGAGGGGGCGGTACAGCTCGCCCCACCACCGGCGGACAGGGGCCGCGGTAAAGTCGGGAAAGTAGCACAGGCCCGGCCAGACCGGCCCCTGGAAGAGACTGCCGTCGGGCAGGCGGCAGAAGGCATCGCGCGCCAGGCCCTCGTCGTGGACAGCATAGCCGGGGTCCACCTTGACGCCGGGGTCGACGATGCACACCGTGCGCAGCCCCTGGCGCCGCAGGTCGGCCAGCAAGGCCGCGGGATTGGGAAAGCGCTCCGGGTCCCAGGTAAAGACGCGGTAGCCGTCCATGTAGTGAATGTCGAGGTGGATGGCGTCGCAGGGGATGCTGCGCTCGCGAAGCTCGGCGGCCAGCTCGCGCACCCGGTCCTCGGGATAGTAGCTCCAGCGGCTCTGGTGGTAGCCCAGGAGCCAGCGGGGCGGCAGGGGCATGCGCCCCGTGAGGGCCGTGTAGCGCTCCAGGACGTCGGCGATGCCGGGGCCGGCCATGACGTAGGCGCACAGCTCGCCCGTGTCGGCCTCGTAGCGCAGCGTGTCGGCCCGGGCCCGGCCCAGGTCCAGGCGGGCAGCGCCCGGGTTGTCGAAAAAGAGGCCGCAAGCCCGGCCGTCGCGCAGGGCGACGAGCATGGGGATGGAGGCGTAGAGGGGGTCCTGGCCCGGCGCGTAGCTCTCCGGATCGCAGTTCCACATCTCCAGGCGCAGGCCGCGGAGGTTCAGGCCGAAGGCCTTTTCGCCCAGGCCGTAGATGGCCTCCGCCTCGCGCAGGCGATGGCTGTAGTAGGCGCCCTGGCCGCGAAAGCCCAGCCCTTCGGCCGCCTCGGCCAGGGGGTTGCCCTCGGCGTCGTAAAAGCTGGTGCGGCACGGATCGCGCGCCACGCGGCAGGTGAGCAGGGCGGTGCGGACCTCCAGCCCCTCGGCGCTTTCGGCGAGCTCCACGGGCGGGGGCTCCGGGCGGGCGTCAGGGTCGAGGGCGTAGGAAAAGGGCGGCGCGTGGTCGCCCGGGCCCACGAGGCGCAGGCGGGCGATGCCCGCGGCCAGGAACTCCAGGCGGACGGCGCCGTTCTCGCAGACCAGGTCCAGGCGGTGGCCGTCGAGGTGGTGGTCAAGGAGGCGGCCCAGGGGCCGGTCGTCCGGCTCATCCGGGCTGTACAGCAGGGTGCGCGCCGCGCCCGCCAGGGAGCGGGGCCCGGCCTCGCCGGGCCGGAAGCGTGCCTCGTAGTAGCGCTGGCGCAGGGGATAGATCAGCCGGCCCACGCCGGCCCGCAGCCCGAGGGAGCGGGCGATGTCGGCGAGCTGCTTCAGGGAAAAGGAGCCGGCCGCCGGCTCCGTGGCGGCGGGTTCCTCCGGCCCCTGGGGCATGGTCTCGGGACTCGGGCTCATCGGTCGCGCACCCCCGCCAGGGCCTGCCGGATCTGCTCTACGTGTTGCACGACGTGGTCGGGCAGGGCCAGCACCTGGTTGGCGATGCGCCGGAAGCGGGCCTTGTAGGCCACGGCCGTCTCGGGCAGGCGCCGGACAAAGGCCTCGGACTCGGCCTCGTCGACCAGGAAGCGGTCCAGGAGCCCCTGCACCGTGGGCGTGACGATCAGGATGGATTCCAGCCGGCCGGGGATTTCGTCGGGATAGAAGGGACCCCCGTCGAGATATCCGGTGACCGCCAGGTTGCTCAGGATCATTTGGAAGGCGCGCTCGTTCTCCGAGAGGTGGGCCAGCACCTCGCGGACGGACCAGTCGCCCTCGCCCGGCGAGAGGGAGGCTTCCTGGTCGGAGACGTTCTCCAGCACGGCCCGCAGGGCGTCGTTGGCCTCTCGCTGCCGTTCGGCCAGGCGGTCGGCCAGGGCGGGGGCGCTGTCGGGCAGCTCCGGCTGGGGGCGGGAACCCAGGGTGACCTGCAGCGTGTCGCGGGCCTGGCCGCGGACGCGCTCGACCTCGACGGTGTCGCCTGCCTGCCGGGCGCGAAGGGCCGCGCCCAGCTCCTCAAAGCTGTTGGTGGGCATGCCGCCCAGGGAGACGATGACGTCGCCATGGCCGAGCCCGGCGGCCTGGGCGCCGCTGCCGTCCACCACGCCCTCGACATAGATGCCCCATTGGGCGGCAATGTTCTCCCTGGCGGCACGCTCCGGCGTGAGCAGGTCGAGGTGGATGCCCAGGAAGGGCTGCCGGGCGGTGCGCAGGTCGATGCCTGTCTCGACGGTCGACTTCAGGTTCTCCAGCCCGGCGTCCCAGCCGCGGCGGGCCTGGGCCTCGGCCTCGTCCCACTCGCTGCCCGGGCCAAAGCCGCTGTGCACCACCTGCACGTTGACCCCGCCGTCCTGCTCTTGCAGCTCGAAGGCGACCCTGGTCTCGCCGGGCTCGCCCGTGCCGTGCCAGGAGACGACGGCGCGGCGCGGCGGATCGATCTCCAGGAAGCGTCCCTCCACGTGGTAGCCCTGGGCCCAGTGGAGGGCGTAGCGGCCGCCGGGGCGGGGATCGCTCCAGGCGGTGTCGCAGAACCAGTCGCGCAGGTTCCCGGTCTCGGTGAGCACTTGAAAGACCAGGCGGGGAGTGGCGTCGACGACGACGTTTCGGGTCACGGTCCTTTCTGACGACATGATTTTCCTCCTTGGACGGCCGCAGCGGGCGGCGCGTCGCGAGCCAGGTCTTCCCAGACGCGGCACAGGTTGACGGCGTCGGGGAAGGTCAGGATGACACTCTCCAACCGTTCCTTCTTTTCCAGCTTGAGTGAATAGTCCACGCGCAGTGCCAGGCGCGGCTTCAGGCCAAAGTGCAGGTGGCCCAGGCGCAGGCCGCGGATGGCCGAGGGCTCGACAAAAATGTACCACCAGCCGATCTCGTGGGAGGGCCAGTTGGCCAGGAGCAGGAGGCGGGAGGGGTGGACGCGGGCCAGGACGACGTGCTCGCGGGTGCCCGTCGTCTCGAAATCGGCGTCGAGGTCGACATAGTATTGGCCCTGGCCCTCGACGGCGAACCAGCCGCTGGCCCGGGCCGGCACCAGCTCCAGCTTGGCCAGGGGCGGGACCGGGCCGTCGGTGTGGGGTTGGGCGCCCGGCCGGGGACGGAAGTGCAGGAACCGGCTGCGGCCCGCCACGGCCAGGAAGGCCACGTAGGCCAGCCAGGCGAGGAAAAAGCCCGTGGCGGGCGCCAGGTTGGGCCACCAGTACCTGGCCGCCCACAGGGCCAGGACAAAGAGGGCCAGGCCCAGCCACCGGGAGAGGGGCCAGGCCAGCCAGAAGTGGCGGCTCAGTAGGTACGCGATGCGGAAAGCCAGGCCGATGATGCTCAAGGAACGCTCGTCTCCGTCGGTGCCCATTATACACTGCCTTGGCGGGCATGTAAAGGCGGGCGGGGAACAGGTGCGATTGCACCGCGGTGCGGAGTGTTATGGGTGTTGTGTTGCTTATGAACGCTCGTGGGGGCGTTAACTTTACAATAACTTGTGTAGAGAAAATAGATAAGAAGATATATAGAGAGACCTTTTATTCTCTATTCTTCCCTGAGGGTGCCTGCCTGCCGGGGTGCGAAGCGGAGAGGGTTTGCGCCTGATCCGCACATGCCTCTTCGGATCGATTTCTCTCGATCTCTACGGTTCCGGCCCTGGACTCGAGCGGGGGGAGGGTGCAGCGCCCGGCCCGGCCGGCTGCCAAGGGGCTGAGTTGTTCGTTCACGGGGCTGCTCCCCGCCGGCGTGTCTGCCATGTTCCTCTCCTTGTTCGATGTAAATTTATGCGCGTGCTCTCCTCTATATAACCACCTGTTTGGCGCCCTGTCAAGGTCGAAAACGAAAATCTTTTGGGATTCCTGTCCTTGGGCCGGCAGAGAACAGTGTGGTGCAAATGTTCGGGCTTGTCCAGTCCTCAATATTGATGTGCAGGGCCGCTGCAAAGTCGGCTACTCCCAGCAAGCTCGCCGGGGATCGCCAGATCGCCGGCCTACCAGGCCTGGGATCTGCCCCGCCAGCCTTCACTGTTGGGCCGCTGTCAAGGC
>DAOUHB010000239.1:0-6849 GCA_034428935.1 Anaerolineae bacterium | reverse complement strand
TTAACCAGAACCGCGTCCCATCAGCCATAGCCAGACAGCCGTCCAGGAGGTGTTCCCCACCTCCTCTTTTCCCGTTTCTCCGGGCTACGGCCGAGTGCTCAAGTTGCCGTCTTTGCGTCAGTTTTAAAGGTGCGATACGCCAAAATTGGCGAAACTACAGTATTCGAGGTGCGCCTCGTGCTTGAAGGATTCTGCGCTCGCCTGGCGGCGCAGCGCATCCTGCCCGAGCAATTAAGCGAGATGAAAGCCATCACCGGTCAATTGCTCTACGTCTCCGATACCGACCGGCGCGGGTTGATGTATATCGACGAGCGCTTTCACGATATGCTCTACCAGGCGGCGGACAACGAGTTCGTGGCCGACATTTTGCGACGCCTGCACGCGTTGAGTTTTCGCCTGTGGCATATGGTGCTCGACCGCCTGGGCACGGTGCGCCATGCCATGGAGCAGCACGTGGAGATCACGGCGGCACTGGAAGCGCGGGACGAGGACGCGGCGGAGGCGATCATGCGGCAGCACATTCTGGAGTTTCAGCAGGAGCTTCGCGCTGTCCTGTGAAACTGGATACCGATTAGAAGAGGAGGTCCGACATCTCATGGAGACTGTACTGAAGGGTAAGGGCAAGAAGGTGGTCATCGCCGATGGCCGGCCGACGGTCATCCTCGGCGAGCGCATCAACCCGACGGGCAAGAAGAAACTGGCGGCCGCGCTGGTGGCCGGCGACATGGAGGTCGTGCGACGGGAGGCGCTGGGGCAGGTGGCGGCGGGCGCCGACATCCTGGACGTCAACGTGGGGGCCGCGGGAGTCGACGAGGTGGACCTGCTGCCCAGGGCGGTCCGACTGGTGATGGAGACGGCGGACGTACCCGTCGCCATCGATACGGCGGACGGACAGGCGCTGGCGGCGGCCCTGGCGGCACACAAGGAGCTGAACCCGGACGGCAAGCCGCTGGTGAACTCGGTCAACGGCGAAGAAGCGAGCATGAAGCGGGTCCTGCCGCTGGTGGCGGAATACGGGACGGCGGTCATCGGCCTGGCCATGGACGACGACGGCATCCCGCCGACGGCGGAAGGGCGCCTGGCGGTGGCCGCCAAGATCGTGGAGCGGGCCGGCAAGCTCGGCATCCCGCCCGAGAATATCCTCATCGACTGCCTGGCCCTGACGGTGGGCGCCGATTCGCAGGCGGGCTGGATCACGCTGGAGGCGATCCGCCTGGTCAAGGAAAAGCTGGGCGTCAACCTGGCGCTGGGGGCGAGCAACGTGTCGTTCGGCCTGCCGGAGCGCGAGATCATTAACGGGGCATTCCTGGCCATGGCCATTGCGCGGGGCCTGAACTGCCCCATCGTGGACGCGGCCAAGGTCCGTCCCTACATCCTGGCGGCGGACCTGGCGCTGGGCCGCGACGATTACGCCATGCGGTACCTGAAGGGGTATCGCCAGCGCCAGAAACTGGCTCCTGGCGGAGCAGGGCCAATAGGATGACGACTATCTTTTTCGCGACGGACGTTCACGGTTCGGAGATCTGCTGGAAAAAGTTTATCAGCGCGGCCAAGTTCTACCAGGCGGACGTGATCATCCTCGGCGGCGATATGACGGGTAAGGCCATCGTGCCCATCGTGCACCAGGGGGGTGACCGGTTCAAGGCGGTCCTGCTGGAGCAGGAATCGATGCTGCACGGCGAAGCCGCAGTCGCAGAGATGGAAAAGCAGATCAAGAGCCGGGGCTACTATCCGTACCGCACGACGCCGGACGAGATCGAGGCGCTCAACGAGGACCCGGCGCTGGTGGACGACATCTTTGCCCGGGAGGTGCTCAAGACGGCGGAGCAGTGGCTGGCCTATGCGGACGAGAAGCTGGAAGGCACGGGCGTTCGCTGCTACGTGGCGCCGGGCAACGATGACATGTTCGAGCTGGACGATCTGATCTGCACGTCCAGGCACGTGCAGATGGCCGAGGGACGTGTCGTCGAGCTGGACGAGCACCACGAGATGGTAAGCTCGGGCTGGACAAACTTTACTCCGTGGAAGACCTATCGCGAAGAAGAAGAGGACAAGCTGCGCGCGCGCTGCGAGACAATGATCCGCCAGCTCAAGAACGTGTCACAGGCGGTCTTTAACTTTCACAGCCCGCCCTACGGCTCGACGCTGGACGACGTGCCGGAGCTGACGGAGGATTTGACGCCTATGCTGGGGGGGCGGGCGCTGGTGCCGGTGGGCAGCCACGCGGTCCGGGATCTGATCATGGAGTACAAGCCGCTCCTGGGGCTGCACGGCCACATCCACGAGGGCAAGGGGGCGGTTCGCCTGGGCAAGACGCTGTGCATCAACCCGGGCAGCATGTACGAGCAGGGGCGGCTGTTGGGTGCGGTCATCAACCTGTCCCGCAACAAGATCAAGACGTATATTTTAACGACGGGTTGATCCGTGGGCGGGGAGACGTAGCCGCACCTGTCCCCCTGCACCTGACGCAGGATGGTGTGGTACTGACCCTGCGGCCAGCATGGGCGTCCGGTGTCAGGACGGCACCAGGACCTGGACCTGGGGAAGGAGGCGTGACGGAAGGCGATTGCCTGGGATGTTCTTGTAGCTGTAGCACCTATTTAGGAGGAAAGGAGAACAAAATGAGCGCCAAGGCTCGAAGCTCAAGTTCGAAACGCAGTACAGCGTTGTTCCTGCGCAAAGCCACCGGCCTGGTCCGGGCCTGGTCGGTCTTTGACGCCTTTATCTACGCCTTCTTCTCCATCAACCTGGTGACCCTCGGGTTGTACAGCTTTAGCCAGATGTACTATTTCGAGGGGGGCATGCTGCCGGCTCTCCTCATCAGCGGCTTGTTGATCATGTTCGAGATCGTGGTCTATGCGGCGCTCATCGCGGTGATGCCGCGGGCTGGGGGCGATTACGTGTGGCAAAGCCGTATCCTGGGCGGAGGGATTGGCTTTGTGCTGGGGGTCACGGGCTGGTGGTTCATCCTGTGGCTGTGGGTGCCGCTGTACTCGGACATGCTCCGGCAGTTGTTCTTTACGCCGCTGCTGGGCATCCTGGGGGCGACGGACGCGGCGCTGTGGTTCAGCAACACGTCGCTGGGCCATTTTGTGGCGTCGGTGATCATGTGCGCCATCGTGGTGTTCTACATCGCCATCGGGATGAAGTGGTATTCGCGCATTCAGAAGTACTGCTTCTACATCGCCATCGCGGGCATGCTGGCGGTCTTTGCCTTCCTGCTCTTTGGCAACCACGCTTTGTTCCAGGACGGGCTCCAGCAGCAGGCGCCGGCGCTCTTTGGAGCGAGCGGGGACGTCTACGAGGCCACGACGGCGGTGGGGCAGGAGGCGGGCGCCATCAACCCGATGTGGGGCGGGACGCTGGGCCTGGTGATGCTGGCCATCCCCTACATGGTGTTCTTTAACCTGTGGCCGAACTGGGGGGCGACGCTCTACGGCGAGGTGCGCGGGGCGACGGACTTCAAGCGGAACTTCTGGGGGATGGGTTGGGCGCTCATCGCGACGACGGTCCTGGGGACGGTGTTCTTCCTGCTCATCAACAAGACGATCACCTGGGACTGGTACATGAACGCGAACGGGGCGTGGTGGAACTACCGGTGGGGCTACACGGAGGCGACGCCGCCACTGCCGGTTTGGCCGTACCCGGCGCTGCTGGCCGTATTCATGACGCCGAGCCGCATCATCCAGTTCATCGTGCTCCTGGCCATGAGCGCCTGGTGGTTCGGCTGGTCGGGCACGGTGTTCCTCAGCTCGACGCGGGTGATCTTTGCGGCGGCGTTCGACCGGCTGCTGCCGGAAAAGGTGGCGGAGGTGGAGCCGCGGACGCGGACGCCGATCTATGCGCTGCTGCTGATGGTGTTGCCGGCGCTGGTGGTGGCGGCGCTGTTCGCCTGGAACGTCTTTAACTTCCAGACGCTCACGCTCTGCTCGACGCTGGTCATCGCCGTGATGTACCTGGGCACGACCATCGCCGCCATCCTGTTGCCGTACATCAAGAAGGATCTATACAATGCGTCGCCCATCGCGAAGTACAAGATCGCGGGCATTCCGCTCATCACGGTGGCGGGGGTGATCTTTGCCGCGTTCCTGCTCTTTTTGCTCTACCAGTGGCTCATCGACCCCAATGCGCTGTACGGCATTGGTCTGTCGAATACGAGCTCGGTGATCTATATGCTGTCGATGTACCTGCTGGCGCTGGCCATCTACCTGGGATTCAAGGCGTACCGGAAGCGGCAGGGCATCAACATTGACAAGATCTATGAGGAAATCCCGGTCGAATAGACTGACCGGCAAGATGTGAGAAGGGGGGCAGAGGCACCTCTGTCCCCCTTGTGTGAAATGGCAGGGAAAGGTTTCGAATGAGCACATTACCCGACCTCGAAGCAGAGATGCATCGCCTGATTGCGCAGGCGCAAGCGCAGGGGATCTTCTTACGGCTGCTGGGGGGGCTGGCGATCAAGGTCCAGTGCCCACAAACGATCCATCCCGCCCTGGAGCGCAAGTACCCTGACATTGACTTTGTCACGGACAAGGCGGGCGCCAAAATGCTGTTGAGCTTCTTGCCCGAGATGGGCTATATCCCCAACAAGACGTTCAACACGTTGAGCGGCGACCGCCGGCAGCTCTGGTACGACGAGGCGCAGGGCCGCCAGGTCGACGTCTTTATCGGCGAGTTCACGATGTGCCACACCCTGCCCCTGGCGGATCGGCTCGACGTGGAGCCGCTGACGATCCCGCTGGCGGAGCTGTTCTTGTCCAAGGCGCAGATCGTGCAGCTCAATCGTAAAGACGTCCTCGATCTGTTGGCGCTGCTGCTGTACCACGAGGTGGGTCCGGGGGATGACAGCACGATCAACTCCGATCTGATTGCCGGCTTGTGCGCAAAGGATTGGGGGCTGTACACGACGATCTCGCTCAACGCGGCCAAGCTGCGGTCCTGCCTGGACGAGGGCGAGGTGGCGTTGTCGCCCGACGAGGCGCAGGCGATCAAGCGGCGCATCATCAGCCTGCAAAAGGCAATGGACGACGCGCCCAAGACAATGGCCTGGAAGATGAGGGCCCGGGTGGGAACCCGGGTGCGCTGGTACGAAGAAGTGGAAGAGGTCCAGAGGACGTGATGGCGTGCCTGTCCGTGCCCCTGTACACAATTTATAATCTCGTCGAGGAGAACACGAAATGATTAATCTGCGTTCATTCGAAGTGCCAACCGTCGTGAAGCATGCCCCGGGAGCGATCCAGCTCCTGGCCGACCAGATCAAGGCGCTGGGCAGCAAGCGGCCCATGCTCGTCACCGACAAGGGCCTGGTCAACGCCGGGCTGGTCAACGAGGCGATGGACAGCCTGAAGGCGGGCAACGTCGACTATGTGCTGTTTGACGGTGTGGTACCCAACCCCGACATCAAGCTGGTGGACGACGCGGCCGCCATCTTTGCCTCCGAGGGCTGCGATGGCCTCATCGGCTTTGGCGGTGGCAGCCCCATGGATACGGCCAAGTCCATCGGGGTCGTGTCGCAAAACGGCGGCTCGATCCTGGACTACGAGTGGGCGGACCCGCAGCCCATCAAGAAGCGCATCCCGCCAATGATCGCGGTGCCGACGACGGCGGGCACGGGCAGCGAGGTGACGCTGTGGGCGGTCATCACGGATCCGAAGCGCAAGATCAAGTACAACGTGGGAGGCACGGGCCTCATCGCCGCCCACGTGGCGCTCATCGACCCGGTGCTGACGGTGGGCATGCCTCCGCGGGTGACGGCCGGCACGGGCATGGATGCGCTGACGCACGCCATCGAGTGCTACACCTGCGGCTACGCGCAACCGTGGCCCGACGCGGTGGCGCTGTGGGCCATCGAAACGTGCGCCCAGTGGCTGCGCCTGGCCTATGCCCAGGGGCACAACGTGGAGGCGCGCTACAAGATGTCGATGGCGGCCATGCTGGCCGGCATGAGCTATGGCACGGAGAGCGCCGGCGCGGTCCACGCCATGAGCCAGACGGCCGGCGGCGTCTACAACCTGCCCCACGGAGAGCTGACGGCGGCGCTGCTGGCGCCGGTGATGGCCTTCAACTATATGGGGGAGCCCCACAAATACGCGCGCATCGCCCAGGCCATGGGCGAGAACACGTGGGGACTCAGCGTCTGGGAGGCGGCAGAGCTGGCCGTGGAGGCCGTGGCCCGGCTGACGGAGGATGTGAACATCCCGACGCTGCCCGATATGGGCATCCCGGAAGAGGACATTCCGATGCTCGCCGAGCTGGCGTTCAACGACCCGCAGACGGTGGGCAACCCGCGGGACATTGACAAGGCGGGATATATCAAGATTTACGAGAGCTGTTTCTAGGCATGGAGTGTGCGGCGCATACCCATCCGTGGGTCCGTAGGGCGGATGGGATCATTGCGGAGGAGGTGATGCTGCTGGGACGAGCGTCTGGGATTTCGGCTGCGCGGCCGGAAGATACCGGCGACGCGGCATTGATACGAAACCAAGGAGGGAAGATATCATGAAGTCGAAGAATTTGCGACTGTGGAGCTGGCTGATCGTAGTAACCCTGTTGTTCGGCATCGCGGGCTGCGGGGCGACCCCTGCGCCCGAAGCCACCCAGGCACCGGAGGCACCCGAGGGAGAGGCGACCCGGGAACCCGCTGCGGAGGCCCCAACGGCAGCGGCCCCGGCCGAGGGCGAAGAGGCCACGGAGGTCTTCAAGCTGGGCGTGCTGGCGCCGTTGAGCGGTGCCAGTGCCCGGACGGGGGACGAGTTCAGGGCAGCGGCGACGATGGCCTTTGACGCCATCGACTGGCAGATCGGCAAGTACAAGATCGAGCCGGTGTGGATCGATTCGCAGGGAGACCCG
>DAOUHB010000238.1:0-4008 GCA_034428935.1 Anaerolineae bacterium | reverse complement strand
CAGCAGCAGCCCCTGTACCCTCGCCTGCTGCTCCAAAAAGGCCAGGTTCTCGCGAGCGTTGGCTGTAAATCGCCGCTGCTCTGCCTGGTGCTGCCGGTCGATAATCAGCAGGGCAGCCCCAAAGCCCAGGCCGGCCAGCACCAGGGTTCCCAACCCGGCCAGGATGGCGATCGCGGCCGCGTCGCCCTGCCTGGCCAGCAGGAAGAGGGCCACACCGACAAACAGCACGCCCCCCACCTTGACGCACAGGGCATAGAAGCCCCACTGCGTTACACCTTGCTTTTCCTCGTTCACTCGATATACCCCCCTTCGTGCTCTTCGAGATAGTCCAGGGCCTCGCGCAGATCGCGGGCAAAATCCACGTGCTTCTCGTGGGCCGTCCGGCTCAAGTCCAGGTGCTCGCGGGCCTGTGCCCGCGATATGTTGTTCCAGCCGTGATACAGGTAGGTGGCCACCTTGCCCGGCGTCACCTCCACGGGCGGCCGCCCGGCTCCCCGGGCGTTAATGACCGCCGGCGTGTCCTCGGGCTCCACCTCGGGCGCGGGCACCTCGGGCACCCTGGGCAGCCGCTCCAGGTCGGCCGGTCGCACCAGGGCGAATTGTAGACGTTCCACCACGGCCCCGGCCACGTGGGCAAAGTCGCCGTGTCCCGTCAGTTTGTGGGCCTCTACCCCGGCCTGCCCCGTTAGGGTCGCGCTCACCTGGGCATTGGCCACCAGGCCAACCCACCGGTTGTTCACCAGCTTGACCAGGCCGGGCAACGTCGATTCTTTGGCGTCTTGCGTGCCGATGACCAGGTTAACCCGGTACTTGCGGCCGGTCGTCGCGATGCTCCGGGCCACCTCCAGGGCCGCCCCATCCCTGGCCAGGGCCGCTTCTGCTTCGTCGATGACCACCACCAAACGCGGGCCGTCTTTGACGTTGGCCTCTACCCGGCGGGCCAGCTCTTGCCCCGCCCAGGTGAGGGCCTGGCCGGCGCCGTGGTCGATGGGCGCCGCGAGGTGGGCGCAATTGGAGAAGTCGTCAAAGTCATGGTTTGGGTCAACGACGACGGCCGCCAGCTCCCCCGGCTGATGGGCGCAGAACAGCGCCGCGAGGATGCTCTTGACGGCCTCGCTCTTGCCGGCGTCCGTGGTGCCGAATACCCCGGCGTGGGGCGGGCTGAAAGAAAAGTCGATCTGGCGCTGCCCCTCTCCCAGGCCCACGCCCAGGCCGCGCACGTCACCCCGCGTCACGTCCAGCCAGGCCCGCTCGGCAAGCTGAAACTGGTAGGCCACCAAACCGGGATCGGCCTGTGACCGTTGGGCCAGGACCGCCGGGCACCGACAGGCCAGGGCGATAGGCTCCGCGAGGGCCAGCGCCGCGCTCAGCTTCAGCGGGTCGGCCAGTCGCACCCCCAGGGCCAGGTGCCGGGCGCCGCGCGTCACCTTGACGATCTTACCCCGGATCTGCTGCTGCCCATAGAGGGCAGCCATGATCCGGCCGTAGCGTCGCGCCGTGCTGTTCATGTTCTCCCCTTTCCCGTTACGTCCAGAAACAGGGTCAAAAGGATAAACTGCCAGGTTTTCAGCCATGTTTTCAGCCACCTAACACGCGCAGCACCAGGTCGGCCACGTCGACGCGCCCCTTCACTCGCGACCATAGGCCGCGCGGTACACCGGACCGCTTGCCCAGGACCGGGGCCGCCCGGTCTTTCACGTCCAGGCAAAGGTTGACGATCCGCTCTAGCGCCCGCTCTAGCAGGTCGATCTTGTCTTGCGCTTCCTGGAGGTCGCGCCCCATCCGGTCAAGCTCGCGCTCGAGGGCCGCGCACCGCTGGCAGCTCATAGGTCAAGCCGCCCCTGCTCTGCCCTCTCACCCAGGGGCACCGGCGCCGGCCGGATGGGCGCAAAGGTCCGGGCACAGAAAAGCAGGTGATCGCCGTTTCTGTCGCCGGCCACAAACTCCCCTTCCGGAAACCGCCGGTACACAACGTTTGTCAACCCCAGCTCCTGGGCTGCCCTGTCGCACAGCTCCGGGCGCTCCCGGCGGGGCGTGTATCGGCCCGCTCTTGTCTGTAACTGACTGCTCACCTTGCACCCCTCTTTCCTGTCAGATGGCCCCAGAATGTCCAAAACCAGATCGCCGTACTAACTGCCACGTTTTTTGCGCCGCCCATTCCTGGGGCATCCTACGGCCACTTTTCCAACCCTTGACCGCTGCGTTAACGCTGCGTTGACGCTGCGTTGACGCTGCGTCCATGCTGCGTTAACGCTGCGTCTGTCTTCACTCTGCGGAATCTCCCTCAAAGTTCCACGTTCCCGAAACCGTGAAAAACACGGTTGTTCGCAACCGGCCCAACCGGTCCCGTTTCGTCGCCGGCTCGCGCTTCACGTCCAGGACCAGGTGCCCGACGTCGACCGCTTCAAGGGCTGCGTGAATCAGGCCGGCGCCCAGGGCGTCGCGCGTCACCTCCAACCGTTCGGCCAGCTCCGCTATTCGCTCGTTGTCCTCGGGCGAGATGCGGAACGCAAAGGCCGGGTTTTCCCGGTCCCACTGGCGGCTCTTGCGCGTTGCCCCGGCCGCCCCTGCCTGCTCCGCCGCCTCTTCCTGCCGGGCCGTAGGTTGGAAGAGGTCAAGGGCCTCTTCGAGTCGCCGGTCTACAATCTCCCGGTCCTCTTTTACCATAGCCGCTCTACCTCCCGGGCCAGGGCCGCGTAAGCTTGGGCCACAGCGTTGTCACCGTCCAGGGCCGAAACCGCCCGCCCGGCCGCGTGGGCCTCGCTGGCCCGCACCGAGAGGGGGATCGGCTCGAAACGATGGGCCTTGATCTTGTCCAGCGTGCCCAGGATCTCCCCGTGGTGTTTGGTGTGCCGGGTCATGGTCGGCAGGATCCCCAGCAGCCGCAACCGCGGATTCAAGGGCTCTACCGCCTGCATCGTTTGCCAGAAGAGGGCCAGGCCGCGCAAGCCCAGGTACTCGGCTTGCACAGGCACCAACACGCGATCGGCCGCCACCAGGGCGTTGACCGTCAGCAGCCCCAGCGAGGGCGGGCAGTCTATCAGGACGTACTCGGCGCGGACCACCGACAGGGCCTGCTTCAGAAGTTGCTCGCGACCTATCCGGTTCATCATCCCCAGGCTTGATACCTCCGGGGCAATGTCGGAGGGCACCAGCCACAGGCGGCCGCCGTTCTCGCGAATCTTGCGGATCACCTCGGACACTTTCTTGCTGCCCGGCCGATGGTCGCCCAGCACCTCGGCAAGGCTGCTATCGGCCGCGTCGACGCCCAGGGCCACGGTCAACGAGTGCTGGGGGTCACAGTCTACCAGCACCACGGTCCGCCCCCGGTTGACCAGCTCCGCCCCCAGGTTCAAGGTTGTGGTCGTCTTGCCCACGCCCCCTTTTTGGTTCGCAATGGCCAATACTCGCCGTTGTGTCATGCTCACCCCCTCAGAATGGTAGGCCGTCGCCCACGACGGGGCGATACTCGGCAAAGGCGCCGTTGCCCGGCGCCGGGTCTTGCTTGGCCAGGCCGTTTTCCCGCAGCCGGGTTTGTGCCGCTTCGAGGTCGCCGTCAAAATGGGCATCGGCCAGGCCATGCAAGCCCAGGTGCCCTAGATAGCTATGCCAGCTCCGCCCGGCCATGCTCCGCCCGCATTTTGGGCAGGTCGCCGGCGGTCGCTTGCTGGCCACCGCTCGCCCGCCCAGGGGCGCCCCGATGGCCCGCCCCCTGGCCAGCGCCGCCGCACGCTCAGCTTTCGCCCGGCTGTCCATCGCTGCCCCTTTCCCATCCGGCGAGGATGGCGCGAGCTGCCGCCTCGGCCGCGCCGCTCCATTCCGGATCCTCTGGAAGAGTGGCGCCCGTGTTGCCCTGGGCCGCGTAGAACGCGATTAACTCCTGCCATTCGTCGCGGTCCACAACAAACTTGCTGTAGCGAAATCCCCCCTTCGGAAAGGGGCTCACCGTGCCGCCCGTGCCGCTCGTTGCGTCCATTGCTGTTTCCCTCCCTCTGCAATGATAAGGCC
>DAOUHB010000237.1:0-4497 GCA_034428935.1 Anaerolineae bacterium | reverse complement strand
GAATAGAAATGCATGTGGGCATTCACGAGGCCGGGCATTACGATTTTGCCCTTGGCATCCAGCACTCGGTCGAAGGGACCGGGAATCGCAGCCGCAGGCGCGATCCGTGCGATGAAACCGCCTTCAATCAGAATGGCGTGCCCTTCGAGCACACGGCAAGGGCGTCCGAAGGTGAGCAGGGTTCCGTTCTGGATCAGGATGCGGGGCATGGGGTTCCGTGGATAGACGGATCAGGATAAGCCGGTGAAAAAAAATGGATTATGTGGATAAGCACAGCCGCCAAAAAACCAATGGAAGCCGCAGATGACGCAGATTACGCAGATGAAATCATAATAAATGCAGACACATGCAATTGTAGGTTCTTCAAAATTATTGATTTTTGTTTTTTCATCTGCGAAATCTGCGGCTTCTTTTTATTCGCCTAAGCCGACCTGCTTGTTGAAGCCTTCGATCAGTTGATCGAATTGGGCGGCCTCTTCTTCGAAAATCTCACGCCAGTATTCGGGGTCCCACTGGGCGCAGATTTCTTCGTAGGTCTTTCCCTGCTGCTCCACCCAGGTGTAGTACTTCAGGTTGTGGATCCGCTTGCGATCCCAGTAGCCCAGCTCCTCCACGTGCTCGATGCCACAACCCAGGAGATAGCGGTGGTAGTCGGCCGCCGCGTCGACCTCGCCATACTCGCCGTGTTCCTGGCGCAACTCGCGCAGGCGGCTGCCGTACAGCTCCATGGAATCGGTCCAGACGGTGAGGACGACGTCGTTTTCGCCCAGCTCGTACCACCTGGCGAACTTGATGGCCGACAGGACGTTGGCGATGCTGGAGATGCCCATGAGGTCCAGCCTGTCGACCAGGTCCTGTGGCACGCCCTTGCCCGCCAGGTAGCGGCGGCCGGCCGGCTCGTTAAAGAGCCGCACCAGGTTCATGCACGCATCGTCGTCGATGGCCACCACCAGGTCGGTGTTCTGCAGGTTGTGGATCCAGGGAACGTGCTTGTCGCCGATGCCCTCGATGCGATGCCCCCCAAAGCCGTTCAGGAGCAGCGTCGGGCACTGGAGGGCCTCGCTGGCGCCCACCTTGCTCGCCGGGAAGAGCTCCTTCAGGTAGTCGCCTGAGCCGATGGTGCCCGCCGAGCCCGTGGTCAGCACCACGCCCCGATAGGTGTCCCGCGGCCCCAGCTCGGCCTGGAGCACCTCTTCCATGGCGTGGCCCGTGATGTCATAGTGCCACAGGTGGTTGCCAAACTCATCGAACTGGTTAAAGATGACAATGTCGTCGCCCCGCTCGCGGGTCAGCTCCCAGCACTTGTCAAAGATCTCCTTGACGTTGCTCTCGCAGCCGGGCGTGGCAATCACCTCGCCCGAGACCTTGCTGAGCCACTCGAACCGCTCGCGGCTCATCTCCTCGGGCAGGATGGCGATGGAATCGCAGGCCAGGAGGGTCGAGTCGTAGGCGCCACCCCGGCAGTAGTTGCCCGTGGACGGCCAGACGGCCTTCTGGGAGGTGGGATCGAACTGGCCGGTCACCAGGCGCGGCACCAGGCAGCCAAAGCTGGCGCCCACCTTGTGCGAGCCCGTGGGGAACCACTTGCCCACCAGGCAGATGATGCGCGCCGGCACGCCCGTCAGCGACGGCGGCAGCTCGACGTAGTTTACGCCGCCAAAGCCGCCGCCCTGGGCTTTGGGCTCATTCTTCCAGGTGATGCGGAACAGGTTAAGGGAGTTGACTTCCCATAGGCTCACGTCGCGCAGCCGCGACCGGATCTTGTCGGGGATGAGCGACGGGTCCTTCATCTGGGCAAAGGTCGGGATGACAATGTCCCGCTCCCGGGCGCGCTGTACGGTCCTCTTCAGTGCTTCTTCGCGAATGGTCAGATCGATCATCTTACTCTCCTGATTGCAGGTTTAGCGCCCGCCGCACGGCGTCCAGATCTGGCGCCACGACGGCGGGTTGGCCTACCGATTTGATGGCAGTCGCCACGTCCTTGAGGCCCGAGCCGGTGGCCAGGATGACCACCTCCTCGCCGGCGTGGATCAGGCCCAACTTCACTGCCTCTCGCAGGCCGGCGTAGGATGCCGCGGCGGCGGGCTCGGCAAAGACCCCGCAGCCCCGGGCGAGGGCGGGGATGGCGGCCACGATCTGGTCGTCGGTCACCCGCAAGAAGGCGCCGCCGCTGTGGCGCACGGCGCGCAGGGCCTTGATTCGGTCGCGGGGCAGGCCGGCGACGATGCTGTCGGCCAGGGAGTGGGCCTCGACGGGCTGCATCTCCCAGCCCTCCAGCCCCCGCTCCCAGGCGTCCACCAGGGGCGACGAGCCGGCCGCCTGCACCCCCACGAGGCGCGGCATACGCTCGATCCAGCCCAGGGCCAGCAGGTCCTGGAAGCCCTTGTGCACCCCGCCGATGATGCAGCCGTCGCCCACGGGCACCACTACCACGTCGGGCGCGGTCCAGGGCGCCTGGCTCTCCGGCTCCCCGCGGCTCGATGCGGCGGCGGTCAACTGCTCGCAGATCTCGTAGCTGGCGGTCTTTTTTCCCTCGCTCATGTAGGGGTTGTAACCGGTGTTGCGGCTGTACCAGCCGAACTCGGGGGCCGCCCGCAGGCACAGCTCAAAGGCGTCGTCGTAGGTGCCGTCCACGAGGAGGACCTGCGAGCCAAAGACCAGCAGTTGGGCGATCTTGGCCTGGGGCGCCCTGCGCGGCAGGAAGATGACGTTGGCCTGGCCCACGCCGGCGCACATGCCCGCCAGGGCGGCGGCGGCGTTGCCGGTGCTGGCCGTGGTCACCACGCCATAGCCCAGCTCCTGGGCCTTGCACACGGCGATGGCCGAGGCACGGTCCTTGAACGATGCCGTGGGCTGCCGCCCGTCGTCCTTGACCCACAGCCGCCCCAGGCCCAGGCCGCCGGCCAGGCGGGGCGCGGGGTAGAGGGGCGTCCAGCCGACGCTGCCCAGAACCGTGCCAGCCGTCAGCCGGGCGGCCGTGCCCGCGTCCACGGGCAGCAGGGGCAGGTAGCGCCAGATCGAGCGGGCGGGATGGCCGGCCAGCTTCTCGGGCAGAAAACGCTGCCGGATCTGCTCGTAATCGTACACGACGTCGAGGGTGCCGTCGTCGCCGTGCCTGGGGCAGACGTATTCGACCTCATCCGGCGCGTACTCGGCGCCGCAGATGGTGCACCGCAGGCCTAGAACCTGTTCCATGGAACTCTCACCCCGTGCTCCCTCTCGTGCTCCGTCGCCTGATTTCTCGACTGTGCCTGGCGCTGGCGGGCAGGGCCTGGCGGGGCACCAACCGGAACTGGAAGAAATCGGGGACAAAATAGCGCTGCACGTTCTCGTTAGGCATCTGACCCCTGGCCGTATTCTACTTGGACAAACTCTTTCCGTCAAGAGAGCGAGGGTGCATGGATTGCCAAATCGCCCGCTTGTGCTATACTTGTCCCAGAGGTGGGGCGATCCGGCATCCCATCGGACTGAAGGGAGGAAGCGAACATGGACCTGGGATTAGGAGACCGCGTGGCCATCGTCGCGGCTGCCAGCCGCGGCCTGGGCAAAGCGTGTGCCATGGAGCTGGCCCGAGAAGGGGCCCGGGTAGTCATCTGCGCCAGAAACGAGGACGAGCTCATGGCGACCGTGGAAGAGATCCGCGGCGCGACGGGCGCCGACGTGCGGTACCTGGTGGTGGACCTCACCGACGACGCCCAAATCCGGCACCTGGCGGACGAGACACTGCGCCGCTACGGCCGCATCGACGTCCTGGTGACCAACAACGGCGGGCCGCCGCCCGGCTATTTCGAGGACCTGGACGACGCCGCCTTTCAGACGGGGCACGAGCGCACGTTGTTGAGCGCCGTCCGCCTCATCCGCTCCGTGCTGCCGGCCATGCGCCTGCAAAAGTGGGGGCGCATCGTCAACATCACCTCCATCTCGGTCAAGCAGCCCATCGACGACCTGCTCCTGTCCAACGTCTACCGCGCCGGCGTCGTGGGCCTGGCCAAGACCCTCTCGCGGCAGGTGGCCGACGACGGCATCACGGTCAACAACGTTGCGCCCAGCTACACCCGGACGGAGCGCATCGAGGAGATCTACCAGTCGCGGGCGGCGCAGCAGGGCAAGACGGTCGAGGAACTGGTGGCCGAGGCCTCCGCCGGATATCCCATGGGACGCATGGCCGAGCCCGACGAGCTGGCCGCCCTGGTCGCCTTCCTGGCGTCGGAGCGGGCGAGCTACATTAATGGGACGACGATCCAGGTGGATGGGGGGTATTACCGGGGCGTGTTGTAGCCGTTACGTCCTGGCAATGCAGGCTCGGACGGCCTGGCAGCAGGCGGGAGGCAGAGCCGCCCCCACTTTTGCCGCCCGCCGCCTTTTCGAGTATAATGCCGGGCTGGAGCCATGCCAAGGGTTTCCACGCAGCAAAACGCAAAGGAGCCGAGTCGAGATGGGAAAGAAGGGACGGGTTTTCAGTGGGGCAAGGCCGACGGGCAGGCAGCACCTGGGCAA
>DAOUHB010000236.1:0-34725 GCA_034428935.1 Anaerolineae bacterium | reverse complement strand
GACCTGTCCGGCTCGCCCTGCAGCGACGGATGGAAGGTCGCGTCGCGAAATCCGGCCCCGGCCAGGAGCGAGCGGTAGCCCTCGTCGGTGTAGGCCTGGGTGCTGGAGGCGTAGCGGGTGACGCTGCCGGACGGCGCCTCGACGACGAAGTAGCGCTCCGTGGCCACGTTCTCCTCGCCGTCCCAGAAGGACTCCATGAGGCAGACGTGGGGCCGGTCCAGGAACAGCCCGCTCTCGGCGCTGTACCAGGTCCGGCGCCCGCTGCCCAGGGCCCGAACGGCGGCAAAGGTGTGGACCTCCAGGAGGAGGCGGCCGCCGTCCACGAGGGCGGCGCGGGCCTTTTGCAGGATGGACAGGGCGTCGGCGGGGCGAAAGACGTTCAGCTCGCCATAGATGAACATGGCCAGCCCGTAGCCCTCGCCATAGTCCGCCGTGCGGAGGTCCTCGTGGACGTAGGTGCAGGGCAGGTTCTGGAGGCGGGCGGCGTCGCGGGCGTATTGGATGGAGGCCGGGGAAAAATCAATGCCCACGCAGCGATGGCCCAGCCCGGCCAGGCGGCTGGAGTAGAGGCCCGGCCCGCAGCCCAGGTCGAGGATCCTGGCCGGCCGGCCGCCCAGGACTGTGTCGTGGATCCACGACACCTGCTCGTCGATGGTCGCGAAACGGCGGCTGGCGGCGTCGTGCTCCTGCGACAGGTGCTCCAGGAGCATCCGCCGGGAAAAGTCGGGGTCGTTCCACGGGATTTTCTCGCCTTCGGCCCACGGCCGCGGAACGGACTGGCGAAGGACGATGTCCATCAGGTCCATGTTCGGGCTCTCAGGCCGGATTGGCCAGGGGCGGCAAGGTGACGTGGCCGAACAGGTCGCCCAGCTCGAAGGCCTGGATCCCCTGCATTCCGAGCATCAGCGATATCTGTCCGCCGTGATGCACGTCGTGGGTCAGAATGCGCCAGATGGTCCACTGGCGCGAGACGGCATAGACCTGCCCGTTCCAGGTGTGACGGTAGGTCACGGCCAGATCCGGGACCGTCCAGCTCTTGAGCGTTTGCTCGATCATCTGCCACGTGTTTTCCAGCCAGCGCACCAGCTCTCCAGCCCGATCGGCAATGGGGATGGCGCCGGCGACAGCCTCGCGGTTGCCGTCGCTGTCAGTTTCCCAGGCCTCGATCTGGTCCGCCAGGGCAGCGCTGCCCGGCGCATTCATGCGCGCGAACCAATCGATGCGGGCCAGGCTGATGTGCCGGGCAAGCTCGCCCACGGAGTTGAGCCCGGCCGCCGGCCGCCAGAGCAGTTGCTCAGGCGCCAGCGGGGCGATGGCGCTCACCAGGCTGGCCTGGTGGCCCTCCCATCCCTGGAAGACCTCGGCCAGCGTGCTCATACGCGCTGCCATTGTCGAACCTCCTGCAACCTGGAGTGCGGGCCGGCCCGCCTCGCAGCCGGGTCCCGCCGGAATAGATACCAGTATACTTGACCGAAGCCGGTATGTCAAAGGTGGTTCGTTGCCCTACGGCTGTTGCGTTGTCTATTGACTGCCGGGAGCGCCGAGCGCCCGCTCGGCAGTTTGCGTGTGGAGAGACAGGCCGAGCAGGCGCTCGGCGATCCCAGCCCCTCACGGCTCCGGCTGCACCTGCCCGGTGCCGGCTGCCAGATGCGCCCGGGCCTGCGGCCGGGCGGCCCACAGCCCGCCGCCGACGATGAGGCCGCCGCCCGCCAGGTGGGTCAGGCTGAGCTGCTCGCCCAGGAAGAGCGAGGACAGGAGCACGCCGTAGAGGGGCAGGGTGTTGTAAAAGACCATGGCCCCGCTGGAGCCCAGTCGGCGCACGCCGGCATTCCACGACAGGAAGCCCACGACGGTGGGGCTGATACCGATGTAAACGATGGCTGCGACCAGCTTTGGGCTGAGCTGAGGGGGCATGGCCTGCCACTCCCAGATCATGGCCGCCAGGAGAAAGGGAACGCCAAATAGGGTGGACAGCGCGGTGGCCGACAACACCGGCCGGCGGGCGGTGACCCGCCGGCTGACGACGGTGTACAGCGACCAGAGCGTCACGGCCACGAGGACGATGAGGTCGCCCGTGCTGCTGCCGATGGTCCGCCAGAAGTCCAGGGAGCCCCGGGAGATGAGGACGAGGACGCCCGCCAGGCCGACGACAGCGCCTGCCGCCTGGGCGCGGGACATGGGCTCGCGGATGAGGAGAGCGGCCAGGACGCCGGTGACCAGGGGCGCCAGGGCCTGGATGAGGGTCGCGTTGAGGGCCGTGGTATAGTGCAGGCCCAGGTACAGAGCGGGGGCAAAGAGGACCACGCCGGTGATGCCCATGAGCAAGAGGAGCCAGCGGTCGTGCCCCAGCCGCCGGCCCTCGGGCTCTCCCCGGCCCAGCATGGCGACCAGGATCGTCGCGCCCAGGGAAAAGCGCAGGGCTGCCAGGGTGATGGGCCCGATTTCGCCCCGCAGCGAGCGTCCCAGGACGATGTTGGTCGCCCAGCAAAAGGTTGCCACGTTGACCAGCAGGACGCCCACCAGCCGGCCCGAAGGTCGCCGCCGGTCCCAGGCGCTCGCCAGGCGGCGCTGCAATGATTTTGACATAAATCAGACCCTCGGATCAGAGTCGAACGCGCCGGGCCGAACGGAGCTTCGGACCTGGCCGGGCAGTCTCGGCCGAGTGGGACGGCCCGAGCAAGCTCGGGAGTCCTGAAGCCGTATTCGCGCTTCGTGGCGCGCCACGAAGCGGTCAGGCCTGCTGCCGTGCTTCTTCCAGAAACCGAGCCACATCCTCGACCTCGGCCTCCAGTTGCGGCGCCACGCCGCCCAGGGCGTCGAATGGCTGGAGGGTGACGTCGAGGCGGCCCCGGCGGCGGGCAGGCTTCCACGTGCCGGCGGCCCGGCCGTCGACGAGGATGGCGGGGTGGAGGACGCCACCGCCGGGGTGGACCGCCCTTGCATGCTCGGGGTCCACGGCCAGGTCTCGGCGGCGGTAGCCCAGGAGGTAGGGGTCGTAGCCGGGCACGAGGCGCACGATGGGGCCTGCCGGAGGCGCCGCGTCCAGGCGGGCCGAGTCGTCGGCCAGCAGCCAGGCGGGCGCGCCGCGAAGGGTGACCTTCAGCAAGCGGCCTTCCAGGCGCCGCCAGGCGGCCCGCGCCTCGCCTACCTTCAGGCCGGACCAGGTGGCCAGGTCCTCGGGGGTCGCCGGGCCATAGCCGGCCAGGTAGCGCCGGGCAAGCTCGGCCGCCGGGTCCTCCGGCGGCAGGACCGGCCCGGGCTCGTTTCCGTTCTTCGGCCAGTTCTCCAGCCAGTCCTCCAGGGCGACAAACGTCGCCTCTCCGTCGCGGTCGGGGCCGTAGCACAGCACGCCCTCCAGGCCGGCCAGGCCGATGAGGTGGATCGTGGCCTGCCCGGCGGTGGGAATGCCCAACGCCGCCAGCCGGGCGGCAATCTCGGCGCGCGTGAGGCGGCCTTCGGCGCGGAGCATGCGGTCCAGGGCGTCGACCCCGCGCCGGCTCGTGCCGGCGTCCAGCGCCAGCTCGAGCCGGCGCCGCTCTCCGCCGCGGATGAGGCCGGGGGCCAGCAGGCCCAGGAGCCAGGCCAGGTCCTCGGCGGCCACCAGGTGCAGCGTCCCCCGCAGTGTCCAGGTGCGCACCAGCGAGCGCTCTCGGACCAGGGCGGCCTTGACCGCCGCGGCCCCCAGGCCCCGGATGCGCGCCCGCAGGGCGAGGCGGGCAGCCCGGGGCTCCTGGGCCTGGACGCCCACCCGCCCCCGAACGGCCCGAACCACGGCCTCCACCGAAGCGGCCGGCCGGGCGGCGAGCTGCTGCGCCTGCAGGCGCAGCAGGCGGGCCTGGTGGTCCGCAAGATGCGCCGCGCTTCTGTCCGTGTTTGCCATGGCAGGCAGTATACCATGGAAGGGCCGTGTGGCGCAAGGGGATGTGCCGGGCGGGGCCTTGAACCCTTGGGGGGATGATATGGATGATAGCCGGGCAATCGATTACCGGCCCTCCCAAGAACATGGCGGCAAGGCCGGTGGTGGTGGCGGGTCCCTGGCCTGCGCTTCGAATGACGTTGGAGGAGCGGACCTCGTAGATGTAATACGAACTGTAACGTACATATGGTAGCCTTCACCATGGCGATATCGACGCGTTACTGCACACATTTGTACGTCACTTTCATCGTGGAAGTATAGGTTTTTTGGCAAAAGCGAGAACCAACTTGACGCAGCCGGCGTATAATGCTACAATGCCAACCTGCCCGGACGGCGGCGCACCCGCATGATAGGCGACTGCCGGCGCGGGAGGCTGGGTTCGGGATGCCAACCAGGGAGAGAAAAAGCTGGTGCAAGGTGCACGACTATGACGGATGTGCATGATCTGGAGCAACGGCTGGCAAGCCAGCCGGTTGAGCGCCTGGTCGAGGAGCTCATTGCCACGGCCCGGAAGCTGGACGCCGTAAGCGAAGAGCTGCGCGCGGCCGACGCAGAGCGCCTGGCGTTGCGCCAGGCGCTGGATGAAAAGCGCCATGCGGCCCGCGACGTCGCCAGCCGCGACCAGGCGATTCTCGGCAGCATGAGCGAGGGCCTGGTCGTCTTTGATCTGGAGGGCAAGGTCCTGGAGATGAACCCCGCCGGGCTCCGCCTCCACGGGCTTGGGAGCGTCGCCGAAACGCAAAAGCATTTGCACGAGTTCTCGTCGGGCTTTGTGGTGTCGGACCTGGAGGGCCATGCCCTGGACACGAACGACTGGCCCCTGGGGCGCGTGCTCCGCGGCGAGACGCTGACCGGTCTGGAGCTCCGGGTGCGCAACGCGCGCGGCGAGCAAGGTGTCTGGAGCTACAACGGCGGCCTGATCCACGATCGAGACGGCAACCCCTTCCTGGGCATCCTGACGATCCGGGACGTGACGGCTCAGAAGGCAGCGGAAGCAGAGCAGGAACGACTCCTGACCGAAAATCGCGACCAGCGAGACTTTTTGCGCGGCTTGCTGCAGGCGGTGCCGCTGGGGATTGCCGTCGTCGGCGGGCCGGAGCACCGTTTCGAGCTGGCCAACATCGAGAATTATGCCCTCGCCCAGCAGCCGGGCACCGGCCTGATGGGCATTACCCTTGCCGAGGCCTATCCGGAGCTTGCCCCTGAGGCAACACGGGCCATCGAGAAGGTGTACCGCACCGGGCGCGCCGTTCACGTCCGAGAGTACAGGGCCGCGATGCAGCCAGGTGGGCAGAAGGGCTATTGGAACGTCGATTACGTGCCTCTCCCGGATGGGAACGGCGGCGTAGAACGGGTGATGATCCTGGTCCGCGACGTGACGGACGAGGTCCTGGCCCGGCAGCGCATCGAGGAGCTGGCCGCACAGGCACAGCAGCAAGCCGACGAAATGGACGCCATCTTTGAGGAGATGGTCGAGGCGGTGATCGTGTACGACGCGTCCGACCGGCCTGCGAGGGCCAACCGGGCCGCGCGGGTGGCCTACGGACCGGCCCTGCAGGGCCGCGATCGGCCAGAGATCATACGCCTGTTGAACCTGCGTCACCTGGACGGCCGGCGCGTGGCGCTCGAAGATTCTCCCGTGGACCGGGCGCTGCGCGGCGAAACGGTCCAGGGCGAGCACTTTCTCTTTGCCCACGCCCAGGGCGGCGACCGCGTCATGAGTGCCAACGCGGCTCCCCTCAAGCAGGAAAAGGGCCCCGGTGGCGCCGTGGTCGTGTGGCACGACGTCACATCCCAGATGCAGGCACAGCAAAAGATCGAGGAGCTGGCCGCCCGGGCGCGACAGCAGGCCCAGGAGCTGGATGCCGTGTTCGAGGCGATGGTCGAGGCGGTCATGGTCTACGATCCCAATGGCACCCTCATCGCTACCAACCGCGCGGCGCGAGATCTGTATGGGCTGGACCACGTGGGCGCCAGTCTGCCGGACCTGGCCCGACGCCTACAGGCGCGCCATCCGGATGGCCGGCCGCTAGAAGTGGAAGAGACGGCTGGTTCCCGGGCGCTGCACGGCCAGGCGACCCACGGCATGCCCGTGCGCCTGACCGGGGCCGATGGGCAGGAGCGGGCGGTGGTGGCCTCGGGCGCCCCTCTGCGCCAGAACGGCGGCCCGGCCGGCGCGGTGGTCGTCTGGCACGACGTCAGCGAGCAGTCGCGGGTGCAGGCGGCCCTGGCTGCCGAGCGAGCGCGGCTCAAGGCCCTGGTGGACAACGCGCCGGAAGGGATCGTCCTGGCCGACGAGCAGGGCCGCATCGTCCTGGCCAATCCCGCGGCCGAGGGCATGTACGTGCGGCGTTTGCCCACCGGGGAAAGCGATGAAAGCTTTGCCCGGATGCAGATCTATCACCCCGATGGCAGGCCCTGGGACCCGCAAACGCTGCCCCTCACCCGCTCGGCCCGGGACGGCGAGACCTGGAGCGAAGTGGAGGAGGTTATCCTCCTGCCCGATGGCCAGCGCCGCAGCCTGCTGGCAAACACGGCGCCCATTCGTGATGATCAGGGCCGGGTGGCCGGCGCCGTGGGCGTCTTCCAGGACGTAACCGAACAGGTGGCCGTCCGCGATGCGCTGCGCCGGCGCAACGAGGAGCTCCAGGTGCTGACCGCCGAACTGGAGGCCTACGATTATACCGTGGCCCACGACCTGAAGAACCCCCTGTCGATGATCGTGGGCTCGGCTGACCTGCTGTCGGGCGTCCTGGCCCGCGTGGAGGGCGAGGGGCCACAGAGGATGGTGAAGAACATCCTCGAGGGCACGCGGCGGATGAACGACATCGTCGAGTCGCTGCTGCTCCTGGCGGGCACCCGCAGCGACGAGGTGCGCGTTGAGGCCCTCGATATGGCCGGCATCGTGGATCAGGCTTGCCGCAGCCTGGAGCCCGAGATCGAGCGGGCGGAGGCCGGGCTGCACGTGGCCGAGGATCTGCCGGCTGCGCTGGGCTACGCGCCCTGGATCGAGAGCGTGTGGACCAACTACCTGTCCAACGCCCTGAAGTACGGCGGCCAACCGCCCCACCTGGAGATCGGTTACGAATTGGAAACACCGGCCCCCGGCGCTGGCCGCACGGAAATGATCCGATATTGGGTGCGGGACAGGGGACCCGGTTTGACCGAGGAGGAGCAGGCGCGGCTCTTTGTGCCCTTCAGCCGGCTCGACCGCCCCGAAAAGCTGGGACATGGCCTGGGGCTGGCCCTCGTCCGTCGCATCGTGCACAAGCTGGGCGGCCAGGTGGGTGTGAAAAGCGTCGCCGGCGAGGGCTGCACCTTCTGGTTTACCCTGCCCCGCGCGGACAAACCGCCGGCAACTTCCGGCTAGTCCGGACGAGAGTCGCGGAGGACACGGAGGAGCCTGGGTCCGAGGACCCGGGCCCCTCCGTGTCCTTTATGTTTTTGTGGCAGCCCGGTCCTCACTCACGTGTTCAGGAGCCATGAAGAGATCGGGGCAGGCAGACGGCGGAACCAGGACCGAAAGGGCCCGCGGCGCGACCTGGCAGGTGATGGGGGTCAGGCTGTACGGCTCGCCATCCACGGCGACGGCCAGGGGCCTGCTGGGCTCGATCCTGATGGTGCGACCCTGGAACATGCTGTGTCGCGGGTCGCGCACGTGCAAGCCGGTGAGGACGCCCAGGGTCGCCCGGAGGGCATCGCCAAAGCCGGTGCCAGCAAAGACGTGGACGTCCAGGAGCCCATCGTCCAGGTGAGCGCCGGGTGCGATGCGGGCCACCGCGCCGTACAGTTGCGAGTTGCAGATGACGATGAGAATGGCCTGGCGATAGACGCGCTTGCCGTCCACCCAGATGCGCACCCTGGGCCCGGCCATGTGGAGGGCCGTCGCCACCCCGGCAGCGACGTAGGCGACGGCCCCCAGGTGCTTCTGGGTGCGGGTGCGCGGCTCCATGATGCGGTTTACCTCCGCGTCCAGGCCCACGCCGGCCCACTGCAAAAAGTAGCGGCCGTTGGCCTGCCCGAGGTCGATGCGGTGGATGGTCCCCGGCACCAGGGCCCGGGCCGATTCCACCAGGGGCTGGGGGTGGCGCAGCGAGCGCGTGGGCAGGCCCAGCTCCCTGGCCCACACGTTTCCCGTCCCTCCCGGCAGGACGCCCAGGACGACGTCGCTGCCCGCCAGGCCGTTGACGATCTCGTTGATGGTGCCGTCCCCGCCCACGGCAAACACGGCGTCGATACCCCCCTCGACCGCCTGCCGGGCCAGGGGCGTCGCCTCGCCGGCCCGCGTGGTCGGGTGCAGGGAGGTCTGCCAGCCGTGCTTCTCCAGGTGACTCTGCACCAGGGGGAGCTCGTGGCGCACGTCCCACGGCCCGGCTGCCGGGTTGACGATCAGCCACGCGCGCACGCCACACCTCCTTCCCCTGTCCCCGGCACCTCAGCTCCCCGGGCCGCGCCCGGCGGAGAGCATGGCTTGCAACGCGGCCTCTGCGCGGGCGAGCTTGTGCTCGTAGACCCGCAACTGGGCGTCAAAGGAAGAGAGGGGGTGGCTGGCCCGATAGCCGGCCTTCATCTGCGCCAGCCAATCGTCCATCAGCCCCGGGGCGGGCTCCGGGTATGTGCCCTGGAAACAGATCTGGTCCAGGGGCAGCTTGGGCGGCATGGGCGGGTAGCCGCCCCGGGGATAGCCCAGGACGATGGTCATGAGAGGCACCACGCCGGGGGGCAGGCCCAGCCTCTCGGCCAGGTAGCCGGCGTCGAGGATGCCCGTCTGTCCCGTCTCGGACAGCATGACCGAGGCCACGCCCAGGGCCTCGGCGGCGATGTTCATATTCATGGCCGCCAGCGAGGCGTTCATCACGGCGACGGTGTGCTCCACCAGGGGGCTGTGGGGAAAGGAGTCGAGGGCGAGGCGCACCCGGTGGCTGTCGGCCATGACGACGACCGCCCGGGCGCCGCCAAAGGGCAGCGCCCGGCCAAAGGTCGCCTGCCAGGTGGCGGGTGAGAAGAGGGCAAAGCTCCACGTCTGGAGGTTGACGGTGGATGGGGCCAGGCGACCGGCTTCGAGGATGGCGGCCATCACGTCGTCGGGGATCTCGGCCGTGGAGAAGCGCCGCACGCTGCGCCGGTTCAGGACCACGCGCAGTGCCAGGTTGCCCTCCAGGGAGGGGGGGACCTGGGGCTTACCGCGCAGGATCTGGAGGAGGCCGCGCACGAACTGGATGGGCCCGGTTCTCGTCCTCATGCCGGCGCCCTACTCCCTGTCCCCGTCCCGGGGCCCCACCAGCTCGGGCTGGCGCTCATCTTGCAGATCGGGCTGGGGCTCGGGCGCTTCCTTCCGGGTCACGGATAGCATGCCGCCAAAGAGGCGGTACTCGTCCATGCGGCAGGAGTTGATGAGGGTGCCGTTCCAGACGGTCATGTCGGGGCAGCTATCGCACATGTCGGCCTGGCCCCCGGGCTGGAGGTCGGGCGCCTGGATGATGCCGATGGTCTGGATCTGGACCCGGCCCAGGAGATGCGACGGGTGGCGCACCACGTCGCCGAGCCAGTTTTTCAGCGCGTGCCGGACGGCCGGGTCCCAGGGCGCCAGCAGGAACATGAGGGGGGCGGCCTTCATCTGCGCCAGGTAGGCCAGGTACGTGCCGCAGAACAGGTGGTGGCCGGCCTGGGCCACCTGCATGGCCAGGGGCCCGACAGAGCCGTAAATTCCGTGTTTGGTGCCAACCATGGCCCCCGCCAGCCACTTGTACGAGTCGTGGCGGATGGTCCCGCCCAGGTAGCCCGAAGGCTGGTAGGCGGGACAGTGCTCTTTGATGATCTGGTATACCTCGGGGGCAGTCACAAAATCCTCGTCAAAACTGCCGGTGGAGTAGCTGAGCCGGCGGGCATCGACCTCGGCGCCGCGCTCGTCGACGCCGACGCTGGCCTCGGTTTCGAGGATGCGGTAGGTGATAAAGACCAGGCCGTGGACGATGTCCAGGTGCCCCTGGCCCCAGCGCACGACGTCGGGGATCTCGTGGAACGTCGAAGGATAGACGGTGGAATTAAAGATGGTGATGAGGTTGCGCTCGGCGGCGATCATGCGGGCATAATGCTCCCGCAGCTCGTTGTGCTCGGCCTCGCTCTTGCCCTCCCAGCCGGGCCGGCCCTGGTGGCTGTCGATGTGGACCGTGAAACCCGCCAGCCCCGCCGCCTTGAGCTCGCGCAACAGCTCGGGCGTCAGCATGGCGGCATTGGTCAGGACGATGGGCTTCAGGCCGTTTTCGGCGATAAAGGCCACGATGTCTACGATCTGGGGGTGGACCAGGGGCTCGCCACCGGCGATGGACACGTTGTCGGGGTTGCGCCAGCGCTTGAAAAAGAGGATCTCTTCCTTGATCTCGTCCAGCGGCTTGTGGCCCGTGAGCCGCTGGCGGTAACAGCCCTCGCAGTGCAGGTTGCAGATGTCGGTAATTTCGAGCCAGGCGATGGGATTGTCATTCTTGGACCAGGGCAGCCGGTACAGCTCTCGTTTTTCGAGTGACATCCTTTCCGAACCTCCTCTTCTATCTCGATGTTGAGCGGGTCTCCCTGTGTTTTGCCGGGTCAGGGCCTGTGAATCGTCCCGCTCACGAACAGGTCGACGAACTGCTCGACCACGGCGTCGACACTCATGCCCGGCGCCAGGCGCGCGGGCACCAGAACTTCGCTGACGTTGTAGGCGAAAAACAGGCCAAAGAAGGCCTGGGCCATGACTTCGGGGTCCAGGGGACGGACGCGGCCGGCGGCAATCTGCTGGCGCAGGTAGCCGGCCAGGACCTGGCGGAGCTGGAGGGGCGTTTGCCCCAGCACCCGCTGGAGCTCGGGGACCTGGGCGGCTTCGCACAGGACGAGGCGCATTGCCGAGCGCCGCCCGGCAAACATGGCATGCAGGACGTGGCCGACGCGGAGCATGTCGTGGCGATAGTCGCCTGTGAGCCGGCCTTCGAGGAGCGCGGCGAGGTCGGGCAGGCCCGACCACTCGTGGACGACGGCGGCGAGGAGATTGAGCTTGTTGCCAAAGTGGCGAAAGAGGGTAACCTCGTTGACGCCCGCCGCGGCGGCCAGGGCGCGGGTGGTAGCCCGCAGGTACCCCCTCTCGGCAAAGAGGTCCGCGGCGGCGCGCAGGATACGTTCCCGTGTGGCGTCGGCTGCCACACCGGCCGGCAGCTCGCCTTTGATTTCCCCTGCCACGCCGTGGTCCTTCGCAGACATCTCGCGCTCCCCTGAATCCAGGCGACGATGAAAGCAACCACTTGCTTGCATTATAAGGGGGGAGATGTGGTTTGTCAAGGGCAACCTACCCCCCCCCGGCCCCCTTCCCGACACGGGAGGGGGGAGTGCTCCCAGGTTTAATGTAGGTTTAACACTATAATAATTGACTTTATTCCTGTGAGCGGGTATAATGCTTGACGGGTATTGCGCATCGCTCTGCGCCGGTGTCGCCGGCAGGGACTCGGCAGCCCTCGACGAGGTGGAAGTGAGCAAAAGGGGAACCTGGCAAGAATATCTACCCTACCTGGCCTTTGGCACGGCCCTGGTCGCCACGTTGGGCAGCCTATACTACAGCGAGATCGTGGGCTTTATCCCGTGCACGCTGTGCTGGTACCAGCGCATTCTGATGTACCCGCTAATTCTGATCACCCTGGTGGGTATCCTGACCCGGGATGAGCGCCTGCCGTACTATGTGCTGCCGCTGTCGGCGATAGGGCTGGGCTTTTCGATCTATCACTATCTCATCCAGTTGGGCGTCATCGAGCACACGGGCGTGTGCGCCGTGGGGGTGCCGTGCAACGCCCGCTACGTGAACTATTTTGGCTTTGTGACGATCCCGTTCATGGCCGGGACGGCCTTTGCCATCATCACGGTGAGCATGGCCCTGGCCTGGCGGGCGTCGACCCAGGACCTGGAGGCCGGGCTGGCCTAGCTCGCCGGCGGCGGCTCCCCCACGGGGCGAAGAAAGGAAAGGAATAGAAGAGAGAGCATGGCTTCAAAGAAAAGGAAAGCGACCGCCCGGCGCTCGGGACGCAGCTCCCGGGGCCGGAAAAACAGCCGGCAAAACCGATCGTTTGTGCAGCGCTACGGCCTGCTCATCGGCGTGGTCGTCCTGACGGTGGTGGCCGTGGCGGTGTTCGCCAGCCTGGACCAGGCAGGGGCCGGGCAGGATGCGGCGCCCGACGACTCGGCCCTGGACAAGAGCCTGGGCGCGGCCGACGCGCCCGTCCTCGTGGCCGAGTTTGCCGACTTCCAGTGCCCTTACTGCAAGCAGTTTGCCGACGGCCCGGGCCAACTGCTGAAGGAGGAATACGTCGACACGGGCCAGGTGCGTTTTGTATTCCGCCACTTTGCTTTCCTGGGTGACGAGTCCACCTGGGCGGCGGAAGCCTCGGACTGTGCCGACGAGCAGGGGCGTTTCTGGGAGTATCACGACCGGCTCTTTGAGGCCCAGGGAGCCGAGAACAGCGGCGCCTACTCTTACGACAACCTGAAGGCCTTTGCCGTCGAGCTTGGGCTGGACACGGAACAGTTCAACCAGTGCCTCGACTCGGGCAAGTATCGCTCGGAGGTGCGCCAGGAGTACAGCGAGGGACAGCGATTCGGCGTGCAGGGCACCCCTACCCTCTTTGTCGACGGCCGGCTGGTGCGCAACGGGGGTGACTACCAGGTGTTGCGGGGCGCCATCGAGGCGGCGCTCGCCGCGGACTAGCGGGTCTACTCACTCCACGCGCGAAAGAACGAGACGACCCAGCTCAGGCCCAGGAGGGCCAACAGGCTGAGGAGGAGGGCGGGCAGGAAGGCGAGCCTGGCCGGGGCGAGAAGGCCCACCGCGCCCAGGAGCAGGCCCACGGCCAGCACGGCCAGGAGCCGCGCCAGGTGGGCGTTTTCCACCGCCCTCCTCCCGGCAGCGGAACCGGCATAAGCCGGGTTTGACAGCCTCTCGTGCAGGTGTTCCAGGTCCCAGGCACACAGGGCGGCGACGACGGCCAGCAGCATCCAGGCCGCCCCCACCCCCAACAGCACTCCCGCGGCCGCCAGGCCGGCAAACCCGGCAAGGGTCAGCGGAGGGCCACAGGGCCGCTGCCCGCGCCGGGCCAGGATGGGCGGCAGGGCGGCCAGGAGCAGCGCCAGGCTCGCCAGCACCACCAGCGCCGTTGCCGGCCAGCCGCCGGCCAGGAGGCAGCCGGCGACCGACGAGGCGGCCGCCGCGCCTCGCGCGGCGAGGCTCGCCTGCCGGATCACGGCCGCGCCTCCAATCGTCCGAATGACACGTGGCGGTGCCAGGGCGGCACGCGGCCCAGTGATGTTTGCAGCGCCCGGTCCAGGGGCTCTTGCACCTGCCAGTCGACGACGGCGATGCCGGCCTGCAGCAGCCGCCGCCGGAGGAGCGCCCGCTCCACCGCCACCAGGCGGGCGGCCAGCGCCACGCCGGGCCCTTCCCCCAGGGCTCCGGCCTCCAGGGCCACCGGGTCGGGCCGCAGCACCAGGAGCTGGTAACCCCGCGCCCGCAGCCGAACCAGGGCCGGCAGGTCGTCGCTGTGGAGGGGGCTGACCAGCACGATCTGCGAGCCGCTGGGAAAAAAGCGCGTCGGCAGGTAGTCCAGCCGGTCAAACACCTGGCTGTCGCCCGTCTGGGCGCCGCTCAGCACCCGCAGGATGCGCTCCCTCTGCACCTTGCCATAGCCGGGAAAGGTCCAATCCAGCGACCGGCCGTAGACCAGCAGCCCCACGCGGTTCCCGTCGTCCAGGAAGGCGGAGGCCAGCGAGGCAGCGGCGCGCACGGCGTGCTCAAAGAGCCAGGCGTCGCCCAGGCGCACGTCACTGCGCTGCCGGGCATCGAGGATCAGGCCCACGTCGGCCAGGCGCTCCTGCTCGTACTCGTTGGTAAAGAGCGAGCGCGGGTGGCGGGCGCTGGCGCGCCAGTTGATCCAGTGCCGGGGATCGCCCGCCTGGTACTCCCGCACTCCGAAAAAGTCCACGCCCGAGCCGCCCTGGCGGGCGGGCACCGGCCCGGCGTAGCCCCGGGTGCGCAGCGGCCGGATGGCCACGCGGCGCAGGCGGTCCACCTGGGGCAGCACCAGGATGCGTCCCGGGGCGGGCAGCAGGGCGCGCCGCCGGGCCAGGCCAAAGGAGCTGCCCGCCTGGACCTCTACCTCCTGAAAGTTCGGGCTGCCTCGCCGGACGCGCACGCTGTAGCAAAGGTGGGCCTCCTCGCCGGACGCCAGGGAGGTGATGGCCAGGGGCGGGTCGCCGACCGGCTCGACGCCGTCGGGCAGCCGGTCGCGGATCACCAGCTCTTCCAGCGGCGCCCCTTCGTTCCTGATCTCCACGTCCACCTCGACGACGCTGCCTGCCCGGGCCCGGTCGCTGCTGAACGAACGGCGGGCGGCCAGCCGCACCTCTCCGGGCGCCCAATAGGCCGCGGCCCCCAGGTAGACCACGAGGGGCAGGGCCAGGGCCAGGAGCCTGCCGTCCCGGAAGCCGAGCCCCAGGAGGAACAGGGCATAGATGGCCCCGCCCAGGAGCACCAGCCGGCTCAACCGCGCCTCCCATCCCGGTCCGCCACGGCCGTTCCCGCCTCCCTGGAAGGGCGGACAGGAACGGGGACCGACTGGAGGATCTCGTCCAGGATCTCTTCGGCGGCGTGGCGCTTCATCCACAGGTCTGGCTCCAGGATCAGGCGGTGGACGAGGGCCGGCCGGACAAAGGCCTTGACGTCGTCGGGCAGAACGTAATCGCGCCCCTGCATGGCAGCGCGGGCCCGGCTCAGCTTCAGGAGTGCCAGGGAGCCCCGGGGGCTGGCGCCCACGGCCACCTGGCGGCGCTGCCGCGTCGCCTGTACCAGGCTGACGATGTAGGCTTCCAGGTCGGGGTCGAGGTACACCTCCTCGACGGCGCGGCGCATGGCCAGCAGTTGTCCGGCGTCGGTGACCCTGTCCAGCTCCAGGGCGTCCTGGCGGCGCTCTCGGCGGCGGCGCAGGATCTCTTGCTCGTCGCCGGGCCCGGGATAGCCCACGGCGAGCTTGACCAGGAAGCGGTCGAGCTGGGCTTCGGGCAGGGGGAAAGTGCCCTCGTATTCGATGGGGTTCTGGGTGGCCACGACCACAAAGGGGTCGGGCAGCTTCATGGTCTCGCCCTCGAGGGTCACCTGGAACTCTTGCATGGCCTCCAGGAGGGCCGACTGGGTCTTGGGCGAGGCGCGGTTGATCTCGTCGGCCAGGATGACGTTGGCAAACAGGGGACCGCGGCGCAGCTCGAAGCGGCCGGCCGCCCGATCGTAGACGTAGCCACCGGTGATATCGCCGGGCAGGAGGTCGGGCGTGAACTGGATGCGCTTGAAGTCCAGGCCCAGGGTGGCGGCCAGGCTGTTGGCCACCAGGGTCTTGGCCAGCCCTGGATAGTCCTCCAGGAGGACGTGGCCCCCGGCGAGGATGGCGGCGACGATCTGCTCCAGGAGGCCGCGCTTGCCGACCACGGCCCGCTCAACCTGGGCAATGATCTGCCCGGTCAGGAATGAAACGTCAGCCAGCGTCACGCTCATGCTCTGCCTCCGGTTGCAGCGAATTGTGTGGCGCCGCGCTGCGCGCCAGTTGCTCTTCCATGAACTCCACGATGCGCTCCAGGGGTGGGACTGCGGGCCGGCGCTCGGCCTTGCCCCGGAGCAAGCGCCGCAGCCAGGCTCGCAGGCCGGACGTCGGCCGGAAGCTCTTTTCGCCGGCCGCCTCGAGGAAGGCGGCGATGTCGGGGTCGAGGGCCAGCTCGCCCGCCCGGAACCGCCGTCTTTGCTCCACGGTGCCGCTTCCGTGGCGGGCGGCCATGACCTCCCAGGCCAGCCCCTCCAGGTAGCGATGCAGGGTCCACCGCGAATACTCGCCCAGCGAGGCGCGCCGTATCCAGCGGTACAGCTCCCAGACCTGCCCGGGCGCGTCGACGGGCCCGCCCTCGTCCCGCGGGGCCGGCCGGGGGCCTGCCAGGTTGGCCAGGGCAGTGACCAGGACGAGGGCCAGGAGGGCGACCCACAGGCCCAACTGGGGCAGCCCTTCGACCAGGATGCGCACCGTCCAGATGAGGCGGATGACCTCGGCGGTGACCAGGCGGCCCAGGTCGCGAAAGGCAAAGGCCAGGGGGACGGCAATGAGGAGCAGGGCCAGAAAAAGGAGGAAGCGTCTCACGCTGCGCTCCGGCACGCGGCGACGATGGCCGACAGGCAGGCCACGGCCTGTTCCTCCTCGCGGCGGCTTGCCCGGGCAGCGCCGTAGCGCACGGCTTCGAAGAGGCGGGTCAGGTTGGCGACCGGTTCCCGTGGCAGGCCGGTGTTCCGCAGGGCGGCCTCAAACTCCCGGGGGGTCATGGCCTCGTCGCGGGCCAGGCCCCGTTCCTGCTCCAGGACGCGGCTCATCTCCAGGTAGCAGCGCATCACTGCGTCGCGGACGCCGGCGCCCGCCTCCAGATCGGCCAGGGCCGCCTGGGCCCGCTCGGCAATCCGGGGCAGGGGGCCCGGCGCCGGGTGCGTCCGAACCCAGACGAGCCAGGCGGTGGCAAGGACGATGCCGGCGGCCAGGAGGGCCAGGAGGGCCGCTGCCAGCCAGGCCAGCCAGGCGGGCGGCCGCACCTCCAGCTCGACGGGAGGGGCGCCCGGGATGGCAAGCAGCCCCTCGTCGAGAAGCATCTCGGGCGCGACCTCGGTTGCGGGCGGCACGAGCTCCCGGGCGGGCTCGGCGCGCGATGCCAGGTAGAGGCCCACCAGCCCCAGGAGAAGGATGAAGGCATAGAGAAAGCGCCTGCGGCGGTCGCCCTGCACAAAGAGATAGACGATGGCCAGGGCCACGAGGAGCGCCATGAGGAGCCCCGCCACGAGGAGCGCCGTATCGGCAATCGCGGCCGGGGCAGGCGCCGGCCCTGACCCATCCTCCTCGCCGGTCGTCAGCAGCCCGGCAAAGGGACGGCCGGGCTGCAGCTCCAACCCGTCCAGGCCGGCGGCAAGGAGCAGCAGGGCCACAATGGCCAGGGCAAGGTAGAGAATGGCCGGGCGCCTGTCGCGATCTGTCATCGGCAACTCCTCGCCTGGAGTGTAACACGAAGGCGCTCTGCTGTCAACGAGTCGGCGTGGCAGGTTGGAACTGGCGGGTGGCCGCCCTGGGCTGGCTTTGCCGGCGCCGGGGACTAGACGTCCGCGGCTGTGCTCCGTGGGGCGAGGTTGTCGGAGACGGCAGAGACGGCGACCCGGAGAAAGTAGGCCAGCCAGCACAGGATACCGGCCAGCTTGGCGCCATCCTCCAGGAGATGGAAGGGCAGGAAACCCGGCTCAAAGACGTCCACCAGGATCGAGATGGCGAAAAAGACCCCCGACAACCCGAGCAAGACATAATCCGTTTTGAATATCAGCGAGCGAAGTTGTGTTGTATGAGCAAATCGAACCCTGGCGTGCGATGCCGGCTTTGGGGCGTTCTCTGCACCGTGACGGGAGTATAGCATACAAATGTGCTCTCGTCAAACGGGCAACGGCAGGCCGGCGCGACGTCAAGATTTATAGTATTTTTATCAAAAGTACTTGACAAACTGTCTGCGATGTGGAATAATGGTGTGGGGATAGGCGGCAGCCCCTCTGTCTTGCGCCCTCACCGCGGTGGCGAACCGGCCGCTTTTTTTCGTTGCTCCGTCATGGTCCAGCCCGCTGGTCGAACATCAATGCCAGGCAAAACTCCCAACAGGCGTCGACCTCCCTGGTCCGGTGGAGCTTGCTGCGTGCAAAAGGAGTCCGCAGGAAATGGAGTCAGCAGCGTTTCCCAGGGTCCTTCTCGAAGAGGGTGATCTGGTGGAGCAGGCACGAGAGATCCTGCTCAGCGGCCAGGATGTCGTCATCGGGCGCGACCCGCAGGCCGACCTGGTCATTCCCTCGCCCCTCGTCTCGCGTCGCCACGCCCGCCTCTATCCGGAAGATGGCTATTACCTGGTCGAAGACCTGGGCAGCACCAACCACACCTTCCTGAATGGACAGCGCGTCACCGGCCCGACACGGCTGCAGGCAGGCGACGTGTTGCAGATCGGCCAGGCCATTCGTCTGGCCTACGTGGCACCCGCCGCCAAAGAGAGCACGGAGGAAGAGACGCAGCTCGACCTCCTGGCCCGCACCGCCCTGGAGGCGGCGCCCCTCGGCGAAGCGACGATGCTGGCGGAGGAGGGGCTGCCCCTGGAGGACGGCCCGCCTCCCTTCCTGGTGGCCTCGTTCCCCGGTAGCGAGGCGCGCACCGTGACGCTGGCGGGGGACCGCCTGCGGCTGGGGCGCGCGCCCGACAACGACCTGGTGGTGCCGTCGCCCATCGTCTCGGGGCACCACGCCGTCCTGGAGCGAGACCGGCAGGGCGGCTACCTTCTGCGGCTGGAGCCCGGCGCCAGGAACCCGGTCTATCACAACGGTACGCCGGTGGAGAGGCAGGTGGCGCTCCACGACGGCGACCTGCTGCGCATCGGCGGCCAGGACCCCGGGGTGATGGTCACCATCTCGTACCACTGGCCGGCGGAGGCGGCGCGCCAGGGTCTGACGCGGACCATCGACTTTGGCGGCCAAGATCGCCTGGAGTTCGGCCGCGACCCGGCCAACGACGTCGTCCTCGACGCGCCCATCGTCTCGCGCTTTCACGCCACGCTGGAGCGCATCGGCCAGCGCTTTCGCGTCCGCGACCTGAAGAGCGCCAACGGCACCTTTGTCAACGACCGGCGCCTGGAGGGCGAGGCGTGGCTCAAGCCGGGCGACACGGTGCGCATCGGCCCCTATCGTTTTATCCTGGGCGACGACCAGTTGGCCCGCGTCGACGAGACCGACGGCCTGCAAGTGGTCGCGCTGGGCCTCAACAAGTGGGTGCGCAAGGACCTGAACCTGCTGAAGGACATCTCGCTGGTCTTTCAGCCGCGGGAGTTTATCGTCGTGGTGGGCCAGAGCGGCGGCGGCAAGTCCACGCTGGTGGACGCCATCGCCGGCTACAGGCCGGCGACCGACGGGCAGGTGCTGGTCAACGGCATCGACATCTATCGTCACTTTGACGCCGTGCGCAACGAGATCGGCTTTGTGCCGCAAAAGGACATCATCCACGTCGAGCTGACGGTCTACCAGGCGCTGGACTATGCCGCGCGGCTGCGCATGCCCGCCGACACGACGCCCGAAGAGCGGCACCGGCGGGTGGTGGACGTGATGGAGGACCTGGACCTCGTCCACCGCCAGGACGTGCCCATCAGCGGCCTGAGCGGCGGCCAGCAGAAGCGCGTGTCCATCGGCGTGGAGCTGCTGACCCGGCCCGGCCTCTTTTTCCTGGACGAGCCCACCTCGGGCCTCGATCCGGGCACCGAGACGGCCCTCATGCAGCTCATGCGCCGCCTGGCCGACCAGGGCCGGACCATCGTGCTCATCACCCACGCCACCAAGAACGTCATGCTCGCCGACCGGGTTCTGTTTCTGGCGCGGGGCGGCCACCTGGCCTGGTTTGGCCCGCCCGAAGAGGCGCTGCGCTATTTCGACGCCTACCGCTCGGACCGGGACCGGCGCACGCGGGCCATGGAGTTTGACGACATCTATGCCGTGCTGGACGATCCGGACAAGGGCCGGGCCGAGGAGTGGGCTGAGCGCTACCGGCAGAGCCCGGCCTATGCCGAGTACGTGGTGCGGCCCCTGGCGGCCCTGGGCCACGCGCCGGGGGTGACCGCCGCTGCGGCCCGCGAAGCGGAGGCGGCCCCCACCAGGCAGCCCGCCCGGCGCGCCGCGAAGGCCGCCCGGGCGGGGCAGGTGTCGGGCCGGCGCCAGTTTGCCATTCTCTCGTCGCGCAACGTCAAGATCCTGATCCGCGACCGGGTCAGCCTGCTGCTGATGCTGGCCTCGGCGCCCCTCATCGCCATGCTGGACGTGTTGCTGTCGCTGATCCTGGGGCGCAACCTCTTTGACCACGTCGACGGCAACATGGAAAACGCCCTCATCACCCTCTTCCAGCCCGGCACGCTGGCCGTCATGGTCGGCGCCCTGGCCATGATGCGCGAGTTTGTCAAAGAGACCGACATCTACAAGCGCGAGCGCCTGGTCAACCTGAAGGTGCTGCCCTACGTCGGCTCCAAGCTGTGGGTGGCGGCGCTGCTGGCCCTCTACCAGGCGGCCGTCTATACCGTGGTCCACTACCTGTCCTTCGACATGCCCGGCGGCCTGCTGGAGTTCGGCATGGTGTACGTCACCCTGCTCCTGGCGACGCTGGGCGGCATGATCCTCGGCCTCCTGGCCTCGGCCATCGCGCCCAACGCCAACGCGGCGCCCCTCATCGTCATCCTGTTCGTCATCCCCCAGGTGGTGCTGGGCGGGGCGCTGATCCCCGTGCCGACGACGGCCAGCGCGCCCACGGCAGCGCGCTGGTCCTTCGAGGCGATGGTCGGCATTTCGGGCGCCGGGTCCGACCTGGCTGCCGATTCCTGCTGGGCGCTGCCCGAGGAGGAACGGGAAGAGCTGAGCCTGGACGAGAAGCAGGAGCGGGGCTGCCCGTGCATGGGCTATAACGCCCTCGACCCCGACTCGTGCAATTTCCCGGGCCTGGGCGCCTACTATGACGCGGCCCTCGACGCCGACGAGCCGGTGGCCCCCGCCCCCCTGGGCGATCCGCCGGCCGAGCCGGCCCCGCCGCCGCGGCCCGAGGCCCCGGCCGACCCTTCGGACACGGAGGCGGTGGGGCGCTACCTGCAAGAGCTGGAGGCCTACCAGCAGCAGGTGGACGACCTGCAAGCCGCCTACAGGGCCGACATGGCGCGCTACCAGGCGCGGGCAGACGCTTTCAAGGCCGACTCGGAACGCTATCAGCGGACCCTGGCCGACTGGAGCATCAGCCGCAGCAGCGCTGTGAGCCGGGCCGAGGGGCTGCTGAGCCGTTACTACGATGACTTTGGCTGGACCTTTGTCGACAAGGACGACGACGCGGTTTTCTGGCCCCGAATGTTGCGGGCCTGGGGAGCGCAAGTGCTGATGATCGTGACTCTGTTTTTCGTGATCCTCTTTGCCATCTCTCGCAAGGCCTGAGTGAAAGGAGCGCACAATGGAACGATCCGGTTTGATCGGACAGACCCTGAACGGCCGCTACAAGGTCGAGGAACTGCTCGGGCAAGGTGGCATGTCGGCCGTGTACAAGGCCTTTGACCCAAATCTGAAGCGCATGGTGGCGGTCAAGGTCATTCACAGCCACCTGGCCGGCGACGCCCGGTTCCGCTCGCGGTTCGAGAGTGAGGCCACGGCCGTGGCCGCCCTGCGCCACAGCAACATCGTGCAGGTGTACGACTTCTCGAACGACGACGACCTGTACTACATGGTGCAAGAGTTCGTGCCCGGCGAGACGTTGCAGGATCACCTGCGGCGGCTGAACGAGGGGGGCAGGTCGATGCCCGTGGCCGATGCCCTGCGCTACACCGGCGACATCGCCGAGGCTGCGGGCTATGCCCACCGGCGGGGCATGATCCACCGCGACATCAAGCCGGCCAACATCATGCTCAGCGTCCACGACGAGGCCATTCTCATGGACTTTGGCATCGTCAAGATCACCGGCAGCTCGGAGCACACGGTGACCGGCGCAGTGGTCGGCACGGCCCTCTACATGCCCCCGGAGCTGATCCGCGGCGAGGTGCCCGACCCCCGCTCTGACATCTATTCGCTGGGGGTCACCCTCTACGAGATGGTCAGCGGCCGGCCGCCCTTTGACGCCAACTCGGCCATGACGCTGCTCATGATGCACCTCCAGGACCCCGTGCCCGAGCTGCGGGAGGTACGGCCCGACGTGCCGGACCCCCTGATGGACATCGTGCGGCAGGCACTGGCCAAAGATCGGGAGGAGCGCTTTGCCTCCATGGAAGATCTGGGCCGGGCCCTGCGGAACCTGCGGGACCACCTGGAGACGGGCGTGCCGCTGTTGCACGCACTGCCCACCGAGATCGAGGCGCGCGCGGACCAGCCCCCTGGCGACGAGGAGACCCTGCCCGACACCGCGCCCCGGCCCCGGCCACAGGAGGCGCCGGCCATCCCGCTGCGCGCGAGGAGGACGCCGCCGGCGCGCCAGGCGCCGGTCCAGGGCGAGGTGCCCGCAACGGCCGGCGGTCCGGCCACCATGGGCGAGGCCTATCCGCCTGCTCCGCCGCCGTCCGTTCCACCTCCCACCGGCCAGCCGCGCCGGCTGGCCGGCCGCGGGCTGTGGGCCGGCGGCGCCGTGGTTTTGCTGGCCCTCCTTTTGGGCCTGGGCTATCTGGTGATGAACCGGCCGTGGGACGGGGGCGACGCCGATGGAGCGCTGGCCGCCGCAGAAGCAACCGCCACGGCCGAGGCGACGGCCCAGGACCAGCCGGCGGCTTTGGCCACCGGGACCGTGGCCGGAGAGAACGGCGACCCCGCGGAAGAAGCCGCGGCCCCCTCGATCACCATCGCCGACGTGACCCTGGACGAGGAGGGGCGCTACGTGGTGGCCTACGATACGGAGGGCCTGCCCGAGACCATGACCGACCGGCACCTGCACTTTTTCTTTGACAACGTGCCTCCCGAGGAGGCCGGGGCGCCGGCGAGCGGCCCCTGGCTGCGGTACTATGGCCCCTCACCCTTTACCGGGTACACGGCCCAGGACCGGCCCGCGAACGCCGGCCGGCTGTGCGCGCAGGTGAACAACCCCGACCACACGCCGGTGGCCGGCACGGCCAATTGCGCGCCCCTGCCCGACGTCGTCACCGTCTCGGCGGAACAGGCCCTGCAGTGCCGGGTGGGCCCGGGCGACGAGCATCCCGTGGCCGCCGAGCTGCCCGCGGGCGAGCCGACCCTCGTCCTGGGCCTGGCTCCCAACGAGCTGTGGTGGAACGTGGTGACGCCCGGGGACCTGGGGGCAACCTGCTGGCTGCCCACCGTCGGGACCAACGTCACGGGCGACATCAGCCGCCTGCCCCTGGTGGAGGCGCCCGAGGAGTTCGATCCGGCGGCCAGGCCCATGGCGGCCATCGAAGGCATCGGTGTCGACGAAAAGGGCCGCTACAGCGCGGTCTTTACGGTGATCAACTTTGAGCCGGCCTACCCGGGCGGCACCCACATGCACTTTTTCTGGAACACCTTCTCGCCCCAGGACGTGGGCATCGGCGGCGAGGCCAACCGCCTATCCCACGGCAGCCTGGAGCCCTTTGCCGGCTTCCGGGCCGACGAGCGGCCGCCCACCGCCACGGACCTGTGCGTCGTCGTGGCCAACCCGAACCACACAGTGATCCCCGACAGCGGCAACTGCTATCCCCTGCCCGACGTGCCCCGGGTGCGCATCACGGGCATCAGCCTCGACGAGCAGGGCCAGTACGCCGTCGACTTTGCCGTGGAGCACTTTGAGCCTGCCTATCCGGGCACCCACATCCACTTTTTCTGGGATACCTTCTCGGAGGAGGACGTGGGCATCGGCGGCGAGGCCAACCGCCGCGCCCACGGCGGCCCTTCGCCCTTTGGCGGCCTGGCGGCGGCGGAGCGGCCCGCCGAGGCCACGCGCCTGTGCGCCGTGGTCGCCGTGCCGGACCACACGGTCATCCCCCGGAGCGGCAACTGCTTCGACCTGCCCGACGTCGCGGGTGAGGGGTAGGGCCCATGCAACCGAGCTATGGCAAGCTGGTCCTCGTGGAGCAGGAGGGGCCGGGACGCGAGTTTGGGCTGAGCAAGGCCAGCATCACCCTGGGGCGGGCGTTGAGCAACGACCTCGTCCTGGGCGACGCGCGCGCTTCGCGGGAGCACGCCCGCCTGGAGTGCGGCGCCGGGGGATGCGAGATCGTGGACCTGGGGTCGGCCAACGGCACGCGCCTCAACGGCAAGCCCGTGCAGCGGGCGGCCCTGAAGCCCGGCGACGTGGTGGGCGTGGGCAGCAGCCAGCTCCGCTTCGAGGCCGAGACCGCCTTTGCCGACGACCTGGAGCTTACGCGGCTGGACTCGGAGTCGGACCTGGCGCGGACCATGGACCGCGAGATTTTGCCCATGGCCATCAACGAGACGAACCTGCCCCGGCTGGTGGTGTTTGACCGGGAGCAGGCCACCGAGGTGCCCCTCCACGGCGTGGAGCGGGTGACCATCGGCCGCACGGAGGAGAACGACGTCGCGGTCGACCAGGGCAACGTCTCGCGGCAGCACGCCGAGGTGGTGCGACGGGGCGGGGCCTGGCTGCTGCGCGACCTGGGCAGCACCAACGGCACCTGGCTGCGCGGCGAGGCGGTGGACGAGCGCCTGCTGCAGGACGGCGATGCCTTTCGCATCGGGCGGGCGCAGATCGTGTTCAAGGGCGGCCACGCCGCCGAAGCGCTGACCATGGCCGAGGCCACCTTTGCCCGCATGTCCACCCGCCGGCCGGTGGTGTTCGTTCCCGGCCTGATGGGCTCGGACCTGTGGGCGGGCAACGAGCGCGTCTGGCCCAGCGTCAAGAGCTTTTTGACCAACCCGGACCAGTTCCGCTATCCAGGCGGGGCCTTTGAATCGCGGGCCATCGTCGACGAGCTGGTCATCGTCCCCAACCTCATCAAGCAGGACCAATACAACCGCCTGGGCGACTACCTGGTGGAAGAGCTGGGCTACCGGCGGGGGGTGGACTATTTCGAGTTTCCCTACGACTGGCGGCAGGACGTGCGCCAGTCGGCGCGGGAGCTGGCGCAGACCATCGACGGGCTGCCCACCTCGCGGCCGGTGACGATCATGAGCCACAGCCTCGGCACCCTCGTCACCCGCTACTACGTCGAGCGCCTGGGGGGCAGGAGCCGCGTGGATCGGGCGATCCTGATGGGCGGGCCGCACCTGGGGACGGTCAAGGGCCTCGTCAGCCTGCTCGTTTCTCCGTCGGTGCTGCCCTTCGGGCTCCTGGGCGAGAGGCTGCGCCGGGTGCTCATGACCTTTCCGTCATGCTACCAGATCGTGCCCACGTACGCCTGTGGGGTGGATCAGAACGGCAAGGCCATCAACTTCCTGGAGGACGAGGGCTGGGTGGCGGAGGAGCACCTGCCGCTGCTGCGGGCTGCCCGCGAGTTCCGGCGCGAGCTGGGCACGACCTCCAGCGTGCCCACCCTCTCGATCTTTGGCTACGGGATCAAGACGCTGTCGGGGCTCACGGTGAGGCGCACCAACGGCACCTTCAGCGACGTCGTCTACAAGAGCGAGCCCAACGGCGACAGCGGCATCCTGGTGACGAGCGCCGTGCTGCCCGGGTCCGACATCCACCCCGTGCAGCAATATCACGGCGCGCTGTTTACGGACAATGACGTAAAGATGAGGCTCAAGCTGGAGCTGGCGCGGGGGACCTGACCCCCCGGCCCCCTTCCCCACCTGCACTGCGCGCACACTTGCCCGGGGCAGCGCCAGGGGGCGCAAGTGGACACGGGAAGGGGGGGCGGCTGGCTTTGAAGGAAAGGAGGGAGTGCTTATCGCGCACGTCTCAAGTGTTGGGCAGACGATCGGGACGATTGGATTGAGCACGACATAACCTTGCATTAGGAGGGATCACAACGATGATTGCCAAGAAAACGTTGGTTTGGACCCTTGCCACATTGGTCTTGCTGCTGGGAACGGCGGGCATTGCCGCGGCCATCACCAACGGCCAGCCGGATGGAGACAACCATCCCTACGTAGGTCTCCTGGTGTTTGACAGCGTGTTTCCGGACGGGAGCATTGGACCGGCCTGGCGCTGCAGCGGCGCCCTGATCGCGCCCGACGTCGTCCTGACGGCAGGGCACTGTACCGATGGAGCGGTGGCGGCGCGAGCCTGGTTCGACGAGGACGTTCAGTCGAACACGGAGTATCCATTTGGCGGCGCGACATCGTACGAGGGCGTGGCGTTCACGAACCCCGGTTTCTGCATCGGCTGCGGCAATGGCCTGCCCGGCTTTGCCCTGCGCGACGTGGGCATTGTCGTCCTGAGCGAGCCGGTGCCGGCAGGGGTGGTCGGCGAGTATGCCGAACTGCCGGCTGCGGGACTGGTCGACACGTTGCCGAACAAGACCACCGTCGACGTGGTGGGCTATGGCGTGCAGGAGCAGGCCCAGATCCCCGGGAACCAGCTTCCGCAGCCGCCTCCTCGTTTCCGCTGGACCGGGCTCCGCGTCCGGCTCTACGCTCCGAGCGAGCTGGTGTCGGGTAACTTTGTGCACAGTGACGAGTTCGTGCGGCTGTCGATGAACCCCGGCGGCGGAACGGGCGGAACCTGCTTTGGCGACTCGGGCGGTCCTGACCTGCTGGGCGGCACGGACACCGTGCTGGCCGTTAACTCGTACGTCACCAACGTTAACTGCGCAGGCGTGGGCTATTCCAGCCGCGTCGACATTCCCGACGTGCTGGCGTGGATCGAGGGCTTCCTGGACTAGGGTATCCAGGAGCACCGACGAGTGCAGGTGGGGCGCACCGAACGGAAGGTGCGCCCCATTTTCTTTTAACCGGGGCCGACGAGGTGCAGTTGGGCCTGGCGGCCGGCGAGCCAGCGCACCTGGCCGCGCGCGAGGACGGCGTCCTCTTCGAGGGCAAACATCACCACCTGGCCGTCCCATTCGGGCACGGGGGCGCGGACGTTGAGCTCGATGGCGTAGCAGGTGTCGGGCCAGAGGGGATAATCGCCGCGGCCGGGCACGCCTTCCTGCCGGTCCCACAGGCCGATGGTCGGCCCGGCGCCGTGGCCGTGGGTGCCCAGGGCATGGGTGTAGATCATGGGCTCCAGTCCTTCGTCCCCGGCCCGCTCCAACGCGGCCCGCAGCACCTCGTTGCCCGTGCGTCCCACCTCCATGGCCTCCAGGTGGATCTCTTGCAGGCGGTTCCCCAGGGCCAGCCCGGCCCGCAGGCCCGGCGGCGCGTCGTCCTCGCCGGGCCGGAGCACGTAGGCCAGTTGCTGCTGGTCGGTGGCCAACCCCAGGTAGTAGAACCCCACGTCGCAGTGGAGCAGATCACCGGGCAGGATCACCTTGCGGCGCCCCTCGTCCTTCTGGCCGATGGGCACGAAGGGCTCGCCATGGGCCTGTAGATCTACGGTGGGCTGGAACCAGGCCTCCACGCCCATTTCCAGCATCGTTTGCCTGAACCACCACACCAGGTCGTCGGTGGTGGTGATGCCCGGCTGGATGGTGTGGCCGGAATATGCCTCGGCGATGAGGGCGTGGCCCATCTCGACGATGCCGGGGTAGACGGTCAGCTCGTCGTCGCTGCGCCGCTCGAGCCAGCCCAGGGCCAGCGCTTCGGCGCCCCGGATGCGGGCCACATATGCGTCGCCCAGGGCGGCGGCGATGGCCTCGTACTCGGCGTGCGACAGGCCATCGGCCAGGGCAAATTCCCGCGAGACGTTGAGCCCGATGGTCGCGGGATCCCGCTCGCGGACCAGGCGGGCCAGGCAGGCGAGCTGCTCCTCGGCCCCGGGGTCCCAGGCGGCGGGGTAGAGGTCGCCATAGCCGTAGCGGTCGAGGGCCAGGCGCTCCACCGAGCCGTCGGCGCGCCGGGCAAAGAAAAGGATGGTGCGCCGCCGGGCCGTCATGGACGGCTCGGGCAGCAGGGACATGAGGACGGGGTCCTCGTTGTACTCCCGGGCGACGACGACCCACAGGTCGAGGCCGGCGCGGGCCATCAGCTCGGGCAGCAGCTCGTCGAGGCGGCGGCGCAGCCAGGCGTTGCGCACCTCGGCCCGGGCGCGGGCGGGCAGGATTTTGTTCTTGTACGCTTTGATGGTCATGGGTACCCCTCCCTGGTCCCTCCCCCAAGGGGAGGGGGTTACCTATCCCCTGGCCCCTGCTCCCCCTTCCCTCGGAGGGACGGGGGGTGAGTGAGAGTGAACTCTTCCTTGCGTCTCCACCCAACCCGGGCAGGAGACGCTGGGCGCATTATAGGGGCAGGCGGTGCGGGCGTCAAGTCGCGGGGGCGGGTCTACTGCCCGCTACCTCTTGACGGCGGGGGCGGAATGTGATACAATGCGGGTGAAAAAATGAATGGTCATTCAACTTCTTGCTTCCACGGGGCGAGGCGCATGGGGGACGAAATGGCTCGAGAAAAGCAGAGCGGGGCGTCTGGATCGGGTGAGACGGGCCGGGAGGAGACGGAGCGCGAGGGAGCACCCGGGCGGCCGGGCAGGCGGGAGTTGGCCAAGCGCGAGCGCCAGGAGCGGATCCTGGACGCTGCCGCGACGGTCTTTGCGCAAAAGGGCTACGCCGGGGCCACCATCCGCGACATTTCGAGCCTCGCCGGGCTGGCCGACGGCACCATCTATAACTATTTCGAGAACAAGTTCGACCTCCTCATCGGCATCCTGTCGCGCCTGACCGAGCTGGAGCAGTTGCCCGACGAGCTCCTGCAAGGGCTAAGGGGCGACGTCCAGGAATTCTTTGTGGTCACGTTCGATCACCGCATGGGCCGCCTGAAGGAGGGGGCAGAGATGCTGCAGGCCATCTTGCCCCAGGTGTTGATCCATCCCGAGCTGCGAGAGCGATTCTACCGGCAGTACGTGGAGCGCATCGCCACCATGCTCGAGAGTTACGTCGCCGCCCAGGTGGAGCGCGGGCAACTGCGGCCCGTGGAGCCGAAATTGGTCGTTCGCCTGGTGCAGGCCACCATCGTGGGGTTGTTGCTGCTGCATATCATGGGCGACGAGACGCTGGAGCGCAACTGGGAACAGATGCCCCGCTTTCTGGCCGACGCGCTGTTCGCGGGATTGAGGCCGCGAGACGGAGAATAAGGACAATGCTATACCGCATCCTGTCCATCACCCGCAAGGAGTTTCTGCACGTCGTGCGCGACCGCCGCACGTTGGCGGTCATGTTTCTCATCCCCGTCGTGCAGCTCCTGTTGCTGGGCTATGCCGCTACCACCGACGTCAAGCACCTGAGGACGGCCGTCCTGGACCAGGACCGGACGCCGCGCAGCCGGGCCCTGGTGGAGGCCTACCGCGCCTCTGGATATTTTGACATAACATATCAGGCCCAGAGCCAGTCGGACCTGAGAAAGGTGATGGACGGCAGCCGGGTGCGGGCCGGGCTGATCATCCCCGCCGGGTACGAGCGGACGCTGTTGCGCGGCCAGAAAGCGCAGGTGGCTTTCGTCATCGACGGTTCGGACCCCGCCGTGGCAACGACGGCCCTGGCAGCCGCCCAGGGGGTGGGGCAGGCGCAGTCTATCGAAATCGTGTCCCGCAGCCTGGGCGCGCGGCTCGAATCGGCGCCGGGCATCGACGTCGAGACGCGGGTGTGGTACAACCCCAGCATGGAGAGCGCCAACTTTATGATCCCGGGCCTCATCGGCGTCATCCTGATGATGCTGACCATGCTCTTCACGGCCATGGCCATCGTCCGGGAGCGGGAGCAGGGGACCATCGAGCAGTTGATCGTGACACCCATCCGCCCGCTGGAGCTCATCGTCGGCAAGGTGATCCCCTACGTGGGCATCGCCTTCTGGGACCTCCTGGAGATCCTGGCCATCGGCGTGCTGTGGTTCGGCATCCCTATCCACGGCAGCGTCGCGCTCCTGTTAGAGCTGTCGGCCGTGTTTCTGGCGACCTCGCTGGGGCTCGGCATCCTCATCTCCACGGTGTCCAAGACGCAGCAGGAGGCCATGATGCTGACCTTTATGCTGCTGTTGCCGTCCATCTTTTTGTCGGGATACTTTTTTCCCATCGACGCCATGCCGCCCTTCTTGCAGGCTGTGAGCCGCCTGGTGCCGCTGACCTACGTGCTGGTCATCGTGCGCTCCATCATTCTCAAGGGGAGTGGCTTTGCCCTCCTCGCCCAAGAGGTGATCACGCTGGCCGTCTTTGGCCTGGGCGTCGTGGTCCTGGCCTCGGTGCGCTTTCGCAAGCGGCTGGAGTAAGAGATGTCCGAGCAAGACTGGGTGATCACGACGCAGGGGCTGACCCGCCGTTTCAAGGACGTGCTGGCCGTGGACGGCCTGGACCTGGCGGTGCGCCGCGGGGAGATCTTTGGCCTGGTAGGTCCCGATGGTGCGGGCAAGACGACGACCATCCGCATGCTGTGCGCCATTATGGCGCCCACGGCGGGCTGGGCCCGGGTGGCGGGCTTTGACAGCGTACGCCAGCCGGAGGACATCAAGCGCCGCATCGGCTACATGGCCCAGCGCTTTAACCTCTACGGTGACCTCACGGTGGCCGAGAACCTCGACTTTTTCGCCGACGTCTTCCAGGTACGGGGGCGAAGGCGGCGCGAGGCCAGGGAGCGGCTCCTGCGGTTTGCCGGCCTCACCGAGTTCCAGAGGCGCCGGGCGGCGCACCTGTCGGGCGGCATGCAGAAAAAGCTGTCCCTGGCCTGCACCCTCATCCACCAGCCCGAGATCATCATGCTCGACGAGCCGACGACAGGCGTGGACCCCGTCAGCCGCCGCGACTTCTGGGACATCCTGACCGAGCTGCACCTGCAGGGCATCACCATCCTCGTCAGCACGCCCTACATGGACGAGGCGGAGCGCTGCTCGCGGGTGGGGCTGATGTACCAGGGACGGCTCATCGTCCAGGACGTCCCGGAAAAGATCAAGGGCCTGGTGGGCGGCGAGCTCCTGGAGCTGCGGCCCGAGGGCGAGCCCGGCGCGGCCCTGCGCCTGGCCCAGGGCGTGCTGGCCGGGCTGGAGGGGGTGCTGGAGGTGCAGACCTACGGCGACCTGCTCCACGTCCTGGTCGACAGCGCGGAGCGGCGCCAGGACCCGCTGATGCAGGCCTTGCAGGGGGCGGGCATCGAGGTGGCCAGCCTGCGCCAGACGCGGCCGCGCATGGAAGAGGCCTTTATCTCCCTGGTGCAGCGCCAGATGGAGGGCCGGGGAGGGCCGGAGGCATGAGCGCCATGGAGGAGCACGCAGGCCCGGCGCGGGCGCACGCCGTGGAGGCGGTGGATCTGACCAAGCGCTTTGGCGATTTTGTCGCCGTCGACGGCGTGAGCTTTGCCGTGGAGCGGGGCAGCATCTTTGGCTTCCTGGGGCCCAACGGCGCGGGCAAGACTACGACGATCCGCATGCTCCTGGGGCTGCTGCGGCCCACCTCGGGCCGGGCCACGGTCCTGGGCCTGGACATCGTGCGGCAGACGGCCCAGGTCAAGCGGCGCATCGGCTACATGTCGCAGCGCTTTAGCCTGTACGACGATCTGACCGTCGAGGAGAACCTGAACTTTTACGGGCGGACCTATGGCGTGCAGGGCCGGCGATTGCAGGCGCGCAAGGCGTTTGTGTTGCACATGGCCGGGCTGGAGGGCCGCGAGCGCGAGTTGACGCGCAACCTGGCCGGCGGATGGAAGCAGCGCCTGGCCCTGGGAGCGGCCATCGTCCACGAGCCCGAAATGCTGTTCCTGGACGAGCCGACGGCCGGGGTGGACCCGCTGTCGCGGCGGGCCTTCTGGGGCTTGTTGTACGAGCTGGCCGAGGGCGGGACGACGATCATGGTCACGACCCACTACATGGACGAGGCCGAGCACTGCCAGGGCCTGGCCTTTATCCAGCATGGCCGCATCGTGGCCCACGGCTCGCCGGCCGGGATCAAGGAGACCGAGATGCGCGGTGAGGTCCTCGAGATCGACTGCGACCGGCCCGACCGGGCCATCCCTGCCCTGCGTGGCATGGGCCTTTTCGAAGAAGTGGCCCTCTACGGCGCCCTCATCCACGTCGTGGCGGCCGGCGTCGGAGCGCACAAGGCTGACATCGAGACGGTGCTCCACGAGGCGGGGGTCAAAGTGCACAGCCTGGATCTCATCCCTCCCTCCCTGGAGGACGTCTTTATCTCCACGGTGCGCCGGCCGCAGGAGACGTGATGACCTGGGCGCGCTGTGAAGGATGGAGTAGGTAGCATGAAGCGATGGGTGGTACTTCTGGCGATCGACGTGGTGGCCGTCCTGGCGCTGGCGGGCGGCTGGTGGCTGATGCAAGAAAACCCGGGGTGGCGCGAGGCGCTGGCCGACCGGTGGGAGTCGACCCTGGAGGCGTTGGGCCTGGGCGCCGCCGGCGAGACCGAAGGCCTGGTGGCCTCGGGCTTTGTCGAGGCTCGGGAGGTGTTGGTGACGACGGCGCGAGGCGGCCGCATCGTCGCCCTGAACGCCGACGAGGGAGACGAGGTGGAGCAGGGCCAGGTGCTGGCCGAGCTGGACAGCGCGCTGCTCCTGGCCCGCATCGAGTCGGCCGAGGCCGACCTGGGGGTGGCCGAGGCCGCCCTGGCCCTTGGCAAGGCGGGCGCCCGGCAGGAGACCCTGGACCACGCCCTGGCCCAGTTGGAGCAGGCGCGGACGGCCGCCGAGGCGGCCCGCGTGGCCGCGCAGGATGCCCGAGCCATGGCCGACGATCCCCAGGACCTGGAGCTGGCCCTGCTGGCCGCCCAGGCCCGGGTGGAGGTGCTGGGCTACCAGGCCAGACAGGCCCAGTTGGCCGCCAGCGCAGCCCAGGCCGGGCAGGACTTTGCCAACGAGGCCCTGGGCATCATGGAGAGTGTGGAGCCGCACACCCGGTGGGTGCAGGTCAGGTCCTTCTCCCTGGGCGATCTCCCGTCGGACATCCCGCTGCCCGAGGACGTCAAATCCGGCTCGTACCGCGCCGGCGACTACAAGGTCGAGGTCGAGGACGGCACGGTGTCGCTCTATGCCCGGGTGCGCATCGCCGTGCCAGCCGACATGATGACCGAGGCCCGCTTCCAGCAGGCGGCGACGGCGTACCAGGCCTGGACGGCGTGGACAGGCGCCGAGCAGGTGCAGGCGGCCCTGGGCGGCGCCGAGGAGTACGCGGCGCTCGTGGCCCTGCAGGCAGCCAATCCCCTCACGCTGGAGGCCCGGGCCAATGCCGCCCAGGCGCAAGCCGAAGTGGCGGCCGCCGCCGTGGGGCTGGCCGCGGCCCAGGTGGAGGGCCTGCGCATGGGCGCCACCGCCGAGCAGATCGCGGCCGCCGAGGCGCAGGTCGAGGTCGTCCGGGCGGCTCTTCGGGCGCTGGAGGTGCAGGCCGAGGATCTACGGCTCGCGGCGCCCATCTCGGGCCTGGTGCTGGAGCGGCCGGTACAGGCCGGGGAGCTGGCCCTGCCCGGGGCGCCCCTCTTTTCCCTGGCCGACCTGGATCACCTGTCGCTGACGGTCTATGTGCCCGCCGACCAGGTGGGACGCGTGAGGCTGGGCGGCGAGGTCGCGGTGACGGTGGACGCCTTTCCGGAGCGGACCTTTGCCGGGCGGGTGAGCTATGTGTCGAGCGAGGCCGAGTTCACGCCCAAGAACGTCCAGACGCGGGAGGAACGGGTGAACATGGTCTTTGCCGTCAAGGTCGAGCTGCCGAACCCCGGGCACTTGCTCAAGCCGGGCATGCCTGCCGATGCGCTCCTGGCCGCTGAGGGAGCGGGGGGCGAAGGCGAGGACAGGTAGGGAAATGAAACGTCTCTTGCTTGCGATCCTGGTTCTGATCGTCGTGGGCGCCGGGCTGGCGGGGGCGTGCCGGTGGGCGCGTACCTCGCCCCAGGCGGCCGCGGGGTTCCTGGCGGACGCGGGCGTGGACGCAGAGCGGGCCGCGTCGTGGGTGGCATGGGCCGGCGGGCAGGAGGTGGCCGTGCCGGACGAGCCCCTGGTGGCCTCGGGCAGCATCGAGGCCGTCGAGGTGGCCGTCGTGTCCGAGATGGGCGGCCAGATCGTGGCCATCGCGGCAGGCGAAGGTGACACGGTGGTCGCCGGGCAGGTCCTGGTGCAGCTCGACACCCGCGCCCTGGAGGCCCAGGCAGCCCAGGCACGGGCGGCCGTGGCCGCGGCCGAGGCAAACCTGGCCGACGTCCGCGCCGGCACCCATCCTGCGCAGATCCTGGGCGCCGAGGCGGCCCTGGAGCAGGCCATCGCGCAGCGCTCCGCGGCCGAGACGACCCTGCAGGACGTGCGCGCCATCCTGGCCAATCCCCAGGACCTGGAGGCGCAGGTGGCCCGGGCGCGGGCCGAGGCGGACGTGGCGGCCGTGGCCATCGAGCAGGCGCAGGCCCAGATCGCGGCGGCCGAAGCGGAGCGGGACCAATACCGGGCCCAGGGCAGCATGGAGGAAAAGTGGATGTACGCCGTCCACGACTACCAGGTGCAGGCGGCCCGGGAGGGCCTGGCGGCGGCCGAGGCCCAGAAGGCGGGAGCCGACAGGACGCTGGCGGCGCTGGAGGCATTGCGCGACAATCCCCTGGCACTCCTCAGCCAGGTCCACCAGGCGGAGGGCCAGGCGGAGCTGGCCGGGGCGGCCGTGGCCGTGGCCGAAGCCCGCCTCCGTGAGCTGCGGGCCGGGCCGCGGCCCGAGGAGGTGGCCATGGCCCAGGCGCAGGTGGCCCAGGCACAGGCGGCCCTGCGGACCGTGGAGACCCAGATCGCCAAGATGGCCCTCACCTCGCCCCACAGCGGCGTGGTGACCAGCCGCTCGGCCAACGAGGGCGAGGCAGCCCTGGCGGGCACGACGCTCCTCACCGTGGCCGACCTGGACGAGGTCAAGCTGACGATCTATGTGCCCGAGGACGAGCTGGACAGCGTCTACATCGGGCAGGAGGTGGAGGTGCGCGTCGACTCGTTTCCGGGGCGGGCCTTTCCCGGCACCGTGGCGAGCATTGCCCAGCAGGCCGAGTTCACCCCCAAGAACGTGCAGACCGAAAAGGATCGGGTGAACATGGTCTTTGCCGTGCGCGTGCGCCTGCCCAACCCCGACCACCTCCTCAAGCCGGGCATGCCCGCGGACGCGGTGCTGAGGGCGACGACCTCTCCCCCGGCCTCCTGACGCTCCCGACGCCGGACCATCGGGACGGTGCGTCCGCCACACCGTCCTGCGTCGGGTGCAGGGGGACAGGTGCGATCCGGCC
>DAOUHB010000235.1:0-25505 GCA_034428935.1 Anaerolineae bacterium | reverse complement strand
GAGGGCAACCGGCAGCGAATGCGCTATGACCAGTTTCGGGCACAAGGCTATCCCATCGGCAGTGGCACGGTGGAAAGCGGGATCAACACCGTGGTCCACCATCGGATGAAGCGTCCAGGGCAAGGCTGGCAGCGGTCGAATGCCCAAGCCATGCTCGCCGGATTGGCCGAGTTGCACAGCGGTCGTTTTGAGCGAATGTGGCAGGCGACTCTGCCAAGGGCGGCTTAAGCTCACCTACGATTCTGCGCTATACTCGCCGTCGCAAGAACCGTTGACACCTGCCCCAAAAGTTGCTATAATGCGTCCACGGGGAGCGGGCCGGGTTTACCATCGCGAAGGGGAACGACGGCCCTCGATGCCCCGCCACGTGTTGTTCCTTCGGAAGGTCCGAGGCGATGCCTCGGAGAAAGGAGCGAAGCATGTCCGAAGACGAGTTGCCGGGCCTTGAACGAGCCATCAACGAGCGTGGCTTTAACTGGAGGGCCGGCATCACCACCCTTTCCGCCTTGCCCCAAGAAGAGCAGGACCGGCGCCTCGGCCTGCGCCTGATTCCCGAGGAGATGCAGCGCCTGTCGCGGGAGCGGGCCATGCTACAGCCGCGGGCCGCCAGCTTTCCCCCTGCCTGGGATTGGCGCAACGTGGACGGCGCCGACTGGATAACGGCCATTCGAGACCAGAAAGGCTGCGGCTCGTGTGTCTCCTTTGCCGCCGTCGCCGTGCTGGAGGCGATGCTCAAGCGACACCACGCCGATGCCAGCCTCCAGCCCGACCTTTCGGAGGCCCACCTCTTTTTCTGTGGCTGCGGCAACTGTTGCAACAGTGGCTGGTGGCCCACCTATGCCCTGGACTATGCCAAGAACCAGGGCGTGCCCACGGAGGGCTGTTTCCCCTACCAGGATCACGATATGCCCTGCTCCTCCTCCTGCGGCGACTGGCAGGGGCAGGCCCTGAAGGTCACCGAGTGGCAGGAGATCTTTGATCACGGAGAGCGCAAGGAGTGGCTGGCCAACACGGGCCCGATGATCGGCTGCATGGCCGTCTACCGCGACTTTTTCAACTACCGGGGCGGCGTCTACCGCCACACCAGCGGCGATCTGGCGGGCTACCACGCCATCTGCGTCGTCGGCTACTCCGAGGCCGAGCAAGCGTGGATCTGCAAGAATAGCTGGGGGCCGGGCTGGGGCGATGCGGGCTGGTTCCGCATCGGCTACGGCGAGTGCGACATCGACGCCCAGTTCCCCATGTACGGCGTTGCCGGGGTCGTGCCGGGCGGCGAGCCCGGACCGGGACCCGAGCCCGGGCCCGAGCCGGTGCCGGGCTGCAACATCGTGGCCCGGATCGTGAGGGCGCTGGTTCGCTAGTCCCGACGCGCCCGCCGGGCAGGCGCAAGCGCCACGAAAGGCAGGGCGAGTATGAAGAGATTTGAGGACCCCCGCGGCCCCATCGAGGCGGCCGCGGGGGAGACCTTGACCATTGTGCTGCCCGCCAACCCAACCACGGGCTATAGCTGGCAGGTGGAAACCGACGAGGACTATCTCACCCTCATCTCACAGGAGTTCGAGCCTGCCGGCGGGGGCGTCGGCGCCGGCGGGCGAGAGGCCTTCCAGTTTCGCGCACTCCGGCCGGGCAAGACCGACCTGCGCTTTCACTACCGCCGGCCGTGGGAGACCCAGCCAATCGAGACCAGGCACCACAGGGTGAGGATCAGGGGATAACGTTCCTCGGTTCCGGGGCGGATCCCACCCTGTCAGGCCAGGTTGTCCTCTCCGCCATCGACGCGGATTACCTGCCCCGTCATCCACGCACACCCCGGCGCCGCCAGCGCCACCAGGGCCCGGGCAACGTCCTCGGGCTCGGTCGTGCGGCCGTAGGGGTGGCGCTTGAGCGCCACGCGAATGGCCGCCTCGTGGCCCGGGATCTGGCGCAGGGCGGGCGTGTCGGTGATGCCGGCCTGGATGGCGTTGCACTTGACGTTGCGCGGGGCCAGCTCCAGGGCCAGGTAGCGGATATGGCTCTCCAGGGCGGCCTTGGCCGCCCCCACGGCGCCATAGCTCGGAAAGGCCCGGTGGCTCCCGGAGCTGGTCATGGCATAGATGCGTGCATCGTCGGCCAGGAGGTCCCGCCACACCAGGTCCTGGGTCCAATACACCAGGCTGTGGGCCATGACGTCGAGGGTCATGTCCATCTGGGCCTTGCTCAGGCTCTTTTCCGGGCCGCCGGCCACCAGCGGCAGGAGGGAGCCAAAGGCCAGCGAATGGAGCACGACCTTCACGCTGCCCGTCCCCGCTTCTTGCGCCAGCTCGTCCAGCACCTTTTGCCGCTTGCACTCGTCGGCGGCGTTGACGTTAAAGAACAGGGCCCTCTGGCCGTGGGCCTGCACGTCGTCGATGACCTCCTGCACCCGGGGCAGGTTGCTTCTCTTGTCCAGGTGCACGCCGGCAATGTCCATGCCCGCGGCTGCCAGGGCCCGGCACGATGCCGCCCCAAAGCCGCTGGAGGCGCCCAGGATGAGCGCCCAGCCGGAAAGTGTCTTGTCGTTCACAGTCGTCCCCCTCCGTGTTGTGGCCGGCGTGCCTGGCTGCACCCGCCGGGTCGTCTTTGGTTAGAACACGACGCCGGCGTCAAGGTTACGGGTCCCGCGCGGGTTCCCGAGAGCCGGCGCATCCGCGCGGCCCGCGGCAAGGGGCAAGGGGTCAGGGGGCGATCAGGCCGGCGGCACGGCGCAGGGCCGCTTCGGCCTCGGCCACGGTCCGCTCCATCAGCACCTTGACGGGCACCACGTCCGACACGAGCCCGGCTACCTGGCCGGCCATCACCGAGCCTTCCAGGACGTCGCCGTCGACGATGGCGGCCCGCAGCGTGCCCGCGCCCATGGCCATGAACTCTTCTTCGGTGCAGCCGCCCTGCTCCAGCTCTTCGTAGCGCTTGACAAAGGGGCCGCGGATGCAGCGCACCGGGTGGCCAAAGCGCGTGCCCGTGATCATGGTTGCCCGGTCGTGGGCCTGGACGATGCGCTCCTTGTACTTCGGGTGCGCCGGGCACTCGACGGTGCAGATAAAGCGGGTGCCCATCTGGACGCCCTCGGCGCCCAGGGCGAGGGCGGCCGCCAGGCCGCGCCCGTCGGCGATGCCCCCCGCGGCAATGACCGGCAGGTCCACGGCATCCACCACCTGGGGCAGCAAGGGCAGGGTCGCCACGTCGCCCACGTGGCCCCCCGACTCCATGCCCTCGGCGATGAGGGCGTGCACGCCCTGGCGGGCCATGCGCCGTGCCAGTGCCACCGAGGCGACGACGGGGATCACGAGGATGCCTGCCTGGCGCAGGGGCTCCAGGTAGGGCCCGGCATTGCCCCCACCCACGGTCACCACCGACACGCCCTCTTCGATAAAGACCTTGACCGTCTCGTGGGCGCCCGCGGTAAAGATGGGCACGTTGGCCCCAAAGGGCCGGCTGGTCAGGGCCCGCACGCGCCGCAGCTCGGCGCGCACCGCCTCGGCGGGCAGGTTGCCGGCGCCGACGACGCCCAGGCCCCCGGCATTGCTCACGGCCGCTGCCAGCTCGGCGCCGGCCGCCCAGGCCATCCCTCCCTGCAAGATAGGGTGCTCAATGCCCAGCATCTCGCATAGCCGCGTTCGGATCATCTTTCTCCTCCTTCGTGCGCCCATTCTCTTCGGGCAACAGTGTAGCGTCGTCTGCTGAAAAGAGCAAACTGCACGTTAGAACACGCACCCCGGCCCAACGATGCGCCGGCCACGCATCTTTTGCCGGGCGTTGGTGTTTCAAGGAGATAGGAGCAACCAGGCGCGCTTGTATGCTTGCGGGAGGGAAAAGGTATGCGCAGACGAGTGGTCGTCACCGGCATGGGTACCCTGAATCCGCTGGGGCACGACGTCGACACTTTCTGGGCCGGCGTGGTTGCCGGTCGCTCGGGGATTGGGCCCATCACCGCCTACGACGCCTCGGAGCAGGCGGTGCGTATCGCGGGCGAGGTCAAAGGTTTTGACGCAACCAGGGTCCTTGGCCTCAAGGAGGCCAGGCGGACCGATCGCTTTAGCCAGTTGATCGTGGCGGCGGCCGACCAGGCCATTGCCGATGCCGGGCTGGTCTTTGCCGGCGGCAACGGCAACAACCGCCACGTGGGGGTGATCGTCGGCACGGGCATTGGCGGGGTAGGCACGCTCCTCGATGCCTACGACACCTTGCGGACCCGGGGGCCACGGCGCGTCAGCGCTCTCATGGCGCCCATGATGATGCCCAACGCCGGGGCGGGCGAGATCGCCATCAAGTACGGGCTCCACGGGATTTCGCTGTCGCTGGCCTCGGCCTGCGCCACGGGCAGCAACGCCCTGGGCGAGGCGGCGGAGCGCATCCGCTGGGGCGCCGCCGACGTCATGATCTGTGGCGGGGGCGAGTCGGTGATGCATCCCCTGACCCTGGCCGCCTTTAGCAATATGCGGGCCGTTTCGCATCGCAACGACGAGCCCGAGCGGGCAAGCCGGCCCTTTGACCGCGACCGGGACGGCTTTGTCATGGGCGAGGGCGCCGGCATCCTGGTCCTCGAAAGCCTGGAGCACGCCCAACGGCGCGGCGCCCGGATCCATGCCGAGCTGGCCGGCTACGGCGTCTCGTCCGATGCCTTTCACATCACCGCGCCCGACGAGGAGGGAGAGGGAGCCGCCCTGTCCATGCTCCACGCCCTGGAGGACGCCGGGATGCAGCCGGAAGAGATCGACTATATCAACGCCCACGGCACCAGCACCCCGCTCAACGACGTCACCGAGACCCGGGCCATCCACAAGGTCTTTGGCCGCCACGCTGGCCGGCTGCAGATCAGCTCCACCAAGTCGATGACAGGGCACCTCATGGGCGCCGCCGGCGCGGTAGAGGCCATCGCCTGCATCAAGTCTTTGCAGACGGGCGTCTTGCACCCGACCATCAACTACGAGACCCCCGACCCCGAATGCGACCTCGACTATGTGCCCAACCAGGCCCGCGAAAGCCACCCACGCACCGCCCTTTCCAACTCGTTTGGCTTTGGCGGCCACAACGCGACCCTCATCCTGCGCCGCTGGGAGGGTTGATCGGCCCTGACGTTTTGACGCTCCGCCGGAAGTAGAGTACAATCACAGCCAGCCCGGCCAGCAAGGCATTTTATGCCCGGGGGAGCGAAATGAAGCCAGCGATCATTGTTCACGGTGGGGCGTGGGACATCCCGGCCCAGGAGCAGGAGGCCCACCGGCAGGGCACCCGTCGCGCGGTGGAGGCCGGCTGGGAAGTGCTCGCCGCTGGCGGCAGTGCCCTGGACGCGGCCGAGGCGGCCATCGTCGTCATGGAGAACGACGAAACGTTTGACGCCGGCCGCGGTTCCTTTCTCAACGCCGACGGCCAGGTGGAGCTGGATGCCGGCTTTATGAACGGCCACGGCCTCGAGGTGGGCGCCGTCGCCGGCGTGCAGTTCATCCGCAACCCCATCCGCCTCGCCCGGGCCGTCATGGAACGGAGCGAGCACGTCCTCCTCGTGGCCCAGGGCGCTCAGCGGTTTGCCCAGAAGATGGGCTTCGAGACGTGTGACCTGACTGACCTTGCCGTCCCGCGCGAGTTCGAGCGCTGGCAAAAGCTGCTCTACGACCGCACCTACTCGGCGCGGACCTCGTTTGCCGAGGGCTGGAGCGAGGGCCCCCGCGCCCGGAGCGCCGACACCGTCGGCTGCGTGACCCTGGATGCCGAGGGGCACCTCGCCGCCGGCACGTCCACGGGCGGCATACCCAACAAGATGCCCGGCCGCGTCGGCGACGTCCCGATGGTGGGCTGCGGATTTTACGCCGACGATGCCCTGGGTGGCACCTCCACCACCGGCTGGGGCGAGAGCATCGCCAAGGTCCTCCTCGCCCGCCTGGCCCTCCAGTTCCTGGAAGAGACGGGCGATTCCGATGGTGCGGTCCGGGCGGCCATTGCCGTCCTGGCCGAAAAGGTGAACGGGCTGGGCGGCGTCATTCTCCTGGCGCCCGATGGGCAAGTGGCCTGGCATTACAACACGCCGCACATGGCTGTCGCCTATTGCGTTGCAGGCATGGACGCCCCGGTCACGAGCCTTTGAGCCAGGTTGTCCGCGTGACGAAAGTGTGTTATAATCGCATCTCACCACCCGCGACAGGTGCGCATTCATAGTTGTTCGTGCACGGCGCGGCAACTGTTGCTTTCGCCATCGGAACCGTCGAACTCTCACCACGGGCTCCTTTGACACACAGAAAGGAAGGCCGCTATGGCACAATTGCCGGACGGAAGGGCTCTGCCGGGCAAGCTGTTCATCGTCGAAGGCATTGATGGCTCCGGCAAAAGCACGCAGCTCGATCTCTTGCGCAAGTGGCTCATTAGCCAGGGATACTGTGTGGCGTTCAGCGAATGGAACTCTTCGCAACTGGTCAAGGCGACGACCAAGCTGGGCAAGAAGAAACAGATGTTGACGCCCACCTCCTTCAGCCTCATCCACGCCGCCGATCTGGCCGACCGCACGGAACGCCAGATCCTGCCCGCGCTGAAAGCAGGGGCCATCGTCCTGGCCGATCGCTACATCTACACGGCCTTTGGCCGCGACGTCGCCCGGGGTGTACCGCCCGCGTGGGTGCGCAAGGTCTATGCCTTTGCCGTGCGGCCCACCGTCGCCTTTTACTTTCGCGTGCCCCTCGAAGAGTCGCTGCGGCGCATCCTGGACGGCCGGCCGGCCCTGAAGTACTACGAAGCGGGCCTGGACATCGGGCTCAGCGACGACCCCGGCGAGAGCTTTGCCCTCTTCCAGAAGCGCATCCTGGAAGAGTACGACAACATGGTCGACGAGTTCGACCTGACCGTCATCGATGCCACCCAGCCCCTCGTCAAGCAGCAAGAGGTGGTGCGCGACATCATCAAGCCCCTCCTCGTGGGCGCCCTCCGCGCCGAGCCCAGCGCCTGGCGAGAGGTCCTGGCCGCCGATAGCGTCTATGGCCGTTACCTCGAAGAGGTGCTGCCCGAAAGGAGCGAGCAATGACCGAAATCCGCTTCTACGGCGATGGGCTGGCCGGTTACACCCGCGAGAAGCACCTGCCAGGCCGCCTCATCGTCCTCGAAGGCACCGACGGCGTCGGCCGCTCCACCCAGATCGCCCTGCTGCGCGAGTGGATCGAGGGCCAGGGCTATGCCGTGCAATCCACCGGCCTGAAGCGCTCGGCGCTGGCGGGCAAGGGCATCAAGGATGCCATGCAGGGACACACCCTCGGCATCCTGACCGCCAACCTCTTTTACGCCACCGACATGGTCGACCGCCTGGAAAAGATCATCCTGCCCGCCCTGCGGGCCGGGTTCGTGGTCCTGACCGACCGCTACATCTATTCTATCATTGCCCGGGCGATGGTGCGCGGCGTCGATCCCGGTTGGATCCGCGACGTCTTTGGCTTTGCCCTCGTGCCCGACGCCGTCTACTACCTGCAGGCCGACCTCCCTCACCTCATTCCCCGTGTCCTCAACGTGCGTGGCTTTAACTACTGGGAGTCGGGCATGGACTTTTTGCCGGGCCGCGACTACTATGACGCCTTTGTCGAATACCAGGGCCGGTTGCTGGCCCAGTTCGAGGTCATGGTCGACGAGTACGATTTCTGCCGCATCGACGCCACCAGGAGCATCCGCGAGGTCTTCCAGGACCTCAAGGACAGCATCCAGGAGTTGTTGGTCGACATGAAGCCGGTGACGGTGGCCAGGGCCGAGCGCGAGCTGGAGGCGGCCAGGGCAGAGGTGGCCTGATCGCGGGCGCGAGGCAGGTGGGCGAGGCAGGTAGGATCGTCGCGAGACAGTCTTTGCTTGGCTGCCCCCGAGTTTTGTGGTAGAATACCAACGCTTGGCAGCCGTGCGGCGGTTGCCGCCAGGGAGACCGGAAACGAGGGTTGCCTGCCCGGATGGAGCCGGTCGTAAGCCGGCCTCATGCTACACCACCCCTCCATTTGCTTGTTGCTTGCCGGACGCCCTGGAAATCGCCAGGCATTCGAAGGATAGAAATGGGTGTTGTCGACGAGATCAAGGAACGCCTGGACATCGTCGAGGTGATCCAGGGCTACGTGCCCCTCAAAAAGGCGGGGCGCAACTACCAGGGGCTGTGTCCTTTCCACGCGGAAAAGACACCGTCCTTCGTGGTGTTCCCCGAGACCGGCACCTGGCACTGCTTTGGCGCCTGCGCCACCGGCGGCGACATCCTGACCTTTATCATGAAGCGCGAGAACCTGAGCTTTGGCGAGGCGCTGCGGATGCTCGCCCCCCGGGCCGGTGTCGAGCTGGAGCCCCGGAGCCCCCGGGCCGAGGAGGCCGAGCGCCGCCTGGACCTGCTGCGCGACATCAACCAGGCGGCGGCGACCTACTACCATCACCTGCTCCTGGAAAGCGACGAGGCCGCCCGCGCCAGGACCTACCTGGAAGGGCGTGGCCTGGAGTCCGCCACCCTGGAGCGCTTTCAACTGGGCTACGCCCTCGACCAGTGGGACGGCGTGATCCGCTACCTCCAGACCAAGGCCTACGCCCTCACCGACCTCGTGGAGGCCGGCCTCGTCGTCGAGCGGGAGGAAACGGGCAGCCACTACGACCGCTTCCGCGGGAGAATCATGTTTCCCATCCGTGACCTGCAGGGCAGGACCATCGGATTTGGGGCGCGCGCCATGGGCGACGCCATGCCCAAGTACATGAACTCGCCCCAGACGCCGCTCTTTGACAAGAGCAGCGTGCTCTTTGGCCTCGATCAGGCCCGGGCAGGGATCCGCACCGCCGGCGAGGCCGTCATCGTCGAGGGCTACATGGACGTCCTCATGGCCCACCAGCACGGCATCAACAACGTGGTGGCCCAGATGGGCACGGCCCTCACCGAAGAGCAGCTCAAGCTCTTGAAGCGGCACACGCGGCGCTTTGTGCTGGCCCTCGACTCGGACGCCGCCGGCGACCAGGCGACCCTGCGCGGGCTGGACGTGGCCCGCCAGGTCATGGACCGCGACGTGGTGCCCGTCATCACGCCCCGGGGCCTCATCCGCTACGAGGAGCGCCTGGCTGCCGAGATCCGCATCGCTACGCTCCCGCCGGGGCTAGACCCCGACGAGGTCATCCGCGACGATCCCTCCCACTGGGCAGCCCTCGTCGGCCAGGCCGCGCCGGTCATGGACTACTATTTCCAGGCGCTGACGGCGGGGCTCGACCTGGGCACGGCCCGGGGCAAGGCCGAGGCCGTGCGCCTCCTTGGCCCCCTGGTGGCCGAGGTTGGCGACCGGGTGCAGCGCACCCATTATTTGCAGATGCTGGCCCGCTTGGTGCAGGTGGACGAGAAGGCCCTCTGGCAGCAGATCCGCCAGTCCAGGGCCGGTGGGCGTCCCGCACCCGCGCCCGCCGCGGCTCCGGCGGCCGCCCGGCTGGTCATGGACCTGGACGCTCACTGCCTGTCCTACGCCCTCTACTACCCGGTGCTCCTCCAGGAAGTGGACGAGGGCTTCCTGGCGTGCGAGGAGCCGGTTTTCGGCCCCGAGGACCTGCGAGGCGCGGAGGACAAGGCCATCCTGGAGAGCTGGCGGCGCTGGCTGGCGGACGGCGGCTCGCCCGTGGCCCGGGGCGAGTTCTATGACACGCTGGAAGAGGTCTTGCAGGCCCGGGTTAACGACCTCGTCCAGGCGCGGACCAACGAGCCGCCCGCCCCCGACGAGCTGCTGCGCGACAAGGTGCTGGACCTGTTTACCGGGCTGCGATTGCGCGGCCTCCGCCGGCGAGCGGACGAGATGCGCTTTTTGCAGGAGGACGCCCAGGCGGCGGCCGATCGCGAGGCCCACCGCCGCTACGGCAAGCTCATCGTCGACCTGAGTCTGCGCATCCGGCGCCTGGAGCAGAGCCGGGATGCCCGCTCGGTCTCCGGACGGCGGCGGAACGAAGACGCCCTCGTGCGCGTCCCATATGGTGTGGAATAGGGAGAAAGGCAGTCATTGATTCAACGGCACAACGGCGCGCTGGCCGGAACGCAACGTGAGCAGGGCCAGGCGCCAGATGAAAAACGAATTTCGGAAAGGGAAATGGCCAACGACCTGTCGTCAGAGCCCCTGGACAACAAGTTCGAAGAGACGAACGATCTGATCGAAGGGCACGGGGGTTTGGAGGAAGACGGGGCGGCGTTGCGCAGCCTCTTTCTCGACCTCGACATCGCGCGCCTGGATGGTGTGGAGGACGAAGGACCTCAGCTCCAGGATCTGAGAGAGATCGAAGAGGAGATGCAAGAGGAGGAAGAGGAAGACGCCCTTCGCGACCTGGGAGAGGCTTTCGATCCCAGCAACGACCCGGTGCGCATGTACCTGCGCGAGATCGGCCAGGTACCCCTCCTCTCCGGCGAGCAAGAGGTCTCGCTGGCCGAAGCCATGATCCTCGGCGACCAGGCCCGCAACGTCCTGGCCCACGATGGCGCTCTGCCCGACGACGAGGTGCGCGAGCTGGAGCGCCAGGCGAAGGCCGGCGACCGCGCGCGGCGCCAGCTCGCCGAGGCCAACCTGCGCCTCGTGGTCAGCGTCGCCAAGCGGTACATGGGGCGCGGCATGTCGTTCCTGGACCTCATCCAGGAGGGCAACATCGGGCTCCTCAAGGCCGTCGAAAAGTTCGACCACACCATGGGCTACAAGTTTTCCACCTATGCCACCTGGTGGATCCGGCAGGCCATCAGCCGCGCCATCGCCGACCAGGCACGGACCATCCGCATCCCGGTGCACATGGTCGAGACCATCAGCCACCTTATCCGCACCCAGCGCCGGCTCCAGCAAGAGCTGGGGCGAGACCCCCGGCCCGAAGACCTGGCCCTCGACCCCCAGATGGGCGTCATCGTCGGGCTCGAAGAGGAGGACCGGGAGGCCATCCAGGAAGCGCTGGACGGCGAGCGGCGGTTGGACCCGCTGTTGGCGCGCAAGCTGCGGCGGGCAGCCGGCCAGGTGGAGCGCATCATGCGCATCTCCCAGGAGCCCATGTCGCTGGAGACGCCCGTGGGCAGCGAGGAGGACAGCTACCTGGGGGACTTTATCAAGGACGAGACGATGCCCGAGCCCGACGACGCCGCCTCGCAGCAGCTCCTGCGCGAGCAGCTCCGCCTCATCCTGAACTCGCTCAACCACCGGGAGCGGCAGGTGTTGGAGATGCGCTTCGGGCTGAAAGACGGCCAGAGCCACACGCTGGAAGAAGTCGGCCAGGCTTTTGGCGTCACCCGCGAGCGGATCCGCCAGATCGAGGCCAAGGCCCTGCGCAAGCTCCGCCACCCCCTGCGCAGCCGCAAGCTCAGGGACTACCTGGGGTAAGGATTTGACGAAAAAACGGCGCTCGGGTATAATGGGCGCCGTTACCGTTCCTCGGTAGCTCAATTGGCAGAGCGACCGGCTGTTAACCGGTTGGCTGGAAGTTCGAGTCTTCCCCGAGGAGCCAGAAGAGGCACAATGCCTTCACCAATCGGCTCTCACCACAAGGGTGGGAGCCGTTTTCCGTTCAGGGCAAGAGCAACCTTCACAGCACAGCTCCCCCATATTTGCATTTTCGCCACGAAGTGTTAAGATGAGCGAGCGTTCGCGCTGGCGCGGATCACGCCACCGGATGCAAGCCAGAGGCGCCATTACCGGAAACCGGTATAACGTGGGGCGCTGACAACACGAGGAGGTGTGAACGGTGACGGTTATAACGCATGTCGAGATCTTTCAGCTCAATGTCGAGCTCCTGGGGCCGATTCGGGTGGCAATCGGCACGGTCAGTCACGCGCGCAACATCCTGGTCAAGATCCATGCGAGTGACGGCCTCGCCGGCCTCGGCGAGGGATCGCCCCTCGAGTTCATTGTCGGAGAAAGCCAGGCGAGCGATTTCGAGATCGCCAAATCACTCGCCCGCCTGCTGATTGGCCAGGACCCCCTGGCGCTGCACGAGCGCATGGACGACCTGGATCGCTCCCTGGTCGGTAATCCGGCCCTCAAGTGCGCCGTGGACGTGGCGTTGCACGACCTGGTGGCCAAGCACGCCGGGCTGCCGCTGTACGCACTCCTCGGAGGGGGGAAAAGAGAGATTCACACCTGCAAGACCATCGGGATCGACGAGCCCGAGATCATGGCCCGCCGGGCTGCCGAGGTCAAGGAGGGCGGCTTTCCGGCCCTGAAGGTCAAGGTGGGTGTGGATTGGGCGGAGGACGTCCGTCGTATCCGGGCCATACGCCAGGCGCTCGGCGACGGCTTCCCCATCCGCATCGACGCCAACCAGGGGTGGGATCCGCCAGAAGCTGTGCTCGCCGCGCGGGCGCTGGCCCCCTTTGACGTCGAGATCTGCGAGCAGCCGGTCGCTTACTGGAACTATGCCGGCCTCAAGCACGTCCGCGAGCACAGCCCGCTCCCCGTCATGGCCGACGAATCGCTGTTCGATCATCGCGATGCGTTCAAGCTGGCGTCCATGGGGGCGTGCGATCTGTTCAACATCAAGCTGGCCAAGTCGGGTGGCCTCCGGACGGCGGCCAAGATCGACGCCGTCGCCCAGGCCGCGGGCATTCGGTGCATGGTGGGCTGCATGGCCGAGACCCGCCTGGGCCTTGGCGCGGCTGCCCATTTCGTGTCGGCCCATCCCAACGTCCGGTTCGTCGATCTCGATGCTGCCTTCTTTCTTGCCGAGGACCCGGTAGTGGGTGGAATGGCTTATGACGGGGGCCGGGTGATCTTGCCCGATGCGCCCGGGCACGGGGCCGACATCGATCCCGGCTTCCTGGCCGGGCTGGAAAGCATCACCATTTCATGACCGGAAGGCCGAAAGGCACCAGCATCCGCGCGCACTTGCTGGTTGGCTTCGTGGGCATGGCTCTCCTGCCCGCCCTGGCGATTGCCCTGGGCTCGATCGTCGTCGGGTACTTTACCGGGCGCCAGCAAGCGCTCGACCAGCTGGCGTCGGTGGCGGCCCTTCAAGAGCTCGAGATCCGAACCTGGATCCAGGAGATGCAGGGCGAGTTGACCGTGGCCGCGAACGAGGAGTATGGCCTGGAGCGCGTTCACGTGGTGCTCGACCTGGCCCGCGACAACAAGTACTTGAGCTCCTACAACAAGGTCACGCGCAACTGGCTTGGCCGCCTCGTCACGCACACACGGCACTACGACGAGCTGTTCTTGCTCGATCTCGAGGGGCGGGTGGCCCTGTCCACGGATCCCGCCCACGAGGGCGAGAGCCACGGCCAGGCAGACTACTTCAAACGCGGCCTGGAGGGCCCGACGGTGCAGCCCGAGTTCTGCGCGGGCCCCACCGTCGAGCCATCCGCCATCGTGGCGCTGCCCATCCGTTACCAGGACGGCGAGCTCCTGGGTGTTCTGGCCGGCCGGGCCAGCCTGGAACATCTGGCTCAGATCCTGAGTCAGAGGACGGGCCTGGGCACCACGGGCAAGGCCTACCTGGCCGACTCCACGGGCGTCCTGCTCACGGCCGACTCGGTGTGCGGCTCCGGCGCCCTTGCCGCCGGTACGGACCTGGGCGGCCTCCAGGCTGCCATCACCCCCCATGCCAACGGTGCGGGCACGTACGACGATCTGCGAGGCGTCTCGGTCCTCGGCGTGCACCGCTGGGTGCCAGAGCTACAGGCCTCGCTCCTGGTGGAGCAGGATCTGGCCGAGGCGTTTCGCGCCATCATTGCCGGGCTGGCGGTTAACCTGGCCGTGGTGTTCGCGGCCGTGGTGCTGGCCGTCGGTGCCTCGCTCTTGATCACACGCCGGATCGCAGAGCCCATCGTTGGCCTGGCACACGCCGCTGCCCAGGTCGCGACGGGCGATCTGAACCACACGGCGCCGGTCGACCGGGTAGACGAGATCGGGGTGCTGGCCGGCGCCTTTAACAGCATGACGGCTCAGCTCCGCGAGCTGATCGACGGGCTGGAGAGCCGGGTGCAGGAGCGCACGCAGGCGCTCCAACGCCGCGCCCTGGAGCTGGAGACAAGCGCGCGGGTTAGCCGCGAGATCACTTCCATCCTGGACATCGACGACCTGTTGGCCCGCGTGACGGCCCTCATCCGCGACGCCTTTGGCTACTACTACATCCAGATCTTTTTGCTTGACCGGGAGAGCGGCGTGCTGATCGGACGGGCGGCCAGCGGCCCCCCGGGACCCCAGGACCTGCGCCTGCCGCTCAGTGGGCCAAGCCTGAATGCCCGGGCTGCCGAGACCAACGAGGCAGTGCTCGTGAACGACGTGTCCCAGGAGCCCGGATTCCTGGCCGGCGAGCATTTGCCCGAGACGCGCTCCGAGCTGGTCATTCCGTTGTGCGCCGGAGACGAGATGATCGGCACGCTCGACCTCCAGCGCGCCGAGAAGGACGCCTTTACCGCCGAGGAGGTGCTGGTCCTGCAGAGCCTGGGCGACCAGATCGCCGTCGCCATCGAGAACGCGCGGCTGTACAACCGCAGCCGGGCCCTGGCGGTGGTCGAGGAGCGGAACCGGCTGGCCCGCGAGCTGCACGATTCCGTGACCCAGTCGCTCTACGGCCTGGTCGTGTTTGCCGGAGCGGCCCAGGAGGTCCTCGAGGCGGGCGATGGGATGCGGGCCAGGCGGCACCTGGCTCGCATCGAGGATGCCGCCCACAAGGCGCTCAGGGAGATGCGGCTGCTACTGTACGAGCTGCGCCCGCCGATGCTCGAGGAGGAAGGGCTGGTAGGGGCGCTCCAGCAACGCCTGAACGCGGTAGAGGGCCGCACCGGCCTCCATGTCTGCCTCTCGGTCGACGGCGAGATCGATCTGCCCGTGCCGGTGGAGGAAGGGCTGTACCGCATTGCGCAGGAGGCGCTCAACAACGCCCTGCGACACGCTGCTGCCACGTCGGTAGCCGTCCGCCTCAAGGCAGATGGGCAAGGGCTGGAGCTCGACGTAAAGGATGATGGTGGCGGCTTTGACGTCGCGGCGGCTGCCGATCGAGGCGGCCTGGGCCTGGCGAGCATGCGCGAGCGCGCCGAGGCGCTGGGCGGCCGGCTGGAGATCGTGTCGCATCCAGGGGCGGGCACGACTGTGAAAGTGCGGGTAGAACGATGGGAGGGGCTGTGATGACCGAGGCGGAGCGGATCCGCGTCCTGATCGCGGAGGATCATACGGTGGTGCGGGAAGGGATCTGCGCCCTGATCGAGGCCCGGCCGGAGATGGAGGTCGTGGGCCAGGCGTCGGACGGGGTCGAGGCGGTTCTCCAGGCCCGCGCGCTGCGGCCCGACGTCATTGTCATGGACCTGGTCATGCCCCGCAAGGGCGGGGCCGAGGCCATCGCCGAGATCAAGGCCGAGAACCCCGAAACCCGCATCCTGGTCCTGACCAGTTTTGCCGAGGACCGGCTGGCATTGGAGGCCATCAAGGCCGGAGCCACCGGCTATCTGCTCAAGGACTCGTCCTCCCGCGACCTCCTCCATGCCATCCACGACGTCTATCGGGGCGAGCTGTCATTGCAGCCATCGACCGCCTTGAAGGTCATCCGCGCCTTGCACGGTCCGCCCGAGCCACCCCCTGCCGGGGCGACCCTCACCGCCCGCGAGGTTGAAGTGCTCAAGCTGGTGGCCCAGGGCATGTCGAACCAGGACGTTGCCCAGCAACTGGGCGTCAGCGAGCGGACCGTGACCACCCACGTCAGCAGCATCCTGGGCAAGCTGAACCTGGCGAACCGCACCCAGGCCGCGTTATATGCCGTGCACGAAGGGCTGGCAGGCGATTTGCCTACGTAGAAATACGTACCTTTCCCGCATGCACAGGCCGTGGTTTGTACGAGCCTGGAATACGTAGCTGTGGCGATGCGTAACAGGACCGTCCGATGGTACAATATGGTATCACCCACCGGCCCCAGGCCGGGATTTGGCATTGAGGCCGAATAAAAGGAGGAGCGAACCATGAAACCAAGGACCATCGGACTGCTGTCGGCGCTGATTGTACTCAGCCTGCTCGCCACCGCGTGCGGCCCTACCCCGGCTCCGCAGGTTGTCGAGAAAGAGGTGACCCGGGTTGTCTCCGAGACGATCGTGGAGACCGTCGTTGTCGAGGGCACCCCCCAGGTCGTGGAAAAAGTGGTCACGACCACCCCCGAGCCGACCGCGGGACCGGCCGCGGGCGGGACGCTCGTCTATATCATCAACGGCGAGCCGGACAGCCTTGATCCCCACAAGACCGTGCGACAGGATTCGTGGGCCGTGATGAGATATGTCCATGGCTCGCTGGTCCTCCAGGATCCGGAGGGCAACTATGTGCCCTACCTGGCCGAGAGCTGGGAGATGTCGGAGGACGGGCTGACGTGGACCTTTCATCTGAAGGAAGGCATCACCTTCCAGGATGGCACGCCCCTGACCGCCCAGGACGTCGCCTGGACCTATACGCGGGCCAAGGACCCGGCCAACCCCGGTGCCGCAGGCGCCGCTCTGGCCGCCGTCGAGTCCATCGAGGCAACGGACGACTTGACCGTGGTCATGCACCTGCCGCAGCCATTCTTCCCGCTGCTCACCAGCCTGTCCGACCCCGCTTACTTTGGCATCCTGTCACAAAAAGCCGTCGAGGCCGAAGACTATGGCCGCGAGCCGATGGGTAGCGGCCCGTACCGGTTCAAGGAGTGGGTCACCGGGGAAAAGATCGTGCTGGAGCGCAATCCCGACTTTGACTGGGCACCGGAGTATGCCCACGCGGGTCCCTGGTACTTTGACGAGATCGAGTTTCGCATCATCCCTGAAACGGCCACCCAGGTGGTCAGCATGGAGGCCGGCGAAATCCACGTTAGCGCTGTGTCACCCAACGACGTGGACATCATCCGGCAGACGGGCCTGTTTACCCTGTACGACGTCTTCCAGCCCGGCACGGGTCCTTATCTCCAGTTCAACAACGCAATGCCCCCCCTCGACGACGTTCGGGTGCGCCAGGCCCTGAGCATGGCCATCGACCGGGACGTGGTGGTCAAGGTTGCGACCAAGGGGCAGGCCGTGCCCCAATACGGGCCGCTCTCCCCGGCCACCATCGGCTACTGGCAGGGCGTGGACTATGTCGGGTACAAGTACAACCTCGAGAAGGCCAAGGCGCTGATGGAAGAGGCCGGCTACACGGCCAATGCCTCGGGCATGCTCGAGAAGGACGGCGAGCCGCTCCAGTTCACGCTAAAGACCATCGCCGGCGAGGAAACCTGGCTGCGGATCGCCGAGATTCTCCAGGAGCAGTTCAGAGCGCTGGGTGTCGAGGTCCAGCTTGAACAGCAGGAAGCGGGTGCGCTCGTCGGCGACGAGATCAGCGGCAACTATGAGATGGGCATGATGCAGGTCGGCTGGTCCGATGCGGACATCCTCTACCAGTTGTTCCACTCCAGCATGGTCGGGGCGATGAACATGAGCCAGCTCAGCGATCCGGAACTGGACGAGATGCTGACCAAGACCCGCACCACGCTCGATCCCGAGGCCCGGCAGCAGTGGGTGGACGACGTGCAGCGCTACATCACCGAGCAGGCGTTTATCGCCCCGCTGCTGTCGGCGTTGAGCTACTATGCGGTGAGCAACGACGTCGAGGGAGAGGTGGTCGCCAGGACCTATGATCTGTTGCTCGACGACGCTTACCTGGTAAAGTAACCCGGCAGCCACGAACCTGTCAGGCCTGCCAGGCCTGACAGGTTCGCGCGCATGGAGTGCAAGCGGGACGAGTCGGGGGCCGTGACTGAAGCGACCCTCATCCAGCAGGGCGCCGTCCTCAGTGACCGGCGAGCCTGGCCAGGATCTATCAGGTTTCAAATCACACTCAGGCGAGACCCGATGGCGGGTCCGACACCGGTGTACAACACCGACAGGAGACGGAGTAACGACATGATTGCCGAATTGGAAGGATACCGCGAGTTCGTGGCGGAACAGATGGACGTCTGGAAGGTGCCGGGCGTGGCCATTGCAGTGGTCAAGGACGGCGAGGTGGTGCTGGCCGAGGGCTTTGGCCTGCGCGACGTGGAGGGCGGGCTGGCCGTGACACCCGAGACCGTCTTTGCCATCGGCTCGGCGAGCAAGGCCTTCGCGACCATGTCCATGGGCGTCCTGGTGGACGATGGCCTGCTGGCCTGGGACAGGCAGGTGCGGGACTACCTGCCCACGTTCCGGCTGTGGGACCCGTTCGCCACGGAGCGCATGACGCCCCGGGACCTGGTGACCCACCGCTCGGGGCTGCCGCGCCACGACCTGATGTGGTACAACAACCCTCTGTCGCGCCAGGAGCTGTTTGACCGGTTGTGCTACCTGGAGCCGAACAAGGACTTTCGCACCTACTTTCAGTACCAGAACCTGATGTACATGGCCGCCGGCCACCTGGTGGGCCAGCTTGCGGGCAGCACTTGGGAGCAGGTGGTGGCGGAGCGGATCTTTGGGCCGCTGGAGATGGGGTGCAGCAACTTTTCGGTGGAGGAGATGCAGCGGGGGGCGGACTTTGCGCTGCCGTACGAAGAGAAGAAGGGGGAGGTGCGGCGGATTCCGTTCCGCAACATCGACGCCATCGGGCCGGCGGGCTCGATCAACTCGAACCTGGTGGACATGGCCAACTGGGTCCTGCTCCACGTGAGCGACGGGCAGTTCAAGGGCCGGCAGGTCATCTCGCCCGGCAACCTGTCGCAGATGCACACCCCCCAGATGGTCATCCAGGGCATGCCCGGCATAGACCTGATCATGAAGGGCAAGGAGATCGGGCTGCCGAGCTATGGCATGGGTTGGTTCATCAACGCCTACCGGGGCCACACGCTGGTTCACCATGGGGGCAACATCGACGGCTTTTCCAGCCTGGTGTCGTTCATACCCGACGAGGGACTAGGGGCGGTGGTGCTCACCAACATGAACAGCTCCTTCTTGACCTACGTCGTGACCTTTGACCTGTACGACCGGCTCCTCGGCCTGGGGCTCGTCGATTGGGGCCCGCGGCTGAAGGGCGAGATAGACGCGATGCTGGCGGCGGCCGACAAGGCCAAGGAAAAGTCGGAAGCGGACCGCAAGCCGGACGCGCCGCATTCCCACCCGCTGGCCGATTACGCCGGCAACTACGAGCATCCCGGCTACGGCCCCTTCGCCGTGACCCTCGACGGCGACTGCCTGGTGGCCCACTACAACCAGTTCGATCTGCCCATGACCCATTACCACTACGATACCTTTAACATGAAATTCGCGATGGAGGACATCGAGCTGAAGGTGTCGTTTGCCACCGACGTGCAGGGGCGCATCGCCAGCGTGTCGCTGCCCCTGGAGGACAGCGTCAAGGATATTGTCTTTGCCCGCGTGGCGCCCGCGTCGATGCGCGAGCGGAGCTTCCTGGAGCCGCTGGCCGGCGAGTACGACCTGATGGGCACCCCCATCCACATCGCGCTCCAGGGCGAGCACACCCTCGTCCTGGCCATGCCGGGTCAGCCCGAGTACGAGCTGGAGCCTGTGGAGGGCACCGAGTTCGCCGTCAAAGGGCAGCCCGGCGTGCGCATCGAGTTCAAGCGGGACGAATCCGGGGCCGTGACCGAAGCGACCCTCATCCAGCAGGGCGCCGTCCTCAGCGCCCCGCGAGTCTAAGGAGGAACTGTCGTGAGCGAGAAGCACGAATCAGCTTGGGAGCAGGTCGTAGCCTGCGCCGAGGCGGCCATGAAGGCCAACGGTGTGCCTGGTGCCGTGGTGGGCGTTCTCCACCAGGGAGAGATCAAAACCGCCGGGCTCGGGGTAACCAGCGTTGATCACCCACTGCCCGTCACCCCCGACACGCTGTTTCAGATCGGATCGATTACCAAGACCTACACGGCGACGGCCATCATGCGGCTGGTCGAGGAGGGCAAGCTGTCCCTCGACGAGCCGGTGCGGACCTACGTGCCCGACTTTGCCGTAGTCGATCAGGACACGTCGGCGCGGGTCACCCTGCGGCACCTCCTGACGCACACGGCGGGCTGGAGCGGCGACCTGTTCACGGACATGAGTTTTGGCGACGACGCCCTGGCCCGGTACGTGGCGGCCATGGCCGAGCTGGAACAGGAATCACCCCTGGGAGCGTACGTTTCCTACAACAACGCCGCGGTATCGCTGGCGGGCCACGTCCTGGCGGCGGTGACCGGCAAGACGTACGAGGCGGCCATGCAGGAGCTGGTGCTGGAGCCTATGGGCCTGAAGCGGTCCTTCTTTAACCCCATCGACGTCATGATCCATCGCTTTGTCGTGGGGCACTCGGCGGGATCGAATGGCCCGGAGGTGGCGTCACCGTGGCCCATCCCGCGCGGCGACAACCCGTGCGGCGGGCTCGTATGCGACATCGGGGATCTGCTGCGCTACGGTCGCTTTCACATGGGCGACGGGACGGCGGAGGACGGGACGCGGCTCCTGGCGGCCGAGACCATGGCCTTGATGCAAACGCCGCAGGCGACGATGTGGAAGGACGAGGCCATCGGCCTGAGCTGGTTCCTCGACGCAACGGACGGGGTGGTCCGCGTGTCGCACGGCGGGAGCACCATCGGCCAGCAGGCGGAGCTGACGCTGGTGCCGCAGCACGGCCTGGCCATCGGCGTGATGACGAACGCCGACGAGGGCCTTGCCGTGAACCAGGACGTGACCAAATGCGCGCTGCGCGAGTATGCCGGGCTGAAGGTGTGCGAGCCGGAGGCCATCGAGGCATCTCCAGAGGATCTGGCGGCGTTTGCCGGGCTATACACGCGATACATGGTGGATCTGGAGCTGGGCATGTTGGCCGGGCGACTGGTCGGCCAGATCCGGTACACGGCCGGCTTCCCGACCAAGGACTCGCCGCCGCCGCCTTGCCCGCCGCCGGTGTCGTTGGGGCTGTGCGAGCCGGACCGGCTGTTGTTCCTGGACGGCCGCTTGAAGGGCTTGCCCGTCGACGTGGTGCGCGACGCAGATGGGGCCGTGGCCTGGCTGCGCGTGGGCTACCGCATGCAAAAACGGGTTCGCTAATAGCCTACTCCGGGGGAGCCTGCCGGGTCCGCGGTAAATCGCGGCTGGCGAGGTCGCGCTCTCACACCGGGCGCCAGGAGCGACGTTCCCGGCGGGCCCCCCGGCAGAAAGTGACCACGATGGCGCTGTATGTGCTGAGAAGGTTGTTGATGCTGCTCCCCATCCTGGTGGGAGTGTCGCTCCTGGCGTTTGCGATCCTCCACGTGACGCCCGGCGACCCGGCTGTGCTGATGCTGGGCCAGTATGCCACGCCGGATCGCATCACGGGGCTGCGGCAGGAGCTGGGCCTGGACGACCCGCTGCATGTGCAATACGGCCGCTACCTGTGGCGGGCGCTGCACGGCGATCTGGGGAGCTCGTTTCGCAGCCAGAGGCCGGTGATCCAGGAGATCCTGGACCGCTTTCCCAGCACCATGCAGCTAACGCTCACGGCCCTCTTCCTGTCGGTGATAGTCGGGGTCTCGACGGGGGTGCTCGCCGCCACGGCGCGGAACCGGTGGCTGGACGGCGGGCTCATGGCCGGGGCATTGGTGGGCCTCTCGATCCCGGAGTTCTGGCTCGGGATCGTGCTGTTGATCGTGTTCGGAGTCAAGCTAAAGATGGTGCCCATCACGGGCGGCACCGGCCTGAGGGCGTTGATTCTGCCCAGCGTCACCCTCGCCCTGGCACCGGCGGCGGTCCTGGCCCGGCTGACTCGATCGAGCATGCTGGAGGTGATCCGCGAGGACTATGTCCGGACGGCGTGGGCCAAGGGGTTGGGCGGGCGCTCGGTGATCGTGAGCCACGTGCTGCGCAATGCGCTCATCCCGGTGGTGACGGTGTTGGGCCTCCAGTTTGCCGGCCTGCTGGCGGGCACGGTGTTTATCGAGAACGTCTTTGCCCGGCCCGGGATCGGCCGGCTGGTCGTCAATGCCATCGCGGCGCGCGACTATCCCATGGTGCAGGGCATCGTGCTCTTTACCGCGACGGTGTATGCGTTCTTGAACCTGGCCGTCGACGTGTTGTACGGCTTCCTGGATCCGAGGATCCGCTATGACTAGCGCCGGGCAGAGGGCGGCCCCCGTGGACGGGCAAGCGGCGCCGACAAAGGCCAGGGCGCGCCGCAGCGCGTGGCGGACACTGCGGCGCAACCCCATCGCCATGGTGGCGCTGGTTGGCTTCCTGCTGCTGGTGCTGGCCGTGATCATGGCCCCGGTCATCACCCCGATCCCGCCGAACGCCCACGACTACGATCATCTGCTCGAGCCGCCTTCCTGGGCCCACCCCTTTGGGACCGACGACCTTGGTCGCGATATCCTGAGCCGCGTGCTGTGGGGCGGCCGGGAGTCGCTGAGGGTGGCCGTGCTGGCCATCGCCGTAGCGGTAAGCGGGGGGATCGTGTTCGGGCTGGTGTCCGGCTATTTCGGGGGCTGGGTCGATACCCTCATCATGCGCGTCGTCGACGTCCTGCTGGCCTTTCCCAGCATCCTCCTCCTGCTCAGCATCGTCGCGGCCCTGGGTCCGAACCTGGGGACCGTGCTCATCGCCCTGGGTATCTCGGCCATCCCGTCCTTCTCGCGCCTGGTGCGTGGCTCGGTGCTGGCGGCCAGGAACTATGAATACGTTACGGCGGCGCGGGTGTTGGGGGCCAGCGACGGCTACATCATGTTCACCCAGATCCTGCCCAACATCATGGCCCCGCTGATCATCTATGCCACCGTCGGCCTGGGGGGCGCAATCCTGACCACGGCCGGCCTCAGCTACCTCGGGCTGGGTGCTCAGCCGCCCTCGCCCGAATGGGGAGCGATGCTCAACGCGGGGCGGACACAGCTCCGCGAAGCGTGGTGGATGTCGGTGTTCCCCGGCCTGGCGATCTTTGTCGCCGTCCTGTCCGTCAACCTGCTGAGCGACGGCCTGCGGGACGCCCTGGACCCGAAGCTGCGGCTATGAGCACACAACCGGCTGGCGCGCGACCCGGAGGGCAGGGCCGGATCCTGCTGAGGATCGAGGGCCTGAAAAAGTACTTTCCCATCACCCACGGCCTGCTGCGGCGCCACGTGGGCGACGTGCGCGCCGTAGACGGCATCACCTTTGACGTGCTTCGCGGCGAGACGCTAGGGCTGGTGGGCGAGAGCGGGTCGGGCAAGACGACCATCGGCCGCACGATCCTGCGGCTGTATCCGCCCACGGCAGGCCGGGTGCTGTTTGACGGCATCGACGTGCAGACGCTGCGGGGCAAGGCGCTCCGCCGGGCACGCCGTCGCATGCAGATGATCTTCCAGGACCCCTACGCCTCGCTGAACCCGCGCATGAATGTCGGCGCCATCGTAGGCGCGCCCCTGGCCATCCACGGCGAGGCCCGGGGAAGGGAGAAGGAGGAGCGGGTGGCGGAGCTGCTGCGCCTGGTGGGGCTGAACCCCGGCCTGGCCAACCGCTTTCCGCACGAGTTCTCCGGCGGCCAACGGCAGCGGATCGGCGTCGCCCGGGCACTGGCGCTGAGCCCCGATTTTATCGTGTGCGACGAGCCCATCGCCGCCCTGGACGTGTCGATCCAGGCGCAGGTGATCAACCTCCTGCAGGATCTGCAGGAGCAGTTCGGACTGACCTACCTGTTCATCGCCCACGATCTGAGCATGGTGCGCCACATCAGCAACCGCGTGGCGGTCATGTACCTGGGCAAGATCGTCGAGCTGACCGGCCGTGAGAACCTGTATGCCAACCCGCTTCACCCCTACACCCAGGCCCTGTTGTCGGCGGTGCCCATTCCCGACCCGGTGACGGAGCAGAACCGGGTGCGCATCATTCTTCCGGGCGACGTGCCGAGTCCGGCGCATCCGCCGCAAGGCTGCGTGTTCAACACCCGCTGCCCCGTCGCCTACGAACCATGCTTTGAGGTGCCGCCCGAGTACCGCGAGGTGCAGCCGGGCCACTGGGTCGCCTGCCACCGCGTGGCCTGACGGTTGACGTCAACTCCTTCACAGCAAGTGGATGTCGCGGGACGACGTCCTCGGCTGCCTGGAGTTCTTTGGCTTTCGCATCGCCGAGATCGGCTTCGACGAGCCTCAGCACGTCAACGGCCCGGCCCTGGCCATCATTGCGTCGCGCGGCTCCTGAGTGTTATGGGTGTTGTGTTGTTTATGAACGTTCGTGGGGACCGAGGGCACCATCAAGACCCGCCGTCAGCGGATCCGGACCTGGCTGAAAACGGGTGTATCGCTTATAGAGTTACCAGGGTCCGTCTCAGATCTGCATCCAACGTCGCCACATCGACCAGCAGTGCACCCGCCGACCTTGCTTCAGCCTGGGCTGCATCGGTGAAGCCTGTGCGCGCAAAGAAGGCGTGATGCACCTTCCAACCCGCGCCCCCTTCAGGGAGATCCTTCAGCACCCTGGGCGTCTTGGACTCTAACGTCTCGCGGATCACGGCCCGGTCCACGTGGCCCGTGCCCCACTTGCACTCGCCCAGGAGAATGGTTCGCTCTGCCCAGTTGATGCCCACCACGTCTACCTGGACCGCCCGGCTCCAATGACTGCCCACCTCTTGAACGGCCAGAGGGAGCTTGCCGGCCCGGCTCTGTTCCGTGACCCACTGCCGGCTCAATTCCTCGAAGGCGGTCATGCCCACAAAGGCCCGCAGCCCGTCGCGGATGCGGGGCAGGACCAGCTCCGGGTGGTAGCTCAGCTCATCCTGGTTGGGCGCCAGAAAGCGAAAGTAGAAGCGAAAGTACGGGTCGCACAGGTGATAGCGGCCGCTTCGCGAGCGGCGCCGTTTCGCCGGCGGGATGGTGACCGGCAGCCGCCGCTCCACCAGCCGCAGCTCCTGCAAGCGTGCCAGGTAGGCTGACAGGTGGGCCGTGCTGACCAGGGCCGCGTCCGAGATCTCGGACAGGGTGTGGTTGCCGGCGCCGATGGCCTTGAGGATGGCCAGGTGCGTGGCCGGCTCGCGCACCTCGTCGTACAGCAGAAAGGTAGGCTCGGCGACCCACATGCTGCCCGGCGCCAGGATCACCTGGCGCACATTGTCGCTGAGTGACAGGTTGGGGTCCAGCCACTCCAGGTAAGCGGGGACGCCGCCGACGACGGCATAGGCGGCCACCCTCTCGTCGGCCGACCAGCCGGGCAGAAACTCCTGGAGGGCGGCGAAGGGCAGCGGATGCAGCCACCACTGGCCGGTCAGCCGGCCAAAGAGGGGTGACTGGCGAGCTTGCAGGGTCTCCATGGTGTGGACGTGGGAGCCGCACAGCACCAGGACGACTTGAGAGTCTTTGAACTGCTGGTCCCAGGCGTGCTGAAGTGAGGAGAGCATGGCCGGGTCCGATTCGACGGCGTAGGTGAACTCGTCCAGGATGAGGATGTGGCGGCGGTCGCCCAGGAAGGCGGCGATGGCCTGCCAGCAGTCGGCCCACGAGTCAAAGGTGGCGGCGCGGGCCGGCTCGACGCCAAGGAGACGGGCGAAGAGCTTGCGGCGTTGCAGGGGAGCCGGCTCTTTCTCGGCCGCCCAGTAGGTGTGGGGGATGCCTGCCTGTTCAGCCCAATGGCGGAGCAAGACGGTCTTGCCCACGCGGCGCCGGCCGTAGAGAAGGATGAACTGAGCAACGGT
>DAOUHB010000234.1:0-10123 GCA_034428935.1 Anaerolineae bacterium | reverse complement strand
ACGAGTACCCGCAGTGTAAGCCATTAATCGATGTTTGTCAACTCGATGGACTGGCTGCTCTTTGCAATTGGTGCAGAGTGATATATGAACGAGGGCAAGCCATCACCCAACGAGCCGCCCGGTGGCGCGGCCCGGCTGGGGCCTACACGCCGGGCTCTTTCTCCCACTCCCCGTCGCCAAAGAAACGGGCCAGGGCGGGGCGCTGAGCTGTCGGCAGCTCGATTCGGCCGTTGTCGCTCCACAGGGCCGACCACCAGGCCCCGGCCAGGCCCTCGGGTGCCTTGCGGCGCCGATCCAGAGCGTCACGACCCCAAGAGCGCGCAGCGCGGTCCACCAGGTGTCGCAAAAACCCATCGAGGAGGGTGTGGGGCTGCGGCGCGCCGCCGGGCTCGGGCACAACGGCTGGAGGGAAGATGGCGCGGCAGGCCGGCGGCATCGCCCGCGCCAGCGCGCCCAGCCGCTCCGCGTCCTCGGGGTCCGACAGGATCGGCAGCCAGGCGCAGGCTAACTTATACGGCAAGCAAGTCCCATCGCCCCTGGCAGGGCAGCCCGTGGCAAAAGAGCATCCGCCCCTCCGCGGGCAAAAAGATGCTCGTCGAGATGGTGCGGTAGCCGGTGGCCTCCCCGGGATGGCAACATAAGGCAGACTGGGGGTTGGCGTGGCCAGCCATGAGCCGCTGTGCCAGTCCCGCGTCGATGGCACCGAAAGCGGCTTCCAGCTCGCGGGTAGCCTGCTCGAAGCGCCGCTGCGAGTTGCCCTGCTCTTCGGGAGCCGACACGTCCACGAAGGAGGCCTCCATCTCGGGGCTGACAAAGTGATTGGTGTTGACCAGCACGCCATCGTGCGCCCCGCGCAGCCCGGAGGTCCGGTGACCCATCTCGAAGACGGCCAGGGACCCGCGGACGTCGACCAGGAGGAGGTTGTGGCGGCCCATCTTGGGCACGGAGCGCAGGTAGTCGACAGCTGACCGCACGTCGTCGTGCTTCTCCAGCACGTGCATCATCAACGAATGGTCGGGCAGGCCGGGGCCCACGTCAGTCGAGGTTACGTGCGTGTCGGCAACCGCCAGCCCGGCTTCGTTCAGGCCGGCGCAGAACACGCCCGGGCTGCCGGCGCTGCTCACGTATAGGTAGCGATACCCGACGGCAGGCATGGCATGGGCGACACACTGCAGGCGCAGGTGCTCCACGCTGCTGTCGCGATTCTTGACCAGGATGGGCCGCCCGCCGGCGGTGGCCGGCCCCGTGGCGGCCCAGGTGGTGCAGCCCTCGTCGCCCACGTGGCCCCGGATGCTCCGGCTATCGAGCAGGACACCGGCCAGGTTACAGCGCAGCAGCATCTCCAGATCCAGGCCCAGGGCGTCGGCCTGGCCGCGCATCAGCTCCAGCCCCGGCCGGTCAAGCTCGGCCATCAGCGCCCGCGTCTCCTGGTACAGCGCCTCGAAGCGCGCCTCGGACGGGCCCGGCTGAGCCTCGAACCAGCGTGCCGCCAGAGCGCGCTCGATCTGGGGCCGCAGCGCCCGCACCTGGTGGCCGTGCTGCAGGCCCATTGCATAGTGATCGCCCTTCAGCAGGAGGGTCGGATAGGCACCCACCTCTGTCTGCCCGTCCATCACCGCCCCCCGCGCCGTAGGACGTGGCCGCACATCCTGCCAGTGTGCTCGCCCTGCTCGACCACGACGTTGCCGCCGAGGATCACCCAGGCGATGCCGGCCGGGTACTCGTGGGGCTGCTCGAACGTTGCCCGATCCTGGATGGTTGCCGGGTCAAAGATGGTCAGGTCGGCGGCGAATCCAGGGGCAATGCGCCCCCGGTCGTGCAGCCCGATCCTCCGGGCCGGCATTAGTGTCATCCTGTGGATGGCGCTCTCCAGAGTCAACAGCTTTTCGTCACGCACGTATCGCGCCAGCACCCGGGGAAAGGCACCATAATACCGCGGATGGATCATGCCCTGCCCCAGGACACCGTAGGGGGCCACAGCTCTGCCGTCGGTGACGACGGCGGTCAGCGGATGGCGCAGGATGGTGCGGATGTCGCCCTCGTCGACGCAAAAGACCAGGGTCTTGACGGCCCCTCGCTCAGCGGCGAGGAGGTCAAAGACCACCTCCAACGGGTCTCGGCCCTCGCTTGCAGCGATCTGGGCGATGGTGCGGCCCTCGTGATGGCGGTTGGCTGCTGACCCAACCAGGGCAATGCGAACCGTGTCCCACGGCGCCGCGCACAGGGGATGCCGGCCGTTCCCAACCTCCTCCTCAATTTCGGCGCGGATAGCCCTCCGAACCGCCGCGTCGAGCAAGCGCTCGGCAAGCCTTTCGCGGCCATCCGCAGCCACCCAGTGGGGCAGGTAGTCAATCAGGCTCGAGCCCCAGGCCACGTACGGGTACTGGTCCCAGGCCACATCCACGCCGCGCTCCCGCGCCCTGTCCAGGAATGCCAGGAGCTCGGGCGCCCGGCCCCAGTTGCGCACTCCCCCCAACTTCAGGTGCGAGATCTCGACCCGGCAGCCGGACCGCTCGCCAACGTCCACCGCCTCGGCGATGGCTCCCCAGAGGGCCAGGTCCTCGCTGCGAATGTGGGTAGCATACAGGGCGCCGTGCCGGGCGGCGATGCGCGCCAGGCGGACCATCTCCCCGGGCGCACTGTAGGAGGCAGGCGGATACTCCAGGCCTGAGGACAGGCCAAAGGCCCCGGCCAGCAGGCTGTGTTCCAGGAGCGCCTCCATGGCCGACAGATCCTCTTCCGTCGCTGGGTCCTGTGCAGCCCCCATGGCGGCAATACGCAGCGTCGTGTGGCCCACCAGGGGTGCCAGGTTGACTCCCAGGAGCGTCCCGCGCAGGCGATCCAGGTAGTCGCCAAAGGTACGCCACTCCCAGTCCAGCGACTCTGTGCCGCCGATGCCCAGGTTGATGGACAGAAAGTCGAGGAGCTCACGGCGGTGGGCGTCGGGAAGGGGTGCGGCAGTAATGCCGCAGTTGCCCGTGACCTCGGTGGTGATGCCCTGCCGAGCCTTGCTCTCAGCCCGGGCATTAATCATGATCGTGAAGTCCGAATGGGAGTGCAAGTCGATCCAGCCCGGCGAGACGACCAGGCCGCTGGCGTCCAGGGTCCTTTCGGCCAGCTCACCATGGAGTTGACCCAGGACGGTGATGGTGCCCTGCTTGATGCCCACGTCTGCTCGGCAGCCTGGCCTGCCGGTGCCGTCGACCACGATGCCTTCCTTGACGATCAACTGGAACACGTGCCCTCCTGCAGGTGAGGCAATTTGCCAGGACTGCCGCCGCGACGGCAGCCTCAGTAGCCCAGGGCCATGGCGGGGACCGGTACTGTGACACCCCCGCGCAACTGCCCCGTGGCCTCGTCTCGCATGATGCCCACCGGCAAGGCAAAGTTTCCGTCGCCCAGCAGGACCACATCGTGCCCCCGTCGCCGCAGGTCCTCCACGACGCCCGCCGGCAGGCGAGTGTCGGCCAGCAGGCGCCGCACCAGCTTGCCACTGGGCACCTTCGGGTCGCTGCCCTCGATGTGTATGCGTGGGGCGGCGATGGCGTCCTGGATGTCCATGCCAAAGTCGATGACGTTGAGCAGAACCTGCACCACGGCGGTGATCACCCGGCGGCCGCCCGGCGCCCCAACCGTCAGGAAGGGCTGCCCATCGCGAAAGACCAGCGTCAGCGAGTCGTGGCTGGAGGGCCGTTTCCACGGTCCGATGGAGTTGCTGGTTCCCGGCTCGGGGTTGAACAGGTTGGTATAATTGCGCAGGATGATGCCGGTGCTGCCCGACAGAACATAGGCCCCAAAGGCACCGCCCAGCGTCTGCACCATGCTCACCATGTTGCCCTGCCTGTCCATGGTACACAGGTGCGTCGTGTTGGGTGCGTCCCGCTCTACACCACGGGGCCGGCCCGCTGGCGGCGCCTGCCCGTCACCCTGGTACCGCCACGGATCTCCGGGCCCGATCTCGTCAGGCACTGCCTCCAGGTCGATACGAGGGCGTATCTCGGCGGCGTACTCCTTCGACACGAGCCCCTCGATGGGCACGTCCTCGAACTCGGGGTCGCCCATGTAGCGAAAGCGGTCGACCCATGCCCGACGCAGGCACTCGGCCACGGCGTGCAGGTAGTGCGGGCTGTTGTGGCCCATAGCCCGGAGGTCCAGCCCCTCCAGCAGATTGAGCGCCTGGAGTACCTGGATGCCACCAAAGACCTCGGGCATGCAGATCAACTCGTAGCCGCGGTAGCTGCCGGTCAGGCCGGCCTCGTAAGTCCTCGGCCGATACCTGGCATAGTCCTCCAGGGTGACGATGGAGCCATGAGGTTCAGTATCAGCTACGATGGCTGCGGCAACGGGGCCTCGGTAAAAGGCCTCCGTCCCACCGCCGGCAACCTGCCTCAGCGTTTCGGCCAGCGCCGGCTGCACGATGACCGTTCCCTCGTCGTAGGCGGTCCTGGGTCGGGGCGGATAACCACCTGGCAGCATTAGATCATCAAGGGGCGGATACCGCCGCAGCCACTCCATGTGGCTACCGATCATGAGGGCGTAATAGTTGTTGACCTCGTAGCCGTTCTCACAGATCTCGATGGCCGGCGCCATCACCTCCGCCAGGCTCATGGTCCCAAAGCGGGACAGGATCTGTTCAAGCCCTGCCACCTGGCCAGGGACGCCCAGGGAGCGATAGCCCATCCAGCCCGCGTCGTTCCTGGTGCCGCGCCAGCCAAAGCTGGGGTGAGGCTGCACGCCCGGCGGAAGTAGGTCGGCCACGAACATGTCCTCGCTGGCACCGGCGGGCAGGCGCCCTTCGAACTCGAGGGCGATGGTGCGGCCCTCGCCGGCCATGTAGATCAGCGCTGCGCCGCCGCCACCCAGGCTGGCCATGGCCGGCTCGCAGGCGCAGGCCGCGAATGAGGTGGCCACCGCCGCGTCGACGGCGTTGCCCCCCTTCTTGAGGATGCACAGGCCCGCCTCTGCGGCCTCGCGGCTTTCGGCAGCCACGACACCATTGCCGGCAACCACGCGCGTTTTCGTCTGGATCAACTCACTGGCAAGTACCATCTGTGTGCTTTCCCTTCTACCGGGTTACCGGCCGCGAAGACGGGGGTCCAGAGCATCTCGAAGCCCATCTCCCACCAGGTTGATGCTGAGGACCACGACGCTGATGGCAATGCCGGGAAACGTCGACAGCCACCATGCCTGTCGCATGAACTCGCGCCCATCGGACAACATGCCTCCCCAGGTCGGGATGGAGCCCTGCACGCCGATCCCCAGGAAGTTGAGGGAGGCCTCAGAAATAATCACGGTCCCCATCTGCAGTGTCGAGACCACGAGGATAGGCGCGAGGACGTTGGGCAGCACGTATCGAAAGATGATCCGCACATCGCTGGCACCCATGGCCCGTGCCGCCAGGACGTACTCTTGCTCACGGATGGACAGCACCTCCGCCCGGACGATGCGGCAGTAGATCACCCAGATGCTCAACGACAAGGCGATGATCAGGTTCAGGACCCCGGGCCCCAGGGCGGCGCCAAAGGCAATGGCCAGCAAGAGGCTGGGGAAGGCCAGCCAGACGTCTACCAGGCGCATGGCAGCGTCATCCACAAAGCCGCGATAGAAGCCGGCCACCGCGCCCACGAGGCTGCCTGCCACGCACGACAGCAGAATGGTGCCCACACCCACCAGCAGCGACACCCGTGAGCCCACCAACAGCCGGCTCAGGATGTCCCGTCCCAGGTTGTCGTTGCCCAGGGGATATTGGAGGCTGGCGTTCTCCTTGCTCAGGCCGACGGGCGGCGCCAGCCTGCGCTTGAGGTCCTGAGCACTCGGGTCGTGCGGAGCGAGGACCGGGGCCAGGAGAGCAACCAGCACGAAAAGGATAAAAACCAGGGCGCCCAGCGTGGCCGTCTTGCTCTGGAAGAAGGTCCTTGCAACCCTTCGAAACTCGCTTTGCCGCGGCGCAGCCAGTGCTCTTCCCTGAAAGGCCGGCTTTGGGATCGATACCGCCACCTATCCACCCTCCTCTCGATGCCTAGATGTGACTGATCCGGGGATCGATCCACACGTACACAATATCGGTCAGCAAGTTGATGACGATGCTGATCAGGGCGAAAAAGAGCACGACGCCTTGGACGAGCAAAAAGTCCCGATTGTAGATGGCTTGAATCACCAGCCGGCCGATCCCTGGCCAGGCGAAAATCGTCTCCGAAATGACGGCCCCGCCCAGCAAACCTCCCATCTGCACACCCACAAGGGTCACAACCGGGATGAGAGCGTTGCGCAGGACGTGGCGGGTAATGATCACCCGTTCGCCCAGGCCCTTCGCCCGCGCCGTCACGACATAGTCCTGCCCGACGACCTCCAGCATGCTGGAGCGCATCAGCCTCGTCGTGAAGGTGGCGACGGCAATCCCCAGCGAGCCGGCGGGCAAGACCAGGTGAGCCAGCGTATCCTTGAGGGCTGGGAGGTTGCCCGTCAGGATCGAGTCGAGGACCAAAAGGCCTGTGACCCGCTCCAGGTGGACGCCATAGTCCACCCGGCCCGATCCCGGCAGCCAGCCCAGGTTGACGGCAAAAATCATGATAAACAGTATGCCCACCCAGAAGGTCGGGAGAGAGATGCCCAGCGTCGCCCCGGTCATGGCCACGTAGTCGATGAGCGTGTTGCGCTTGAGGGCCGACAGGATGCCGACGGGGAAAGCGATGGCCAGGGCGACGAGGAGGCCGGCCACCGCCAGCTCGATGGTGGCAGGCATTCGCTCCAGGATGAGGTCCAGGACCGGCTGCTTGAAATGGATGGATTGGCCAAAGTCGCCGCGCACGACCCGGGCGACATAGTCGCCGTACTGGACCGGCAGAGGTCGATCGAGCCCCAGGGCGTGGCGCATGGCCGTGAGCTGTTCCTCCGTCGCGCCCGTCCCGGCAAACATAACCTGTACCGGGTCACCGGGGATCACGTGCATGATGGTAAAGACAATGATGGACACGCCCAACAACACGGGTATCGTCAGCACCAGCCGTCTCAGCAGATATTGCATTTTTCACACATCCTGCGCTGCGCCCGGCAGTCAGTCTTTAGACTCCAGCCGTGGTCGGCGTGGCCCACACAGCGCCCCCCTCACGGAGTGACGCTGTGTGGGCCGACCCGCAATGGGCAAGGGCACGGCGCGCACCCTAGTCCGAGACTGAGGCCTTGTCCAGGATGATCAAGGCATCCGGGCGAGGAACCCAGCCCTGAAGGCGCGTGCTGTGCGCATAGATCTCCTCGGGATTGTGGAGAAAGACCCAGGGCGTCTCCTGGACGATGGTCGTCAGGGCCGTGTAGTAGTGGGCCTTGCGCTTCTCCGGATCCACCGTCATGGCGCCCGCTTCGACGGCCTCGTCAACCTGGGCGTTGCCGTAGCCGGTGTAGAAGCACCCGAGGGCCGCGTCTCCGTAGCCGGTTTCGCCGTCGGTGGCCAGCGTGTTGCAGCCGTAGCGCTTGGAGTAGAACTGCTTGGACAGGATACCGTCGGCGTCGCATTCCGAGTTGCCCCAGGAAGAGAGATAGGCCTGGCTGAAGCCCGGCTCGTACTTGGCGTACATGGCGGCAGTCTCCATGACGTTGACCTTGACGGCGATCCCCACCTCGCTGAGCTGCCCCGCCAGGGCCTCGCCCAGCTCTTTCAGCGGTGGAGAGGTGTCCAGCTCCATCTCAAAGCCGTCAGGATAGCCAGCCTCGGCCAGGAGGGCCCTGGCGTGGTCGGGATCGTAGTTATAGACCGGCGTGGCGACGTAGCCAAAGGCCTCAGGCAGCAAGGGGCTGTCCAGCTTTCTGGCCAGTCCGTTAAAGATGCTGTCGATGATAGCCTCCATGTCGACGGCATAATTGAGGGCCTGCCGGACGCGGACATCGTCGAACGGCTCCATGGTGACGTTCATGCCGATGAAGAAGGCGCGAGTGCCCGGGATAGAGACGATCTGGACGTTCTCGTGCGCCTGGGCGACATAGTCGGGCGGGACGTCGGTCATGATATCGGCATCCCCTGCCTCCAGGGCGGCGATGCGGGTGGCCGTCTCAGGAATGGGGCGGAAGATGACCGTTTGGAGCTTGGGCGAGCCACCCCAGTAGTCGGGGTTGGCCTCGAAGACCAGTTGCTCGTCCTTAATCCATTCCACGAATTTAAAGGGACCTGTACCCATGGGCTGGGAAGCCATGCCGTCTGCACCAACCTCCGTGACGTACTCCTCGTCGGTCATGTGCAGCAGAACAATGCGAGTCATAAAGGCAGCGTAGGGCTTCTGGGTGATGATGTCAACGGTGTACTCGTCCTGTACCTCTACCCTGTCGATGATGTTTCGCTCGCTCCATACCGAGTCTTCCTCCAGGAGGCGCTCGATGGTGAACCGGACGTCGTCTGCGTTGAAATCGTTCCCGTTGTGGAACTTGACTCCCTCGCGCAGGTGGAATCGCCAGGTAAGTTCGTCAGGATTCTCGTAAGAGGTAGCCAGCCAGGGGACGATCTGCATGTCATCGTCGCGGTGATAGAGGCTATCGTAGATCAAGCGCAATGCGTTCTGGGTTTCGCGCCCCTTGAGATACTTGGGGTCCAACGTGTTGGGGTCGGCCACTTGTGCCACGACGATCTGCCCTCGAGGTCCTTCCCCCTCAACCTCGGAAGGGCTTGCCGTGACAATCCTTTCGACCTCGACGACCTGGGTGACAACTTTTTCGACGACCTGGGGTGTGCCTTCAACGATGACGGTCTCTTTGACAACCTGGGTGACCAACTTCTCGGTGGCCTGTGGCGTTGCGCCACAGGCAGCGAGCAATAGAGTCAGGATTGTGGCTGACACCACGATCCATGCCACGACATGACGGGGAATAGCCTGACCAGACATCTTGCTCCTTCCTCTCCTTAGAGCGTCTACAAGCGCCGTATCCAAGACGGCTGCCCAACGATGGCACCTTCGATACTCGGCTTGCCAGGTCTCGGGTCGCTCATCACCTCCTTTCAAGCCCTGACGAACACTAGGCTCATCTCTGCCGCCGGACTAGATGGCCTCCAGTGGTTCGACTACGTCCAGTGGCACGTCGAGAAGCTCGGTCAGCTCTTGCGACAGGTTCCGGATGTGGGTCCTGGTGGCAACTTCGGCTTCGGCGGGGTCTCGTTTTTCCAGGGCCGCGACGATGGTCCAGTGCTCCTTCATCTCCCTCTCCAGCCGGTCGGGCAGGAAGGCCTCCTGGCGATACATTCCCTCGTAGAGCATGACACTCGGGAACCAGCTCCAGAGGGTTTCGATGAGGCGCACCAGGTACTGGCGGTCGCTGGCCTGGCAGATCGCCAGGTGGAACCGCTCGTTCATCTCACGGCGCTTGCTCATCTGGTGCTGGGCGGTATACTGGCTCGCCTCCTCCAGGCTGCGCTTTAGATCGTCCAGCTCATCGGAAGTAATGAGCGAAGCGGCAAAGCGCGCCGCCAGGCCTTCCAACACCAGACGTGATGTGCAGATATCCACGACGTCCTTGGCCGAAAACTCGACAACCCTAACGCCGTGATAAGGGATGGCAACGGCAAGGCCCTCTGCCACCAGGCGCTTCAGCGCTTCTCGCACAGGCATCTGGCTAACTCCCAGCTCACTGGCGAGTGTCTCCTGGCGCAGCCACTGGCCGGCTGGAAGCCGGCCGTCGATGATGGCCTGTCGCAGGCTTTCGAACACGGCATCGGCCAGCGGCTGATGCCCCTGTGGCAACCTGATGGAGAACTGCGCACCCGGTTCCATGGGTCCCATTTCGATAGATACCTCCCTAGACCTTAGGGTGGTCCGTTTAGATATTTGATATTATATCTGAAGTTGAGCATGGTGTCAAGTAGGGTCGGCAGCGCCTGGTGTGCCAGGGGCCAGGCCGATGGCAGACCACCCACAAGCCATGAAGCAACCTTGCCGTGCCGGCGGAGCTTCTGACCAGGCATGACCGGGCCTTGAGCCTGTGGGCCCAAGGCCCGGTCTCGGACGGCAAGCGGGCAATCGTGGCCGTGGGCGTAGCCGCGTAGCCGCGCCTACTCCAGCGGCACCAGGTTGCGCTTCATCATGCGCAGCGCCCGCCGGGGATCGATGTAGCCGTACAGCCCGCCCACGGTGGATACCATGTAGGC
>DAOUHB010000233.1:0-2103 GCA_034428935.1 Anaerolineae bacterium | reverse complement strand
GTTCTACGTCGACGACCAGCTCATGACCGCGTTTGCTCCCGTGGGCCAGCTCCTGCCCCTGGACGATTACATGGCCGAGGCAGGCGTCAGCGCGGACCAGTTCCTTCCCCAACTGACGCCCATCTTTACCCACGAGGGCCAGATCTATGGCCTGCCCAAGGACTGGGGCACCCTGGGCCTCATCTACCTGCCCGAGGTCTTTGACGCGGCAGGCATCGACTATCCCACAGCAGACTGGACGTGGGATGACGTGCGCACGGCAGCCCAGACCATCGCCGAAAACACCGACTATGCCGGGTTCTGCCAGGGCGCCGACTGGGCACGCTTTGCGCCCATGGTCTTTTCCAACGGCGGCGCCTTTGCCAGTGACGATCTGACCCAGGCCACGCTGGATACTCCCGAAGTCAAGGAGATGGCCCAGTTGACGGCCGATATGTACGCCGAGGGCAGCCTGGTGGTCCCGGCCGACATCGCCGCGAGCTGGTGCGGCGAGGCCATCGGCAAGCAGTTGGTGGGCATGACGACGGAAGGTGGCTGGATTGTGAACTTTATGCGGCAGGACTATCCTGACGTGAACTGGCAAGCCGTCGTAATCCCCGCCGGCCCCGTCACCCGCGCCGACGTCATCTTTACCAACGCCATCGGCGTCAACGCTTCCACGGCATATCCCGCGGCGGCCGCCGCCCTGGCCATCTATATCACCTCGGGGGAGAACCAGGCCGAGATCGTGCAGACCGGCTTTGCCTACAGCACCCACCCCGACCAGGCCGACCTGATCCAGAACGAGCAGGACCAGGCCATCGCCGAGGGAGGTCTGCTGGAGGACAGCCGCGTCGCCTACTGGGGCCCCAACACCGGCCGCATCAACGACTCGGTGAGCCAGGCCCTGTCGCGCGTTTACCTGGGCGACCAGACAGTTGACGAAGCCTTTGCCCAGGCAAACGAGGAAGCCCAGATGGCGCTGGACAGCGCGCAGTAGCATTGAGGGTTGGGGGCGGGGGCCGCCAGGCCTCCGCCCTTTGCCGTAGGAGTGTACTCATGCAAGCACAAGAAAGGGCTCCTGGGGGAAGGGCCAACCTGGCCGCCATCGCCACCTTTGTGATCATCCTGGTGGTGCTGTTGATCGTGGCGCTGATGAACGCACCCATCATGGCCAACCAGCAGACGATCCGCAGCCTCCCCAACTACCTGGCGGAGGTCCGAGCGACCGGCCTTCCCTTCCTCGCCGCCGTAGGGATCGTGGCGGCAATCATCGGCGTGTTGGCGGCTCGAACCGTGCGCCGAGTGTGGCCCGACGAGAGCCGCCGCCGGGAGATGCTGGCGGGCTATGCCTTCCTGGCACCCTATCTGATCATCACCCTGATCTTTACCGTGGGCGTGGTGCTGTTTGCCTTCTACATTGCCTTTAACGATTACGGTATCTACACCAGGCCCCAGTGGGTCGGCCTGGAAAACTTCCTGAGAGCCTTTAGCCAGAGAGAGTTCCTGCAGTCTCTGCACAACGTGTTGTGGTACGCGGCCATCGTCACGCCCACCCAGACGGCCATCGCCATCGCCCTGGCGGTCCTGCTGAACGCGCCCATGCGCTTCAAGCAGTTTTTCCGCACCATCTTTTACGCGCCCAGCGTAACCTCCTCGGTGGTCATCACCCTCATCTTTATCTGGCTCTACCTGAGGACCGGCTACGTCAACCTGGTCTTTGATCGGGTCCTGGGCATATTCGGCGTCGAGTGGCAGGCCCTGAACTGGCTGGGCGATCCGCGGGGGCTGATCCAGCTCATCCTGGGGCCCTTCGGGATCCAGATCCCCTCGAACCTGTGGTATCTGCGTGGTCCCAGCATCGCCTGGATGGCCCTCATGGTGCAGAACATCTTTACCACGGCGCCGACCTTCATGATCATGTTCCTGGCCGCCCTGCAAGACATCAACCCCACGCTTTACGAGGCGGCGGCCATCGACGGGGCCACCGGCTGGCAGCGGTTCTGGAAGGTGACTCTGCCCCTCCTGCGCCCCATCATCGTCCTCGTGATCGTGCTGGGCACCATCGGCACTCTCCAGGTCTTTGACCAGATCTACCTGGCCACAGCCGGCGGCCCCCTGGGC
>DAOUHB010000232.1:0-11070 GCA_034428935.1 Anaerolineae bacterium | reverse complement strand
GAAGCAGGTGCGAAAGACGGCCAGGAATTGGCGCAATTGGTCAGAAAGGCATACAATTGGCTTGGGCATGGCTCGACCTCGGGATATTGGTTTCCGCAAACCCTATTATCCTCGATCGGGCCGTGCCCGTCTATTTTAAGCCCTGTTAAAGTGCAAGGATAGTGTTAGTGTGTTACGAAACCACACGGGCATGCTGCACCCGATCCCGCCACCTCGGCGTACAGCGCTTCCACCCGGATGGTGATGACCCGCCAATCGAGCGTCGTGCGCACAAACTTCAGGCCGGCCTCCACCTGTCGCATTGCCGCCGCGCTATCGGTCAGAGCTTGGCGCAAGACGGCTGTAAGCGCCGGCACGTCACCGTAGGGCACTAGGTAGCCAGAGCCACTCTCCCAGATTAACTGATTCGCTCCGCCGCCGTCGCTGACGACTACGGGCGTGCCGCACATCAGCGCCTCAAAGGGCACCAGGCCAAAGATTTCATAGCCACCCGGCGAAGCCACCACATCGGCGTCCACGTAGGCCGACAGCTTGTCCTGGCCGTACAGAGGGCCGGCAAACTGCACCCTGTCTACCAACCGCAGGCGACGTGCCAGTGCCTGCAGGTGGGCCAGCTCCCCTTCGTCCGGCCCGGCGATGACCAGGATCGCCTCCGGTACTTCCTCTCCAAGTCGGGCGAAGGACTGGAGCAAATGATCAACCCCCTTGATGCGATGCAACCTGCCCAGGAAGAGAACGACAGGGGCCTGGAGCGGGATGCCCAATTTCTGCCGCAGCAACCCGCGGGGCGGCAGATGGCAGAATTCGTCGAGGTCCAGGCCGTTGTAGATGACGCGAACCCGACTCGCCTCAGCGCCACCGATCTGGCGATACTGCTCCGCTTCAAGGGGCGATACGGCTACCAACCGGCTGGCAGACGCCAACAGGGCCCGGCCGAAAAAAAGGTCGTAGGCTCGTTTGGCCAGCTTGCGCTGGACGATCACCGGCAGAGTGCCGTGCGCCGACAGCACATAGGGTACGTTATGCCTGAGAGCAAACCGGCGCGCGACGGCGTTCTGAAAGGTTCGCACCTCGTGGAGGTGGATCACGTCAAACTCTGTTACGTGATCCCGCATCCACGCGACCAGGGAAGGGGTGTAGTAGAATCCCCAGCGCGAGAACACACTTCGAAGCAAGACCTGCCGAAATTCATCGGGTGGGAAGCTGGCCTCCGCCTGTTTGTAGTCCCCGGCCACAACTGTGACATCGTGTCCCCTGTAGCTCAAGTGTCTGGCGAGATCAAAGACCACCCGGGCTACGCCACCCATGCTTGGAGAGAAATAGGGTAACACCTGGAGAATGCGCATAGATGCTGTTTACAGGTCCTGCTCGCGCAACACCAACCAGTTGCCCATTACCAGCCCGTCCAGGGCGCTGTTCTCCAGTGTCCACAGGGCCACCTCAGGGGAGCCCACGATGGGATAGCCGTGCAAGTTGAACGAAGTATTCAAGATGCCGCCCACACCGGTTCGCTGGCGAAAGCCTTCGATGATGCGCTGCCAGCCGGGGTCCCAGCCGTTGACGGTTTGAGGCCGGGCCGTCCCGTCGAAAGGATGCAATCCGGCGATCAAATCCTGGGCCTGGCTCTTTGTGTCAAACGCCTCGATCATATAGGGAGCTAGATGCGCGTCCTCCAGGTAGGTGTCCATGCTGTCTTCCAAGATCGATGGAGCAAAAGGCATCCAGAAATCGCGTTGCTTGATGGCAAAGTTGATCCGCCGGATGATGCGCAGATCCCGAGGGTCAGCCATGATACTACGGTTGCCTAGGGCGCGTGGCCCCCACTCATCGCGCCCGCTAAAACGGGCGATGATCCTTCCCTGCACCAAAAGCTCAGCAACGGCATCTTCGATGTCGTCGACTAACTCTGCGCGCTCACGCCAGCCACTTGCCGTCAACGCCTCTTCGATCTGATCGTTGCTGAATTGCCGGCCGAAGTACATGTCCTTCAGGGGAAAGCGTTGAGCGCATATGCTTGCCTCTTCGCAATAGCGGTAGTAAGCCTCGAGGGCGCCACCAACCGGCGTGCCGCTATCATCTGCAGCAGGGTAAAAGAAGACATCCTCCACCTCTGGCATTTCCCGGATCAGTTTGTTGGCCTTCACATTCAGAAACATACCGCCCGCACAGGCGACTTTGTGCACGCCGGTGGCCTGAATGGCATTACGAACCCACTGCGTGACCAGGTCCTCAAAATGCTGCTGGCAGGCTGCCGAGATGTTGTCGAACCGCTGGCCGTCGAGCAGCCTTTTCAGTTTCCGCTGCACCTCTGTGGAGTAGGCGCTTAGCGTATTCTGGAATTCTAACGGTTTGTGTGGATGGAGGCGAATAATTCGTCGCATCTGATCCAGGCAATAATCAGCGCGCCCATAGGGAGCCATACCCATGACTTTGTACTCGTGCTCCCAACGCTTAAGACCGAGATAGCCTGTGATCTCGCTATAAAGGTTGTTGCCTGGGCTGTGATAGTAGGTGGTTGAGGCGAGCCTTTCGATGCTGAGGTCGCGTCCGATGCTCACAGTAGCACTGATACCATCCCCGGCCCCGTCCAGAGTCAACACCAACGTCTCGCCATCCCACGGCCGCTGATAGTATGCACAGGCGGCGTGACTGGTGTGGTGCTCGACGAAGACGATGTGCTCTGTTTGAATCCCAAGAGATACCAAGATATCTCTTAGCTCGGCAGTACGCCGAAACCTGTGGAAAGTCTTGACCAGTAGGCTTGTGGCCGAGTGGCTCCCTAGAAGCGGGGCCGCCTTTTTGAAGATCCGGACATGCAGGCTCTCTTCCTCCTTGACCGGCGCAGAAACACGCAAAAGGCAGCAAACAGCAATCACATTTACTTCCGAAGGTGCTACGCCTGTGATTCGAAACACCTCAGCAATGGCCAATGCCGGCGTGCCAGTGAAGTTTTTCACGTTCGTCAGCCGTTCTTCCTGGATAGCTGCCAGCACCCTCCCATCGCGGATCAGGGCTGCGCCGGCGCCATGGCCATCGTGTACACCAAGAACTGTGAGGCTGGATTGCATCAAAGACCTCCGTCTAGCTAACTTGTTCTTCCTGTTTCCCGCCTATCCCAAAGAGCCTCGAATAGACCGCTACGATGGTTGCATTGTGAACTGCATGGAGGCCCACAAGAACGCGAGAGGAGCAATGCTGCCTGGCGCACGTCAGATCCTCCTCAAACTGCGCTACAAACCCCGTACCTCCCTTGGAACTTGGATGTACACGAAAGGAGGCAAGATAGGCATCGATTACACGCAGCGGAAAGTGACGCGCGACCCTCAACGAATAGTCATAGTCCATCGCATACCGAAGCGCTTCATTAAAGGAACCAATCTTATCTATCACCTTTCGGTGCCAGAACGTTGCAGGCTGGGAAAGATAGTCCAGGACTCGAAGGACCGTGCAACTTCCCAGGCGCAACCAGATGTTCTTGTATAGGGTAATGGCGCGGCGAACCTCGCGACCAGCCGTGTCCACAATGCGGCACTTGCCGGCGACCCAAACCGCTTGTGGGTACCGTGAAAAGTATTCTCCCACTGTGATCAATGCGCCGGGTTCATAGACGTCGTCAGAGTTCAGGTAAGCGAGAACTTGCCCAGTAGCTCTAGCCAAGCCCTTATTGATCGCGTGCGTCTGCCCGCGATCTCTTTCGCTGATCCAGTTGATGCGGCCGTCATATCTGCGCAGGATGTCTACCGTGCCATCGGTAGAGCCGCCATCGATGACCCAGTACTCAAGGTCCGGGTAGTCCTGGCTGAGCACCGACTCGATCGTCTGTTCAATGTATTGGCCTTGATTGTAAGAAGGCGTGATGACCGTGATGCGAGGCAACGACTTCACTCAATCATCCTCCGAGGTTTTCTTGACCTGTTCTGCGATCCAGCCATACGTCCGGGCGATGCCCTCTGCCAGGCTCGTCTTGGCCTGCCAGCCGAGGGAGTGGATGCGGTCCTTGCAGAAATTTCGCGAGTGGACGCCAACGGGGCCGTCGACGTACTCGATCTCAACGGCCTTGCCCGAGGCGTCGATGACCGTCTGTACCAGCTTGGCCACGGTCACATACTCCTCGCCGCCGATGTTGACCGGCCCCTCCAGGTCCGACTGTGTCAGACGGTAGATGCCGTCGACCATGTCGTCGATGTAGGTATAATTGCGAATTGCCGAGCCGTCGCCCCACACGGGGATGGTGCCGCCGTCGGGCGCCTGGGCTACCTTGCGACAAATGGCGGCGGGTGCCTTTTCCCTGCCACCGCGCCAGGTCCCTTCCGGGCCATAGCAGTTCTCAAAGCGGGCAATGCGCACCTGGATGGGATGATGCCGGCTGTAGGTCTGGGCCATGCGCTCGGCGTACAGCTTTTCCCAGCCGTATTCGTTGTCGGGCTCTGCCGGCACAGCATCGGCCTCGGCCAGGGCCGGTTCGCCCGGCTGCATGTCGCGATAGACGCACACGGAGGAGGAAAAGAAGTAGCGGGACACGTTCGCGCGGGCCGCTGCGTCGATCATGTGGATGTTGATCAGGGCGCTGTTGTGCATGATCTCGCACTCGGCGCTGTGGATAAAGCCCATGCCGCCCATGTCGGCGGCAAGCTGGTAGACCTCGTCAAAGGCTTCACCGTTCAGTGACAGGGCACGCCAGCAGTTGTGGGGCTCGCGCAGATCGAGCAGTTGGAAGTCGTCGGCGTCCGTTTCACAGAACTCGGGTCGCTTGATGTCGACGCCGCGCACCCAATAGCCGCGCTCCTTGAGGTAGCTTACCAGGTGGTGCCCGATAAAGCCGCCGGCACCGGCGACAAGGGCTCGTGTTTTATTCGACATACGCTCTCTCTCCTAGCTGTTTGTTCACCATCTCATTGTTCGACAATGGCCTTGGGCCTGGATCAGGAAGGAATCTGGGGTTTGATGACATCTAGCAGTAGGCCCCGCACCGAGTGCAACATGATTCCCGAAAACAGGCTCAGGCTGCCCAGGACGGTGAGCAGCACGCTGATGAGGGCATAGCCGATGGCCAGTTGCTTCGTCCGGCCGTAGACCACCACCACCCACCAGCCCCAGCCGGTGCCCACCAGGAGCAGGAAGAGGCCCGCCAACCCGAAGAAGAACAGCGGCCGGTACTGCCCCACCAGGCGCAGCACACCGTTGAGGACCATCAGCCCGTGAGCCACCACCGGCCGTTTGGGCTTGTCCACATAGTCGGCGGTGATGGGCACCTCGGCCAGGCGCAGCCCGTGCTCGTGGGCCAGGAACTGCATCTCTGACTCGACCGAAAAGCCGTTGGAGGAAAAGCTGACGCACTCCACGGCCCGCGGCGAAAAGGCGCGGAAGCCGCTCTGCGAGTCGCTCACGCGCAGGCCCGAGGCCAGGTTGGTCAGCGAGGTAAAGGCCCAATGTCCCAGGATGCGGTGGCGGGGCACGCCGCACTCTTTTTCCAGGTAGCGCGAGCCGACCACCATGTCGGCCTGGCCCTCCAGGATGGGGGCCAGCACCTGGGGCACCTCCTCGGGCTGGTGCTGTCCGTCGCCGTCGAGCATGACGATGGCCAGGGGGTCCAGCTCCCGGGCCTTGCAAAAGCCGGTGTTCAGCGCCGCGCCCTTGCCCCGGTTGACCCCGTGGCGCACCACCAGGGCCCCCGCGGCGGCGGCGATCTCGGCCGTGGCGTCGCTGGAGCCGTCGTCCACCACGATCACCGTATTGGCGTGGCGGCAGGTCTGGAGCACAACGCTGCCGATGGTCCGCGCCTCGTTGTAGGCGGGGATGATGGCCACCACCCTCGGCTCACCCTCGAGCAGATCCGGTTTTACCTTCTGTTTTACCATGGACACGTCACACCTCCTGATCAACCAGGCGGCACATCCGTCTACGATGCGGATCTCGCTTCGATGCAGTCACGTGGGGCCAGGCACGGCCCCGGTCTATTCCAGGCCACTCTGCACCAGGGGCCGGTGCAGGCTACGGGCCAGGGCGCGCCCCACGCGCAGGGGATGCGCCAGGCGGGCCCGCCACGCCGGCAGGTCATCGGGCAGGCCATAGCGCGCTGCCAGCCACTCCCGCGGCGGAAAGAAGACCGCAGCGGCCATGCCCCCGGCGTCAGCCGGCCGGTCGGCCAGGGCGGCGTAGAGCAGCACCTGCCGCAGGCCGTGGAGGTCGCGCCCCGCCCCCTCCAGGGCGACCGCGGCGTCCAGGGGGGCCAGGCGGGCCAGCAGGCGGGCCTGGAGCGCCCCGGGCGCCAGGGCGCGGAGCACCTCCTCGGGCACCGGCGTGCCCAGCAGGCCGCGGGCGCCCAGCAGGCCGCGGTAGGCCGCCGTCCGCACCCCCAGCCGGCCGGCCCGCTCCACGAACCCCGGCCAGAAGGAAGCCGGCTCCTGCCGGGCCACCAGCCGGTCCAGGTCGGCATAGCCCAGGAGCGAGCTGGCGTAGCCGTGGTGCACCGCCGGGTGGAGGCACAGGTGGACCAGCGTGTCCTCGACGGAGAGCTGGAGGGCCTCGGCGCCGTCCCAATGCAGGGGCCGGGCCGCGGCCCACAGCGCCTGGGGGGCGACGCGAAAGAGCCCGCGGCACCAGTCGACGCCCACCAGGTCGTGCTGCACGTCCAGGCGGGTCGTCGTGCCCCCCTCCCGGCGCAGCCACTCCACGCCGCCGCCAAAGCGCTGCTGGAAGGGCAGCATGTGCGCCGGCACCGACTCGGAGGGGTGATAGCCCTCCGCCTCCAGGACCGCGGCGGCGGCCCCGGCCAGGCCGGGGCGCACCAGCAGGTCCAGGTCGGTCATGGGCCGCTGGGCCGGATGGTCATAGACCGTGGGGGCCAGGGCGCCGCCCTTGAGGACGAGGATGTCCACGCCGGCACGCCCCAGGGCCGCGGCGACCCGCGCCAGCTCGGCGGCCAGGCGCCGGTTGCGGAGGAGGCTGGTGCAGTAGCTGCCGCGGAGCTGCGCCGCCACGTCCGCCGGCACCCGGCACGGGTCCAACGCCGCCAGCCGGTCATGGAGCAGCGGCAGCAGGCCGTGGCGCCCGCCGGCGGCCAGCAGGGCCGGCCAGTCGACCCCCGCGTCCAGGCAGGCCCCGGCCGCGGCCCGCGCCGTTTCGTCCCAGCGGGCACGGGCGCACAGAAACAACAGTTGATCGGCAGGTGTTAGCGATCGATTCATGGAGCGGATCGTAGCGGCCGGGCTTGCCCCTGCCGAGGGTGGGCCACCGCGAGGGTGGCCCCTACCCTGGATGGGCGCAACCGCGAGGGTTGACCCTACGGATTGGATCAAGTGAGCAATTGGGTTACCGGCGGACCAGCGGCAAATAGACCTCGTGTTTGGCCGGCACCACCTGCGTCACCAGGCGGGCCTCGTTGTCCTCGGGGGTTGCCTCGCGCGCGGTGGCCTGGATGCGGGCGGTGTTGGTCAGCACGCCCACGTATTCGGGGCTGATGGTCGCCGTGACGGTCACCACGCCCCCCTCACCCGGCGCCAGGTCGGCCACGCTCCAGGCCAGGCGGCTGCCGTCCACGGGAGTGACGGCGGCCCCGGCGGAGACAAAGGTGGGGTCCAGGAGGGCCGCGGGCAGGTCGTCGCTGAGGACGACGTTGTGGGCGGTGGCCGGGCCGACGTTGGAAAAGGCCAGGGTGTAGGTGATGGTCCCTCCGGTCAGGGCGACGCCCGGCGGGCTGGCGGCCTTCACAACCGACAGGTCGGCGGGCAGGACGTTGAGGGCCAGGGCGGGATCGCCCAGGAGGAGGTAGGTGTCCAGGAGGTCGCGGTAGCCGCCGGTGCCGGCGTACAGGGCCAGCTTGGCCTGGGTGGTGGCCGGGCCCAGGCGGTAGTTGCCGTCGTGGAAGAGGGCCTGGAAGAGGGCGCGGTCCAGGTAGCTGTGGCCGTCGAACAGGCCCATGCCCGTGGGCGACCAACTGGCGATGGCCCCGCCGGCCGGGTTGCGGACCAGCGTCTCGGCCAGGGAAGAGAGGTCCAGGTCGACGCGGCTGGGATGGATGTAATAGCCCTCCAGGCAGGTCATGGGCACGGCAAAGGGCAGCCTGTCGCCGTTGGTCAGGGTCCGGGCGTCGGCCACGTCCAGGAGGTGCTCCGAGGCCCAGAAGTCGATGGCGGCGTGGCCGCTGTAGTAGACCAGGAGGCGTCCTTCGCCGATGGTCGCGAGGATGGCGGCCTTGGCGGCAGCCGCCGTGGCGTGGCTGACCTTGTAGTAGACCCTGGTCGCCGCGTAGGGCGCCGGCAGGTAAGCGTCCGCCAGGTCGTCGGCGTGGGTGTCATAGTCGCCGCCCGAATCGGCGTTGTCGGCGGCCAGGAGGACGCGCCCGTGCCAATCGGCACCGGGCGGAGCTGCTTCATAGGCCAATATCTTGGCCACGACGGCCGCGGCCTCGGCGGCGGTCTTGACGGGCAGGCGGCCCAGGTGGAGGTCGGGCAGGGTGTCGTCACCGCTGACGCAGGCGTAGCGGTTGTCGGCCGCCGTCTCGCCGAACCAGGGATCGGCGTCGGCGAGGTAGGGCGGCACGTAGCTGGGCTCGCCAAAGCCCAGGTTGTCCTTGAAGTCATAGTTGCCGTCGCCGGCCAGGAGCAGGTAGGCGGGGGCCGGCGGCTGCCAGTTGGCGTAGGCATAGGCGGCCAGGTCGCGGATGGCCTCCGGGTCGGGCCGGCCGTGGGCAAACTCGTCGTAGGCGTCCTGCACATCGACGACCATCGTGCGCAGGCCCTGGGCGGCGCGGTGGGCGGCCAGCGGCTGCACGGCCGGGATCATCTCTGCGGGGGCGACGATGACATAGTCGGCGCCGTTGGCCGGCGAGGCGAGGCTCGATGGGCTGTCCGGCTCGATCCCGGCCGGGCTGAGGCGCCGGGTCGGCGCCAGGGCGACGTAATGGCGCTCGCCGGTCCCGCTCCCCTCGAAGGCGGCGGTGTAGCTGCCGCCGGCAGGCGTCACGACCGCGCCCAGGATGCGCGCGGGAGCCAGGGGGTCGGTCACGTCGTACAGCTCCACGCCTTCGGTGCTGAACCCAGCCACGCGGTACTCCCAGGTGCCGGCCTCATCCCCGTCGAACGAGAGGACGTCGTCCACGGCCTGGTACGTGCGCTGGTACTCGATCTCGAAGCGGTTGACCAGCAGGTAGTCGCCGGTGATGCCGCCGTCCAGGGGGCACTCCACGACAAAGGTGTTCGTGCCCTCCACGAGAACATCCTGGGGCACGTCCACGGTGAACGAGTATTCGACCGTGGGCGCCCAGGTGGCGTCGTCGATGAGGTAGCCGTTGAGCCGGACGCGGGTGTGATGCTGCGGCACGGCGTCGTAGCCGTGGAACAGGCCGCGGACCGTGGCCGACAGGGGCTCGGTCGCCAGGTGCTCCAGAGCCGTGCCATAGCTCCCGCTGGAAGGGGCATCGGCCCAGAGCCAGCCCCAATACCAGCGATCGCCCTCGGGCCCGCTGGGCCGGCCCGCCTGGTAGTTGTGGTCCTCTTCGGCACGGTGCAGGGTGCGAAAGTAGGCAGGGGTGGGTGCCGTACCGCCGGGGGTGCCGTCGAGGGCGGCCATGCGCCGGCCTGCCGCGCCGCCCCAGGTCAGCCAATAGACGTGGCTATGGGTATAGCGGCTGGGCGGCACCTGGCCGTAAAAGAGCAGGGCGTCGCCCGGGTCAAAGCGGCCGTCCCCCTCGCCCGCGACGTGAACCGCCACCTCCTGGCCGCGGTCGTAGAGGCGGAAGGTGCGCGGGTCCAGGGCGGCGAGGTCCACGCCGGCGGCCTGCATGTCGTCCCGGATCACCTGGTAGATGCCGTCCTGGTCGACGGTGAGCTTGTAGGCCGGCTCGCCGGCATAGGGCAGCGCGCGAAGGGCAGCGGACGGCTGGGGCGCGACGCGCCACGACTGCGCAGTCTCGTAGTTGAGGAGCGTGCCGCGCAGCACCTCTTCGAAAGGGTCGGCCGGTGAGACCGAGGGCAGGGAACGAGTGCCGCGGCCGCCTTCCAGGCGCAGCGCCACGCGGAGCTGCCGGTAGGTGCGCACCTGGCCGGTGGCGGGGTTGTATTGGAAAGGCTGGAAGCGCACCTGGGCCACCCGCTGGTCGCGGATCATCCCGATGGAAACCAGCTCCGCCGGCGCGGCCGGGTAGTAGGCGTCGGTGGCGTAGGCCTCGGGGTCGCGCGCTGCCTCGAAGCCGCCGGGCCGCGGCATACCTCCCTCGTCGAGGGCGACGATGGGCCGGGGCACGGGGCAGACCTGGAAGCGACCCGGGAGGTCCACGGCCTCGGCCTCCAGGATAACCAGGCGAACCTCCCCATCGGGCGGGACGCCGACCATGGCGCCCCGGATGGGCAGGCGGGGATGGCCGGCGGCGTCGGTGTAACCGTGGCCGGCCACGACCAGCTCGTCGCACGGCGCACCGTCCGCCTCTCCGACGGCCCGGTCAAGGTCGGGCACGGTCAGCTCCAGGACGATCTCGTCCTCGCCCGACGACACGAGGCGCAGGTCGGCCGGCGGCTGCCCCGGACCCGGGGCAGCCGCCCGGGCGCCTACCCCCGGCTGCAGCCAAAGGAGGGCCGCCAGGGCCAGGCATGCGGCCGCCAGGAGGGCCCAGGGGCCGGAGCGCCGGTGATCAGGTTGTCGCGACGTCGTCCCTTGCTTCAAAGAGAATCCTCTCCGGTTCGCCTAATGACCCCGCAGGAGCACGGGCAGGTAGACTCGGAAGGAGCCCGTGGGCTGCATGGGACCGTGCCAGTAGCTGGATGCGCCCACCTGCCTGGCTTCCAGCCAGTAGTAGTAGATGGTGCCCGGCACCGCCGTTAGATCGGTGTAGCTGTAGGCGTTGCCCGTGAGCTCGCCGGGGGTCTGGGGCGGGATAACCACGGCGTTGAGCTGCTCGCCGTGGTCGGTCGGGTCTGTGCTGCGCCAGACGTTAAAGCCCGCCAGTCCGACCTCGCTGGCTGACTCCCAGTCGACCACAACATCCCTGTCCTGCCAGGCGGCAGTGAAGGACGAGAGCTCGGCGGCAGTGGGGTCCATGTACCAGCGATAGTCTTCGACCTCGCCGTTGGTGGC
>DAOUHB010000231.1:0-47899 GCA_034428935.1 Anaerolineae bacterium | reverse complement strand
ACGCCACCAGCTTCCGGCGTTTCCTGTACCGCGCCCCCCGGAGCCTCGTTGGTCGCGCCGCAGGCGGCAACCAGGAGCATTACGATCAGCAGAATGCTGGTCAAGCCAAACCACTTGTTCTTCATGTTCCTCTCCTCTCAAGCTTGATAGAAGTTAGAATCGGTTCCAAGGGTCCGGTTCTTGGTTTAGCGCATCACCTCCTTTTTACAGCCATCATGACGTACGATAGGTCATATCTTTGCCTGACCGTCTTGAGCTGCCTGCGCCAGGCGAGCGCGCAGGTCGGCCCAGTTCACATTCTCGAGGCTGGGCAAAACCACGTGGGCCTCGCCGACACGCTCGGCCGGACCCAGCCCCACTGCCCACATTCCGGCCGCGAGGGCGGCCTCTATGCCCGATTCGGCATCCTCAAAGACGACGCACTCTTCCGGCGGAACCCCAAGTTGTTGCGCGGCAAACAGAAACAGGTCGGGCGCCGGCTTGTGCTTCTCGACGCTGTGCCCGTCGGCAATGGCGTCCACCATCTCGCCCAGGCCGAGGCGCTCGACGACCGTGCGGGCGTTCTTGCTGGCAGAGCCAATGGCGACCTTGTATCCCTGGGCCCGCAGCTCGTGGAGGAGCGACAAGGCGCCGGGCAACAGGTTCTCGGCGCCAAGCTCTTCCAGGTAACCCTGGTAGTAGCGGTTCTTGCGGGCCATCATCGCCTGGATCTCGTCCTCCGTGGCGGGACGATCGCCCAACACCAGCAGCAGCGACTCGCGCCGGGAAATGCCGCGCAGCGCTTCGTTGGCAACCCGGTCGAAGGGGATTCCCTCCTCGTCGGCCAGCCGTTTCCAGCTCCGGTAATGGAGATCGGACGTGTCGGTCAGCACCCCATCCAGGTCAAAGATCACGCCCCGTATCCGGCCATCGCCGGTTTCCGCCCTCGGGGGCCGGTAGCCTCCGGCCCGCTCCCGTTCCTCCTCGCTCTGGTGCTTCTGGAGGTCAAAGTCGTGCCACTGCCCCCTATACTTGACGCGAAAGCGCAGGCGGGACCATTGTGTGGGCAGGCGGGGGTTGGCCACCGGCCCTTCCGGCGTGAACTCTACTCCGCCAAAGCCAAAGACGAGGGTCTGCCACAGGGCCCCCGCCGCGGCGGCGTGGATGCCGTCGGGTGTGTTGCCGCGCAGGTTTTCCAGGTCCATATAGGCCGTCCGCCAGAAGTGTTTGTACGCTTCCTGGGGATTGCCCATCTCGCTGGCCAGGATGGCGTGGATGGCCGGGCCGAGGGAAGAGCCGTAGCTATGGTCGGTGCGCGGGTTGTAATAGTCCCAGTTGACGGCCAGGGTTGTGTGGTCGTACTCGCCCTCGTCCCGGAGCAGGAAGAGCAGCATCAGGACGTCGGCCTGCTTGATGACCTGTGCCGCGTTGGAGCCCTCGATGCCCAGGATGGCGTGCATGGAGCGGGTGCGCGGCTCATAGTCCTCCAGGTTCACGTCTTCCAGGTCGAAAAAGCCCTCGAACTGCTCGATGAGCCCCGACTCGGGGTCGTGGGGCACGAACATGCAGCCGGCGACGTCGGCCCAGTGTTGCAGGCGCTCCGGTGTCAGATCCAACCGGCGCTCCAACTCGCCGGCGCGGTCGGGGTCGTGCCGGCGCAGCCAGGCCAGCAGCTCCAGGGCCTTTTCCAGGTGCCACTTGACCAGGCGGTTGGTGAAGGCATTGTTGTCCACGTGGTCGTGATACTCGTCGGGCCCGATGACGTTCGAGATCTCGTACCGGTCCCGCTCCTCGTCATACTCGACCCGGCTCCCCCAGAAGGCCGCCGTCTCGAGGACGACGGGGGCGCCCTTCGCCGACATCCACTCGTCGTCGCCGGTGGCCTGCCAGTACTGCCAGGCGGCATAGGCCACGTCGGCCGAGATGTGCTGCTCGATCTCGCCCGGCCAGATCCGCACCAGCTCCTTGCCCTCCGGATCGAGAACCCAGGGGGGCGTGACGTCGTCGCCGGTGGCGGCGCTCTCCCAGGCGATCATGGCGCCTTCGTAGCCGGCCTGCTCCGCCTTGCGGCGGGCGCCGGGCAGGGTGTGGTAGCGGTAGCTCAACAGGTTGCGGGCGATCTCGGGCTGCGTGTAGGTGAGGAAGGGCAGGATGAACAGCTCGGTGTCCCAGAAGACGTGGCCGCGATAGCCCAAGCCCGAGAGGGTCTTGGCGGCGATGCTGACGCGGTCGTCGCGGCGGGGGGCGGCGATGAGCGTCTGGAAGAGGCAGTAGCGGATGGCGGCCTGATCCTCGACGTCGCCCTCGACGACCACGTCGCTGTCGCGCCAGGTCTCGGCCCACGCCCTCTCTTGCGCGGCCAACAGCTCCTCGTAGGCCGCCGGACGCCGCAGCCCCTGGCGTGCTTTTGCCAGGGGCTGTTCGGTATCGCGCGAGGTGAACACCGTGACGAGCTTGGTCAGGGTGACGGTTTGCTCGGGGCGAGCCTGGAAGTGCGCTTGCAGCATGGGGTAGCCGGGGCAGCTCTGGCTCTGCACCTGCGCTCCTTCGGCGCCTGCCACGCCGAGGCCCACGGCCATGCCCAGCTCGATGCCCGAATGGCGGGTGAGGAGGCCCAGCCAGGCGCTGCCGGCCTCGCCGCCCTGCTCGGTCGTGGTCCAATGCAGCAGGCCGTCGTTGTCCGGGTAGGCGTTCAGCCCGGCCTGGACCTGCACCTTGCAGGCCGAATCCAGGGCCGTAACCTGGCAGCGGACGGCCAATTGGTGGGGGTCCGCCAGGCTGGCAAAGCGCTCGAAACGGAGGTCGACGGTGCGGCCGGCCGGGCTCTGCCAGCGAACGTCACGGCTCAACACGCCACGGCGCATGTCCAGGCGGCGCCGGTAGCGCAACACCTTGCCCCGGTCCATGCGAAAGGCCTCGCCCTCGACCACAATGGAGAGGGAGGTCCAGTCGGGGGCGTTGGCCAGCTCGGTGTTCGCCGGCGGAAGGTCGTCGTAAACGCCGTGGATGAGCGTCGCAGGGCTCGCGCCCGGATATCCCTCCTCGAAGGAGCCGCGGGTGCCCAGGTATCCGTTGCCCAGGGTAAAGACTGTTTCTTTATGAAGCAGATCCTCTGGAATAAACGTCTCTTCGGTGACAAGCCAATCGGTCACAGAACCGTCCTTTCAGAAGTCGTGCGCCTCATCTGGAGCCCTGGCAAGGCATCTGGAACGCAGTGAAACGGCGGCGACCAGGATGAACAGAAGGGCGCCAGGCGCTTCCGGCTTTTATTGTAGCACAGTCCGACGCGCAGCGATGCGGTTATGCGTTGGAATCCACGCTGGGTTGCGTTGGACTGGGTCGCAATAACGTTGGAGTAGGCTTTATGTCGTAGTATTGATTTTAGTGCTGGCCTTGCCCGACATTGGGAGCCGTTGAATGACGCACGATCAGCCTGGGCTTGAGCAAGGACGTCGGCGGCGACGTTGTTTCCCCCTGCAGCATGCCCAGCAGGGTGTGCACCACCTCTTCGCCTGCCTGGGCGATGGGCTGGCGCACGCTGGTCAGAGAGGGACGCAGATAGCCGGTGATGGGCGAGTCGTCGAACCCGGTCACGGCCAGCTCGCGGCCCACTTCCAGTCCGCCATCGGCGGCGGCGTTCATGGCGCCCATGGCCATCAGGTCGGCGAGAGCGGTGATGGCCGTCGGGCGGTCGTCGGGTGGCAAGCTCAGCAACCTGGCGGTGGCCTCGTATGCCTCGTAATAATCGTTCTCGATGCGGACGATCCAGGCTGGATGGATGGGCAGCCCGGCCTCTTCCATGGCGCGGCGAAAGCCGGACAGGCGCAGTTGGCCGGTGCTGGAGCTTTCGGGCCAGCACAGGCAGGCGATGCGCCGGTGCCCCAGCCCGTGAAGGTGCTCCACCACCTGGCGCAAGCCGTCGGCGCCGTCCACGTCCACCCAGGCAAACTTCCAGTCGGGATTGGCCCGGCCAAAGGCAACAAATGGAAAGTCAATATCCGTCAGGTAACGGATGCGAGGATCATCGTAGGTGGTGTTCGACAGAATAAAGCCGTCTACCCGGCCGCTGGCTACCATCTCGCGGTAGGGCAGCAGCTCGTCGGTGGGGTCGGTAGAGGGAAAAGCCAGGACGTGAAAGTCTCGCCCGGCCGCGGCCTCGGCCATGCTCTGCAAAAACTTTTCCAGGATGGGGTTGAACTGATTGGCGGGCACCGGAATCCAGGAATAGCCGATCATGCGGCTCTGCCCGGCCTTCAGGCCCCGGGCTATGACGCTCGGCCGGTAGCCGAGTCGCTCCACCGCGGCTACCACGCGCTGGCGCGTTTCCGCGCTGACGTTGCCACTTTCGTTCAGTACGTACGATACCGTGGCCGTCGACACACCCGCTTCGCGGGCAACGTCCTTGATGGTCGGCATCTCTTCCCTCAAGCGTAGCCGGTGCAATGCCGGAGCAGTGCCAAGCAACACAACGACCGGTCTTGGTTAATCGTTTAAATTATACCACGTTCCTGTTCTATTGTCAATACCCAGTTTCTATTCGCGGCTATGTGTGGTATAATCGAGGCACACCACGTTGGATGGATTGTGAGGTGGCATGAACAGGCGCTTGGCACTTCGTGGGTCGCTCCTGGCCGTCGGGCTGCTGGTCCTGCTGGCGGCCGGCGTCCTCCTTTCGTTTTTCCTGCTCCCGGCTCCCCAGGTGGCCGTGGTGCGCGTAGAGGGCGACATCTGGGGCTCCTACGCCACGGTCCTGCGCGACGCCCTGGACCAGGTGGCCCAGGACCGGGCCGTGCGCGCCGTGGTGCTCGATATCAGCAGCCCCGGGGGAGAGGTAACGGCCAGCGAGGACCTGTACTACCAGGTCCTGGCCCTGCGCCGGGAAAGGCCGGTGGTGGCCTCCATCGGCGAGATGGCGGCCAGCGGCGCCTATTACCTGGCCGCCGCGGCCGATACCATCTATGCCAAGCCGGGCTCGACGGTGGGCAACATCGGCGTCATCTCGATCCTGCCCGATCCCGACGTGGTGGACGAAAAGATCATCACCAGCGGGCCGTTCAAGCTGTCGGGCGGCTCGCACATGGACGCCATTCGCCAGATCGAGATGCTGAAACAGACCTTCCTGGCAGCCATCCTTGCGCAGCGCGGAGACCGGCTCCAGGTGGCGCCCGAGGTGCTTTCGGAGGGGAACGTCTACGTTGGGCTGCGCGCCCAACAGATGGGCCTGGTGGACGAGATCGGCTCGCGCTCCGACGCCATACGGGCGGCGGCGCGCCTGGCCGGCCTGCGCCGCTACGAGGTGGTGGACCTGACACCCGAGCTACCCGAGGCCATGGACATCTTTGGCCTGCGGCTAGAGGGGGTCAAGACCGCTGCGGTCCTGGCCGCCCCTCCCGAGAATCTACTGCCCGGCTTTTACTACCGCTACGTGGATCCCCTGCCCTGACGAGGCGGGATTGAGGTGCGAACTGTGAAAAAGCTTGCCTTCGTGCTCATCGCCGTGGCGCTGCTCCTCCTGCCCCTTGCCGCCCGCTGGCTCTATCACTACGATGTGGGAGCGGGCAGCCGGCGGCCGGCCATCGCACAGCCGGATCTGTCGCAGGTTGTCGAGCCCGCCCTGGCAGCCCGGGACTTTCAGGATGAACCAGGGGCCGCCACGCCGGGCATCGTCGTGATGGATCAGGCTCACGACAACCGCGTGCGAACGTCCGAGCTGGCCGTCCTCCAGGCCCGGCTGGCGACCCGCGGTCAGAGCCTGGAGCCCCTGGCCGACGCCGCCAAACTGGGCGACTGCCTGCGCTATGCCCGGGCGCTCATCATCGCCTCGCCCGGGACCCCGTGGAAAGCCGGCGAGATCGAGGAGGTGGCCAGGTTCGTGGAGAAGGGCGGCCGGCTGCTGCTGATCACCGATCCGTCGCGCTACGACGTGCTGTACGACGAGTGGGGGTCCTTTTCGGCGCTGGACGCCGATGTGGCGCACATCAACGACCTGGCGGCCCGCTTTGGACTGTTCTTTCAGTCCGACTACCTGTACAACACGCTGGACAACGAGGGCAACTATCGCCACATCCGCCTGACCGACTTTGCCTCGCACCCTCTCACCGAAGGGCTGGAACAGGTTGTGCTGCCGGGCACGCACTCTATCGCCTCCGCCGAGGAAGGGGCCCTGGTGTGGGCCGGGGGAGAGACGCGCTCCAGCAGCAGCGAGCGCACGGGCAGCCTGACCGTCGCCGCCCTGGCAGCCGGCGGGCAGGTGCTGGGCCTGGGTGACCTGTCGTTCTTGCAGGAGCCCTACAACACCCTCTACGACAACGACCGCTTTATCGCCAACATCGCCGACCTGCTCGCCGGCGCCGAGCGCCGCTACGAGCTGGAGGACTTTCCGTTCTTTTTCGACGACGAGGTGGATCTGGTCTATGCCGGCGAACCCCTCCTGAAGGCCGACGTGATATCGGCGGCGAGTGACCTTCAGGATCTCCTGGGCGAGCGGGGCCTGCGGCCGGCGCTGCGGGCGGAGGAGGACGGGGACCGCGACACGGTGCTCCTGGGCCTCTTTGAAGGGGCAGGCGAGGCCGGGCCTTACCTTTCGGATCTTGGGGTCACGCTGGTCGTCTCGCCGACTGGAGAGATGGAGGAGGACGGCGAGGAGCGCGCAGCGGAGGACGACGGCGAGGACGCCGAGCCTGCCGTGGATCGCATCGAGATCGAGGGCGTGGGGCAGATCCCGGCCAGGGGCAGCGCCCTGCTGGCCCTCCAGGAGGAGGGCGACCGGCAGGTGCTGCTGATCCTGGCCGGCGGCGCGGAGACGCTGGTCAGCCTGGTCGAGCGCCTGGCCGCGGGCAACCTGGAGGGCTGCCTGTTCGGCCAGGATGGCGAGCTGGCCCTGTGCCCCGTAGAAGAGGCTGAAACCCCCGACGAGCGGGAAGAGCCGCCGGAAGCCGGGGAGGAGCCGGCCTCGCCGGAGGGCGAGGAGGAGCCGGCTGTGCCGGGAGGCGAGGAGCCGCCGGCCGGTGCGGGCGCCAGCATCATGGTCATCTCCCTCGATACGGGCGAGGGCCGCTACGACAGCATGACCGGGGTTGACGACTTTCAGCGCATCCTGGATGAGCACTTTGCGGTGACCACCTGGAGCAAGGCCGAGGATGGGACGCCCCAGGTCGCTGACCTGCGGGACCATGACCTGGTCATCTGGACGGCGGGGGACTTTCCGGATGCCTTTGGCGAGGCGGAGAGCGGGCTGCTCTTTGCCCTTATGCTCGAGGAGATCCCGGTGCTGGTCTCGGGCGCCTACATCGGCAGCGCCGACGAACAGGCGGTGCAGCGCGACCTCCAGGTCGAGGACGCCTCTCATCCCCTGGCCCAGGGCTTTGGCGCCGGCGAGGTGATCCCCTTTGTCGAGGCGCCCTCGGGCAGCGAATACGAGATCGACGTCCTGACGGACCTGGCCGATGACGAGACCGACGTGGTCCTGGTCCGGGGGCCGGGAAGCGAGGCGAGCGGTGTGCCCTCCCTGGCCGTCATGTCCGACGCCGTCAGCAACACGCGGGTGGTGTTTGCCGGCTTTCCCATCTATCTGCTGCCCGAGCCGGCAAAATCGCGGCTGGTTCTGAACACGGTGTCGTGGATGTTGAGCCCGGGGCAGGGATAGGAGGCGAGACGGTGATAAAGATCTTGGTCGTCGACGGCAACGCGGCCTTTGCCACCATGCTCCAGGAGATGCTCGAGACCGAGGGCGGCTATCACGTGCGCGTCGCGCCCGGGGGCAGCAGCGCCCTGGCGGCCCTGGAGAGGGATCGCTTCGATCTGACCATCGTGGACATGGACCTGGATCCCGAAGAGATGGACTACCGCGAGCTGATCCGCCGCATCCGGCGGGTGCTGCCCGGTATGCGCCTGGTGTTGATTCCCCTCATGGGCCAGGCCGTTCCGCCCGAGGCCCACGAGCTGAACATCCAGGGCACGCTTTCCAAGCCGTTTTTCGCCGACGACCTGCTGCCGCGCATCCAGGCGGCCCTGTCGGCGCCCGTCGCTGCCGTGCCACCCGCGGCTCCGGCGCCCGCCGCCACACCCGCAGCCCCGCCGGAGGCGTCGCGCCCCGGTGCGCGGGCGGGCGATGCGCTGCCGGCCTCGCGCGTCCAGTCGCTCCTGCTGGAGCTGGCCCGCGAAACGCGGGCCGACCTGGTGGCGGTCCTGTCCATGCAGGGCGGCGGCCGCGTTGTGGCCCAGGTGGGCAGCCGGGGCAAGGGCACGGCCGAGTCGCTGGCCGAGCCGTGCCTGGCGGCGCTGCGCGCGGCGCAGCGCCTGGGGCGCCTTCTCGGCCAACCCGACGTGCCCTTTGAGCACAACATGTTCGAGAGCGACTCGTTCCGGTTGTACATGCTGTCCTTGCCCGGCAACCTCTGCCTGTTCCTGGCCGCGCCGTTGGAAGCTCCCCTGGGCGCCGTCCGCCACAACCTGCGCCGCACGGGCCGGCAGTTGGCCGGCATCCCCTTGACGTAAGCTGAATTAAATCCGGGTAGAGCCGAAATCTTAAGATTAGGTCCGGACGGGCGGATTCAGCACACAAGATATAGCGCGCCGAAACTCCCGCCGCCCTAGATCTGGATTGCCCGCGGTTTTGCACCAACGACTATCCGCCCGTCGGGGCGCGACTGGCCCTTGCGCGAAACCCCGGTCTTTGCTACAATGGCTGTGGACTGTAGCAGAGGGGGAGGAGGACACATCTTGCCGGCCTCACGCGACAAAGATGTCGTTGCCGGCCAGAAGTGCACCGCGACAACTTCCAAGCGGGTGTGGCGTTCTGGCCTGTTACCCCTATAAATTGCCTTCACTTTCCTCTACCTCACAGTCCATCATATGTCGTCAGCATCAAGCCGGTATGACCGGCTCATAGTGCACGGAGCTGCACACAAGACTGGGTGCCTGGCACTGCGCCTGAGGGCCAGACGGCCTGCTTGGGCGCGCAAGAACACGGTTATCACGGGGGACGCGTTGGGTTCCAAGGATCTGGACTTGACACCGGATAGGGCACTCGGGGCCGCAAAAAAGCAGTGGCAGGCCGCCCTGGGAGAACTGGAATTGCAGATGACACGCGCCACCTTTGATACCTGGTTGCGCGGGACCGAGGTCATCGCTTGCCAGGAAGATGTGTTTACCGTCCACGTGCGCCATGCCTACGCCGTCGATTGGCTGCAGAACCGGCTCCTGCCGTCCATCAAGGGCACCCTGGAGCGGCACGCCGGCCCCAATGTTCAGGTCATCTTTACCGCCAGTGGTCCGGGAAACGGAGATTATCTCACCCTGGTGCCTGAGCAGGTCCACGACGAAGAGGATGCGGAGGACAGGCCCTCGCCGGAAGGCAACGGCCGCCCCTCCTGCGTGTTGAATCCCCGTTATACCTTTGACAGCTTTGTCGTCGCCGCCAGCAATCGCCTGGCCCATTCGGCTTCGCTGGCCGTCGCCGAAAACCCGGCCCACGCCTACAACCCGCTGTTCATCTATGGCGGCGCCGGGCTGGGCAAGACGCACCTGCTCCACGCCCTGGGGCACGAGGCGGTAAAGCGGGGCCTGTCCGTGCTCTATACCTCGTCGGAGACTTTTACCAACGACCTCATCACCGCCATCCGCGGGCAGCGGACGAAGCGGTTTCGGGCCAAGTACCGGAACAACGACCTGCTCCTCCTCGACGACGTGCAGTTCTTTATCGGCAAGGAGCGCACCCAGGAAGAGTTCTTTCACACGTTCAACGCCCTCCACAGCACGGGCAAGCAGATCGTTCTCTCCTGCGACCGGCCGCCCCGGGCCCTATCGGCCCTGGAGGACCGGCTGCGCTCGCGCCTGGGCTGGGGGCTCATCGCCGACGTGCAGCCACCCGATTTCGAGACGCGCATGGCCATCCTCCGCGCCAAGGCCGAGGCGGCGGGCGTCTACGCCAGCGACGATGTCCTGGCCTTTGTGGCGCGCAAGGTCCCGGGCAGCGTCCGCGAGCTGGAGGGGGCCTTTAACTGCGTCGTGGCTCGCGCGCGCCTGTTCCGGACGCCCCTCGACCTGGAGGTGGCGCACGCAGCCCTGGATCGAATCATGGCCCGCAGCGCGGTTCCATCGCCCGAGCGTATCCTGACCACCGTCGCCAGGCACTATGGCCTCGAGGAAGAGGACCTGACAGGCCCAAGCCGCCGCCGCCAGGTGTCGGTCCCGCGGCAATTGTGCATGTACCTCATCCGCGAGGTGACCGAGACGTCCCTGCCAAAGATAGGCGCGCTGCTGGGCGGGCGAGATCACACGACCGTGCTGCACGGCTGTGAGAAGATTGGTGCCCAGATCGAGAGCGACGAGGATCTGCGGCGCAACTGGCTGACCATCAAGGAGTCGCTCTCCGACAGCAAGGGCTAGCCGGCCGCTTCCAGGGAGGGAAAAACGAGGCCCCACCGGGATGGTGGGGCCTCGGCGGTTTGTGGCTCAGCCCTCCAGGGCTTGCAGCCGCGCCTCCAGGCGGGACTGGCGCTCTTGCTGCTCCGCCAGGCGGTCGCGCTGCTGCTGGACCACGTGGGCGGGCGCCTTGGACGTGAACGATTCGTTGGCCAGCATCCCCTGGGCGCGCCGGATCTCTTGCCGCGTCTCGTCCAGGGCCTTTTGCAGGCGGGCCGTCTCTTGCTCCAGGTCCACCAGGCCGGCCAGGGGCAGGTAGGCCTCCACCCCGTCGGGGGCCACCAGGGCCACGGCCTGGCGCGGCTTCTCGGCCAGCGTCGAGGCCAGCGTCAACTGGGCATCGTCCACCCTGCCCAGGAAGGCGAGGAGCCGCCGCTGCGCCTCCAGCTCTGGCAGGCGGTCGCCGGCGCTGATGATTGCCGCGATGGGCCGGCCGGGCGTCACCTCGTACTCGGCCCGGGCGTTGCGGATCTGGCGGATGAGGTCCATGAGCAGCGCCATGCCGCCCTCGGCCTCCTCGTCGATCTCGCCCTCGGCGGCCTCGGGCCAGGGGGCGATGATGAGAGCTTCGGGCCACCCCTCGCCCTCCGGCCAGGCCGCCTTCAGGTACTGCCAGATCTCTTCGGTGACAAAGGGCATGTAGGGATGCAGCAGCCGCAGGCCGCCGTCCAGGACGCGCACCAGGGTGGCCTGCGCCCTGGCCCGGGCCGCGGGGTCGTCGCCGTAGAGCCGGATCTTGCAGGCCTCGATATACCAGTCGCAGAACTCGTTCCACAAAAAGTCGTTGATGCGCCGCCCGGCCTCCCCATACTGGAAGCTGTCAAACAGGGCGGTCACCTCGCCGATGACCCGGTTGAGCCGCGACACGATCCAGCGGTCTGGCAGCTCGGCCGGTCCCGCCTGCCCGGGGGCCGGCGCGGATTGCAGGTTAGAGATGACAAAGCGGGCCGCGTTCCAGATCTTGTTGGTAAAGTTCCGCGCCCCCTCCAGGCGCCGCGGGTCCAGGTTCATGTCGCTGCCCGGCGTGGAGCTGGTGAGGAGCGTGTAGCGCAGGGCGTCGGCGCCGATGCGGTCGATAAGCTTTAGCGGGTCATACTCCTCGATGTTCTCCATGGACTTGCTGATCTTTTTGCCCGTTTCGTTCCTGACCAGCCCGTGCAGGTAGACCGTCTTGTAGGGCGCCTGGCCCGTCATCTCGATGCCCAGCATCATCTCGCGCGCCACCCAGAAGAACAGGATGTCATAGCCGGTCTCGCGCATGTCGGTCGGGTAAAAGCGCCGCATGTCGTGGGTGTCGTCGGGCCAGCCCAGGGTGCTAAAGGGCCACAGCCCGGAGCTGAACCAGGTGTCCAGGACGTCCGGGTCCTGGCCGATCTGGTCGCTGCCGCAGTGGGCGCAGCGGGTCGGGTCCTCCATCTGGCACGTCTGCTGGCCGCAGTTGTCGCAGTACCAGACCGGGATGCGGTGGCCCCACCAGAGCTGGCGGCTGATGCACCACGGGCGGATGTTTTCCATCCAGTTGTAAAAGCGGCGCTCCTCCCGTTCAGGGATGATGGTCGTCTCGCCCCGGCGCACGGCGTCGATGGCCGCCTCGGCCAGCGGCTTCACGTTCAGGAACCACTGGGTGCTGATGCGCGGCTCGACCACGGTATCGCAGCGCTGGCAGTGGTCGACGCTGTGGTGATAGGGCTCCACCTTGACCAGCAGCCCCTCCTTCTCAAAGTCGCGGACCACGGCGTCGCGGGCCTCGTAGCGGTCCATGCCCTCGTAGGGGCCCGCCAGCTCGTTCATCGTGGCGGTGTCGGTCAGGACCGTGATGGCCTCCAGCCCGTGGCGCAGCCCCACCTCGTAGTCGTCGGGATCGTGGGCGGGCGTGATCTTGACCGCCCCCGTCCCAAACTCCGGATCGACGAACTCGTCGGCCAGGATGGGGATGCGCCGGCCCATGATGGGCAGGACCGCCGTGCGGCCGATGAGGCGCGCAAAGCGCTCGTGCCCCTTGTGGGTCGCCACGGCCACGTCGCCCATGATGGTCTCGGGCCGGGCGGTGGCCATCTCGATGAACTCGGTGGCACCCTCGGCCCAGCGTCCGCTGCCCCACGGGTGCTCGGGCCCCTGCCAGTCGTCGTTCACGATGGGGTAGCGTATGGTCCACAGGTGGTCGTCGTGCTCCTGGGCGATGGCCTCCAGGTCCGAGATGGCGCTCTCGCAGCGCGGGCACCAGTTCACCAGGTAGGCGCCGCGATAGATGAGCCCCTTCTCGTAGAGACGCACAAAGGCGGTGCGCACGGCCCGGCTCAGGCCGTTGTCCAGGGTAAAGCGCTCCCGCTCCCAATCACAGCTCACGCCCAGGCGCTTGTGCTGCTGGGTGATGCGCGCGTGATAGATGTCCTTCCACTCCCAGACCTTTTCCACGAACCGCTCGCGCCCCAGGTCCTGGCGCGTGATGCCCTGCCGGGCAAGCTCGCGCTCCACCACGTTCTGGGTGGCGATGCCGGCGTGGTCGCTGCCCGGCAGGTAGAGCGCCTCGTAGCCCCGCATGCGATAGTAGCGCGTCATCAGGTCCTCGACGGCGGCGGTCATGGCGTGGCCCAGGTGCAGCGCGCCGGTGACGTTGGGCGGCGGCATGGTGATGCACCACGCCGGGCCATCGGCCCGGGCCAGCCCTGTTGCCAGGAGAGTCTCGGGCCTGAAGTACCCCTTCGACTCCCACCACTCGTACAAGCGACGCTCGGTGGTGTCAGGATCGTAGGTTTTGTCCATGTCTGTAGTTGTCCTTTGGTTCATTTTCGTTCCTTTCCCAAGAGGTTGGGCCGATAGGCCGACAGACGCTTTCTGGACGTTAACGTCAGCGTCGTCCATCGTCACCACCTCCTTTCCTGGCCACGACGATCAGTCGCTTGCTTCCGGCAGTATACGGGCTGCCGTCCACGTCGCCATAGAGAGCCAGGGGCTCCAGGTCTGCACGCCGCAGCATGGCCGTTATTTCGGGTGCGGCGTAGTGGCGCACCGAGTGGGTGATGCTCTCGGCCCGCCCGTCCTCCAGCCACGTGTACGTGGTCGTACAGCGGCTGGTCACCGGGTCAAAGTGCGTCTCTTCCAGGATGGTTGCCTCGCCGTACCTCTGCGACGACGCCGGACGGAGCTCGCCACCATGCGCCTGGCGGTCGCGGTTCGGCAGGTCCAGGAACAGGGCGCCACCCGGCCGCAGGATGCCACAGATCTGGCGCAGCACCCCCTCGTTTTCGGCCTCGTCAAAGTATCCGAAGCTGGTGAACAGGCTGACACAGGCATCGAACTCTTGCCCGAAGGGCAGGAAGCGCATGTCGCCCAGGACCCACGCGGCCTTGTCCGTGGCTTCCCGGGCGGCCTCCCGCGCCCGGCCCAGGAGAACTGCCGAGCGATCGAGGCCGGCGACGCTGTAGCCCAGGCGCGCCAGGATCACGGCGTGGCGGCCCTGGCCGCAGCCCAGGTCCAGGATGCGGGCGCCAGGCCTGGGATCGAGGAGCGCCAGGACCCCGGCCACCTCCTGATCGGTCCCTTCCGGCGTCACCTTTGTGGCGAACAGCCGCAGGTATAGATCTCCGAAGTACGTCTCCCACCAGCTCATTACTCTTCTCGCACTGTAGGGGCGAACCCTTGCGGTTGCCCAACCCTTGCGGTCGCCCTGTTGGGCAGGTGCAAGACCTGCCCCTACCCCGAATGATTGAGGTGATACGTATAAAAAAAGCCCTTTCGCCGACAAGGACGAAAGGGACACCTCTCGCGGTACCACCCTGCTTAGCGCTCGGCTCCGGCCTGCAGCCACCAGCCCGGTCTTTCGCCGACCGCTCACTCTAAGGCGTTAACGGGCCTGCCCGTGCTGATCTACGCGGCACTCGACCTTCAACCAGCCAGCTCCCAGGCGACCTTCGGCGGATGGCTACTGTAGGGGGCTTGCAGCCGGTGACCCCCCTCTCTGCCCAGTCGTTCACCAGGGCCCGTCCGCCTACTCCTCCTGCTCGTCGCTTTGTTTTGCCTATGTCGATATCGGTCGGGGCGAGCCCGGCAACAGACGCCCGGCCCCCCGCTGTTGGGCGAAATTATATCCGACTTTCACGTATCTGTCAAGTGGGTTTGACAGATAACCACCCATGAAGTATAATCCGTTCGTTTGCAAGAACTCGAGCCTGCGAGCGAACCATTGGAGGAAGCGCAGAAGAGATATGAGAACGAGAAATAATGTCCTCATGATCGCAATCCTCATCCTGGCGATCATTGCCGTGTACGTGGACCTGCCCAACAGCCCCGGATTGCACATTGGGCCCCTGCAACAGGACTTTCGGATTCGCCAGGGCCTGGACCTACAAGGTGGTTTGCAGGTCCTGCTCCAGGCTGACGTAGAGTCGAGTGCGGATCTGGAGCCGGGTGCCCTCAGCGTGGCGGCGTCCATCATCGAGAACCGCGTCAACGCCCTGGGCGTCGTGGAGCCCCTGGTCCAGACCCAGGGTGAGCAGCGGATCATCGTCGAGCTGCCCGGCATCCAGGATCCAGACGAGGCCATCGCCACCATTCGCGAGACCGGCCTCCTCGAGTTCGTCGACGCCGGCACCCGCTACCTGCCGCCCATGACCGTGGTCCAGACCACCTATCCGCAGCTCGCCTCGCAGGGCGCCGAAACCCACAGCACGGATGGCGAGACGCCCGCCACGGGTACCCCCACCTCCACCCTCGAGATCGAGCCTCCCACGGAGGCGGTTACGCCCACGGAAGACGAGACGGGAGACGCTGCCGCGGGCGAAGAGACGGCCCCGCCGCCCGACGACCGGCCGGTGGTCACCGACACCGTGTTTGCGACCGTGCTCACGGGCCAGCACCTGCAGTCGGCCTACGTGCAGCGCGACGAGCAGACGGGCGAGTTCCTCATCGGCCTGGAGATGACCGACGAGGGCGCCCAGATCTTTCAGACCTATACCGCGCAGAACATCAACACCTACCTGGCCATCGTCCTGGATAAGGAAGTGATCTCCAGCCCCGTCATCGAGACGGCCATCCCCGAGGGGCGCGCCGTGATCCGGGGCAGCTTTACCCTGGAAAGCGCCCAGCAGTTGGTCATCCAGCTTCGCTACGGCTCGCTGCCCGTGCCCCTCCGCGTGGAAACCACGCGCACCATCGGCCCGACCCTGGGCCAGGACTCGGTGCAGCGCAGCATGCAGGCCGGGATCGTCGGGCTGGGCATCGTCCTGCTGTTCATGCTCATCTACTACCGGTTGCCGGGGCTCCTGGCCGACCTGGCCCTGATCCTCTACGGCCTCCTCAACCTGGCCGTCTACAAGGTGGGCTGGCCCATCCTGCTGGTTATCAGCCTGCTGTTGATCATCAGCTACTTGCTCGACCGGCGGGACGTCTGGCCGCTGGCCCTGGGCGGTGTCCTGCTCGTGGTGACCTTTGGCCTGATGGCCGCCGGCTTCATGGGCGTCACCCTGACCCTGCCGGCCATCACCGGCTTTATCCTCTCCACGGGCATGGCCGTCGACGCCAACATTCTCGTGTTCGAACGGATGAAGGAGGAGCTGCGTGCCGGGCGCAGCCTGGCCTCGGCGATGGAGGCGGGCTTCAGCCGGGCGTGGACCTCCATCCGCGACTCGAACATCTCGACGCTGATCACCTGCGCCATCCTGTTCTACTTTGGCTCGACCTTTGGCGCGGGCACGGTCAAGGGCTTTGCCGTTACCCTGGCCCTGGGTGTGGTTATCAATATGTTCACGGCCATCACCGTGACCCGGACCTTTATGCGCCTGGCCCTGCAGTGGGCCGGTGAGAAGCTCGAAGAGAGCCGCGTCCTGTTGGGCGCCTAGCCGGGCAGGTGAGGGAGGTTTCGCCATGTTTGGAATCGTAGACAAACGACATTGGTACTTTTTGCTGTCGGCATTGATCATTATCCCCGGCCTCATCGCCATGGGATATTCCATCGCCACCTTTGGCTCGCCCATCAAGCTTGGGATCGACTTCACGGGCGGCGCCCTGCTGGAATTGCAGTTCGAGCAGGAGCTCTTGCCAGGCGAGGTGCGCGACGTGTTCGTCGACCGGGACTTTCCCGATACCACCGTGCAGAGCACGGGCGACCGGACCGTATTGATCCGCACCAAGCCACTGGATCCAGAGACCAAGGATGCGCTGGAAAACGAGCTGGTCAACCGCTTTGGCCCCATGGAAGAGCTGCGGTTCGAGTCGGTGGGTCCGGCCGTCGGCGCTGAGGTTACCCGGGCCGCGGGCATCGCCGTCGGGGTGGCCGCCCTCTTTATCCTGTTGTTCATCATCTTTTCTTTCCGCAAGGTGCCCAATGCCGTGCGCTATGGCGTGTGCGCCATCTCGGCCATGCTCCACGACATCCTGGTCACCCTCGGGCTCTTTTCCATCGCCAGCCTGACCCTCAACTGGCAGGCCGATGCCCTGTTCCTCACGGCCCTGCTGACGGTCATTGGCTTTAGCGTGCAGGACACCATCGTGGTGTTCGACCGCATCAGGGAAAACATTCCCAAGCGGCGCGGCGAATCCTTCGAGACCGTGGTCAACCGCAGCCTCCTGGAGACCATCCACCGCTCGCTGGCCACTCAGCTCAACGCCATCTTTGTGCTCGTCGCGCTGCTGCTCCTGGGTGGTGCGACGATGAAGCAGTTCATCGCCGTGCTGCTGGTCGGCCTGCTGTCGGGCACCTATTCTTCCATCTTTACCGCCGTGCCCCTCCTCGTCGTCTGGGAGACCGGGAAGCTCATCGGCCGGCCGCGCGAGGCCATGGCCTGACGGCGAAAGACGCGGCCCGGCAAGGGTTGCGAACCGGGGCATGAGAAATGTCGTTCTACCTTGACCGTCCGCTAAACCTGGCCCATCGGGGCGCCAGCCACGAGGCTCCGGCCAACACGCTGGCCGCTTTCCTGCTGGCCCAGGAGCTGGGCGCCGATGGCGTCGAGCTGGACGTGCAGCTAACGCGAGACGGCGAGCTGGTGGTCATCCACGACCTGGCGGTGGACGCCACCACGGACGGCCACGGGCCAGTCTGCGAAAAGACCCTGGCCGAGCTAAAGGCGTTGGACGCCGGTTCCTGGTTCGACCCGGACTTTGCCGGGCAAAGAATCCCGACCCTGCAAGAGGTCGTCGATGCAGTGGGCCGGCGCCTGCTGATCAACATCGAGCTCAAGACCGAAAACAGGCGGGACGACGGCCTGGCCCTGGCCGTGGTGCGCCTGGTGGAGGAGAACCACCTGGCGGATCGGGTGGTCATCTCGTCCTTCAACCCCCTGGCCCTGTGGCGGGTGCGCCGGCTGAACCCCTGGATCCCCGTGGGCATGCTCTACTGCGAGGGCTTGCCCTTTTTCCTGACCCGGCCGTGGCTGCGCCACCTGGTGCGTCCCGACGCCATGCACCCGGAGTGGAAGATGGTGGACGCGGACTATGTTCGGTGGGCCCGGAAGCGCGGCTACCGGGTGCACACCTGGACGGTGGACGACCCGGGTCGGATGTGGCAGTTGGTTGAGGCGGGGGTGGACATAATCATCACCAACCGCCCGGACCTGTTGCGGCAGGTGCTCCAGGCCGGGCACGAACCTGGCGCGACGCACGAGCCGCACCCGGGAGGGAGATGAGCTGTGCCGGAAGAAGTTCAGATCGACGACCTGGTGCGGCTGCGCAAGCCCCACCCCTGTGGCAGCTACGAGTGGCGCGTGGTGCGCGTGGGCGCCGACATCGGCCTGAAGTGCCAGGTGTGCGGCCGGCGCATCCTCCTCGATAGAAGCACGTTCAAGAAGCGGGTAAAAACGGTCATCCACCGCTCGGATGACCCGGGCGCCTGATGCCGGCCTACGAGGCGAAATAGGCCAGCGCCAACCGCACCTTTTCTTCCAGGGCCAGCGGCTCGCGGGGCAGGTTGCGGATGGCTTCCTGCGCCTCGGCCACGCTGTAGCCCAGGCTCGTCAGGGCGGCGATGAGATCCGCATCGGCCTGAATGGCGGCCAGGGACGGCACGCCGAGCTCGGCCGGCTCTCCCACCTTGTCCTTGAGATCAAACACCAGTTTGCGGGCCGTCTTTGGCCCGATCCCCGGCACGTGGCCCAGGGCGGCCACGTCCTCCTGGGCAATGGCCGCCCGGAACCGCTCGGGCGTGAGGGCCGAGAGCAGCGCCAGGGCCACTCGCGGGCCAATGCCCGGCACGGTCTGCACCAGGCGAAACGTGGCCAGTTCCTCTTCGGTGCGAAAGCCGTAGAGGGCCATCTCGTTTTCGCGGACCTGGAGATGGGTGAACAGGAGGATCTCGTCTCCCGTCGAACCCAGGGCGCCGATGGCAGCGGGTGGGACAAACACCTGGAACCCCACGCCGCCCACGTCGAGGACGACGAAATCCTTGCTCGTGAAGCTGAGGATGCCCCGCAGGCTGGCAATCATCTCTGGCCCTCGCTGTTTTCTCTCCCCATCTCCTCTGGATCTGCCGGGCCCGCCTAGCGCTGGGCGCTGTCGAGCAGGGCCGACATGGTCGCCGAGTGGATGTGGCACACGGCCACGGCCACGGCATCGGCCGCGTCGTCGGGCTGAGGCACCGACTCCAGGTTGAGGAGCATGGTGACCATCTGTTGCACCTGCTGCTTGTCGGCCCCGCCGTAACCGGCGATGGCCTGCTTGACCTGGAGCGGCTTGTACTCGTAGATGGGCAGACCCGCATCGGCGAGGGCCAGCAGCGTGACGCCGCGGGCGTGGCCCACTGAGAGGGCCGTGCGCGCGTTGCGGCTGAAGAACAGCTCTTCCACGGCGGCGGAGTCGGGCCGGTGCTCCCGTGCGATATCGGACAGGCCGCGATAGACTATTTGGAGGCGAGCCGGCAGAGGCTGGTCCGGCGACGTGGTGATGACGCCACAGTCCACCAGGACCAGCCCCCCCTCCTCGGTTTCGCGCACCAGTCCGTAGCCGGTGATGGCCGTTCCGGGATCGATGCCCAGGACGAGCACTATTCCTGTTCCTCGTACTTGGCCATCAACTCGTCCGTGATGTCCAGGTTGGAATACACATCCTGGACGTCGTCGATCTCCTCCAGGCTCGAGATCAGGGTCATGTTCTGGAAGGCTTGCTTCTCGTCGAGGCTGACCGTGGTCTTGGGGACCATGGTCAGCTCGGCCGTGTCGATCTTGAGCCCGCGAAGCTGCAGCCCTTCGCGGATGATCTGGAAATCGCTGGGCTCGGCATAGATCTCGACCATGTTGTCGCTGAACACGACGTCGTCGGCGCCGCTCTCCACGGCGATGTCAAAGAGCGTGTCGTGGTCCCTGCCCTCGGTCTCGAGCGAAAAGTAGCTCTTTTGCTCGAACTGCCAGGCAACGCTGCCGGCCGCGCCCATGCTACCACCCGCGCGGTTAAACGCCCGCCGGATGTCGGCCAGCGAGCGGTTGCGGTTGTCGGTCACCACCGACACCAAAAAGGCGATCCCATGGGGACCATAGCCCTCGTACATGACCTCTTCCAGCGCTGCCGCGTCCTTGTCGAGGCCCGCGCCGCGGCGGATGGCACGCTCGATGTTTTCCTTGGGCATGTTTTCTGCTCGTGCCTTGTCCACCGCCAGGCGAAGCCGAAAATTGACATCGGGATCAGGCCCCTCGCGAGCTGCGATGGTGATCTCCTTGGCCAGCCTGGTAAACGCCTGCCCTCTCTTGGCGTCGGCCGATGCCTTTTTGCGCTTGATGGTCGCCCATTTCGAATGTCCGCTCAACTTGACCTCCTACCTATCCTCTACGAATACGATTGAATGGCTTCTGTGCCACTGCCCCGGCCGGCAGCCCTCGCGGCGGGCCGCCGGCGCCCGTCCAGGCGCGCCTGGAAAAGGCGCGCGCGATATGCACGTTCTGTGGTTCTGTTATAGGGTGCTCCCGGTCTGCCGCCCACCCCTCAATGTGCTCTGGAACTCGGTGAGGGCGTCCCACTCGCCCGCGGCAGCCAGCCTGGCCTGCTCCGGCCAGGTCGCGGGATCCGCCAGGCGCAACAGGCGTGGGTCGGCCTCCCGCAGGATGGCCTGCAGCCGGTCGGCGTCGGCGGCGGCCAGGGCGGCAAAGGTCCCGACGCCCGCCTCCTGGAGGACGCTTGCGATCTTGGGGCCGATGCCCTCGATGAGCTTCAGGTCGTCGGCGGCGCCAGGCAGCGGGCCTCTGGCCGCAGGCTCCTCCACGATCAAATCCTCGCCCAGGTCTTCGAGCCCGGTGCCCGTGACGTCCTCCGCCCGGACCGAAAACGGCTCTTCCTCCACGGACAGGGTCCCGAAATCGGGCTCATCCATGGCGGGGGGCTCCAGAGTCGGCTCGCCAATCGCCGGGGATATGGCTTCCGGCCCACCCACCGTTGGGGTAACGGGCGGCGCCTCCTCGACGGCTGCCGGGACCCTGGGCGTCTCCCATTCTTCTCCCGGCTCATGGGCGGGTTCCGGCTCCAGCTCGAATTCGACGACGGGAGGCTCCTCTTCCCGCTTGTCGCGGGTCCAGAGCCACCAGAGAAGCCAAACAAGCAGCGCGAGACCGGCAATTGCCAGCACGATCCCGATGACCAAGGCCAACAACACTCTTCCGGACATCATGCTTCCCTCCTCGCTCGATCTAGGCTTTTAGCCCGGCTCCTGGCCGGGCAGACGCTCGTCGATCTCGTCGAAATCGATCCCGCTTCCGCGGAGGACCTTGCGTCCGCGGCCCGCGCCCAGGTCCGGGCCCACGAATCCCTGTTCCTCCAACTGCTCCATGAGGCGCGCGGCCCTGGGGAAGCCGATGCGCAACTGGCGCTGCACGAACGACGTCGACACGGTGCTGCGGCCCTGGATCAGGTCCAGGGCCTGCTCCAACAATTCGTCGCTTTCCTCCTCATCCGCCAGCCCTGCCCAGGGCGGGAAGAGGTGCGGCTGTTCCTCGCTTACCTGCTCCTTGCGCCAGAAATCGCTCAGCCGGTTGATCTCCTGGTCGGAGACAAAGCAACCCTGCAGGCGGATGGGGGCGGCCCTCTGGGGCTCCATGAACAGCATGTCGCCCCGGCCCAGCAGGCTCTCGGCGCCGACCTGGTCCAGGATCACCCGCGAGTCCACCTGGCTCGTGACGGCAAAGCTGATGCGGGCCGGAAAGTTGGCCTTGATGAGCCCCGTCACCACGTCCACGCTTGGGCGCTGGGTGGCGATGACGAGGTGAATGCCCGTGGCGCGGCCCATCTGGGCCAGCCGCGTAATGTGCCGCTCCACCTCGTCAGGCGCGACCATCATCAGGTCGGCCAGCTCGTCGACGATGACGACGAGAGTGGGCAGCGGCTCCTCGTCCTTGCGCCGGATGGCGCGCAGGTTGTACTGCTCCAGGTTGCGCACCCCTGCCTGGTGGAAGAGCTTGTATCGCACGTCCATCTGGCGGGTCACCCACGACAGGGCGCCCACCACCTGTTCGACGTCGACCACGACGGGGCCCACCAGGTGGGGGATGTCATTGTAGCCCACCAGCTCCACCATCTTCGGGTCGACCATGAGCATCTTCAGGTCGGCCGGGCTGTTGTTGAACAACAGGCAACAGACGATGGCGTTGATGCACACGCTCTTGCCCGAGCCCGTGGCACCGGCGATGAGCAGGTGGGGCATCTGGGCCAGGTCGACGGCTGCCGGGTGGCCCGAAACGTCCTCGCCCAGGGCGATGGCCAGCCGGGAGTCGATCTCCTGGAACTCGCGCGACTCGATGACGCGCCGCAGAGAGACAAGCGACACCTTTTCGTTGGGCACCTCCAGCCCGACCACCGGCCGGCCGGGCACGGGCGCCTCGATACGGAGGGGCGCGGCGGACAGGGCCAGGGCCAGGTCGTTGACCAGGTTCGCGATGCGCGCCACCCGCACCCGCTGCTGCCGCACCTCGCCGCCGGCTACTCGCCGCTCGATGTAGCCCGGGTCCAGCCCGAACTGGGTCACCGTGGGCCCCTGGTTGATCTCGACCACCTTGGCCGGCACGCCAAAGCTGAGCAGCGTCTCTTCGATGATCTGCACCTTGCGCCGGACGTCGGTGTCGCCGTATGCCTGGGTCGAAGCCGCGTCCAGCAGGTCGATGGACGGCAGCCCGTCATCCCTGCTCTCCGGCGACCTTGGCTTGCGCGTCCTTTTTCTGGGCTTGGCGCTCTTTTTGACTGTCCCCGGCTCCGGGTCTTGCTCCCACCAGGGGACCTCGGGCACGTCGGGGGGCACAGGGCTGCCCTGGGTGCGGACCCACAGGCGGTTGAACAGGGCCACCACCCGGCGGGCGGGCTGTTGTGCCAGGCCTTGCAGGTCGGGCCAGGCCGGCGCCAGCAGCAGGTAAAGGGCCAGGAAAAAGGCGGCAGCCAGGATCGTCACCGCCAGGGCGGTGCCCAGGCCCTCCACGAGCAGCGTGCCCAGGGCCCAGCCCACGGCACCGCCACCCCGCCCCTGCTCGGCCACGACGAGCGCGCCGTCCACGCCCAGCTCCAGCAGTGCCGGCACGTGGCTGGCCACCAGGGCGACGAGGAGCAAGAGCTCGACGCCGACCCAGGCCGCCGGCGAAGGCGAGAGCTTCCGGGCCAGCTCGTCCCACAGCAATCGCAGCCCCAGCAGCCCCACGCCCAGGGCGACGGCAAAGGCCCCCCAGCCCAGGGCCCGGCGTAGGGCGGTCGCCCACCAGGCCAGGACCGCCCCCGACGAGGCACGGGCAAGCCCCAGCAACGTCAGGATGGCCAGGATGATCAGCAACAGGCCCAGCAGGTCGCGCTGCATCGGCCCCAGCGTGGGGAGCGAGAACTGCCACCCCCGGACGCGGTCCCACGCGGCGGCGACCCCTGATGCTTGCCTGGCCTTGCGACCCCTTGGCCGTGCCATCAACCTCTCCTCATGCCTCGCGCATTTGCCTCAGGCTCAGCCCCAGGCGCTGGTGCGCCGGATCGATGTTCAGGACGCGCACCCGGACCGTGTCGCCTTCGCGCACCACGTTCCGGGGATGCAAGAAACTGCCCTCCGCCAGCTCCGAGATGTGGATCAGCCCTTCCAGGCCCTCTTCCAGGCGCACAAAGGCGCCAAAGCTCACCACGTTGGTGACCAGGCCCTCGACGACCTGCCCGGGTCGGAAGCGGGATCCTACGTCGGCCCAGGGGTTGGGGCGCAGTCGCTTCAGGCTGAGGGCCACCCGCCCCTCTTCGGCGTTGACGCCCAGGACATAGACCCGCACCGGCTGGCCGGGGCCAAGGACGTCGCTGGGGTGGCGGACGCGATCCCACGACAACTCGGAGACGTGGATCAGCCCTTCCACACCGCCCAGGTCGACAAAGGCTCCGAACGTGGTCAAATTGGTGACGGTGCCGTCGCAGATGTCGCCGGGTACCAGATTGTTAAGGATCGTGGCCGGTGCTCGAAAGCTTGACTGCGCGGCCCGCTCGGAGAATACCAGGCGCGCCTGGGGTGGGTCAACCTCGATGATGCGGGCCTCCACCCTGGCGCCAATGTGCCTGGCCAGCTCCGCAACCCGCTGTCGCGGGTCCAATTGCCGGGGCGCTTCGCACAGATGCGAGGCCGGGATAAAGCCCTGTATCCCGTCCCAGTCCACCAGCAGCCCTCCCCGGTTCGCCCCGGTCACCTCCAGGGTAAAGGATTCGCCCCTATCCATCGCCTGTTGGGCTTTTTCCCAGCTCTCCTCCGCGCCGGCTTCTCCGTCCTCGGCGAGCTCGTGGAAGCGGTTTGCCGGTCCGCCGTTGGTCTCCAGGTCCAATGTAGACAGGATTTCGTGGGGATCGAGGGGGGCTACCACCTCGGCCGCCACCTCCCCCTGTTCCAGAAGCGACTGCCAATAGCTTTCGTCGATCTGGCTCCACCAGTCCTTCTCGTGTGAGGGTACCAGCCGCAGCTCTGCTTGGTCCATGCCTCTCTGCCTCACCTTTCTTGCTGCCCGGGTCGCCCCAGCGTGCAAAAGGGCGACGTTTGATTATAAAATCGATCTTTTCGCCTGTCAAGGCAACTGCGCGTTGCTGTTGCCGCTTCCCGGGGCCCCTGCATCGCCGGCCGGCGACGCCACGGCGCCCGCCTGCTCCAGGTCAGCCAGGCTGCGGGCCACCTCGGCGATGGCGATGCGTTGCTTGCGATACAGGTCCGACTCGCTCATGGCCAGCCGCCGCGCCACGTCGCGAACCCTCAGCCCGCGGACGAACTTGAGCTCGAGGATGTTGTACAGGATCCACTCCGTGGTGGTCATGCTCCGCTCGCCGGCGGGGCGCAGCCGCTCGATGGCTTCGCCCAGCACGACGCGCAGGGCCTGCACCGGGTTTGCCCCTTGCTCGCGGGCCACGCGCGCCACCACGCGCAGCTCCAGGAGGGGGCTCTCGGTCAGCTTGGGGCCGCCCCAGTAGTGGCTGAGCGCGTCGCGCACCCACTGCTGAAACTCGGGTGAGTAGATGAGCGCGTCTTCCATGATCTGGGTCGTGGGTGTGCCCGCATAGCGCGTGGCATCCTGCCAGCGGTGCAGCCTCTCGATGTTGGGCAGGATGCGGTTCAACGTCTCGAACACGTTCTGCTGCAGGTAGCGGTCCTCCAGTGCATCCTGGGCGCGGCCGGCGAGGGCGTTCACCAGCTCTTGCTCGCCCGGCGCCAGGGCGGGCGCCGGCGAGCGCGCTTCGACGCCCAGGACGCCCAGGCAGACGTCGCCCCCCTCGGCCCGCAGGGGCATGAGCCAGAAATCCTCCCCCGGCAAGAACTTGCCCGCCTCGACTGGATCGTGATTGCTCCCGGTGAGGAGGGCCTCTGGCCCGTTGCCGCAGACCCGCTGCTCCTGGAGAAAGGCCTCGATGGCGGTCCGGTCGCCGCAGTGGGCTTCGAGGCGCTGCTGGCCTTCGTCCATCACGGCCACGAACCCGGTGCGCACCTGCAACAGGTCGCACAGGGCGGCCAGGTTGTTTTCCAGGAAGGCGCGCAGGTCGGCGGTGGTCAGGAGCCGGCGGTCCAGGGTCTGGATCCAGGCGATCTCGTTGCGATCCTGGCGATAGATCAGCCGGTCGATGACGGGCCGGGCGCGATCGATGGCGATCTGCAGCAGCACGATGATGCCCACGACGGACAGGATCAGGACCGTGTCGCGGGGCAGGCCAAAGATGGCCTGCACCTTGGGCACGGCGAGCATGACAAAGAGGACGGCGGCGCCTACCAGCGGCCCGCGGAGCAGGTAATGGATGAGCCGGTGCTTGATCACCCGATCGGGGCTAAGGACGCCAAAGAAGGCGACGCTATAGGCCATGAGTACGATCATGAGCAGCACTGCCGCGTTCCCCACCAGCAAAAAGAGCTGAAGCGCGTAGGTGTGGACCAGGGCCGGGATGCCGGTGAACATCAGGTAGGGAAAGACGCCCAGGGCCGGGGCGACAAAGGCGAGCCCCATGTAGGTCATGCGCCGCCGGGAGGCGCGGGTCAGGCAGCGCTTGCGGGCGCGCTGGATGTTGGCCTCGCCCCACAACACGACGACCACAAAGTAGATGCCAAAAATCCAGAACAGGGGGCCGGGCGCCAGGTGTGAGGCTTGCGGGCGATAGATCCCGTCGTACACCACCAGCTCGCTCCAGAGCACCAGGCCCAGGAACAGGGCGCCGGCAATATAGCTCAGGATGAGGGCCACCCGCCGCCATCGGGCCCGCAGGTTCATCGTGGCCAGCAGCGCGTCAGAAAAGTGGAGGTAGGCGGCGGGCACAAAGGCAATGCCCACCCATTGGAACTTGAGCCAGCGGACCGCTGCCGCGGAGCTTTCGACTTCGTACAGCACGACATCGCCGGCATAGACGATGAGCATGAAGGCCAGCAGCGCGCAAAAACCCCGCACCACGGGGCTGCGCAAGTTGTGGGTCAGGAGATAGGTCAACAGCGAGAACGAGGTGAGGAGGACCGTGGCCGCGAGGACCTGGTTGCTGAGGATCAGACCGCCTGTAATCCACCGGGACAGATCTAGCATGAGCAATGAACCCACATCACCGTTAAACAACCCTGCTTTTCAGCGTGCCGGCTTTGCCTTGGCACGCTGCACACCCGCCCTCCCGGCGCCCTATCGAAGGTTCTGCACAAAAAAGAGGGCAATATCCTGGTTCTGATAGTAATGATCGTTAAAGCCACAGAACTGAAACCCAAGCTTGCGATAAAAGGCCATGGCCGGATAGTTCTTGGTCGTCGCCTCGGCCTGCAGCAGCCGCAGTCCCTGTTCCCTGGCCCACTGGCGTCCATGGCGCATGAGGGCCGTGCCGACGCCCTTGCGCCGGTACGCGCGGTCGACGGCCAGGTTGGCCACCCAGCCCACCTGCTGCCAGGGATTGGCCAGCATGTCCAGGTAGCCGGCTACCTCTCCGTCTACTTCGGCCGCCAGGAACCCCTCGCCCCGCTGCCAGTCCTCCACCAACTGCTCCAGGTTTCGCGGATAGGCGACCGGCATGCGCCGCGGAAGGCGCACGGTTTGAAAGGCGACGTCCACCTGGGACTCGCCCTCCTGGACCTTCATCTGCCAGACGTGGTCCGTCTCGGACGCGTGGTCCATGCACAGGCAGGCATTCAGGTCGGCCAGCGTTGCCGGGCGAACGATCATTCTTCCCTTCCTTCCAAAGCTACCATGATTTTACCACCCTCGCCCCGAAAAGGCAAGGCCGGGCCGCGCCCCCGTAGGGTTGTGTAAAAGTCTGGAGTGCTACCCACCGGCCTGGCATTTGCTCGCCAGGCATTCGCTCGCCAGGCACTCGCTCGCGCCGCATAACAATCCGGCGCCCCGCGCAGTGGCGGGGCGAAGAAACGCGACCTGGACAGCGGCCCAGCCGGCCCCCTGGCAGAGTGGACAGGTATGTCATTTTACGCTATAATGGGCCGCAGCCAAGCCGGGGTGATAGAGTGAGGGTGGAGCCAACGCAGACGCTGGACAAGGTCAGCATCGCCGAACAGGCAGGTCGCCTGACCGAGCCGTTCACCATGATGGACCTGGTGCAGATCGACGATCTGACCCTGAGCATTTACCTCTGCCAGGGCACGATGCCCTTTCACCGCCACGTGGACCAGGACGAGCTCTTCCTGGTGCACAGCGGCACCATCAGCCTGGAGACCGACTGGGGCACCGCCGTCCTGCGTCCTGGCGAGCTGTCCGTGGTGCCCAAGGGCGTCGGGCACCGCTCTTCCTCCCTGTTGCGCTCGTACGTCCTCCTCGTCCAACCGCGCCTGATGATCAACCGGCGCAACGGATACCGGCGCCTCTTTGCCATCAAGCGCAGCGGGCACATGGAAAAGCTCAGCGTGCCGGCCATGGGCCGCCAGGTGCAGAGCTTTTTCCAGCCGGTACCCCTGGTGCAGTTGGACACCTTTGTCCTGAACCTGACCGTCTGCCAGGGAACCGGTCCCTACTGGCAGGTTGAGAACCAGAGCAGCCTGGTGTTTTGCTACGAGGGCCAGACCGTCCTGGAGAGCCCGGCGGGCCGGACGCCCCTTGGCCAGGGCGAGCTGGTCGTGGTGCCGGTGGGCGTCGCCCACCGCGTCAGCAGCCCCCATCGCGCGATGCTCCTCGGCCTGGAGCGCCGCCAGCCGCCCGACCTGCCCCTGCCCGACTGATGGCGGATCTCCCAGCACCCCTGCGCCTGGCGGAGGGCTGCCGGCGCTGCCCGGCCCTGGTTGCCAACCGCTCCCGGATCGTGCACGGCTACGGCCCGCCCCCACCGGGCGACGGGGCAGCCGTGCTGTTCGTCGGCGAGGCGCCGGGCGCCAGGGGCGGCGACGTGACGGGCGTGCCGTTCACCAGCGACCGCTCGGGCGTGCGGCTGCAAGGGGTCCTTATCCGCCTGGGCCTGTCGGCCGAGACCGATCCCCGCGTCCAGCCGCCGCGCCTGCGCTGTTTCGTGACCAACGTGGTGCGCTGCAACCCGCCCGGAAACCGCACGCCGTCCCGCGCCGAGATCGAAAACTGCCTGCCCTACCTGTGGCAGGAGTTCGATCTCTGGCAGCCCCGCATCGTGGTGCCCGTGGGCAACGTGGCGGCGCAGGCCATCATCCCCCGGCTGACGGGCCGGCCCGCACCTCCCATCGGTCAGTGCCAGGCCCACGTCCTGGGCAGCCGGCCGCTGGTCGTGCCCATGCGACATCCGGCCCGGTCGCCCAACGCCGACCTGGACCGTTTCGTCGCCGTGATGCAAGAGCTGCTGAGTCAGCTTTCCGCAGCGGGCGCCCGGGGTTCGTAGCAGGCGCACCGGCGCCGGGCGCTACGAACGGGACCGGGGGGCTCACGGCGCGGCTTCCGGCTCCCCCTCCTCCCCGCCGGCCAGCGACTCGCTCCACTTGACGCACACCGCCTCCAGGCCCGCCTCGGCGATCTTTTTGGCGGCGATGGTGGCCAGGACGACCGCCGCCGCGGGCAGGGCATCCAGGCGCGTCACGAGGGTGGGGGCCAGGACCAGCGCCAGGTCCTTGGCGCCGTGCACCAGGGCGTCCATCAGGTCGTCGTGGTCCTCGTTCTTCTTGTTGCACAGCAGGTCGTGGAGCTGTGGCTCGAACCTGATCCACCAGGTGCGCCCCAGGTCCCGGAAAAAGTCCGTGGCCGCCATGGTGGTCTGCGTCTCGGCAAAGGCGGTGTCGGCCACGCCAAAGTTGGTGTCATACTCTTGCGCGGCCGCCAACTGCCCGGTGTCGCCCTCCAGCCTTGCTCTGCCGATGGCTTCTTCGGTGATGCCCAGGACCTCGTACAGGTCCTCCTCCGTCTCGAACCACAGGTTCTCGATCTGTCGTTCCAGTGCTTCGTCTGCCACGTTTCTCTCCTTTTTCCATTGGGCTAGCACCGGCACGGCCAGTTTCGTGCCGGCGTCGCAGTAGAGGGTGTAGGCCAGGCCAAGGGGGTTGCCCATCTCCAGGAACGCGCGGCGCAGTTCCCACAGGATGCGTCCCACCGGCTGGCCCCGCAAGAACCGGGGGAAGAACTCGCGGGCAAAAGCGTGGGCAAAGGTGCTGGTCATGGGGCACTCGGTGCCGATGATCCCCCGGGCGCCCCGCTCCAGGAAGAACGGAACAAAGCCGCCGGATAGGGAGGGCAAGACCTGGGCCGACTCGCACATGTTGAGCAGCACCAGGGGCGCGGCCTCCAGCCGCTCGGGGGCACAGTCCCGCAGCATGGTGAGGGGCACCTGGCCGTAGGTCAGCTTGAGCCACGAATCGCTGACGTCGAACAGGGTCTCCTCCTGGTCCTGAAGCTCGGCGCGCCGCTCGGGGGGCAGGCTGCCGAGGTAGGCGCGGAACTCGCCCAGGAGATCGTCGGCCAGGTCCAGGTCGGTGGCCATGCGCTCGGTGAATCCGTGGCAAAAGAGATACAGCAGCTCGTGCCGGCCCTGGCGCAAGAGGCGCAGCCACTCGGGGCCGCGGTCGGTGAGGGCGTACTCGGCCCTGTCCTGGCCCTCGGCGGCCAGCCCGGCAAAGAGCCGCCGCTGCTCGCGGGCGTTGGCCAGCCTGTCGTTGAGCCCCACGGCCACCCGCAGCCGGTCCCCCAGGCCCATCTCGAACCCGGCGGTGGCCCCCACCTGGAGGAGCTCTTCGGTCAGCAGCTCGATCTCGTAGCGGTACCCCCAGAAGCCATCCAGGGCCACCTCCAGGCTCTCGGCGTTGCCGTCCCACAGGGGGCGATCGTAGACCAGGCCCCAGGGAAAGACGAAATCGCGGGCGCGATGGACCACCTGGAACACGGCCCCCTCGCCCGCTTCGCGGCGGATCCAATCGGCCACGTCGCCGCCGGCGCCGGCCGGGCCCGCTCCGCCGTCAAAGAGCTTGAGGTAGAGCTGGCGCCCCAGGAGGGCCAGGGCCTGGAGCGCCCTCCGGCGTGCCGGCTCGTCGATCTCCACGGCCGCCTGGAAGGGGCGGGAGCGGGCGATGTTGGTGAGCTGGCGGCGGGCCTTGGTCACAAGGTGCACCAGGTCCTCCCGGCGCAGCCGCGCGCGCCAGGGCAGGCGCACCTGGCCCTCCTCGCCTTCCGCGGCCAGCACCAGGTCAAAGCGGTAGCCGCCGGGGGCGTGGTCCACGAGCAGGCTCAGGCGCCGGCCGCCCAGGCCGTCGGGCAATAAATAGTCGCGGTCGCGGGCCGCCAGGAGCAGCCCCTGCTGCGGCTGCGGGCTGCGGGCCGCGCCCCCGGCCCGTACCACCTCGACCCGCGCCTGCCAGGCCTGGACCAGGTTGCATCGATAGTAGACGGCGATTTCGATGGTCGCCGGGTCGTCCTCGGCATGGCTGGCGCGCAGGGGGGTGACGGCAAAGGTGGCGATGGGGGAATCGCCGTCGGGCGGCAGCATCAGCGCCTGGGTGGGCTGCGGAATGTCGAAATCGTCCGAGAAGAGGCAGACGTGCAACGGCGTCCCCTCTGCCGTCTCGGGCGCCGGCTCGCGGATGGCCGGGCTGCCGGCCGCGGTCAGCGACTCGGCCCGGCGGCGGCCGAGGTTCACCTGGAGCAGGTAACGGCGTCCCAGTTCCAGCGGACGCTGCTGGGCCAGGGCCTGGCCCTCGGGCGTGGCAAACCAGAAGTTGACCACCCGCGGCCGCGGCTCGCCCCAGACCGTCGTGTAGCTTTCCTGCGCCGCCTCCCGGGGCTCTCGCGGGCCCTTGGGCAGCAGGGCCTCGAGGCTTGCCTGCGGGGGGGCGAGGTAAGGGTCCAGCACTTCCCGCGAAACGGTAAAGAGGTCGCCACCGCCGCCACGGTGCACCACCGGCCGCAGGGCGCCGGGCAGCAAGCGCCAGGGCCGGCCCTGGCGCAACAGCAAGACGGGTTGGCGGGCCTGCGCCAGGGTGCGCGCCTGGTGGCTGTCCATGGCCTCGACGTTGAGAGCCCGGGCCGGATGGGGGTGGGGCACCACCTCTTGCAGCGGCCGGCCCCAGTCCGCCGGCCCGGCGGCGGCCAGGGCATCGTTCAGCTCCCAGGCGCCCACCACGGCATAGGCCCCGGCACCGGTCTCTACCACGATGTAGGCGCGGCGCGCCTCGTCCAGGGGCATCTCCTTCAGGTCGGCGGCGATGCGCGCCACCGGCGTGCCGGGCCGGGCGAGGACAAAGGGCTGCCCTGCCGGCGCCACCTGTTCCGGGTCCGCCCCGGGAATCAGCTCTTCCATCTATGGAGCCGCCTCCTCGCGAATAACGGGCGCCAGCATCTGGTCCACGGGCGCGTAGCGGTCGGTGAGCAGGACCTGGTCGTCGCCCAACAGCTCCTCCACTTCGGCGTCGCTCAGGAGCTGGCCGGAGAGCAGGGGGAACGCATCCTCCGCCCCGCTGCCCCGGAAGGCTCGCAGGTCGAGGGGCGTGTCGCTGGCGATGAGCACAAAGGTGCTGCGGGTGCTCTGGCGCCAGGTGTCGACGGTGGGCGCCACATAGACGTGGCGAAAGGCCTGGCGCAGGGTGTGGACAAAGGCCCGCAGGAACTCGCCCCGCGGCCCGTCGATGAGGTTGACGACGTACAGGCCGTCGTCCGCCAGCCAGGCGCGAACCCGCACGTCGAACTCTAGCGTCGTCAGGTGGTAGGGAACCGAAAAGTCGTTGAAGGCGTCTCCCATCACCAGGTCATAGGGCTCGTCGGGCTCGCGCTCCATGAAGAGGCGGGCGTCCTCGTTGTGGGTGACGATGCCCGAGTCGTGGGCCAGTCCCAGCCATTCGTAGGCCACCTCCGTGACCCCCGGATCGATCTCGATGACGGTCACGTCGCTGTCGGGATAGAGGTGGGCCAGGTAGCGCGGAAAGGTATAGCCCCCGCCCCCGACAAAGAGGGCGCGGATGTGGTCGTCTCGCTCGGCGCGATAGGTGAGCACCTCGGCGTACACCTGTTCGTAGCCGTACACCAGGTTGGTCGGGTCGTTCAGTGACGTGTAGCTGTGCACCAGGCGGTCGAGGCGCAGGACGCGCACGGTGTCGCCGTCCCGCTCCTCGTCGTGCACGCGAATGCAGAAATAGTTGGTCTGGCGCACGCACGGCCCGCTCAGCCAGCCGGCGTGGACGGCGGTTACCATCGTCGCCGACAGCACCAGCACCGCGGCCAGGGCCCACGGGAGGCGGCGCGGCAGCAGGAACAGGAGGCCCAGGGCCAGGAGCAGCAGGGCCACCCCGGCGACGATGACGTGCGTGCCAAACCACGAGATGAGGAGAAAACCCGTGGCAAAGGTGCCCACGATGCTGCCCATGCTGCCCGCGGCATAGATGCGGCCCACGGTCCGGCCCGTGCGCTCCAGGTCCTGCACGGCCAGCTTGGCGACGATGGGCGAGATGGTGCCCAGGATCAGGCAGGGCAGCAAGAAGAGGGCCGCGGTGAGCACCAGGATTTGCGGGACGATGGGCAAGCCGCCCGTGGCCTGCGGGCCGAGGACGTCCACCGTCAGGATGCCGAGGGACGTGACGCCCGCCAGGCCAAACATGACGCCCAGCAGGCGCAGCGAGGCGCGGCGATCGGCCAGCACGCCGCCCAGGTAGTTGCCCAGGCTAATGCCGGCCAACACCACGCCGATGATGCCCGTCCAGGTGTAGAGCGACACGCCCACGTAGGGGGCGACGATGCGCCCCGCGACCAGCTCGAGGATCATGATGCACGCACTCGAGAAGAAGACGATGAGATTCGGCTGCCATAGCCAGGAGAGCCGCGGTGGCAGAGCGGCGCTCCCTGGAACGAGTGTGGCCGGCAGGTTGGCCTCGCTGCCGGAACGGGTCGGAGTCGAGTTCATCCGGTTTTCAATCCTTCCTGCGCTTCCGGGCCATCATCTCTAACGTAGGGGCGAACCCTTGCGGTCGCCCAACCCTTGCGGTCGCCCAGTCGGGCAGGTGCAAGACCTGCCCTACCCCTTCAAGCAAACCACAGCCCGCCTATTCTACCGCATTTTGTCTCAACTGTCGAACGGCCGGTGCGGGGGTTGAGGGCAAATTGGTGCTTGCCGAATCGCTGCCTTTGTGGTACACTGTGCCGCACTTGAGGGACTGTGGAATGACCGATCCGTACGGCGCCTATGCGCGCTTTTATGATCTGGACCTGGAGGGCATGGAGGACGATCTGCCCTTCCTGGAGGGCATGGCCGCGCGCTGCGGCTCGCCCCTCCTGGAGCTGGCCTGCGGCACCGGGCGCGCGCTGCTGCCCCTGGCCCGCCGCGGCTTTCAGCTCACCGGCGTGGACGTGTCGCCGGCCATGCTCGCCATCGCCCGCGGGCGGCTCCAGGAGGCCGGCCTGGACGGGCGGGTGCGCCTGGTGCAGCAAGACATGCGGGACCTGGACCTGGGGGGGCGCTTTAACCTGGCCTTTGCCCTGGTCAACTCGTTCTCCCACATGCTGACCCTCGACGACCAGTTGGCCGCCCTGGCGGCCGTGCGGCGCCACCTGGAGCCCGGCGGCATCCTGATCCTCGACCTGTTCAACCCCGACATGGGCCGCCTCCTCGATTTTCGAGGGCACGTGGTCCTGGACAAGCAGATGCACGACCCCGTCACCGGGCACACCATCACCAAATATCGCAGCGAGCAGGTCGACCTGGGGCAGCAGGTCATCGACGTCACCTACGTCATGGACGAGGTGAACGGCGAGGGCGCCCTGCGCCGGACGATCTTTCCCTTTGCCCTCCGCTACTTCTATCGTTTCGAGCTGGAGCTGCTGCTGCGCTATGCCGGGTTCGAGCTGGAAGCCGTCTACGGCTCGTACGATCTAGAGGAGTTTAGCGGCGATAGTCCCAAGATGATCGCCGTTGCCCGCCAACCATGTTGAGTCGACGCACTTTTCTACGGATGGCTGCGCTGGGCGTGGCGGGCCAGTTTCTGGCCGCCTGCCAGGCGCAGAGCATCGTCGGCGACCTGGCGCTGTTCGTCCGGACGGCCACGCCCACGGCCACGCCTACGGCGACTGCCACGGCCACATTGACGCCGACCCTGACGCCAACCCCGACGGCGACGCTGACGCCGACCGCGACCCCGACCGCGACGCCTACGTCCACGTCGACGCCCACGTCCACCCCCAGCCCGACCCAAACGCCCACCGAGACCCCCACCGCCACGCCCACGGCGACGCCGGCGCGTGGCCCGCTGACCGCCGTCGCGTTGATCCACGGCCCTTCCCGGGCGCTCATCGTCGACCACGTGCTACAGCGCCTGGACGTCGTCTCGACGCAGGTGCGCGTGGACCTGGGCGAGACCGTCCCCGACCTGCGGAACTATGACGCGGTGATCTTTGCCGGGGGCGAGTACCGGCCCGAGGAATTCGACCTGCCCATCTTTCAGGCCGAACGGGAGCGCATCATGGAGGCCCTCGATGCGCGGGTGCCCATCCTCGGCATCTGCCTGGGCAACCAGCTCCTGGCCCACTGGCTGGGCGGCGAGGTCGTCACCGGGAGCTGGGAGATCGGCTGGCTGCCCATCACTGTCACGGAAGCCGGCCTGGGCGATCCGCTGCTGGCCGGCCTGGGCGAGACCTTTTACGGCTTCCTGTGGCACGGCGACCTGATCAAGCGCCTGCCCGAAAATGCCGTCATCCTGGCCTCCACCGAAAAATGCCCCGTGCAGGCCTTTCGCCTGGGCGACCTGCCCGTGTGGGGCGTGCAGTTCAACCCGCAGTACGATCCGGTCATCGCCGAGGGTGTCATTCGCGCCGCCAAGACGCTGCCCAAATACGGCTACAACCTGGACGAGATGGTGGCCACGGGCTACCGGGAGTACAACGACGTGGCCGACCGGATTTTTGGCAATTTCTTCGAGGAGGCCCAAAAGGAACGGGATGGTCGCGCGGCACCGGTGGACTCGGCTACTGCAAATCCTGATCCTGGCGCTACTGGCCAGGACGCTCCTTAGCTGCGGCCCCGCTTCTTCCGCCGGCCCGCAGCCACCTGCCGCGTCCACGGCGCAGACAGGCACGCCCGTCGCCGGCCTCCCGACGTCCACGGCGGAACCCTCCCCCATGCCTTCGCCGCGGGCCAGCCTGACCCCGTCGCCCTCGCCTAGCCCGACACCGTCGCCCAGCCCGTCGCCGACACCCTCTCCCACGCCCTCGCCGAGCCCGTCGCCGGCTCCCACGCTGCCGCCCCGCACCGCGCCCGAGGCCGGCGAGCCCCTGGCCCTCTCCCTCGCCTGGCGGCTGGACGGCAACGCGCACTTGACCGCCGGCGAGTCGCTGCCGGTGGACGGCCGGCAAGAGTTCCGCGTGGCCTCGCTGGGCCGCACCGTCTATGCCCTCGACGGCAGGGGACAGCTTCTCTGGCGGGCGTCTACGGCCGGCCCGGCCTATGCCCTGGCGTCCCTGCCCGGCGCCCGTGTGGCGGTGGCCGACGATGCCGGCCGGGTCTCGGTCCTGGACGCCGCCGGAAACCGCGCCTGGCAGCATGATTTGAACACCCGGGTCACGGCCCTCTGCCCGGCCGCCGGCGGGCTGCTGGCCGGAGGCTGGGACGAGCGCCTCACGCGCTTTGATGCCGGTGGAGGGATCGAGTGGCAGGTGGGCCTGGACGGGCCGCTGACGGCGATAACCGTGTTGCCCCTGCCCGATGGCCGGGAGCTGGCCGTGGCCGCCACCCTTGGCGGCCGGCTGTGGGCCTTCACCGGCGATGGCAGCCCCGCCTGGCAATTCCCGCCCCCTCCGGGGAAGGATGCGCCGGCCATCACCTTGCAGGGCGCGGCCCACGGAGACGCCGCCTACCTCCTGGCCAGCCTCCAGGATGGCCGGCTGCTGGCCCTGGGCCCTGCCGGAGAGCTGCTCTGGGAGCGGGCCGTGGGCCGGGGCGCGCCCGTCTGGGACCTGGCCGACGTGGCCGCGCCGCCCGGCCCCGAGATCGCGGTCGGCAGTGGGGGCGACGAGCCCTCGCTGGCCCTCTTCTCGCTCCAGGGAGACGTCCTGTGGCGCGTGGCGCTGACCGCGGCCGCCAACGCCGTCGTCGCGGCCGACCTGGACGGTGACGGCACCCGTGAGATCGCAGCCGGGCTGGCCGACGGGCGGGTGGAGGCCTACGACGGCGCGGGACGGATGCGGGGCGCGGTGCACGCCGGGCTGCCGGTGTGGCGGCTGGCGGCGGCGGCCGATGGCTCGCTCCTGGCCCTGGCCGATGTGGTGGCCTGGCGCATCGTGGGCGGGGCGGGGCAGACCGGGGGGGCCTGGCTGCCACCCCCCGCCACCATCCCCGACGCATCCTGGAGCCTGCCCGCCGGCACCGAGGCACGGGACGGTGAGGCCGTCCTGGCCTTCCTGGGGGACGTGGCGCCCGGCCGCTCCATGGAGTTCCAGTTGCTGCGCTATGGCCCGCAGCATCCCTGGGCGGGCCTCGCCCCACTGCTGGCCGGGGACGGCGTGCTGGCCGTGGCCAACCTGGAATCGGTCCTCAGCAGCCGGGGCCCGGCCCTGAGTAAGCCCTACGTCATCCGCGCCCATCCCCTCATGGGCGAGATGCTGGCCGCGGGCGGCCTGGACATCGTGAGCCTGGCGAACAACCACGCCCTGGATTACGGGAACGAGGGGCTGGACGAGACACTGTCGGCGCTCGGAGACCTTGCCCTTCCGGTCGTGGGCGCCGGGGCCTCCCACGACGAGGCGCACCGGCCGGCCATCCAGACGGTCCACGGCGTGCGGGTGGCCATCCTGGCCTACGCCGCGGCCCGCTGGGACGGCTCTCCCGACGTGCCGGCCACAGACCGGCTGGCCTGGGCTGTGGCGCGCGACGTGCAGGCCGGGGTGCGGGCGGTCCGTGGGGAGGCCGACCTGGTCGTGGTGCTGCTCCATGCCGGAACCGAGTACGCTTCCGAGCCCTCGGCCGACCAGGTGTCCGTCGCCCGGGCGGCCATCGACGCCGGCGCCGACCTGGTGGTGGGTCATCACCCCCACGTCACCCAGACGGTGGAGCGCTACGGCGGGGGGCTCATCGTCTACAGCCTGGGCGACGCCATTTTCGACATCCCGCGCCCGGCCGCCATGCGCGGCGACCTGCTGCGCGTGCACGCCAGCCGCGAGGGGCTGGCGCGGGCCGAGCTGTGGCCCTTCTGGATCGCCGACGCCATTCGCCCCCAACTGCTGGACGACGGCACCGGCCGGCCCCAGGTTCGCATCATCTACCCCTGAGCCGCCTGGTTCAGGCTCAGGACCTGTGGATCGGCGGCCTCGCGCCGGCCGAAGCTGAGGAGTGGTCCGGTCAGCTTGGCTGCTCGCTCGCCTGTTTTCCGGATGTGCTGCACGTGTTGCCAAAGGGGGTCCTCGGGCCGCAGTTGCCGCTCCAGCATGCGGCTGCTGATATGGATCACGGTCAGAGGTTGTGCGTGCTACTACTCTACGACCAACTGCACCTCGGAGACCAGGCTGTCATAGTTCCAGCCCGAAGCATAGACCTTGATGCTTGTCACTCGAACGGGCTTGCTGTCGCCCAGGAGTTCCATGAGGTTGCCCGACTCGTACGGAAACCAGACTGCCTGTGGGACCTGCTCTCCCAACGGCCGGCCCCACGTATCGGTGTTGATAAAAAAGTTGCGCTCGTTTTGATAGTAAAAGCCGTGGGTCCAGAATTTATCGTTGCCCCACTGGTCCTTGTAGTCGAGCCAGACGATGACGGGAAACTCGGAGCTCTGCTGCCCCCCGCCAGACAGGCTCTGGTAATTGACCATCACGTCGAGGCTGATCTGGAGGAAATCAAAGTCTCGCACGTCCCGGTCCAGCGCCTGCTGGATAGAGACCTGGGTGTGATTGCCATCGTCGGGCTCGCGCCGCACGAGCTGCACCGCGTTGCGCCCGCCATCTTCCACGATCTCGACCCTGGGGGGGTTGACGCCGGAGGCGAGGACGATGGTGCCCGTCACCCAGCCGGTGGCCAGGGGCTGCTGGAAGTCGCCGTTGACGACGAGGTTCTGGGCCATGGCCAGCGCCTCGGATGGAACCCCGTCGAGCCCGACGCTGGTGCGCATGCCCTGCACCAGGGTCACGTTCGCTTCTTCGTGTGGCAGGTGCGCTTCGCCGCGCAGGACGGTGACCTGGGTCCTGTCGTTGTTCACCTCGATGCGATAGCTGCCCTCGGCGAGGGTGACGGTGGTGTGGGGCGTCACGACCTCGAAGAGGGTGTCGCGCTCCCGGGGGAGGGCCACGCCCACGCGCGCCAGCCCGCCCGTCAGGTTCAGGCGGATGCGGTTGGGCAGGTTGCTGAGGTCAAAACGGGGCGACTCGACTTCCAGTAGCTGGAGGGTCGTGTTGCTGTAGAGGGTGACGTGGCTGCGGTCAAAGAGGTCCAGGACCGCCCGCGTGGCCGAGTCGATGATGACCTGATCGCCAGGCAGGACCACGCCCGATTCCAGGACGCCGCCGAGCTGCCCGCCGTTCAGCCGCCGCACCAGGACGGTTCCCGCGATGCGCTGCACCTGGGTTTCCTGAGCCTCGGTTGCCTTCAGCAGATAGTTGCGAACGCCCAGGGGGCCCGTGGTAATCAGAACGCAAAAGGCTATGAAGGAAATGGACAGTACTGTCCAGGCGAGGCGCTCGGGACTGTTTCGCATCTAGAAGCGCACCTCGAAACGGTCAAAGCCGCCCGTGGCGGCCGTCCAGTTTGTCTCGATCTCGGCGACAAAGGCAGGCCGGGGCCCGGAGCGCAGGAACGCGAGCATCTGGTCGAGGTCAGAACGGGTCCCCTCGGCGACCACCTCGACGCTCCCATCGGGCCGGTTCCGGACGTATCCGCCCAGCCCCAGTTCGCGCGCGCGATTCAGGGCGTAGTAGCGGAAACTGACACCCTGGACGCGCCCGTGAACGATTGCATGCAGACGCACGTGGGCTGGCTGTCGCTCACTCATATTTGCGCATTATAGCACGCCTCCCGTCCCGCGCCAAACTACAAGCCGCACTGCGCGGAGGGTCGGGATGCGGCGTCTCTCACTCGGCGGCCGCCCTGGAGGTCGACACTTCGCCCCAGAGCTGGACGGACGCCGGTCCTCGCAGGTTGACCAGGTCCACCTGGAAAGAATGGGTGCCCTCGCTTAGCGAGACGTCGATGGTCTGCTGCTGGGTGCCCGGTTGCACCGGCCGCAGACCGACGATGAACTGCCCGTCGATGACGAGGCGCGCCGTGCCATTGTACGTCAGCACAAAGTGGTATTGGCCCTCGGGCAGCCAATGGCTGGCGGTCCAGCGCACCGAAAAGCCATCGGCGGGCATGCCCTCGGCCGGCGCGCCCTCGCCCCAATCAAAGTTGATCTCGGCATCGGTGCGCACCAGGAACGGGTCACCCTCGAACACCGGGTTGGCGTAATATTCGCCCTGCCAGCTACCGGGCAGCACCTGGACGGGCGGCCCCTCCGTCGGCTCCGGCGTGGGCGTGAGTGTGGCGGTGCTGGGAGGGGGCAGGGTCGGGCTGGGAGTCGCCGTCGGCGGCTGGACGCGCTCCAGGAGGAAGCGGGCCATGGCGCCCCCCGTGTTCTCGTAATACTCTACCCGCAGCGAGTGCGTGCCGCCCGGCACCAGGCGCTCGACCGCCAGGCCCTCGACGACGCCGTCCTGCCATTGGTCGATGAGCAGGTCGCCGTCGAGCCACAGGCGAATGCCGTCGTCGGCCCAGACGGTAAAGCGGTAATACGCCTCCCGGAAGTTGAGCTGGCGGGTCCACCTGGCCGAGAACCCGTCGATGGGCACGCCGGCTCCCGGCGAGCCCAGTCCCCAGTTAAAGTCGATGGACGTGTCATTGCGCCTCACGATGGGCGCGCCTGCCAGGTCTCGCCCGGCATAGTACTCGCCCAGCCAGTCGGTGATGACCGGCTCCGGCGTGGAGGTGGGCGTCTCGGTAGCGGTTGGCGTCGGCGTCGGTGTTGGGGTATCGGTGACGGGGCGCGTGGCGGTGGGGGTCCGCGTGGGCGGCTGCGTGGGCAGCGGCACGGTGCTGGTTGCCGTGGGCACCACCAGGTCAAAGGGAGCCGAGGCTTCCAGGCCCGAGCGGCTGCCCCGGGCAACCACCGACGCCACCGGCTGGTCGCTCCAACGCGCCTCGTTGGGGAACGTCAGGGCCGTGCGAAAGCTGCCCCGATCGTCGGCCACGGCGGCGGCGTAGGCATAGTTCCCCGAGGGATCGTTCTGCTGCGTCCGCAAAAAGATGAAAACGGGCTCGCCCGGCGACCAGCCTATGCCGGTGACGGTGATGAGCGTATTCACATAACCAGACCGAGGCTGGATCTCCAGCTCGGGCTGGCCCGGGGTGCCGGCGGGCACGGTGCCCTGCACCTGCGGGACGGCCGTGGTGACGCTCAATTCTCCGACGACGGCCGGCAAGGTGGGCGGCGCGTCGTCGGAACGCAATAGGCTGGCAGCCACGACGCCGGTCAGGCACAGGACGATGGCTGCGATCAGTGCCAGAAGCAGGATGGCCGTGCGGCTGCCCCGACGGCCTGGTGGCTCGGAGCCATCGCCAGGCACCCGGGGCCCTCGTGCTTCCGGCCAGTTTGAATGCACAGACACAATGCTCTCCCCTCTGACAGTTCACCTGATAGACGCCAATCGTGTCCTTCCGGTTCCAGCGCGGCCATTATAGCATGAAAGGCCACTGTTTCATAATCCGGGGCATTTGACAAAAGGTGACCGCTGTGATAGGATTTCCTGCTGAGAATGGGGATTGGGGCTGAAAGCCGCCCGCAAAGCTGGCGTCGGTCACAGACCGGGGCCTGCTTTTTCCGTATAGGGATAGAGCAGTTTCGTGAGCAGCGCGAATAGCGAGCGCGGCGAGTGCAGCGAGTGCAGTTTGGCAGGAGACGGTCTTATGGGCAAGTTTTTCACCGCCGTGGTTGTCATTGCGATCCTGGGTGCCGCTGGATGGTGGGTCTACGATAGCTACTTCCAACCGGCCGCAGAGCCACAGCAACCGAGAGAAGAGATCCGGGTAGAGCAGGGGACGCTCCTGGCCATCGTCAACGCCACGGGGACGGTGTTGCCCAGGCAGCAGACGACCCTGAGTTTCCAGACGCCCGGGCAGGTGGCCGAGGTCCTGGTGGAAGAGGGACAGTTTGTCGCGGCCGGCACGCCCCTGGCGCGCCTGGAGACGGCCGATCTGCAGTTTGCCATTTCGCAGGCGGAGGTGGCCGTGGCCACGGCCCAGGCGCAGCTTCTCAGCCTGCAACGGGAGCCGGCCGAGTACGACATTGCCGCGGCGGAGGCGGCGCTTTCGAGCGCCCGGGCAAACTATCGCCGGCTGCTGGACGGCCCGTCCGAAAACGAGATCACGGTCGCGCGCACCAACCTGGAGCAGGCAGAGGCGGCGCTGCGGCAGGCCCAATCGGCCTACGACCAGGTCGCCGACCGGCCCGACGTGGCCATGCTGCCCCAGGCGCTGCAACTGGAACAGGCCACGGTGGCCTACGAGTCGGCGCAGGCCAGTTTCGACATGGCGGTGCGCGAGCCGACGAACGACGAGATTGCCGCTGCCCGCTCGGCAGTGGTCCAGGCCGAAGCCAGCCTGGCCCGCCTGCAGGAAGGGCCGCGGGAGGAGGACCTGCTTCTGGCCCAGCTCCAGGTGCAGCAGGCCCAGATTGGCCTGGAACAGGCGCGGCACCAGCTAGAAGGAACCGAGCTTGGGGCGCCCCACGACGGCAACGTCACCGTGGTGGGCATCAAGCAGGGCGAGCTGGCGGGCGGCCAGCCGGCCTTTGTCCTGACCGACCTCTCGGAGTACCACCTGGAGGTGGTGGTCGACGAGATCGACATCGGGCGCGTGGCCGTTGGCCAACCCGTGACCATCACCCTCGATGCGTTGCCGGGCGAGACCCTGAGGGGCGAGGTGACGCAGATTGCCGACATGGCCCTTCCCGAAGCGGTCGTGGTCAGCTACCAGGTTACGGTGCGCCTCGAGCCCACGGCCGCCCCCCTGCGCGCGGGCATGACGGCCAACGTGGACCTGGTCATCGAGCGCCGTGAAGAGGTTTTGCTCGTGCCCAACCGCTTTATCCGCATCGACCGGGGCACGGGGCGGGTGTACGTCGACAAGGTGGTGGGCGGACAGGTTGCCCCGGTCGAAATCCAGACGGGTCTGCGCGACGAAACCTACAGCGAGGTCCTGGCGGGGCTGCAGGAGGGCGACGTCGTGGCCCTCGTGCAAGAGTCGACCGGCACGCAACTGCGCCAGCAAATGCAGGGGATGAACCCACACTAGCATGGACGGCCAGCTCATCCGCATCGAGGACATCAGCAAGGTCTATCTCATGGGCGACGTCGAGGTGCACGCCCTGCGCGGCGTCTCCATGTCCATCGACGAAGGCGAATTCGTGGCCATCATGGGGCCGTCCGGCTCGGGCAAGTCGACGCTGATGAACGTCATCGGCTGCCTGGACCAGCCTACCGGCGGGCACTACTGGCTCGACGGCACCGAGGTCGGCCGGCTCACCGACAACGAGCTCGCCGATATCCGCAATCGCAAGATCGGATTTGTCTTCCAGACGTTCAACCTGCTGGCGCGCACGACGGCCTTTCAGAACGTCACCCTGCCGCTGATCTATGCCGGCGTCAGCACGCGGGAGCGCCGCGATCGCGCCAGGGCGGCCCTGGAAGCCGTCGGCCTGGGCGACAGGCTCCATCACAGGCCGAACGAGCTGTCGGGCGGCCAGCAGCAGCGCGTGGCCATTGCCCGCGCCCTGGTGACCGAGCCGTCCATCATCCTGGCTGACGAGCCCACGGGCAACCTGGATAGCCACTCCGGCGAAGAGATCATGCGCATCTTTCACGATCTGAACGCCGAGCGGGGGATCACCATCGTCTTTGTGACCCACGATCCGGACATCGCAGCCGAGACGCGGCGCGTCATCCGCATCCACGACGGGCGCATCGACAGCGACGAGTTGCGAGGAAACAGGTGACAATAACGGAAAGCATCCGCATCGCCCTGGGTGCGCTGCTGTCCAACAAGCTGCGCGCCATCCTGACGATGCTGGGCATCATCATCGGCGTGGCGGCGGTCATCACCCTCATGTCGGTGGGCAAGGGCGTGGAGCTGCTGGTGCAAGAGTCCTTCGAGAGCATCGGCACGAACCTGCTCTACGTCTTTCCGGGCTCGCTCCAGGGCAGCACCAGCAGCCAGCAGCCCGAGCTGTCCATGGGCGACTACCAGGCCATCGCCGATCCATTCCTGGTGCCCGATGCCCTGAGCGTGGCGCCCGAGCTGTCGTCGCGGGCCGACGTCGTGGCAGGCAGGCGCGACATTCGCACAGAGGTGGCGGGGGTGACGCCCGATTATGCCCCGGTGCGCAACAAGACCGTCTCCCTGGGCGACTTTATCACCGACGGTGACGTCAACGCCCGCTCGCGTGTTGCGGTCCTGGGGAGCGGGGCCTCCGAGAACCTCTTTGAAGAGGGTACGTATCCCATCGGCCAGACCATCAAGATCAACCGCATCGCCTTTCGGGTGGTGGGCGTACTGGAGGAGCAGGGCGGCGCTGCCTTTGGCACCGAGGACAATGTCATCTATGTCCCCCTGACCACCGCCCAGACACGCCTCTATCCCTGGTATCGCAGCCGCAGCGGCGACGCGCTGCTCTCGGCCCTCTACGTCCAGGTGGCCGGCGAGTCGCTCATGGACCAGACGTCCCAGGACATCACCAACGTGTTGCGGCAGCGGCACGACATCACCTTCCGCGACGAGGACGACTTCACGATCATCAACCAGACGGACCTGGTGTCGATTTTTGGCGATATCACCGGCGTCCTGACCATCTTCCTGGGGGCCATCGCCGCCATCTCGTTGCTCGTGGGCGGCATCGGCATCATGAACATCATGCTCGTCTCGGTGACCGAGCGTACCCGCGAGATCGGCATCCGCAAGGCCGTGGGGGCCAAGCGGCGCGACATTCTGCTCCAATTCCTGGTGGAGGCCGTCACCCTGTCGCTGGTGGGCGGGCTCGTGGGCGTGGGCCTGGGCCTTGTGGGCTCGCGCTTTGTGGGCAGCCTGGCCGAGAACCTGACGACGGTCATCACGCCCGACGTCGTCCTGTTGTCCACGGGCGTCTCTGCCGCCGTGGGGCTGCTGTTTGGCATTTATCCGGCCTTTCGGGCCGCGAGGTTGAATCCGATCGATGCGCTTCGCTACGAATAAAGTCCTGGTTCGTATCGTCCCCTTGCTGGCGCTGCTGCTGGCCCTGGTCGCTTGCGGCCCTGTTCAGTTGCCGCCGACGCCCACCGCCATTCCCCTGGAGGCGACGGCGACGACGCAGCCGCTGCCCACGAGGGAGCCGCCCCCCGCCACGGCCACCCGCGCGCCCGAACCCACGCCCACACCGTCCGACGGCCAGGCCGAGGGGCAGGCCCCGGGCAACGTGCCGCCCGGCGGCTCGCGGGTCAGCCAGATGCTTGCCCGGCGAACGGCGCTCGATTTCCTGGACCGGCTGGTGGCCGGCGAGGGCGGGGCCGCCTCGCGCCTCTACCTGACGGCCGGCGCCCGGCAGGGCGAGGCGGGGCAACTGGTGGCGCAGCTCGCCGCCGAAGACCTGGCAGAGGCGCGCCTGGTGGAGCTGCGGCAGACCAGCCCCACGAGCTACGAGGCGCAGGCGGTTCTAGTCCCGGCGGGGCAGGGCACCGACGAGGGCCGGCCCTTGACGGTGTTGCTGGTCTATGACGCCGGGCTGTGGCTGGTGGACGGCATTTCCCTGGGCAACGGCGACGGGCAAGGTCAGCCGCCGCAGGAGCCGGCCGGCGCCACTGCCACGGCGGCGCCCGCCGCGGCCCCGGCCCAGCCGGCAGCCCCGGCGCCGAGGCGGCCCGCGGGCCTTGACGGCCGGCTCGTGTTCCAGGTCAGCAGCGGGGGCGACATCTATACCATCAATGCCGACGGCAGCGGCCTGCAGCGCCTCACCGACGGCCTGGACCCCGCCTGGTCGCCCGATGGGAGTCGCATCGCCTTTACCCGGTGGCGCCAGCCCTGGGGCGTGTACGTCGTGCAGCCCGACGGCAGTGGCGAGGAGCGGGTGGTGGACGGCAACCGCTTCAAGGAGGTGGCCTGGTCGCCCGACGGCCAGCGCCTGGCCTTCACCATCAACTATGGCTCCAGCGAGCCCATGGAGATCTGCTTCATGGGTTTCTGCTTTACCATCCCGCCCTTTTCCTTTGGCAACATCTGGCTGGCGAACCTGGAGACCGGGGAATTTCTGAACCTGCCCCTCGACGACCGGGCGGTGCATTCGCCGGCATGGAGCCGCGATGGGCAGCGCATCGTCTACGCCGGCGACAGCGGCCTGGCCTGGATCGACCTGGACGACATGGAGAAGGGGCGCTTCCCGGGCAGCGGCGCCTGGGACAACTCGCCGGCCTTCTCGCCCGACGGGCAGCAGATCGTCTTCATGGGGCGCGCCCACGACCATTGGGAGATATTTGTCATGAACGCCGACGGGTCGGGACGCCGGCAATTGACCCAGGGCGATACCGGCGAGGGCCGGCCAACCAACAGCGTGGCCCCGGCCTGGTCGCCCGATGGAGAGTGGATCGCCTTCGTGTCGGACCGGCAGGGACCGTGGCGCATCCATGTCATGGGGCAGGATGGCTCTGAACCGGCCGCGCTATTTGGCCAGGAGCTGCACGGCCTGGGACTGACCTACGATTGGGCCAGCGAGCGCGTGGTCTCGTGGAGTCGCTGAAACAGGAACGAGAGGAGACATAAAACATGGCAGATCGAGTGGCCATCGAGCGCATTGCAGAGCACGTCGGCCAGGAGGTGACCATCAAGGGCTGGCTCTATGCCAAGACCGGCAAGGGCAAGCTCCAGTTCCTGCAGGTGCGCGACGGAACCGGCATCCTTCAATGCGTCGTCTTTCGCAAGGAGGTGCCGCTGGAAGTCTTTGAGGCTGCGCGCGACGTGAGCCAGGAATCGTCGCTCATTGTGACGGGCACGGTGCGTGCCGACGACCGGGCGCCGGGCGTTCCCGGCGGCTTCGAGCTGGGCATCGCCGATTTGCAGGTCGTGCAGCTCGTGACCGAGGAGTATCCCATCGCGCCCAAGGAGCACGGCGTCGACTTCCTGATGCAGAACCGGCACCTCTGGCTGCGCTCCTCGCGCCAGTGGGCCACGCTGCGGGTGCGGGCGACCATCATCAAGGCCGTGCGCGATTGGCTGGACGACAACGGCTTTATCCTCATGGACACGCCCATCCTGACCCCGGCGGCCTGCGAGGGCACGACGACGCTGTTCGAGACCGATTACCACGGCACGCCGGCCTACCTGAGCCAGAGCGGCCAGCTCTACAACGAGGCGACCATCATGGCCTTTGGCCGGGTCTATTGCTTCGGGCCCACGTTCCGCGCCGAAAAGTCCAAGACGCGGCGGCACATCCAGGAGTTCTGGATGGTCGAGCCCGAGATGGCCTACGTCGACCTGTGGGGCAACATGGAGGTCCAGGAACAGTTCGTGAGCTATATCGTGCAGACGGTGCTGCGCGACCGCCGGCCCGAGCTTGACCTGCTGGGCCGCGACGTGAGCCGCCTGGAGGGGATCGCGCCGCCCTTCCCCCGCATCCACTACGACGAAGCGGTGGCCATGCTCAACAAGGCGGCCGAGGCCGGCGAGCGCGTCCCGCCCACCGACGAGCTGGTGCCCGCTCTGGAATGGGGCGAAGATTTTGGCGCGCCGCACGAGACCTACGTCGCCGCCCAGTTCGACCGGCCGGTGTTCGTGCACCACTATCCCACCCAGGCCAAGGCCTTTTACATGGCCCAGGACCCGGAGCGCCCGGAGGTGTGCCGCTCGGCCGACCTGCTGGCCCCCGAGGGCTATGGCGAGATCATTGGCGGGGGCGAGCGCTCCAGCGACCTGGCCTACCTGGAGCGCCAGATCGAGCGCCACGACCTGCCCCGCGAGGCGTACGAGTGGTACCTGGACCTGCGGCGCTTTGGCTCCGTGCCCCACAGCGGCTTTGGCCTGGGCATCGAGCGGGCGGTGATGTGGATCTGCGGCCTGCAGCACATCCGCGAGACCATCCCGTTCCCGAGGCTGCTGGGGCGGATGTATCCGTAGCAGCGCGATTCCGCCGGCGATCCATTCCTCACGGGTAATCGGGATCGACCTGTCGAGCGCATTCGTTCAAACGCTCCCTGTCAGCGGAGGCGCTTTCTGCCTCGGCGCACGCTACGAGCCTCTCGGCCCGGGTTTGCGCGGCGGCGAGGGCAGCCTGTGCATCCTGGCCGGCGACGACAGCCTCCAATGCGGCGTCGAGCCAGGGATAGGTGTAGGCGAGCCACGGGATCTCCCATCGTAGACGAAAGATGGGCGTATCGCCATAGTCGAGGGTGGCACCGTAGGCCGGCAGCGCATCCTCTCCCACCTGCGCCTGCCATTCCGGCGATGCGGCCACGCTCTGCCGAGCAGGCAGCGCCGTCACCACCTGCGGCTGCGCGCTCAGGTAGGTGATCCACTCCCAGCACGCCTGGGGCGCCGCACCGCCGGCCGAGATGTAGAACGCCCGGACGTCAAACTCGGTGCTGGCGCGCTCCCCCAGCGGCAGCGGGGCGAAGGCGGTCTCGAAGGGCAGCGGTGGGCCGGCCGCGTGGTAGCTCATATAGTCGACCCACATGGCGACGTCGCC
>DAOUHB010000230.1:0-13425 GCA_034428935.1 Anaerolineae bacterium | reverse complement strand
CCGCCAACGCACGAGGCCGGCCTGGCAGCCACGCTGCCGGGCCGGCCTCGGGTTACAGGGAGACCGGGCTTCGGGGCGTTGAGACCCGGTCTCGTCCGGATGATTAAAAGTCCTGGTAGACCACCTCTTCGTACCAGCGCTCGACCAGGTCCTTGTGGCGCAGCTCGTCCCTGGCCATGGCCTCGAACAGGTCGCGGATCTCGCCCTCGTTCTCCTCGGCCAGGTCGCGGTACAGCTCGTGGGACTGCTGCTCCTTGCGCGAGGCAAAGATGAGCACGTCCTGGAAGGTCGAGTCGGGCGTCAAGGGCTTGACGACCAGGTGGTCGCCAACCTTGTAGTCCTGGATGGGCTCGGACCGGAGCCTCTTCACGCCGCGGCGCAGGCTGGCGGGATGGGCCAGCATGTTCTCCAGCATGGCCTTGTGGCCCAGCTCTTCCTGGGCCAACTCGAGCAAGGTCTCCTTGATGTGGGGCGCCTTGACCATGGTCGCGGCGTTGGTGTAGAGCTCGTACGACTCGACCTCGCCCTGGATCGCCTCCGTCAGAATCTCTTCTATTGTCATAGATCGTCTCCTTTCCCTTTAGGGCTGCGTCCCGGCCCGGGCCGGGGGCAGGCCCCTTTCGGAGAAGCGGCTAGCCGCCCCAGGGCATGGAGGCGTACTCCTCGAATGCCCGGTCGTGCATGCTCTTGAACAGCTTCTCGTGTTGCCGCTCCCAGCGAGCCAGCATCTGCAACGACTTTTTCGCCATCTCGTCCTCGACGCGCTGCGACCACATCTCGTAGAACTCGGCAAAGTCGCGCTCGATGAGATAGGCGGTGCGGAGCACCGGCAGATCGGGCACCATGGCCTCGATGACCGTCTGGTCCATCAGCTCGGCCTCGGCCCTGTCGGAGAAAAAGCCATCCTTCTCCATGTCCTCACCCACCTTGAGGCCCTCGGCGCCACGGTCCTGCAGGGCGGCGATGAGCCTCTCGATAAAGATGATGTGCTGTTCCTCCTCTGCTGCCAGCTTCTCAAAGGCGCCGGTGGCGGCGGCGTGCTGGAACCGGGCTGCGTTGTTCCGGAAAAAGTCCCGGCCCTCGCGCTCGCGCTGCAGTGCATACTCATAGATCTTCAAGATGTCCATCCTTCTTGCCTCCTGGTAGTTGTTAGAGTTGCAATCTCGGACAGCGCCGCCGGGCACCGTTGGCCAGCGGGCTACATGACCCACGCTACGCGGCTTCCAACTTGACCGCGCAGACCTTGAATTGCGGGATCTTGCCCGTCGGGTCCAGAGCGGCGATGGTCAGCTTGTTGGCCGCCGCTTCCGCAAAGTGGAACGGCATGAAGACGACGCCGGGCTCGGTCATGGGACTGACCAGGGCCGTGGCCTCGACCGTGCCGCGCCGGGAAGAGATGCGGATCGCCTGCCCTTCGGCCAGGGCCAGCCGCGCCGCGTCCTCGTCGTTGATCTCGATCACCGGCCCGGGGAAGATGGCCGCCAGGCCTTCCGAGCGCCTCGTCATGGAGCCGGTGTGATAGTGGTACAGCACGCGCCCCGTGGTCAGGATGAAGGGGTAATCCTCGCACGGCTCCTCGGCCGGCGGCAGCCAGTCCACGGCCTGGAGGGAGCCCAGGCCCCGGCTGAACTTGCCGATGTGCAGGATGGGCGTGCCCGGGTGCTCGGCCGACGGGCAGGGCCACTGCAGGCCCTGGTCGCCGATGCGCTCGTAGGTGATGCCGGCATAGCTGGGCGTGAGGCGGTTGATCTCGTCCATGATCTCGCCGGACGACTCGTAGGTCAGCCCGTCGTAGCCCATTCGCCGCGCGATCTCGCCAATGATCCACCAGTCGGGCCGGGCCTCTCCGGGAGCAGGCACCGCCGGGCGGATGAACTGCACCCGCCGTTCCGAGTTGGTAAAGGTGCCCAGCTTCTCGGCCCAGCTCGGGCCGGGCAGGACCACGTCGGCCAGGGCGGCCGTCTCGGTCAAAAAGATGTCCTGGACGACCAGGAAGTCGAGGCTGCGCAGGCAGTGCTCGGCGTGGTTGGCGTCGGGGTCCGAGATCACGGGGTTCTCGCCCATGACGTACAGGGCGCGGATCTCGCCCGTCTCGGCCCGGGGCAGCATCTCGGTCAGGGTCAGCCCCACCTTGTCGGGCAGCGAGGCACCCCACGCTTCCTCGAACTTCTGGCGGGCCGCCTCGACGGTCACCGCCTGGTAGCCCGAGTAGACGTTGGGCAGGCCGCCCATGTCGCAGGCGCCCTGGACGTTGTTCTGGCCGCGCAGGGGGTTGACGCCGCCACCCGCCACGCCCATGTTGCCCAGGAGCATCTGCAGGTTGGCGCAGCTCATGACGTTCTTGTGGCCCGTGTTGTGCTGCGTGATGCCCATGGCGTAGAGCAGCGCCCCGGGCCGGTTCGCGGCCAGCAGGTGCGCGGCCTCGACGATCTGGGCCGCCGGCACGCCGGTGATCTCGGCCACCCGCTCGGGCGGGTAGGCCATCAGCGTTTCCTTCAGCGCCTCAAAGCCCTCGGTGCGCTCGGCGACAAACTTCTTGTCGTAGAGCTCCTCGGCGACGAGGACGTGCATGATGCCGTTTAGCAGGGCAATGTCGGTGCCCGGCTTCTGGCGGATGTGCAGCGTCGCCAGGTCGGCAATCGGGATGGCGCGCGGGTCGCAGACGATGAGCCTGGCGCCCCGCTGCTTCACCGCCTGGCGGATGCGCATGCCCAACACCGGGTGGTTCTCCGTGGTGTTGGAGCCGATGATAAAGTAGAGCTGCGACTGCTCGGCCAGATCGTCAAAGGAATTGGTCATGGCGCCGGAGCCGAAACTTGTGACCAGACCGGTCACGGTGACGCTGTGTCAGAGGCGGGCGCAATGGTCCACGTTGTTGGTACCCATGACGGCCCGGGCGAACTTGGCCATGGCAAAGTTCTCTTCGTTGGTGCACTTGGCCGATGACAGCGCGCCAAAGGCCTGCGGGCCATGCTTTTCCTTGATCTCCTTGAAGCGCGTCGCCACCAGGTCCAGGGCCTCGTCCCACTCGGCCTCTTCCAGCTCGCCGCCCTTCTCGCGGCGGATGAGGGGCTTGGTCAGGCGGTCCGGGTGATGGACAAAGTCCCAGCCATAGCGGCCCTTGACGCACGTCCAGCCGTGGTTGGCCGGGGCGTCCCACTTGGACGAGACGCCCACGATGCGGCCGTCCTTGACGTTGAGGTAGTACTGGCAGCCCACGCCGCAGTAGGGGCAGGTGGTCGCCACCTTGTCCAACTCCCAGGCGCGGCCCTGCCCGATGCCCAGCTTGGGCTGCAGGGCTCCCGTGGGGCACACCTCGACGCACATGCCGCAGAACTCGCAGGGGCTGTCTTGCATGGTCCCGTCAAAGGCGGTGCCGATCTTGCTGCTGAACCCGCGCTGGATGACGCCGATGGCCTCCACGCCATTGATCTCGTTGCAGGCTCGCACGCAGCGGCGGCAGAGGATGCACTTGTTATAGTCGCGCAGGTAGAAGGGGTTGGAGGTGTCGATGGGATAGTCGTGCTGCACCCCCGGGAAGCGGGTCTGCTGGATGCCGTATTCGTAGGCCAGGTCTTGCAGCTCGCAGCTCCCCGTCCGCTCGCAGGTCATGCAGTCCAGCGGATGGTCAGAGAGCAGCAGCTCCAACACAAAGCGCCGCGCCTCCTCCACCTTGGGCGAATGGGTCAAGATCTCGGCGCCGTCCATCACCGGGAACGTGCAGGCCGGCTGCAAGGTCCGCTGCCTGGAAATCTCCACCAGGCAAAGGCGACACGAGCCGATCGGCTTGAGGGCCGGATGGTGGCACAAGGTCGGAATCTTGATGCCGGCCTCGGTCGCTGCTTCCAGGACCGTCTGGCCTTCCCGGGCAGTAACTTGGCGACCGTTGATGGTCATGTTCACTGTTGCCATGGATGTCTCCTATCCTACTTTTTCTACCAGCCTGCGTTCGGGTACCGGATCGAAGGCCAGCTCCATTTCTTCCAACCACTCCAGGTCGCAGCGCAGGCAGCGCTTGCACTCTTCCTGGATGGACTTCTCGTCGAGGCCCAGCTCCACCTCCCGGAAGTTGCCGCGGCGCTCCTCGATGGGCAGCTCGGGCATGACGGGCGGCCGGGCATCGGCAAAGTCCTCGAGGTTGAAGGGCTGATCCACGACCTCGTAGCCGGGGATGGTGACAATCTTTTCCATCTCCCCGGTGCGCAGGTAGTGGTCGACGGCACGGGCCACGGCGTTGCCCTGGGCCACGGCCTCGACGACGGTCGCCGCGCCGCTGACGGCATCGCCCGCGGCAAAGACGCCGGGCCGCGAGGTGCACAGGGCGTCGTTCACGTCGAACGTGCTGTCGCGCTTGACTGCCACGCCGTCCTCACCCTCCAGGCCGGTCAGGTCGGGTGTCTGGCCGATGGCCGGGATGAGCATGTCCAGCTCCAGGACGAACTCGGAGCCCGAGAGGGGCACCGGCCGCCGGCGGCCGCTGCGGTCGAACTCGCCCAGGCTGTGCTCCAGGCACTCGACCCCGGTCACGTGCTCGTCGCCCAGGACGCGGGTGGGGTTGGTCAGGAAGTGCATGATGGCGCCTTCGTGCTCGGCGGCCTCCACCTCTTCGGCATAGGCCGGCATGTCCTCGCGGCGGCGGCGGTAGATGAGGTGCACTTCGCTGGCCCCCAGGCGCCAGGCGGTGCGCACGGCGTCGATGGCGACGTTGCCGCCGCCCACCACGCCGACGCGCTTGCCGGTGAGGTCGGGTGCCTGTCCCAGCGACACGGCCCGCAAGAAGTCGACGCCATGGACCACGCCCGCTTTGTCCTCGCCCTCGATGCGCAGCTTGCCGCTCTTGTGGGCGCCGATGGCCAGGACCACGGCCTTGTAGCCGTCTTCCACGAGGCTATCGAGCGTAAAGTCGCGGCCCAGGGCCTGGTTGAGGCGCAGCTCCACGCCGGCGCGCAGGACGTTGTCGATCTCGGCGCTCAAGATGTCGCGCGGCAGCCGGTAATCGGGGATGCCGACGGCCATCATGCCGCCAGCCACCGGCAGTTTTTCCAGGATGGTGACGCCATAGCCCTGCTGGGCCAGGCGCAGGGCGGCAGTCAGGCCCGCGGGCCCGGCGCCCACCACGGCCACCTTTTCCTGCTTGGGCGCGCCATAGACCGGCGGCGTCCAGGGCCTGGCCAGCTCGTGGTCGGCCATGAAGCGCTTGATGTCGCGGATGGCGATGGACTCGTCGATGTCGCCCCGGCGGCAGCGCTGCTCGCAAAAGGCGGGGCACACGCGGCCACAGGCCAGGGGGAAGGGATTGGTGCGCCGGTGGATCTCCAGGCCCTCGGCGTAGCGGCCCTGGGCGACCAGCGACACGTAGCTGGGCACGTCCACGTCGGCCGGGCAGGCGTTGGTGCAGCGGGCGCGGACCAGCTCTTTGCAGGCGCCGGCCGGGCAGCGCTTGTCGACGATGTGGGTGCGGAACTCGTCCTCGAAGTAGCGCAGGGCGGCCAACACCGGCCCGGGGGTCAGTTGCCCCAGGGAGCACAGGGAGCCGGTCTCCATGCCCTGGGCCAGGACGCGCAGGGTCTCCAGGTCCTCCAGGCGGCCATTGCCCTCGGTAATGCGGGTCAGCACCTCGAGCATGCGCTTGCCGCCCATGCGGCAGGGGATGCACTTGCCGCAGCTCTCGGCGGTGGCAAAGGTCAGGAAGAACTTGGCGAATTCGACCATGCAGGTGTCTTCGTCGACGACGATCATGCCGCCGGAGCCCATGACGGCGCCGACCTCTTTCAGCGAGTCAAAGTCCACCTGGACGTTGAGCTGCTCCGCGGGGATGCAGCCGCCCAGGGGGCCGCCCGTCTGCACGGCCTTGAACGTCTTGCCGTCGGGCACGCCGCCGCCGATGTCGAAAATAATCTCGCCCAGGGTGATGCCCATGGGCACCTCCACCAGGCCGGTGTTGTTCACCTTGCCGGTGAGGGCAAAGATGGCCGTGCCCGGCGAGCGAGGCGTGCCGATGTTGGCGAACCACTCGGCGCCGTGGACAAGGATCTGCGGCACATTGCAGTAGCTCTTGACGTTGTTCAGGTTGGTCGGCTTGTTCCACAGGCCGCTGACCGCCGGGAAAGGCGGGCGCGGGCGCGGCTCGCCGCGGCGTCCCTCGATGGAGGCCAGGAGGGCCGTCTCCTCGCCGCACACAAAGGCGCCGGCTCCTTCCTTGATGTGCAGGTGGAAGGAAAAGTCGGTGCCCAGGATATTGTCGCCCAACAGGCCGTATTCCTCCGCCTGGGCGATGGCCAGCTTCAGGCGCTTGATGGCCAGGGGATACTCGGCGCGGCAGTAGACGTAACCCTCGCTAGCGCCCACGGCATAGCCGCAGATGGTCATCCCCTCCAACAGGCTGTGGGGATCGCCCTCGATGAGGGAGCGGTCCATGAAGGCGCCAGGGTCTCCCTCGTCGGCGTTGCAGACGACGTACTTCACGTCGCCCGGGGCTCGGGCCGTCAACTCCCACTTCAGGCCGACGAGAAAGCCCGCCCCACCGCGCCCCCGAAGCTTGGAGTTCTTGAGCTCGGTGATGACTTCATCGGGCGTCATGGAGCCGAGGGCCTTGATGAGGGCCTGGTATCCGTCGCGGGCGATGTATTCCTCGATGTTCTCGGGATTGATCATGCCGCAGTTGCGCAGCGTGATCCGCAACTGCTTGGTGTAGAACGGAATCTCGCCGTAGAAGGGCACCGCCTCGTGAGAACTCGGCTCCTTGTAGGTCAAGCGCGGCACGATGCGGCCCTTGACCAGCGTCTCTTCCACGAGGAGCGGGATGTCTTCGCCGTGGACCTGGCAGTAAAAGATGCCCTCGGGATAGACAATGACAATGGGCCCCATGGCGCAAAATCCACGGCAGCCGGTGTGAATGACCTGGACTTCGTCCTCCAGGCCGCGGCGGCGGACCTCATCCACCAGCATCTGGTAGGTGCTGGCCGAGCCCGACGCCTCACAGCCGGTGCCGCCGCAGACCAGCACGTTGGCCCTATACAATGGTTCGCTCATAGCTTACTCCTTTGCAGCCATCACTTCTTCATAATCCCCGGCAGAGGCAGGCCAGGCAGCTCGATCCCGGCCGCCGTGAGAGCCGGCCGGATCGGGCATGGCCCGCTGGCTCGGCGCCGGCCTATTCCAACGATTGTCCGATTCCCTCCTGGGGAATGCGGCCCATGGCCCATTCCTGGACCACGACGCCGTTCACCAGGTGCTCCTCGATGAGCCGCGGCACCATGTCGGGATGCACGTTGCAGTAGGTGACCCGGGGCTGGCCCGCCTGCTCGATGTCCACCAGGGGCTCCTTCGAGCACATGCCGATGCAGCCCACCGTGGTGATATTGGCGTCGATCTTGCGCTTGTTCAGTTCTTCGAGGATGGCGTGCATCGTCTCGCGGGCCCCGGCGGCGATGCCGCAGGTGCCCATACCGACGATGATCTTGGTCCCCGTATCGGTACGGATCTTCAGGTCCTGTTTGGCCTGATCGCGGATCTTTTGCAGATCCTCAAGACTCTTGAGCTTTGGCATCGTTTCCTCCCTTATGCCCAACAGCAGAATAGACGGCATCGCCCGGCTCGTGGCCGGCACCTCTTCCTCCAGGCCCGCTGGCCCGGCCCGCTGTGGCCAGGCCGGCCTCGCCCTCGGCTATATAGTCGTGCAGCCAGTCGCGCAGAGGGGGATAGGACAGCGGCACCTCGCCCACCTCGGCTTCGATGGCGGCCGAATCGAACTCGAACGTCTCGTCGCCCACCCGGTGGCGGTAGCGCAGGCGCGGCGGCCGGCCGTCGCCCCCCAGGAGAAAGGCCAGCAGCGTGCCGGCCATGTTTCCCAGTGGCGCCCGGTCGATGTGGCTGTGACGAAACGTGGCCCTGACCACCGTCCCCGAGCCCGGCTGCGAATCCACCGACAGCTCGCCTTCACACCGCTTTGCCGCCGCGGCCAGGAGGGGCAGACCCAGTCCCACGTGGCGCGTCGTGCGGGTTGTAAAGAAAGGGTTCAGCGCCCGCCGCGCCATGTCGGGCGACATTCCCCGCCCGTTGTCCCGAACCTCGATGATCAGTCGATCGGCCGTCAAATCTTCCTCGATGCTCACGTCCAGGTGCGTAGCCCCTGCCTCCAGAGAATTCTGGAGCAGATCCAGCAGGTGCAGGGACAGCTCGCGCATCCTCCCCTCGTCACTCCGGGTCGCTATTCCAGCTCGTTCACGAGCTTGACCATGGACTCGGGCACCAGGTGCCCCACCACCTTGTCGTCTACCATGGCCACGGGGGCCAGGCCGCAGGAGCCCAGGCAGTAGACGACCTCGAACGTGACCCGGTAATCGGGCGTCGTCTCGCCGGCCTTGATGCCCAGGGTGTTCTGCACGCTATCGATGATCCGGGACGCGCCCTTGACGTGGCAGGCCGTGCCATCGCACTGGCGGCAAACGTGCCGGCCGCGGCGAGACAGGTAGAACTGGGAATAGAAGGTCACCACGCCATAGATCTGGCTCAGGGGCACCTTCATCTCCCGGGCCACGACCTCGAGCACCTCTTTCGGCAGCCAGCCATAGAGCTCTTGCGCTTTTTGCAGCACGGGAATCACGGCACCATGCTGCGTCCTGTACTCGTCCAACACGCCATACAAGGGCGCCAGGTCAAGAGTTTCTTCCTGCTCCATGCATGTCCTCCTCGAACGTTTTTGCTTCCACGAGCGTCTTTGACGCCTCAGCCCGGATAGATCTCGACCCGGCGGCCCTCGCTGCCGGCGAGGGCCAGGGCCAGCTCGGCTACCACGGGCGCCTTGACCTTGAACATCGTTCTCGCGGTCATCTCTTCCAGGCGGTGGGCGTCGCCGCTCACCACCAGGCCAAAACCGGCCAACTGGGGCAATCGCCGCAGCACCGCCTCTGGATCGGCGCGCCGCGACAGCTCGATGCCCGCAATCTCGAGGCCGGGCGGCACAAACCCCAGGTTGGCCACCAGGCTAAAGGATGGCCGGTCCACGTGCGCCGCGATGACAATGCCCCCCAGGGCTCGCGCCCCGGCCACCACCTGCTCGACGGACAGCGCCGTCGAAATAGAGAGCAGGCGCGTTTCGGTCTCCACGTATTCGCCTTCGGCATCCACCACGTACTGGGCGCCAAAAAAGGCCTCGTCGTTCTCACGGTCGGGCAGGGCAGCAAACACCTGCTCCTGCCAGGCCAACACCTGCTCCAGCGTATCGAACAGGCACACCAGGTGCACCTCTTCCCGGCTCTGGACCTCCATGCCGGGCAGGACGGTGATGCCCGTGCCTGCCGCTGCTGCCATTACCGCCGCGACGTTGCGTGCCGCATTGTGATCTGTGACGGCCAGCATCTGCAGGCCCAATTCTCGCGCCCGCCGTACGATGAGCGGCGGGATCATCTCTACCTCAGCACAGGCCGAAAGCACGGTGTGCAGGTGGAGGTCGGCCGTGAGATAGCACCAATCCCCGCCGGGCCTGTCGGCCATCGCGCCTATTCCCCCGGGGGGATCCCCAGGGCGGCCAGGCGCGCCACCAGGGCGTACGTGGTGGCCGGCGAGCCCAACACCGTGACCCCGTTCTCCTGCGCCCGCTCGATCGTCTCCACGTCGGGGGCGACGCCTTCACTCACCAGCACGGCGGCCAGGTCCAGCAGCGAGGCAACCGCCACCACGTTGGGATGGGCCTGGAGTGTGATCCAGACGTTGCCCGCCCTGGCACCGGCCATGGCGCAGCTCAGGAGGTCGGTGGCATAGCCGCCCGTCACCTCGCGCTCCACGTTGCCCGGTGAATGAACTTGTAGTCCCAGCTCGTCCACCAAATCCCGGACGATCATAACAGGTCCTCCTCGGCGCTCGTCGCCTCCGGCGCCGGCGTTGGTTGTGGCACCCTGATCACGATCTCCAGCCGGGTGCCGCGCCCGGCGCGCGAATCGATGTTCATCTCGTCGGCGCAGCGCTTGATGTTCAACAGGCCCATGCCTGCCCCAAAGCCCATCTCGCGGATCCATTCCGGCGCCGTGGAGTAACCGGGCTGCATGGCCTGCTCCAGGCTCTCGATCCCCGGCCCGTCGTCCACCACCAGGATCTGCATCTGCTGGGGCTGGATCTCGACCTGCATCTCGCCGCCGTGTTCGGTATGGATGACCAGGTTCATCTCGGCCTCGTAGGCCGCCACGGCCACCCGGCGGGCGATGGCCGGGCTGCCCCCCAGGCGCTCGATGGCCCGCTTGATCTTGCTCGACGCCACCCCGCCCCGCGAAAAATCCCTGGCCTCGACCCGGTAGCGCAGCATCAGGCTCGTCCGGTCCGAGACGATATCCTCGAAAATGTGGCTGGCGCGGTAGCGCTCGATCTCTTCTTGCTGATAGTTTACCTCGATCTTGCGCAGCAGCCCCCGCAGAATGTCGCCCCGCGTCAGAATGCCCACCAGCTCTCCCTCGCGGGTGACGACCGGAAAGCGCCCGAAGCCAAAGCGCGCCATGCGGTTCACGGCCTGCATCACCGACTCGTCGGTGTAGAGGCACTCTACCTGTTCGGTCATCTTTTGCCCCACGGAGGCGTCCATGCCCCCCTGCTCCAGGGCGCGGATGAGATCCTCCAGGCTGATGAGGCCCACCAGGCGGCCTCCCTCGACGACCGGCGCGCCCGAGATGCGACGGGAGCGCAGCAGTTCCTTGAACTCTCGCATGCCCGTCTCGGGCGAGACAGAGATAACCTCCTTCTGCATGACCTCTTCGACGCGGAGCCGGTAGACCAGCTCGTGCAGTCGAGAGATCTCGACGCCGTCCTCCATTATTGTGCTGCCCGCTCCGGCAGATCGTAGAGGGCGCAGGGACCGGGGCCCGCCAGGCCGGCGTGGTACAGCAAGCCGCAGGCTTCGTACATGGTGTAGCGGGTGCTGAGCAGCGGGATGCCCACCTCCTCGGCCAGCCGGATGGTCTCGGCCGGTGGGTGCTTGCCCCGCACAAAGACGATGCTCAGGATGCCCGCCATCTCGGCCGTCCGCACCACCTGGGGGTTGATGAGTCCGGTGAGCAGCACCGAGCTGGTGGGGGCATAGCTCAGGACGTCGCTCATCAGGTCGGCGGCCGCCCCGCACTCGAAGGTAAAGTTGTGATTTGCGTGCCGGGACAGGACCTCGGCCTTTAGCAAGCTCACCACCGTTTCAAAATCCATGAATGACTCCTAATAACGCCGGTTTGCCCCGTACAGCTCCGCCAGCCCAAGCTCGGCCAACACCCGCTGGTGGCTGGCCATGAGCCGCTCGAAGGAAATGTTGAAGGCGTTTTCCAGGACGGTCATGCCGATGCCTGGATGGCTCTTCATCATGGCCTTCAGATCGTCGCTGCGCACCACAATGACCTGTGCGTCGCGCGTGCAGCGCGCCGTAAAGAACCAACGGTAGGGTCGCAACAGGGCGCACAACCCCAGGGCACCGTTTTTGCCCACCCGTTCCACCGCGATGCTTTTGCCCGGGAGTCGCTCCTCGACGTTGATCTCTTCTTCCAGGCAGAACTCGCCGGAGACGACCACGTACAGATCACTGGCCTCTCCACCTTTGTTAAAGAGCACCTGGCCCTCAGCCACCGGTATCTGGCGGCAGGGCGGAGCGATGAGCCGCAACTGCTCCTCGCTCAGGCCGCCGAACAACAGCGTGTTGCGCAGGATCTCGGTACACACTTTGCACTCTTGCTCGCCACTCGTCGCGAAAGGCTGTCCATTTCGGCTCTTCCGGGTCACGGTAGACGGCATCCCACGCCTCCTTTGCTGCGAGCCGGCCCACGCATCCTTGCCGCACGACCCCGCAGCGCCTTGTGTGAATTCTAACACAAAGCCCGGGGCGCGTCAAATACTCGCGCCGCGCAGACTTCGAAATATGGAACGACGGAGCCGTCAGTGAGCGAAATCGTGTATCTCACGGCCCATCGATTGCGAAAGATGTAAGTCCTCCCCGCCACGCCTCAGGAAATCGCAAAAATGACGGCGGCAACGGCGGCCCGGGGGGCGGCCTGCACCGCGGGATCACCCCTGGCCCTCGAGCCACGCCACCCACGCGTCGAGCCCCTCGCCCGTCTTGCACGAGAGCTGGAACAGGGGCGCGCGCGGGTTCAGAGCGCGAAAGGCTTCCTGGAAAGCCGCCAGGCAAAAGTCGACGTAGGGGGCCAGGTCGGTCTTGTTGAGGACCAGGGCATCGACGGCGGTGAACATGCCCGGGTACTTGATGGGCTTGTCGTCGCCTTCGGGCAGGTGGGCGATGAGCACCTTGCGATGCTCCCCCAGGTCAAAGCCGGTGGGGCAGATGAGGTTGCCGACGTTCTCGATGAACAGCAGGTCGATCTGATCCAGGGGCAGCCGCTCCAGCGCGCCCGCCACCTGGGGCGCATCCAGGTGGCAGCCGCCGCCGGTGTTGATCTGCACCACGGGCATTCCGGTGGTGGCGATCTTGTCGGCGTCCACCCGGCCGGCGACGTCGCCCTCCACGACGCCGACCCGCAGCCGGCGGTCGAGAGCGGCGATGGTGGCCAGGATCAGGCTCGTCTTGCCCGCCCCGGGCGCGGCCATGACGTTCACGGCCACCACCCCGTGGCGGTCCAGCAGCCGGCGGTTCTCCCGCGCTACCCGATCGTTGGCGCTCAATATTTCTTCCAGCACTGGCAGTTCCCGGGCCATGCTCCTCTCCCTGGCGCGGGCACGAGGCCCCGCGCCGCTTTACTCCACCTCGATGCTGGCCACCGAGAATTCGCGCCCGGCGGTCACCTGGCCGCCGGGGGTCCGGCAGTCCGGGCAAGCCCACATGCGCGCGCGTGGCGGCTCGTACTCGGTGCCGCAGGCCTGGCACCGGACGCGGGCCGCGACGCGCTCGAAGCGCAGCTCGGCGCCGTGGGCCACCGTCTCTCGCGATAGGAAGTCAAAGTAGAACTGGATGGACTCGTCGATAAAGCCTGTCAGATCGCCGATGACCAGGTTGATCCCGACGACGCGTCGCGCGCCCGCCCGCTGGGCGTGGCGCACGACGATCCCAAGGATGCTTTCCGTCACGGCCATCTCGTGCATGATGGGCATTATAACACAAGTCGGGTGATGTGCAACTTGTTTCGATCCTCGGCGAATTCAAAATTTGCACGCTGGCGCAAAGTGGAGTATACTACCGCCCGGCGTTAGCACTCTCGCTGACCGAGTGCTAGCGCGCAAATTGTGCCTGCATATCAAATCTAAGCACAGGAGGGATTTCGAATGGCACTTAATCTCAAACCCCTGGCAGACCGGTTGGTGGTCGAGCCCATCGAGCGAGACGAGGTGACCGCCAGCGGCATCTATGTCCCCGAGACGGCCAAGGAAAAGCCCCAGGAGGGCAAGGTCGTCGCCGCCGGCCCGGGCCGCCGCGACGAGAGCGGCAAGCGCGTCGAGATGGACGTC
>DAOUHB010000229.1:0-6123 GCA_034428935.1 Anaerolineae bacterium | reverse complement strand
CGCCAGGTGTTGCTGCTCCGCGGGCTGGCGCTGTTGATTGTGGTCGTCCTCCACTGGTTCGACCGGTCCACGGAGGGCGTGTTGTTCGGCGTGCCCCAGATGGCGCTGGTGGTGTTGGCCTACAACGCGCTCCTCGTCCTCCTGATGCGCTACGTGCGCTGGCTGCGCCGCCCGCTGAACTACCTGGCGTTGGATGCCGCTATCACCACGCTGGCCGTCTATCTCACCGGGGGCTACCACTCGAGCTTTTTCGTCCTCTACGTGGCGGTCATCATCGGCGTCGCCTTCCAACTGGAGCTGTTGCGCACGATGGTCGTGACGCTGGTCATCGGCCTGATCTATGTGGCGGCGTGCTACGTCAACCCTGCCGGGCTGCAACTTGCCTTTGCCCAGTACATCCTGGCTGCCAAGGTGTTGTTGCTGCTGGTGGTGGCGCTGTTGTGCGGCTTGCTCCTGGAACAACTGCGGCGCGAGCAGCAGCAGACCGCCCACGAGCGGGAGCAGGTGGCACGCCTGAAGGCCCTCGACAGGCTGCAGGAGAGTTTTGTCCTGTCGGTGTCGCACGAGCTGAACACGCCGCTGACCTGCGTTCGGACGGCCGTGGACCTGCTGGCGGCCGCCGGCGACAACTCGCCCGCGACCCGGGCCGAGCTGATCCGCACCATGGACCATCACGTGCGCCGCCTGGAAGTCCTGGTCGGCGAGCTGCTCGAGATCACCAAGCTGGACGCCGGCCAGATCACCCTCGCCCGGCAGCCGACCGATCTACAGCAGGTCGCCGGCCGCGTCGTGGAGGCGCTCCATCCCCTGGCGCTGCGCAAGGGCCAGGAGGTGCGGCTCCACCGCCTGGACGCCCCCTGCCCGGTGGAGGTGGACCGGCGGCGCATCGAGCAGGTGCTGACCAACATCCTGTCCAACGCCATCACCTTCACGCCCAAGCAGGGGCACATCGAGGTCCGCCTGGCCGAGACGGCGGGCGGTTTCCAGGTGAGCGTTGCCGACGATGGCCCCGGCATCGCCGCCGAGGACCAGGCGCACCTCTTTGACAAGTTCTACGTCGTGGTCAACGACCGGGGGCTGTCGGGCATGGGGCTGGGCCTCTACATCGCCCGGGAGATCGTCGAGCTGCACGGGGGACGCATCTGGGTGGAGAGCGAGGTGGGCAAGGGCAGCAGGTTCTGCTTCACGGTGCCGGCCGGCGGGAAGAGGGTGCCATGAAGGTTCTCATCGTAGACGAAGAGCCCGACGTGCGCAAACTGGTGGCCATGAGCTTCCAGATGCAGCAGCCTACGTGGGAGGTGGCCGGTGCCGAGGACGGGCCCGAGGCCCTGGAGACCATCGAGCGGGAGCGGCCCGACGTCGTCCTGCTGGACGTCGGCCTGCCCGAGATGAGCGGTTTCGAAGTGCTGAAGGCCATCCGCCTCTTTTCCGACGTGCCGGTCATCCTCCTCACCGTCCGCGACGACGAGCTGAGCAAGGTGCAGGGGCTGGAGCTGGGCGCCGACGATTACGTGACCAAGCCCTTCAGCCACCTGGAGCTGTTGGCCCGCGTGCGGGCCGTGCTGCGGCGGGCCCGCAGCCTGCCCCTGGCTGGCGGGCGGCCCTTTGTCAGCGGCGACATCTCGGTCGATTTTGCCCGGCGCGAGGTGGCGGTGCGCGGCCAGCCGGTGGACCTCACGGGCACCGAGTACCGGCTGCTCTACACCCTGGTGCGCAACGCCGGCCAGATCATGACCCACGAGGTGCTCCTGGCCCGCGCGTGGGGCCGGGAGTACACCGACGAGATCTCTTATCTCAAGAGCTACATCCACCGCCTGCGCCTCAAGCTGGAGCCGGACCCCCATCGGCCGGAGTACATCCTGACGGAGCACGGGGTGGGCTACTGGTTCAGGCCCGCCGCGGAGGAATAGAGGGCAGGTGGCTCCGCGTTAACTTTTATTGACCAGATATCGACCCGTTTTTACCCTTCGATCCCTCGCCTTTGACGGAACATGGATATAATGTAACCGAGGGGCTGAAGCGCGCCCGGCATGATCTTGATGCGCGCCGAGCCGCCAGTCGGACTGGGTGCACCTGCGTCTTGAGGAGGCAAGAGGCCGGAATGTGGCACCGCAGAACAGCGGTTGTGTTTATCCTGTTGGTGTTGATCCTGTTGGGCGCGAGCATCCTCTTTGGCTTGCTCACCTACTGGCTGAGCGCAGAGGTGCTGCCGGCCTTCTCTCCGGACCAGGGGAGGCCGGTGCCGGAGCGCGAGGGGGACCGGTCGAGCCGCTATGGCCCGACCGGGCGAGAGACGTCCTTGAAAGCCCCTTCGCTTCCGGCGCGAGGGGGCTTTTGACGGGAGGCCGGAAATGAAAAGAGTCGTCGTCGTCACCGACTCGAATGCCGCCCTGCCCGAGAGGCTGGTGCAGGAGCTGGACATCCGGGTGGTGCCCGTTCTGCTCCACCTGGATGGGCACAGCTTCCGGGATGGCGTTGACCTGGCGCCGGGCGAGTTCTACCGGCTGCTGCGCAGCGGCCGGCACGTGCCCAGAACCTCCGCCCCGTCGGTGGGCGATTTCCTGCGGGTGTTTGCGTCGGTGGCCGGCGAAGCGCAGGGCATCGTCGCCATCCACCTGCCGCCCCAGCTAAGCGCCGTCTATAACACCGCCCTGTTGGCCAGCCAACTGGTGGATGATCTGCCCATCTGCGTCGTCAGCTCGCAGACGGCGGCCATGGCCCAGGGCTTTGTGGTGCTGGAGGCGGCCCGGGCGGCGGCTGCCGGCGCCGGCCTCGACGCGGTGACGGCCCGGGCGGAGGAGATGAGCAAGCGGGTGCGGCTCCTGGCCGCCCTGGAAACGCTGGAATACCTGCATCGTGGGGGGCGCATCGGTGGAGCGGCGGCGCTGGTGGGCAGCGCCCTGCGCATCATGCCGATCCTGCACCTGGTGAACGGGCGGGCCGAGCCCCTGACCATCGCCCGCACCCGAAAGAAGGCGGTTGACTGCATGTTGCGCGAGATGGGCAAGCATGCCGGCGACCGGCCGGTCCACGTGGCCGTGTGCCATGGCGACGCGGCCGAGGAGGCCGAGGCGCTGCGCCAGCAGGTGGCCGAGCGGTTCGACTGCGTGGAGCTGCACGTGACCGAGTTCACGCCGGTGATGGGCGCCCACGCCGGGCCCGGCCTGCTTGGCCTGGCCTTTTACGCCGACTGAGGGGCGGAAAGTGGTGGAAACAGCCGTCCAGCTTGTCTTGTTGCTGGTGGGTGCCTACTTGATGGGCTCCATCCCGACAGCACAGTGGCTGACCCGCCTGCTCAAGGGGGCCGATCTGCGCCGCTACGGGAGCGGGACGGTGAGCGCCTCCATGGTCTACGAGCACGTGGCCCGCTGGGCCGTGGTGCCCGTCGGCCTGTTCGACATGGCCAAGGCCGCCCTGCCCACCTGGCTGGGCCTCAGCCTCGGCCTGGGCGAGCCGGCCGCCGCGGCGGCGGGGCTGGCGGCGACCGCCGGCCACAACTGGCCGGTCTTCTTGAATTTTACCGGGGGGCGGGGGTTGTCGGGCTTTATGGGGACCTGGCTGGTCCTCTTTCCGTGGGGTTTTCCCTGGATGTTGGGCTTCTTGGCCGCCGGCTGGCTGTTGGGCGACTCGGCGCCCTGGGCGCTGGCCAGCCTGGCCACGATGCCCCTGTTGGCCCGTGCCATCGGCGGGCCCGAGATCGTAGCGCCGGCTGCCGTGGCCATGCTGCTGCTGACCCTGATCAAGCGCCTGGAGGCCAACCGGCGGCCCCTGCCATCCCCCGGCCCCGAGCGCCGGCAGGTTCTGCTGTACCGCCTGTTTCTCGACCGGGACATTGCCTCACACCGGGATTGGATCCGGCGCGAGCCCGGCTAGTCGGCGGGTGCCAGGCTAATCGGCGGCGATGGCTTTCCCGGGGTGGGGCAGGGGAAGGACGGCCTGCTGATCCTCGGGGCGCAGCGCGGCGTCCAGGAAGGCAATGACCCCGGGCATCATATCGTCCAGGGTTGGGGTGCGGATGCCCGCGTGGGTGGCTCCGTGCACCAGCCACAAGGACTTGGGCTCGCAGGCAGCGTCAAACATGCGCAGCGCCTGTTCCTGGGTGATGCGCCGGTCGCGGGTGCCGTGGATGAGGAGCAGCGGGCGGGGCGCGATCTGATCCACGACGCCCACGGGGTAGACCTCGGCACGGTCAAAGCCCTTGCGCTTTTCGGCCAGGCGCAGCGACCATTCCAGGATAAAGGCCGGGACCACGGGCGGCGTGCTCGTCTGCCACACTTCGGCAACGTCGTTGTACGGGGCGACGGCCACCACGGCGCCGATCCGCGGATTGCGCGCGGCGCTGATGATGCTGGAGACGGCGCCGGCGGAATGGCCGATGGCTGCGATGCGGCGAATGCCCCTGGTCTCGTACAGGAAGCGGACCGCGGCATCCACGTCGTAGCTTTCGCCGGCCCCGTAGGTAAAGCCCCAGCTTGGGCCATCGCTGCGGGCGTGGCCGCGATAGCTAAAGAGCAAGACGTGATAGCCCGCCGCGTGCAGGGCAGGCACCAGTGACAGGCCCGAGCGCTGATCGTGGGCCGTGGCCGGGGCATAGAAGACGGCGGGCGCGTCGGGCTCTTTCGCCGGGACGAACCAGCCCCGCAGGGTCAGGCCGCCGGACGTGGCGAAGGAGACGTCTTCAAAGGGAATGTCCCACTCGGTAAGGGGAGTGATGCTCTCCCGCGGGAAAAAGGGAGGCTGGCAGGCGACTACCTCGCCAAGGACAGGGCCCACAAGGGCCAGCACCATCGAGCTGGCCAGCAGGCCGACGGCAATTTTGCCTATAGATAACAAACGCGCACTCCGTGTCCCTGGACGGGTGGGGGGGCAGACTCGGCCGGCTTTGCGGGCGCGGGCCCCTGGAATCTCGTCCCGGGATTCCTCGGGTAGGATGATTGTATGGAAATGGATTTTGCCATGTTTCTTACCGCCTGTCAAACCGCACGTTGAGGCTGAACAAGCGAGACCGCGCGGGCTTCTTGCTCGAACTCACGACTTTTACGCCTGCCCAGCTCCAGCTTCACCCGGCGGACTCACTCTACATAATGCACTGAGGTTGCGCTTGTAGGCCGGCATTGCTTGCCAGCGGCGGCCTTTTCGCTTAGAATGGCCCTGAGGATCGTCTTGGTCGCTGGAGGTTGTGATGCCTATTGAGAAGGTCGAGGTTGAGTGGGTCCGCGATCAGGTCTTCTTGATGGCCGATCGCTTTGGCTTTCCCATCGTCATGACACAACCGTCGGGAGTGAACGGCGCCGATCTGTTGCCTCTCAGTGTCATCGGTTGCGCGGCGTGGGACATCGTTTCCATCGTCAGCAAGCAACGCCAGGCGCTGGCGGGCCTGCGCGTTACGGCCGAGAGCGTTCGGGAGGACGCTGCGCCGTGGCGCTTTCAGAAGATCCACATTGTCTACCGGTTCAGCGGGCATCACCTCGACCCGCAAAAGCTCGCGCACGCCGTGCAGTTGACGGAGGAAAAGTACTGCTCTACCTATGCCACGATGCGCCGTGCCGTGGAACTGAGCAGCGAGCTGCAGATTGTGGAGGGGGAGGATGGCCCGCAGCCGGGAGTTCAAGTCGCCGTGATGCCCGTCCCGTCCACGCCGGCGCCCGGCGTCCGGCTGGTGGAGCAGTTCAACGAGGCACTGAACGCCCGCGATGTGGATGCCATGATGGCCTTGATGACCGAGGATTGCGTGTTCGAGAACACTTCGCCCGCGCCCGATGGCGTCCGCTATGAGGGCCAGGAGGCTGTCCGTGCGTTCTGGGTCGAGTTTTTTCGCACCTCCCGGCAGCCGCGGATCGAGATCGAGGAGGTCCTGGCGGCGGGCGACCGCTGCGTCATGCGCTGGATCTATCACTGGGTGGACGACCAGGGCCACCCTGGGCGCGTCCGGGGAGTGGACATCTACACGATCAGAGCCGGGCGCATTGCGGAAAAGTTGTCGTACGTGAAGGGCTAGCCGGGCATTGCCGCGCCGAGCCTGGTTGGGAGGAATAAAATGTCGAACGAAGAACGGCAGCAAAACGAGCCTGTCATCCGCCTGGGGATCAGCACGTGCCTGTTGGGCGAGCGGGTGCGGTACGA
>DAOUHB010000228.1:0-1812 GCA_034428935.1 Anaerolineae bacterium | reverse complement strand
ACCAGCCGTCGGAAAAGAGGTCCAGGAAAAAGTGGACGCCGGCCGCGCTCCAGAAGGGATCGCGCGCCCCCGCCACGGCCAGGCCGGAGCGCAGGCCCGCGCCGCCGGCGGCCAGGAGCTGGAACAGGATGGCCAGGTCCCACAGGCGCAGCGGCTGGCTGCCGCTCACGCCGCGACGGGCGCGGAGGTAGAGCAGGGCAAAGGCCAGCCAGGGCAGCATCTCGGCCCCCGAGATCATGCCCGACAGGGGCAGCTCCCGCCCGGCGACGGCCAGCCGGCCGTAGCCCGCCAGCAGAAACGGCGGATAGGACAGGAGCCCCAGGAGGATGGCCGCCCCGGCCGTCCAGGCAAACCCCCGCCCGGCCGGGCGGCTCGTCTGGCCCGGCAGCCAGGCGCTGATGAGGAGCATGAGGGCCGGCGTGGCCCAGGCAAAGTACATCAGGTGCGAGTGGGCGTGGCGCACGTTGGTGAATTGGAGCCCGCCCGGGAAGCCGTGGAGCATCCCCGCCCGCAGCAGCACGCCCGTCGAGCCGGCCAGGACAAAGGCCCCCAGGGCCAGGAGCCACAGCCGCCGGCCCGGCACGCCCGCTCTCTGTTCGTCGCTCGCCATGCCGTCCACCTCACGTCCCTTCTCTCACTCTGCCAGGGCCGCCCTCGCGGCGCCTTCCCCGGCAGCATACCATGGGTCGTGCGGTCCGTCCATGAGATAAGTCATACGGCAGGCTGACGGGCCCGGTCGATGTACTTGCCCAGGACGAAGTCCCAGCCCGTGACATAGCCCTCGTACCGGGCGGAGTCGGGCACGCCCCGCTCCCAGCCCCTGTGGGTGAGGGTCAGCCGGGTTCCGCTGCCCTCGGCCTGGAAGCTCACCTCCACCTCGGTGGCGTCGGCCGGCGTCCGGCCGGGATACCAACTCATCACCAGGCGCCGGGGCGGCTCCCAGGCCAGCACCCGGCCCCACTCGGCCTGGTCGCCGCCGCGGCTCACCTCGTAAAAGCGCCCGCCCACGCGGCCCTCCAGGGTGCAGGTGACGGCGTCGTCGCCGGCCACCGAGTGGCTGGGCAGGGGCCACCAACTGCCCGCCCCGTCGGTAAAGAGTCGAAAGGCTGCCTCCGGCGGCAAGTCCACCAACAAGGACTTGACAATGGGCCTCAGAAGGCCCGCGGTCTGCACGTCATTCATCGTGATCCTCCCTCAGGTTTGCTTCCCTGGCCGCCCGTTCAAAGGCACCGAGCACCTCATTCCACACGCTTTCTACGTAGCTTCGCAGCTCGGCCAGGCCCTCCCGGTCGATGCTGTAGATGCGCTGCCGGCCCCGTTTCTCCACGCGCACCAGGCGGGCATCGCGCAGCATCTGCAGGTGCTGCGAAACGGCCGGCTGGCTCACGGGCAGTGCTTCCGCCAGCTCGTTCACCGAACGTGGTCCTTCCCGCAGCAGCTCGAACAGGGCGCGGCGGGTGGGGTTGGCGAGGGCCTCAAACGGACTCCTGTCTGTCATTGCATAAGTATACGCTTATATGTCGAAAGTGTCAAGGGCCGCACCGTTAAGATGGCATAAAAAGATAGCGTATCCTTCCGTTGGAAAAGCCCGCCAACCTGCAAAAGTTTACATAAACTACAAGATACATTGACAAATCCCCGATCCTATGCTAGGATCGGGCCCTGGAGGTGAATATGAAATCATGGAGGATGGGCCGGGAAGCGTCCGCTTTCCGGTTTCTTGTTCTGCCGTTGGTGGCCATCCTGGCCGTGTTCGTCATGGCCGGCTGCGACGGCGCCGCGGTGGGCGGCAACGGGCAGCCCGAGCCGGCC
>DAOUHB010000227.1:0-9577 GCA_034428935.1 Anaerolineae bacterium | reverse complement strand
AGAGGCCCCGCGCTGGTTGCCACGCCCGCCTTTTGCCTGGCAAGGGTGCCCACAACCGACCACGGAGGTGCATCGATGAAGACGAGCCAGGACATCCTGCGGCGCCAGGAAAACGCTGCCCGGCAAGAGCTGCGCCGGCTGGTGAGCGACCGGCAGCCCCCCGGCGAGGCGGACGCCTCGACCTTTGGCCCCTGGGCCGGCGCCATCACGGCCTTGCGCGTCCGGACCCTGAAGAAGGGCCCTGACGCCTGCCGGGCGCTGTTCCTCGAAAAGGTGAAGGAGCAGCCCCGCCTGGGCGTGCTCCTGTCCACTGACCCGGAACCGGAGACCCGCAAGACGTCGTGGACGTGGGCCGAGCTGCAAAAGGCCGACTTTCCCGACCCCGTCTGGGTGGTGCCCGGCATCATCCCCTGCGGCCTGGTGTCCATCGGCGGCCGGCCCAAGATCGGCAAGAGCTGGCTGGCGTTGCAGATCGCCTGCGCCGTGGGCACCGGCGGGCGCGTCTTTGACCGGCAGGTGAGCAAGGGCAAGGTGCTGTACCTGGCCCTGGAGGACAGCCCCCGCCGGCTGAAACTGCGGGCCCTGAAGCAGCTCTGGCCGGCCGAGGTCGACGTCACCTTCGAGACCGACTGGCCCTACCTGGGGCAAGGCGGGACCCTGGCCCTGCGGAAGCGCATCGAGAAGGACGGCTACAGCCTGGTCATCGTCGACACCCTGACCCGGGCCCTGGGCGGCACCGACCAGATGGACCTGGCCGAGACGGCGCTGATCATCGGCGAGCTGCAGCGGCTGACCCAGGAGCTGGACGTGACGGTCCTGCTGCTGGACCATCACCGCAAGGCCAACGGGATGAGCCCCGATCCCGTGGACGACCTCTTTGGCAGCACGGGCAAGGCCCAGCCGTTGGACGGCGTGTGCGGGCTGTACCGGACGCGGGGCAAGAAGGAGGCGGTGCTGCGGGTGACGGGCCGCGACGTGGAAGAGATGGACCTGTCGCTGGTCTTTGACGGGCTGACCTGCACCTGGCTGCTGTGCAGCGCGCCGGGCGGGGTCAAGAAGGACGGCCCCCAGGCGGCTGTCCTGGCCGCCATCGGCGACATCACCGCCGCCGGCGACCTGGCCTACGCCTCCCGGATCGCCGACCGCCTGGGCAAGGACCCCAGCAACACCGCCAAGCTCGTCGCCGACCTGGTGCGCCGGGGGCTCGTGCGCGAAGGCGCCAAACAGGGGCAGATCATCCCCCTCTACCTGGCGGACGGCGAGCGACCCGCCGACCTTCTACCAGGAGCACCACAACCACCAGAAGTACCACCAGCCGGGACCGGCGGAGTCGACGCTCCCGACCCCGTACCAGAAGCACCAGAACCACCACCAGGCCGGCCCCGGAGTCCCGGACTTGTCCGGGTCGGCCCACCCAGGAGTCAGAACAGCCCGGACGAGTCCGGGGCTCTTCCACTCGACACCCCGGCGGCCCGAGAACCCCGGCCACCGCGCGGCCCCGGAGGCCCGGGCGTGTCCGGGCCGGCCCACCCAGGGGAGCGCGCATGAGGGCCATCTGGTGAATGTGGTGCATTTGGTACGACGTCCCCGTGGCCTCACCGAGGCCGGAAAGGGAGCTTGCAGCATGGTGATCTGGTACTTCTGGTGTTTTTGGTACAACGTCCCGTAGATGGGCGCCATGGGATTCGAGGAACCGGACCTCGACCTGCTGCGCCTGATCCGCCGGGACACCCCGGTGCCCGCCCGGCCCAGCGCGGCCACCAACGGCGGCGAGTACAAGGCCCGCTGCCCGCTGCCTGGCTGCAGCAGCCGGGCCGACGCCCTGTGCATCTGGCCGCACCATCCCCGCGGCATGGGGCGGTGGTGGTGCCGGGCCTGCGGGCGCGGCGGCGACGCCGTGGCCTGGCTGGTGGAGACCGGCCGCGCCTCCCTGCGGGAAGCCTGGGCGCTGCGCCACGGCGCCGCGGCCTGCCCGGGGCACGCGGACGGCCCCTCTCTGCCACCCGGCGACGGCCCGCCGGGGCCCGCCTGGCAGGAGGCGGGCCGGGCCTTTGTCGCGCGGGCCGGGGAGGCCCTGTGGGCGCCCGCCGGCGAGCGGGCCCTGGCCTGGCTGCGGGGCCGCGGCCTGGCCGACGATACCATCCGGGCGGCGGGCCTGGGCTACAACGCCCGGGACGAGAGGCAGCCCCGGCAGGCGTGGGGCCTGGACGAGGGCAAGCCGCTGTGGCTGCCCCGTGGGATCGTCATCCCCTGGGAGGCCGGCGGCGCGCTGTGGCGCATCAACGTCCGGCGGCCGGCGGGCGAGCCCAAATACTGCGGTCCGGCGGGTTTCGGCAACGGGCTGTACAACGCCGATGCCCTGGCGCCCGGGCGGCCGGCCCTCCTGGTCGAGGGCGAGTTCGACGCCCTGACTGTGGCCCAGACCGCCGGCGACCTGGTGGCGGTCGTGGCCGTGGGGGGCACCGGGGGTGCGCGGCGCGGGCGCTGGCTCGATGCGCTGCGGGCCTGCTCGACGGTGCTGGTGGCGCTGGACGCCGACCCGGACCCCAACAAGGGGGACCGGGCCGCGGCCTGGTGGGCCGGCCTCCTGGAGGATGCCCGGCGCTGGCGGCCGTGGTGGGGCGACGTGAACCAGATGCACCAGGATGGGGCCGACGTGCGCTCCTGGCTGGCGGCGGGGTTGGCGGGGCCGGACCCCCGGGCCGCGCCCGCGCCCCCACGGCGCGAGGGCCTGGCCAGCCTGCTGGCGGCGCACCTCCCCTGCAGCCTGGACGACTGGCCCGACCTGCGCGACCGCCTCGGCCTGCCGGCGGACGTGCGCCTCGAGTGGCCCGAGGGCGCGCCCGGCCTTACCGTCGTCCTGGACGAGGGCGCGTTGGCTGCACTCAGCGTTGGCGGCACGGGTATGGATGAGGTCAAGAAGCGTCTGGGCCACGAAATCCGCGAAAGAGGGCGAAAGGCGCACAAGTGAGCGGCCTCACTCCCGCCAACACCCCCTTTCGCGTGTTTCGTCCCTTTCGTGACCTTCGTGGTCCAGATCCTGCCACAATCGGGCTGGCGGCGTATGATGGGAGCCGAGGGCAAGGGGAGCTGGCCAAGGATTTTCAACTCTGAAGCTGATGGTGGATGGTGTGGCGGCGGAGCGGTGTGGCCCTGCCCTGCCGCAAGAGTGCAAAGAACAAGCCGGGGGAGCGCCCCTATGGACGCTCCCCCGGCGCCTGCCTCGTCGGGGTCTAACCGTTTCTCAGGACCAGCGGCAAGTAGATCCGGTGCGCTCCTTGCACGGTGACGACCGCCTGGGCCGTGTTGTTCGACACGTCGAATTCCACGTCCTGCTCGGGGTCGTCGCTGCCGATCTCGACCGTGTTCATCAGCACGTCGCCGTTCGATGCGTCCTGGTCGATCTCGACCACCACGTCAAAGAACCAAACCTCGCCGGGGGTCAGGTCCTTCCAGGCCCAGACGACCGTGTTGCCTTCGACCGACTCGGGAACCCATGGCTGGCTGGGGTCCCACGGCGCCGTGGCGGTGACGAACGTCGTGGCCGCCGGCAGCGTCTCGGTCAGGTGCGTGCCCGCGGCGGTGCCCCACGGCCCGCCCTGGTTGGCGTTGCCAAGCTCAACCGTGAACGTGATGATGCCGCCAGGGACCGGCTGCCCGCCGGTCAGTTCCTTCTTCACGTACAGGTCCGGGCCGCTGTAGGCGACCTCTGTGTCCTCGTTGTCGCCGGGCGCCACGTCGCCGGCCACCGGTGCCTCGACGGTGTTGGTGAACGCCAATCCCGGCACGCCCACCAGCCCCCCATCCAGGTCTACCTGGAAAGCCAGGCCGGCACTCCACCCCGGCTCCATCCGCTGGATGGTCCAGACCAGCTCGGTGGCTGACTGGTCCGTCAGCATCACAGGCTGCTGGAACCAGTTCGACCAGTTGCCGTTAAAGGCGGTGCCCGCTGGCAGCACATCGGTCAAGACCACGTCCTCCAGCAAGGTGATGCCCAGGTTGTGTACCTGGATGTTGTACTCCAGTTGGCCATGCCCGTTCCACCGGTGGGTCTTGTCGACGGCCAGGTTGGGCCCTGGCGGGTTCACCTGCGAGGTGTGACACGCCTCGTTGTCGTAGGGCATGTGGTCGACGTGCCCCATGTCCACGTAGGCACAGTTCTCCAACACCGTACCCGCGGCTGTCGCGGGCGCGATGGCCAGCCGCACCTGCAGGTTCTTCCAGTCGCCCGGCTCCAGGACACCCAGCTCCCACACAGCCATCGTGTTGTCCACGTGGTCCGGCGGGAAGGGCACGTTCGTCGATCCCTGGTTCAACCACGCGGCGTCGAACGACGTGCCCGCCGGCAGGACGTCCGTCAGGACAAAGGTTGCCGCTGCGTTTCCGTTGTTTCGCACCCCCACGCTGTATTCTATGCTCCCGCCAGGCACCAGGGTAGCCCACGAAAGGCTCTTGTCAACCGACGCGTTCCGCCACTCGTCGCTCACCCACACGTCGTCGCGCTCGGTCCTGTTGTTGTTCGGGTCGGTGTCGGCCGACGTCACAACCTCGGCCGTGTTGGCGAGCTGAGTCTCCACGGCCAGGCCGGAGTTGACGGCCAGCCGGAGGTAGATCTGGTCGCCCCAGTGGCCTGGAACGCTGGGTGTCCGCAGGACGAGCTGGCCGTTGGACGAAACCTCTTCCCACCCATAGCCATTCGCCGACCACCACTCCACCACGGTGGTGCCTGCCGGCAGGGTGTCGGTGAGCTCCACGGGTCCACTGGCCACGGGGCCCTGGTTGCCATAGTCCAGGCGCCACAACATGGTCTCGCCCGCCATGGGGTTCGCCGTCTCCGGGTGCTTGTTGATCCACAGGTCGGGAAACTCGGCCACCACCTGCACGTCGGCCTCGGCGTGGTTGTCGTCGACCTGGTTGTCGTAGAGCGCCCACGCGTCGGCCACGTTGTGAATCGTGTCGCCGTCGCCCGCGGTGTGGTCCAGGTAAAGGTAGAAGTCGATCTGCTGCTGAGAGGCCAGCGGACCCAGGTCCCAGATCACCTCGCTGCCGGCAAGGGTGGGCGTCACGCCGCTGCTATCGCTTGCGTAGCTCGCGTTGGCCGGCAGCGTATCGGTGACGATCACCTGGCTGGCCGCCGCGTCGCCGTCATTTTGCACGCGCAGGTGAAAGACGGCCGCGCCGCCCGGGAATGCCTGGCCGCTGCCCTCGGGCCACTTTTCCAGGCGCAGGTTTGGCGCCGGCTCCTGGAACACGTTCATCACCCGGTGGCCGCCCGGTTCCTGGTACTGTACACTGACGTCGTGCCCGGGCAACAGGTTCCAACCCAGCGCGCCAAAGTCGCAAAAGTAGTCGCCGCCGTCGGGGTCGATCCAGAGGTCGAGTCCGGGGCCATCTTGCTCCCACACGCTGCACGAGAGGCCTATGGGCTCCGGCAGCCAGTTGGCGTACACATTGCCCGCGATGGTGTCATTCCCCACGTTCGGTGTGCCCGTGATCTCGCCCAACTGCACCTCGGCCGTCCGGCCGTTGTCGACGCGGCCGTAGACCCAGTCGCCGGCCGCGATGTCGGGCCTCAAGGGCTTCCACGGGTCGCCGACATTGGTCGAAAAGCCAATGTTCTCCGGCGGCCCCCAGGGGAGCTGCCCTGTCTGCAGCTCGGCCGTGGCCTTGACCGCACCCGATTCGTCGGTTACCGTCAGCCACAGCGTGTGGCCGGCTTCATAGGTGCCCTCCACCCAGTCGTGGCCATAGTTCACGTCGAGGATCAGGTAGGGATCGGGGGGTTGCAGGCTCTCGACCTCTCCCGGAGCCTGGGCGGCCAGGGCCTGCGTAGAGCCTGCGACCAGCACGACCAGGACAGCCAGTGCCAACATGGCGGCCAAGAGTGCCGCCCAACGTCCAATTCGATGGCGCCAATGTGCCATGAACATAAAGTGCTCCTTTCTTTTCCACAGAGAGATGTACTGCGCGAGTCACAAGACGAATCTTGGCTGGATGCCTCACCTCCCTTCTTCAGGTTATATCCGCCACGACACACGGGCGGAGTGAGAATGCAGGGACAATTGCAGCGAGCCGCAGTGGATGCAAGCGGACTTATAGTCCCTTGACAACTTGGCCACGGTATTATACAACCGCCGATGCGGAATGTCAACTGCGATGCGTGTTGTCTTTTCGCCGGCAATGGAGTATAATGTTAACCAGGACGACCGAGACTGGAGAGGTGGCTTGAATGAAGGGCAAGGGCAGGAATTGGGCTCTGTTGGTGCTGTGGCTGGTGCTCTTCCTGTCCGTGGGCGCTGCCGGCGGCGCGCAGGGGCAGGCGGCGGCCCACGTCGACGTCCTGGAGATCGAGGGCGCCGTGACGCCCATCATGATCAGCTATATCGAGCGGGGCATCGCCACCGCCGAGGAGGACGGCGCCGAGGCCCTGGTGGTGCTCCTCAACACCCCGGGCGGCCAGACCGACCTCATGAACCGCGTCATTTCGGCCATGCTCGCCTCCGACGTGCCTGTCGTCGTCTATGTCTACCCCCGGGGCGCCTACGCCGCCTCGGCCGGCACCCTGATTACCCTGGCCGGCCACGCCGCGGCCATGGCCCCCGGCACCACCATCGGCGCCGCCAGTCCCGTGGGCTCCCAGGGCGAGGACCTGGGCGAGACCATGGAGGCCAAGGTCAAGGAGGACCTGAAGGCCCAGGCCCGGGGCCTGGCCGCCCGCCGGGGCGACGAGGCCGTCGCCTGGGCTGAGTCCGCCATTGAGGAGGCCCGGGCCGCCACCGCCGAAGAGGCCCTGGAGCTGGGCGTCATCGACCTCGTCGCCGGCAACCTGGACGAGCTGCTGGCCGGCCTGGACGGCCTGGAGGTGGTCGTCAACGACCGGCGGGTGGTCCTGGAGACCGCGGGCGCCGAGGTGCGCGAGCTGCCCATGACCTTTCCCGAGCAGTTCCTGCACATCATCACCAACCCCACCGTGGCCTTTATCCTGCTCACTGTGGGCCTCAACGCCCTCCTGTTCGAGCTGTCGGCCCCCGGCGGATACGTGGCCGGCATCGTGGGCGCCATCTGCCTGGTCCTGGCCTTTTACGCCCTGGGCGTGCTGCCCGTCAACTATGCCGGGCTCATCTTTATCATCCTGGCCTTTGGACTTTTTGTCGCCGACGTCAAGGCCGCCACGGGGGGTGTCCTCACCGTGGGGGGCGTCGTCTCCCTCGTCGCCGGGGCCCTCTTGCTCTTTAACTCGCCCCTCTACCGCGTGTCCATCTCGGCCATCGTCGGCGTCGCCCTGGTCACCGGCCTGTTCTTTGCCTTTGCCATGACCAAGGTCATGCAGATCCGCCGCCGGCCGTCCGTCACCGGCACCGAGGGCCTCATCGGGCAGCTTGGCGAGGCCCGCACCGCCCTCGAGCCCGAGGGCACGGTCTTTGTCCGGGGCGAGCTGTGGCAGGCCGAGAGCCTCGAGGGCCCCATCGAGAAGGGAGAGCGCGTCGAGATCGCCGGCGTGCACGGCTTCCGCCTCCAGGTGCGCAGGGCCGCGCCGCTCCCCCAAGAGGTGTAGGAGGGCGGACCGACCCTCACCCCCGGCCCCTCTCCCCACGAGGGAGAGGGGAGAGGGGCCGGGAGAGGTCGGCAATTTCCCTCTCCTCGCAGGAGAGGGTCAGGGAGAGGTCGGTAGATTCCCTCTCCTCGCAGGAGAGGGTCAGGAAGAGGTCGGCTCCCCGGCGATGGCCCTGGCCAGCTTGTTGTACGCCTCCGCGCCTTTGTGCCGCCCGGCATACTCCACGATAGCCTGGTTGGCCACCGAAGCCTCGGCGAAGCGGATGCTCTTGTAGATCACCACGTCGAACACCTTGTCGCCAAAGACGGCCCGGATCTCTTCCAGGACCTCGCGGGCGTGGATGGTGCCCGTGGAGTACATGGTGGGCAGGATGCCGGCCAGCTCCAGGGTGGGGTTCAGGCGCCCCTTGACCCGCTCGATGGCGTCCAGCAGCAGGCGGATGCCGCGCATGGCAAAGTACTCGCACTGCATGGGGATGAGGACCTCCTGGCTGGCGCACAGGGCGTTGATGGTGAGCAGCCCCAGGCTGGGCGGGCAATCCACCAGGACGAAATCGTACCATTCCAGCAGGGGCTCCAGGATGCGGTGCAGGATGAACTCGCGGCGGATCTCGGCGATGAGCTCCATCTCGGCCGAGGCCAGCTCGATGTTGGCCGGCACCAGGTCCAGGTAGGCCTTGACGGGATAGACGATGCGCCGCAGGGGCATCTCGGGGTCGATCATGGCCTGGTAGATCGTCGACTCCAGGCCGATGCCGTCCACGCCCAGGCCCACCGACAGGGCGCCCTGGGGATCGAGGTCCACCGCCAGAATCTTTTTCTGCATGGCTGCCAGGGCGACGGCCAGGTTGATGGTCGTGGTCGTCTTGCCCACGCCGCCCTTCTGGTTGGCAATGGCAATGATCCGCGTCACCTGCTCCTCCTTTCTCCCGGCAGCCCGGCGGGCGTCAGCCGCTGCCGCTGGCCAGGGGTCCCATCTTCTCCACGAGGTCGGCCAGCCGGGCAAAGTCCTCGGCGCCCCGGCCGCCCGGCGCATATTCAAAGATCGTCTGCCCTGATCCGGGCGCCTCGGACAGCTTGGTGTCGATGCGAATGGGATGGGTCACCCGCGAGCCGAAATCGGCAATGAGGGATTGCAGCACCGTCTCGCTCACCCGCCGCCTGGGATCGTAAAAGGTGGGCACGATGAGGCGGATGGCCGCGCCGCTGCCCAGGACCCGGCTGATGTCGCGCAGGTAGCGCATGAAGTGGCGGGCGCCGGCCAGGGCCAGCATCTCCATGGAGACGGGGATAAAGACCTCCTCCGTGTAGGCCACGGCGTTCACCGTCAGCAGCGAAACCGACGGAGCGCAGTCCAGCAACTGGTAGTCGTAGCCGTCGATCTCGGCAAACAGCTCGCGAAAGATCTCCTCGCGAGCCATCTCCAGGACCATGCGCTGCTGCGCCTTGAAGAGGCCCAGGCTGCTGGGCAGCACGTCGAGGTTGTCCCTGGCCTGGACGATGCTGTCCACGGCCCGTGCCTTGCGGATGAGGACCTCCGACAGGGTTTTGGCCTGCTCCTTCAGACCCAGCGATAGAGAGATGTTGGCCTGGGTGTCGGTGTCGATGAGTAGGACTCGTCGCCCGCGAAGGGCGAGGGCCGCGCCCAGGTTGACGCACAGCGTCGTCTTGCCGATCCCACCCTTGAATCCAACGATAGCTACCTTGCGCATCTCGACCATCCTGGTGAGCAGACTAATCTGGTAGAGCTGGGGTTATTGTAGCAGAAACGAGGGCGCCCGTCAACTTGTCCCGCGCCCCCATGTTGGACGGCGGGCAACCGCGAGGGTTGCCCGTACACCCGATTCCGGTGGTCGTCTGGTAGGGGCAGGGCTTGCCCTATATGCATCAAGTTAAGGCACATTCAGCAGTAGTTGATAGGTACTGGGATGCTTTCGACGTCGATTGACCTTACAGGTCGTCACCAGGCACAATTTCAAACTGGTCAGTGCCAGCTCCAGGCTGTCGCAGCTGGGGAGCGCCA
>DAOUHB010000226.1:0-10223 GCA_034428935.1 Anaerolineae bacterium | reverse complement strand
AAAGACGCCGCGTCACGGCCTCCGTGGCCATTCCTAACCCCACCGGACAGGTGCAAGCGGGCAGCGGTCCGGCGCAGCCCGCGGCCCTCCGCGAGGTGAACGACATGCAATACGAAACAGTCCTGAGCCACGGCCGCATCGTCGACGGCTTCGGGCACGGGCGCGGCAGGAGGAAGCCATGGCCACTGAACCCATTCCCGTCATCGCCGTGCGGGGCTCGCACCAGGAGGTGGGCCGCCAGATCGGCGAGGAGCTGAGGCCCACGCTGCAGCGCATGGTGGCGGCGCTGGGCGCCGAGCTGCCCGCCGGGGTGACGCTGGACGACATGCGGCAGCAGGGCCACATCTACCTGGCCCACACCCGGGACGTCTATCCCCGGTACGTCCGGGAGCTGGAGGGCATCGCCGAGGGGGCCAACCTGCCCTTCGAGGACGTGTTCCTGGAGCTGTGTGAGGAGCTGTGGGAAGAGACTGCCTGGCGCAACCTGGGCCCGGGCTGGCGGGCGGTGGCGCGGCACGACGGGCAGCCGGCGGGGCCGGGCAGGGTCAAGGGCTGCAGCGACATGGTGGCCCGGGGCCGGGCCACGGCCGACGGCTCGACCCTGGTGGCCCACACCAACGACCTGGGGCCCGAAGTGGAGGATGACCTGGTGCTCCTCAAGGTCCAGGCCGGCGACGAGCCCGAATTCCTGGCCTGCTCGGTGGGCGGGCTGGGCTACAGCGCCGGCTTTAACGCGGCGGGCATCGTCATGTCGGGCAACCAGCTCTCCAACAGCGACATCCGGCCCGGCGTGCCGCGGCTCCTGGCAGTGCGGGCCATCCTGGCCGCCCGGCGCCTGGAGGAGGCCATGGCCGCCTGTCTCCTGCCCCGGCGCGCCTCCAACTATAACAACGTCATCGCCGACGCCGACGGCGAAGTGTACAGCATGGAGGGCTCGGCCACCGACTGCGAGCCGATCTATATCGACGGCGACCTGCTGGCCCACGCCAACCACTATGCCAGCAGCGCCATGCGCCACTTCGAGGCTGACCGCAACGACATAGCCGGCTCGGTGATCCGCCACAACCGGGCCATGCGCCTGCTGCGCGAGAACTACGGGCGGCTGTCGCCCGAGCTGTTTCGCACACTGTTGGCCGACCATGCCAACTATCCGGGCTCCATCTGCAAGCACGGCATCGACTCGGTCACCGTGTTCAGCATGATCGTCAACCCGGAGGAGCGGCGCGCCTGGTTCGCCCGCGGCCGCCCCTGCCAGGCAACCTATTCCGAGCACGTCCTGGAGCCCTGGACCTGGGATCGAGCGTAGAGGATGTTGAACACGCGCCTGCACGAGCGCTACCGCCTCCTGGCCGAGCTGGGCCAGGGCGGCATGGGCACGGTGTACAGCGCCCACGATGACCTCCTCGACCGAGACGTGGCCGTCAAGGTGTTGAGCGAGGCCGGGCTGGGCCAGCAGGCCCGGGCGCGCCTCCTGGCCGAGGCCAAGGCTGCCGCGCGCCTGAACCACCCCAACATCGTCTCGGTGTACGACGCCGGCGAGGCCGCCGGCCTGCCCTACATCGTCATGGAGCTGGTCGAGGGCCAGTCACTCCACGAGGCGCCGCCCCGCGACCTGGACGAGATCCTGTCCGTCGCCCGGCAGATCTGCGCCGCCCTGGAGCACGCCCACGGTCAGGGCATCGTTCACCGCGACCTGAAGCCGGAGAACGTGTCGGTGGCGCGGGGCACCCGCCCGGGCACCACCGGCCAGGTGAAGCTGATGGACTTTGGCCTGGCCCACAGCCTGTCGGGCCGGGCGACCGTGGGGGGCGACCTGCTGGGCACTGTCTATTACCTGGCCCCCGAGCAGGTCCTCGGCCAGCAGGTGGACGGCCGCGCCGACCTGTACGCCCTGGGCGTGATGCTGTACGAGATGGTGTCGGGCCGCCTGCCCTTCGAGGGCGACGACCCCCTGGCTGTGCTGTCGCAGCATCTTCACGCTTCGGTGGTCCCGCCGAGCACCTTCCGCCCCGATCTCCCACCGCGCCTGGAGGCGGTCATCCTGCGGCTGCTGGCCAAAGAGCCGGGCGACCGCTACCCTTCGGCGGCGGACCTCCTGGCGGAGCTGGAGAGCATCGACCAGCCGGCGGACGCGCCGGGCGCTGGGGTTCCGGCCCGGCCCGTGGCCTCGGTCTCGCTCCTGGAACAGCTCAACCGCGGCCGCCTCGTGGGGCGCCGCACCGAGCTGGCCGAGCTGCGTGGCCTATGGAACAGGGCCCGCCAGGGCCAGGGGCAACTGGTCCTCCTCTCCGGCGAGCCGGGCGTGGGCAAGACCCGACTGGCCAACGAGGCCATGATCGTTGCCCGGCTCGACGGCGCCGCCGTCCTGGAGGGGGGCTGCTACGAGTACGAGATGGCCGTCCCTTACCTGCCCTTTGTCGAGGCGCTGCGGGGCTGGGTACACCGGCAGGAGGAGCACGTCCTGAGGCAGCACCTGGGGGGCGGCACGGCCGCGGAGCTGGCCCGCCTGGCCCCCGAGATCCAGGCCCGCCTGGGGCGCCTGGAGGCCAGCGCGCCCCTGCCACCCCAGGAGGAGCGGCTGCGCCTCTTCGATCACCTGGCCCGTTTCTTGCAGGGGCTGGCCGCCGAGCGGGGCCTGCTGCTCTTCCTCGACGACCTGCACTGGGCCGACCAGGGCAGCCTGCTCCTCCTGCGCTACCTGCTGCGCGCCCTGCGCCACGATCGGGCGCTGATCCTGGCCGCGTACCGCGAGGTGGAGCTGGACCGTGCCCATCCCCTGGCCGCCGCCCTTGTGGAATGGAACCGCGACCGCCTGGCGGTGCGCATCCCCCTGGCCCGCCTGGGCCGGAATGAGACGGCGACCCTCCTGGCCGCGCTGTTCGGCGCCGAGCAGGTGACGGACGAGTTCGCAGAGGCCATCTACCGCGAGACGGAGGGCAACCCCTTCTTTGTCGAGGAGGTGGTCAAGGCCCTGGTGGAGCAGGGGCAGATCTATCGCGAGGAGGGTCGCTGGCAGCGGCTGGAGATCGGTGAGATGTCCATCCCGCAGAGCGTCAAGGAGGCCATCGGGCGGCGCCTCAGCCGGCTGAACGAGGACTGCCTCGACGTCCTGTACGCGGCCGCCCCCCTGGGCAAGTCGTTCTCCTTCCGCGAGCTGGCGGCGGTTACGGCCAGCGGCGAGGACGCGCTGCTGGACGCCGTGGACGAGGCCCTCGGCGCCCAGATCCTGCGCGACGCTGGCGACGAGAGCTTTGCCTTCACCCACGACAAGCTCCGCGAGGTGCTGTACAACGAGCTGAACCCGGTGCGCCGGCGGCGCACGCATCAGCGCATCGGCGAGGCGCTGGAGAGGCTGTATGCCGGCGAGCCCCGGACCCACGTCGAAGACCTGGCCTACCATTTCACCGAGAGCGGCGACCATGCCCGGGCCCTGCGCTATCTGCGCCTGGCCGGCGAGGAGGCCGAGCGGCTCTATGCCACCGACGAGGCTCTGCGGCACTACGAGCAGGCCCGCGAGCTGGCCCAGGGACTCGGTCTGCGCGACGAGGAAGCGGCCATCCACCAGGCCCTGGCCCGGGCCTACGAGCTACGGGGGCCCATCGAGGAGGCCGTCAAGCACTACGAGGCGGCCCTCGACCTGACCGCCGCCCCCCAGGAACGGACGCGACTCAAGGCCAGGATCGGCGTGGTCTATACCGACGTCGGAGACGAGCGGGCCCTTGGTTATCTTCGCGCCGCGCTGGACGAGGTGGACCCGGAGGCCATGCCCGGCGTCAAGGCCGACATCCTGGCGGCCATGGGCCGCTTCGAGCACTATCGCGGCCAGCACCGGCGGGCCCTGGCGTTTATCGAGGAGGCTCGCAGCCTGGCCGAGCCGCTGGACGACGGGCTGACCCTGACCGAGATCTATACCTACCTGGCCGGTGCCTATCAACACCTGGCCCGCTACGACGAGAGCATGGACTGGGCACGGGCCAGCATTCGCCTGGGCGAGCGCAAGAACCTGGCGCGGGCCACGAGCATCGGCTACGAGTTCCTGGCCGAGGACAGCTTTGTGCTGGGCCGCTGGCGCGAGACCCTGGAGTATGCCGGCATCGAGCGCGAGATCGGGCAGAAAACCGGCGCCCAGGTGCGCGTGGCCTGGGCTGAGCTGAGCCGCGCCAACGCCCTCTACGGCCTGGGCGAGCTGGAGCAGGCGGCCGCGGCGGCAGAGTCCTGCCTGGCCCTGGCCGAGGCCACGGGCGAGCTGCGCCTCTCGGTTCTCGCCGGCTGGCCGCTGGCCACCGTCGAAGCGGACCTTGGCCGGGACGAACAGGCCGGGGCCACGGCGCGCCTGGCCGTGGCGCGGGGCGACGAGCTGGGACAGATCTACATGTTGTGCATGTCGCGCCACGCCCTGGCCTATTGGCACGCCCAGCGGCAGGAATGGGAGCCGGCAGCGGCCCTGTACGAGGAGTGCCAGCGCCTCATTGCCCAAACGGACAACCTCGGGGCCTGGGTGCAGATTGGCTCTTACGCTGTCGAGACCTTTTGCGCCGCGGGGCGCCTGGAAGCGGCCCGCTCGACCCTCGCCGGCTATCAGCCGCTGGTGGAACGGGCCGGGTCGGCCCACTTTGTGGCCCTCGCCACGCGGGCCCGGGCCAGGATCCTGGCGGCGGAGGGCGCCGAGCGCGAGGCAGTCCAGGCCCTGGACGCCGCCGTCGACGGCCTGGCCGCCCTCGACAGCCGCCTGGAGCTGGGCCGCGCCCTCTACGACCGGGCCCGGCTGCTGCAGGCGACGGGAGATGATGGGCGGGCCGGACAGGACCTGGAGCGTGCCGTGGCCCTCTTTCAGCGCTGCGGCGCCATCCGCGACCTGGAGCGGGCTGCGAACCTCCTTGGGCGGCGTTGACAGCCCCGCCCTTTGGTGGTATGCTTTCGGACATTCGGGCTGAAGGGATGGCCATGGCAGAGCTGAGCCTTTGGGCAGACTATTCACACCTCTCGAGCATTCGCCGCTTCGTGGGTGAGGTCGGGGAGGACCTGGGGATTCCCGAGCGCGAGCTCTACGAGCTGGAATTGGCCGTGGACGAAGCCTGCACCAACGTCATCGAGCACGGCTACAAGGGCCAGGGTGGCAAGATCGAGATCGAGATCCAACCTCTCAACGGGGGCGTGCTGGTTGTCATCCGCGATTGGGGCATCCCCTTCGATCCCGACTCGATCCCCGAGCCCGACATATTGGCTCCCCTGGAAGAGCGCCCTCTGGGGGGTGTTGGTTTGTTTCTCATGCGCAAGGTCATGAGCCAGGTGCACTTTGACTTTGACCCACAGGAAGGCAACACGCTGACCATGATCAAGAAGTGGTAAAGGAGGGACCAGTGGCCATCCAACTGACCGTTTCACAAATTGCCGGCCGTGTTCCGGTCACCGTCTTGAGGCCAAGCGGCGACCTGGATGCATCCAATTACCAGGATCTCATCGCCGAGGCCCAGAGGATCCATGCAACAGGCGCGAGGGACATCCTCCTTGACCTGAGCGACGTCCCCTACATGAGCAGCTCGGGACTGGTCGCTCTGCAGAGCATCGCCGCGCTGCTGCGGGGGGAGGCTTCGGCCAGCCCCGACGAGGGATGGGAGGCCTTCCATGCCATCCGCCGCGACCGGGACGCCGGGCCGCAGGCACACTTCAAGCTCGTCAACCCCCAGCCGCGGGTCGACGACATCCTCGAGACCGTTGGGTTCAAGAGATTCCTGGAAGTGGCGCCGGACCTGGAGTCGGCTGTCGCCTCGTTCTAGCCCGGAGGAAGGGACGGCCGATCCTTCAGCGTTTGCGCGTCTCCAGCAAGCGACCGCCGGCCTGCAGGACCTGCTCCGAGACCAGGTCAAAGCCGGCTGCCTCCAGAAGGCCGGATACCTGCTCCCTGGCGGGCAAGGCAAAGTCGGGATCCCGCAGGGCATTGTGAAAGGCATAGCGCAGGTGATCGATCGGGGGGTCTTGTCCTTCCGGCGGTAGCTCGTCGATGAGGACAAAACGGCCCCCCTCGTTTAATGCACGCCGCACCCTCTCAAAGAGCGCCTGCTCGTAAACCCCCACCTTGCACTCGATGACCAGGTCAAAGCCGGCCGGCAGCTCATCGTGGAGGATGTCGAGGGGCTGGTAGGCGATCCGGTCGCGGAGGAGCGGGGTGCGCTCGGCGATCTCGCGGCCGGCGGCGCAGACGTTTTCGATGTCGACGACGATGGCCGAGAGCGTGGGGCAGCGGCGCAAGAGCGCCAGCGACACGACGCCGGAGCCGCCCCCCAGGTCCATGACCCGGTCCACGCCCCGTAAATCGAGCAGGTCCGCCACCTCTTCGGCCAGGGGCTCGCGCAGCTCGTGCCACATGCGCACGAACCGGCGCGCCCGGCCTGGATCGGCTGCCATCTGCTCCACGTAGTTGGGCGGCCGGCGTCCCAGGACGTCCCACACCGAGCCGGGGGTTGCCAGGTGCAGTGCCAGGTCCTGGCCGGCCGGATAGCGCTCGCGCGCCTCCAGGGCCAGGGTCTCCCACGCATCCCGGCTATAGGTCTCGACGATCTCGCGGCGCGCCCTTTCAGACAGGGCATAGCCCCCGGGCCGGCGCTCCAGCAGGTCCAGGCTGGCCAGAACCTCCAGCCAGATGTGGCAGCGCTGGAGAGGGATGCTCCACTCCCGGGCCAGGTCCTCCACGGAAAGGGGTCCCTCTGATAGCCTCCAGAACAGCCCCAGCTCCAGCGCCGAGCCCAGGGCGGCCGAAGGCAAGTAGGCCCGCAGCAGGGTGAGCACGTCTTGTGCCTCTTTCATGCCGGCCATTGTACACCAGCTCGTGGCGCAGCGCCAATTCTTGCGGGTGAATGTCTGTTGTGGAAAAACATCGCTGACAGCACCCCGATTTTGACAAATTTCTTGATACATGTTATCTTTTTTTTCTTCGCGGGCAATCTCGCTCCGCCGCTGCCGCACTGGCCCGCGAGCCTTCCATCCTTGCCGCACCAGAAGGGGGTCCGGATGATCGAGAAGAGGCTGCGAGACCTGGATTTCGCCGGCCTGCGGGACCGGCAGTTCACCGCCTCACCCGCCGCCTGGGAGGACCAGGTGCTCTATTTTCTGATGCTCGACCGCTTTTCCGACGGCCGGGAGATGGCCAATCGGGACAGCGACGGCCAGGTGGTCGCCGGCGGTACGACGCCCCCGTTCCAGCCCTCCGACGCGGGAAACGCCATCCAGACGGAGGAGGACGCGCGGAGCTGGCGAGAGGCCGGCAGCCGGTGGGCCGGCGGCACCCTCAAGGGACTGCAGAGCAAGCTCGGGTACCTGCAGCGCCTGGGCGTGACGGCCATCTGGATCAGCCCCATCTTCAAGCAGGTGGCCTTCCAGGAGACCTATCACGGCTACGGGGTGCAGAACCTCGTCGACGTGGACCCCCACTTTGGCACGCGGGAGGACCTGCGCGAGCTGGTGCAGGCGGCCCACGCCCACGGCATCTATGTCATCCTGGACATCATCCTGAACCACGCGGGCAATGTCTTTGACTACGCGCCCGACCGCTACTGGACACGGGACGAGCAGGGGAACGAGTTCCTGGACCCCCGCTGGGACGGACGCCCCTATCAGGTGGCCGGCTATCGCGACCGGGAGGGCGTCCCTCGCATCCCCTTTGCCCCTCTGGCTCCCGAGGACGCGGCGCTGCACTGGCCTGACGGCGCCATCTGGCCCGCCGAGTTCCAGGAGCCGGAGACGTTTACCCGCCAGGGGCACATCAGCAACTGGGACTATGAGCCCGAGTCGCTCTCCGGGGATTTCCACGACCTCAAGGACGTCCACCTGGGCCGGGGCGAGATCGACGAGTACCGGCCTTCGCCGGTCCTCCTGTCGCTGTGCCGCGTGTACCAGTTCTGGATCGCCTACGCCGACGTCGACGGTTTTCGCGTCGACACGGTCAAGCACATGGACCTGGGCGCCACGCGATTCTTTACGTCAGTGATCCACGAGTTTGCCCAGCACCTGGGCAAGGAGAATTTCTACCTCATCGGCGAGATCACCGGCGGGCGGGCCAGGGCCTTTGACACGCTGGAGCAGACTGGCCTCGACGCCGCCCTGGGGATCAGCGACGAGCCCGACAAGCTGGAGTACCTGGCCAAGGGGTATCGAAACCCGGCCGACTACTTCGATCTCTTTCGCAACTCGCTCCTGATCCAAAAACAATCCCACGCCTGGTTCACCAACAAGGTGGTCACCGTCCTGGACGACCACGACCAGGTGCGCAAGGGGAACCAGAAGGCGCGGTTCTGCGCCGACGGCCCGGAAGCGAAAAAGCTGCTACTCCCCGCCCTGGCGCTGGGCGTGGCGACGATGGGCATTCCGTGCATCTACTATGGCACCGAACAGGCCTTTGACGGCGCGGGCGGCAGCGACCGCTACCTGCGGGAGGCCATGTTCGGCGGCGAGTTTGGCGCCTTTCGCTCGAGGGGCCGGCACTTTTTTGACGAGGACGGGCCCATCTATCAAGAGCTGGCCAGGATCCTGGCCGTTCGCCGGCAAAAGATCGCCCTGCGGCGCGGGCGCCAATACCTGTGCCGCATCTCGGGCGACGGGCAGCACTTTGGCGTGCCGCACATGATCGGCGGCCGGATGCGCTCCATCGTGCCCTGGACGCGGCTGTTCGACGACCAGGAGATGCTGGTGGCGGTCAATACCGACCCCGACGCGGAGCGCGAGGCGTGGGTGGAGGTAAAGCGGGGCATCCTGAAATTCAGCAGCCGCCTGCGGTGCATCTATGCCAGCGGCGGGGAGCAGGTGGGCCAGGTGCTGCCCATCGAGGAGCAGTCCACGGCCTCCGGCACCGTCCAGGTGGTGTTCCTCCGCGTGCCGCCGGCAGGCGTGGTGATCTACGAGGGTGAGGCAGGCTGAGGGCCTTGAGGCGGAACAAATTCGGGGCCGACATGAGCCCACTGGAGAGCCACGGGCAGCCCCATGAACTCGCCGTAGCGCTGCGCCGCCACGGCGACGGCCTGTTCCTGGGCTTCGGTCAGCGGTAGAAACAGCCTGGTCTCGATCGTCACCGCTCGCTTCTGCAGCGTGCGGCGCGCACTGCCCACGATCTGGCCGTCGATGAGGATGACGTAGGCAAGGGCATTGCCCGCCGTCATCAACTGGGCCCAAACCTCGGGCTCGACCATGGCGCCGCGATCCTGGTAGCTGGAAATGTACTCGTCATAACCCGACAACAGCCAGGCGACAGGAGCGTTGGCAGTGGCAAACGGGGCCTCCGGCGTCACGGGCGGCGGGAACCACAGCTCCTGGCCGTCCACGGCCTCGACCAGGAGCTGATCCTTGACCGCTTCCAGGCCCTGCCGGGCGTCAGCCACCGTCAGCCCCGACCACCTGGCAAAATCATGGACGGTGGCCGGCCCCCGACTCGTGAAGTAGCGCCTGCTCAGCTCGGCCAGGGCCTCCTGCCGGTCCAGGTGCCTGGCCGGCGGCACCCGTTCCTCCAGCAGCGCGTAGGTGAACTGCTTGCCACGACGCGGCCCGCTGACCACGATCCCCTCCAACTCGGCCTGCATTAGCAGATAGCTCAGTCGTATTCCGTCGCCGGCTGCGATGCCGGCCTCCTCCAGCACCTGGCGCAGCTCCTGGCGCGTGCAGAGGTGGCCGCCTTGCAGGGCCCGGACCAGCGCGTCGTTGCTGCGCCGAAAGGTGTCCTCATCCAGGTCCAGCTTGCGGACCATGTAGGCATTGGCCGCGTGAACGCGCGGTGCGGTGAAGGCCAGCAGCCAGCGGATGTCGGCCGGAGTGACGAAATGCCACGTCGGCCGCAGCATGTGCGTCCGGAGGACCTCGCCTGCCGTGAATGCCGCTTCGATGCCGGCGTCCACGGCGCCTTGCAGGCGCATCCCCACGGCCCATTTGGTGGCGGCGTAATCCTGGGCCTGAACGGCACCCAGCCAGGCCACCACGCCGGCAGGCCGGCCCGGTTTTGGATCCGTCAGCCACAGGTTGCGGAGCCGCTGCCGCGCCACCTCCAGGCGGGTCATGGCGCGCTCGGGCGCCGGGGGGGCGTGGGTCACCTGCTTGCGTTCAGCGCTGGCCGGCTAGCCGCCAGCGATGGCCCCCACGATGATCAGGCGCTCCGCTCCCGTGGCCACGGGCTCGGGCAGCGGAGCGTCGGGCGATTCGTGGGACAGATCCTGCTCGCAGGCAAAGAACCGGATCAGGGACCG
>DAOUHB010000225.1:0-2260 GCA_034428935.1 Anaerolineae bacterium | reverse complement strand
GTACCCTCCCCAGCAACCGGCGATTCCTAATCGCTGTTGACGCACTCGAACAACATCTGCCTGACTACGTGGGTACCGATCCGACTTGGACTTGGCCGATACGTTACTTCGCGGCGAGTTCTGGTCGTGTTACGTGGGTATGTAGAGCACTTGTCTTACAGGCCTGGACGACGCCAACCTATTTTGCAACATTCATACATTTTTGTCAAATTCAAGGTCATCCGGTACAGCCGGTTCGGCCGCCGCGAAACTGCCCCACCGCCGGATTTGCTGCTTCTGCCCAAGGTGGGGTACAATGCGCTCCAGCACGAATCCCCCGGATCGGTCCGGGAAGGGGAGTGAAGACGATGGAGCCGACGATCTGTTGCGTCTGTCACCGGCCCGTGGACCAGGATGCCCCTCGCATCGGCCGCAGGTTCTACTGCCCGGAACACTACGAGCGGCTGAGCCGCAACCGTCCCAGCGTGTGGCGCTCGGGAGTCCTCAACATCATAGCCCTGATTGCCTTTGCCCTGGCCGTGGCCCTCCTCGCCGGCCTCATCGCGCCGGTGCTGGAAGGCGCGGGGCTGATCCTGGCCGGCCTGGTCCTGGCCCTCGTGCCCGCCCTCCTGTGGCTGGGCTTTTTTTATGCCCAGGACCGCCTGGAGCCCGAGCCCAAGTCCTACGTCGCCGGCGTTTTCGTCCTCGGCGCGCTCCTGGCCAGCGCCGTGGGCATTCCTGTCGTCCGGGACCTGTTCCAGGTCCAGACCTGGCTGGGCCGTTCCCTGCTGGTCAATCTCCTGGGCTCTATCCTCGTCGTCGGCTTTGTGCAAGAGTTCCTGAAGTACGCCGCCGTGCGCTACAGCGTCTACCTCCTGCCCGAGTTCGACGAGCGCATGGACGGGGTCCTGTACGGCACCGCGGCCGGCCTGGGGTACGCCACCATGCTCAATGTCCAGTACGTCGTCCAGAGCGGCGGCGTGGACCTGGGCATGGGGGTGGTGCGCATCGTCGTCGTGGCCCTGGCCCAGGCGAGCTTTGGCGGCATCACCGGCTACTTTTTGGCCCGGGCCAAGTTCGAGGACGAGCCGGTGTGGTGGATGCCCCTGGGCCTGGCCCTGGCCGCCATCCTGAACGGCATTTTCAGCGTCGCCCGCGGCGGCGTGACCCGCGTCGGCTCGGCCCTGGCCGGCTCGACGACGAACCCCTGGTACGGGCTGCTCCTGGCCGCCCTCGTGGCCGTCCTCACCCTGGGGGCGCTCATCGCCCTGATCCGCCGGGCCAATCGCCTGACCGCCAGCGGCGGGCAGGGTGCCTGAGCCGAAAGAGAGTAGAACCATGACCCTGCAATCCGTACGATCCAGGCGAGATCGCTGGTCCGACTGGGCGGTCATCGCCCTCCTGGTCGTCGCGCTGCTCCTGGGCTGGGCCGTCATGGCCGCCGCCCGGGGCCAGCGCGCCACCCTGGCTGACCCCGACACGGGGCTGACCGTCGAATATCCCCGGGACTGGCTGGTCCAGTCGGGCGAGGGCGTGGCCTTTCGCGCCGTGGATTCCCACTCTGGTGCCTGGCCGACGGCATACGAGGTGCACCTGTCGCCCATCGACGCCAGCGCGCCCCTGACGCCCGCCCTGACGATGGCGCTCAACAACGCCTCGCTGACCCGGGCGCGACAGTCCACGGCCTACCGCCTGCTAGAGATCCTGCCGGGCGACGACGTCGACGGGCAGCCCACCATGGAGGCCACCTATGCCCTGGTGGCCGAGGCCGAAGACCCCTTGTCCCAGCGCATACCGGCCGTGATGCTCGGCCTCGACGTGGCCCTGGCGCGCGACGGCCAGGCGGCCGTCTTTAGCCTCGTCGCCCCCGAGGATTCCTTCGCGGATGCAGAGCGCTCCTTCCGCGCCTTTGTCCGGTCCGCGGAGATCGCTCCGCCTGCCTCCCTGCCATAGCGCCGGCTGCGTTGAAAGGAGACCCACAATGAAGCGTACCCTGGGCATTGCCCTCGTTCTGACAATCCTCGTCGCCGGCCTGGCTCCCGTCCACGCCCTGGACCGGCAGGCACAACAGCGGGTCATGGCCGCCGTGGTCCAGATCTCCTGGATCACCGAAGAGGCGGATGGCCTCTACGGCGCCGGCGTTGGATCGGGCACCATCATCTCGCCCGATGGCCTGATCCTGACCAACTGCCACGTGGCCGATCCCCTGAGCATGGGCATGTCGCCCTACGATATCCCGCGCATCGACTATCTCGGCGTGAGCCTGACCATCCGCTCCGAC
>DAOUHB010000224.1:0-18242 GCA_034428935.1 Anaerolineae bacterium | reverse complement strand
GATGACGCCCTCCAGGGCGGCGGAGAGGTTGGGGTTCACCTGGCGGGGAGCCAGGGGCGGCTCGTAGATGACGTTGTGCAGGACGGCGTGGGGCGTCGTGCCGCGGAAGGGCACGTGGCCGACGAGGGCCTGGTAGAGGACGACGCCCAGGGCATAGAGGTCGGTGCGGTGGTCCACCTCGCCGCCGGAGGCCTGCTCGGGAGACATGTATTCGGGGGTGCCCATGAGGGTGCCGGTGCGGGTGAGCTGCTGGGTCTCGGAGGCGGCCTTGGCGATGCCGAAATCGGTGAGGGTGACGTGGTCGCCGGGGCCGACAAAGATGTTGGCCGGCTTGACGTCGCGATGGACAAAGCCGCGCTAGTGGGCATAGTCGAGGGCGGCGGCGACCTGCTCGACGATGTGGGCGGCGCGCTTGGGGTGGAGGGGGCCCTCGTCCTCGACGAGCTGCTTGAGGGTGCGGCCCTCGAGGTACTCCATGACGATAAAGTAGACGTCCTGCTCCTGGGCGGCCTCGCGTCCCACGTCGTGGATGACGACGATGTTGGGGTGGCGGAGGCTGGCGGCGGCGCGGGCTTCGCGGAGGAAGCGCTCGACGAACTGCTGGTCAAAGCCGAGCTGCGGGGGAAGGACCTTGATGGCGACGTGGCGGTTGAGGGAGGGCTGGTAGGCGCGGTAGACCACGGCCATGCCGCCCCGTCCCACTTCCTCGACGATCTGATAGTTGCCGATTGTCCTGCCGCTCGACTTCATGATGCGTGCTTTCTGGCTTTCGGCCGGCCCTATCCGCCCTCCGTTGTCGGGGCGGTCGCCGGCCCGGGTGTCGCCGGAGGCTCGTAGACAAAGACGCGCTCCATGGCCCGAGAGACCTCGCTGCCACCAATGCCGGCTTCTATAATGAGAACCGTCCAGAAATAGTCCCCGGGTTCTTCCAGTTCCTGGCCCAGGTCCACTGAGCGCTGTGTGTCACGGGTGGGCGATCCCACTGTGTGGGCGTTGGGATCGGTTGGCTCTCCCTGCCCGATGACGAGCTGAAAGGCATAGCCCGCGGGCAGAGGCCCGGGCCCATAGACCCAGGCAAAGGTCACCACGCCCGTCAGGGTGATCTCGGCGGTTGGGGTGACCAGGGTAACGCTGCCCGGCAACGCGTCAGGGCTCACGGTCGGGCTGACAACGACGGTGTCGGTTCCCACCACGCCGGCCGTCCCGGTGGGAACCAGGGTCGCCGTCGGTTTTGCGACGCCGGTGGGGGCCACCACCAGGGTCGCCTCCGTAGTGGATGTCGGTAGGCCGAGGGTAGGGGCCAGGGTCATGGTCGCAGAAGGCGTTGCGGTCCCGGCCTGCAAGAAGGGCAGGGGCAGGATGCCGCTGGCTGCCAGAATGGCAACAGCCACCGCTCCCAGCAGGAGCAGGCCGCCGAGCACAGCCACCAGCGGCACCAGCCGCGAGCGCCTGCCCACCTGGGGTTTGCCTGCGGCCGAGATGGGAGCCCTGACCGTGGGAGTCGCCTCCTCGGCGTTGATAATCAACACCGTGATGTTGTCGTTGCCTCCTCGCTCGTTGGCGAGGGCCACCAGCCGCCGGGCAGCTTCGGGGGGCTGCGCTTCCTGCACGATGGCTGCGATCTCCTGGTCGGCCACGCGGCCGGTGAGCCCATCGCTGCAAAGCAAGAGGGTGTCGCCGGCTGTTATCTCGCCCTCAAAGAGATCGACCTCAACGACGGGCTTGGAGCCCAATGCCCGGGTGACGAGGTTGCGCTGTGGATGGCGGCGGGCCTGCTCTTCGTTCAGCAGCCCGGCCCGCACCTGTTCCTCTACCCACGAGTGGTCTTCGGTGATCTGGGTGATGCCGCGTCTGTTGATGAGGTAGGCGCGGCTGTCGCCGACGTTGGCCACATACACCTTGCGGCCCAGGATGACCGCCGTCACGAGGGTGGTGCCCATGCCGCCCTTGGAGGGATCCCCTTCCGCCTGGGTATAGAGCTGCTGGTTAGCCGCGCGAAAGGCGCGAACCAGGCTCGTGCCCACGTCGTGGGTGGTGTCGGCCAGGTAGTGAGCCATGGTCGCTTCTACGGCGCCCTTGCTGGCGACCTCTCCGGCCTGGTGACCGCCCATACCATCGGCCACCAAAAAGATCGAGCCCTTTTGCGCCAGTTGCCTGGGGTCCGACGGGATCGAAAAGTCGACGTAATCCTCGTTGTGCGGCCGTGCCAGGCCCACGTCCGTCAGCTTGGCAGCGCGAAGCTCCAGCGCCGCCGAAGCCGCAGCCGGGGCGGGCTGCTCTGGCTGGGCTGCCTGAGTGGTCGGGGCTTCTTCCTGGTTGGGACCCTGCCCTCGTGGCTCGGTCATGGACTCCTCCTCCATCTGGCGGTTGCGGTCTACGGCCCTGGCTCGACGGTCAGGCTCGACGACACGTTCCCCTATTATAGCGCGCTACGCCCCGTATCGCAAGCGCAATTCGCCGGCATGTGCTACTTGCTACTTTCTCCATGAGGCTCGAGGGGGATCTCCAGCTCCCCCGGCCTCTGAAGCAGCGACCCGCTGTCGCGGGGAATGGCGACCCCGCGGAAGCGAGCGCCGGTGGTCACCAGTTTTGCAGCAGCCATGCACGGGTATTATCCCAGGAGGATGACCAGGAGCACGGCGACGATGGTTACCAGGATGACGGCTACGATGGCCAGGGACAGGATCAGAATCCAGGTCCTGGTGTCGGAGCGCCCCACTGTGACTCCGGTCCTGGCTCCGCGCTGCGCCCGGGACGCGGCCTCGGGGAATGACCGGGCGACGATGGGCTCCAGGGGTGTGATGGGCTGGCCGCGCATCGTCACCTGCCCAGCTTCCTCGTCCTTGGCCTGCTCCAGGCTGTAGCCGCAGTGAGCGCAGTACCTGGCACCCGGGGCATTCAGCGCCCCGCAAAAGGCGCAGAACGCCTGCTCAAGGGGCAACTGGGGCAGGCCCTGGGGCGGCGTCTTGGCCGTCGAAAGGTCCTGCTCCGCAACAAAGGTCAACTGGGCCTCTCCCATCTGGACCACGTCGTTGTGGCGCAGAAAGCGAGGCTCTCGCAGCCGCTCGCCATTGACCAGGGTGCCATAGGTGCTACCCAGGTCCTCCAGGATCACGTCGTCGCCCTGGCACCAGACCCAGGCATGCCGCCGGGAGGCATAGCTGGCAGCCAGCACTAGGTCGTTGCTGGGGCCGCGGCCGATGGTCATCAGCCGGTCGATGCGCACCTGGCGGATCCCGCTCCTGTCGCGCACGAAAAGCTTGCTCACGTTGCCCTCCCCTCGCTGCCCCGCCTAGTGCCCAAGCACGAGCAGCCCCAGGGCAAAACCCAGGCCGACGAGAATCAACGCTGCCAGGAGGGCCGCGGCGATGAGGGCAGGGGTGAGACGTAGCCTACCCGGCACCAGCCCCAAAGCCCGGTCCACCCGGTCGAGGATTCCTTCAGAAGCTTCCTGCCCGGCGCCACCGGCTCGCCCCTGCCCCGGCCCCTTGACTTTGACAACGAGGGCGCTGACGTTGTCGGGCCCTCCTCGTTCGTTGGCCGCCTGTATGAGGGCCTCGCTGGCCCTTTGGGGCGGGTACCGGTCCGCAATCTCCTGGATCTCGGCGTCGGACAGGGGTGTGGTCAGGCCGTCGGAGCAGAGGATCAGCCGGTCGCCCGCCTCGAGGGGCAGGGGGCCGAACAGATCCACCTCCACGTGGGGCTTGGTGCCCAGGGCGCGCGTCAGGACGTGGCGGCCGACCCATTCCTCGCTCAGCCCGGCTTTCTCCCCCGCGGCCGCCCAGGAATGATCTTGTGAGATCTGCTCCAGGAGGCCACGGCGCAAAAGATAGGCCCGGCTGTCGCCCACGTTGGCGACCCACAGCTCGCCCCGCCGGATCACGCCCGCCACCAGCGTCGTCCCGCTGTTTCGCCCTTGCCGCGGCTTGCGGGCCGCGCCGTATAGCGCCGCGTTGGCCGCCTCCACGGCACGCTGCAGGCTGGCGGCCACGTCCGAGCCGCCGTCCTCCATGTAGGCGCGGATGACGCAGTCGACGGCCTGCCGGCTGGCCAGCTCCCCGCCCTCGTGGCCGCCCATGCCGTCGGCCAGCAGAAAAAGGCTGCCTTTGTGCGCCAGCCGCCCGGCATCCTCCGGCTGGAACGTCCCCAGCCAGTCCTCGTTGTTTCGCCGCTTGCGTCCCGCATCCGAGAACTGCCCGATCTCCAGGTCCATCGTCCTGTCGAGGCCCGCCCCGTGCCGGCCGGCCCGGTCCTGGAGGCGATGCTGGGTGCCCCCGGCGGGACTGCTCCAGCCTGACTCCCCCTGTTCCTTCATGCTTGCCTGCTAATCGTCCGTGACGTCCCGGATCTCGATGGCCAGGGCAGGCCCGGACAACGAGGCGCTCTGCCCGACCTGAAGCGCTGCCGAGACCGAGCAGCTCCACATCTCCGCCTCGGCCAGGGGAAGTGCCAGGTCGATCCTGTGGGGCGTCTGCCCCTCGAAAAACTCGATGGTGGGAGCGCTCAGGGTTCCGCCTCCACCCACCGCTGCCTGGCTCCAACTGCCATGGATAGCGACGCGGGAACCGTCAACCGCCTGGATTTCGATCCGGTAGCGGCGCCCGGGCAGGAGTGGCTGGTCGGCAATGACCACCGGCGCCAGGGGGCCAACGCCCTCCTGGCGGACCACCACCTCGCCGTCGCCGGCCCCAGCGGCGGGCGCCTCCCGCAGCAGCGGCGTGGCGACGGGTGTGATGTCTGCTTCGCTCTCCGTCGGGGCGCCCGGGAGGGACGTCGCCTCCGTGCCTCCAGCGGGCAGGTCCTCACCTTCGACCGCCGCTGCCGTGGCCGACTCGCCCGTAACTTCCTGCTTCTCACCCGAGCGTGAGACCAGGTTTGCCGCCAGGACGCCGATGCCGATGAGGGCCAGGAGAATGACGATGCCCAGAACGCCAACCACGATCTTTTCGCGAGAGCTCATGTTCGACAGTGCCATGGCACGAACCTCCTTTCGCCTGGACGAGCCGCTCCCCCGGGCTAGTCTCGGGAGAGCGGAAAGCTCAGCCCCGTGTTCAACGAGTCGCGCAACTCCAGCAACCAACCCAGCACTCTGGATATCGCGTCCTGTACTGCCGGATCATCAGGCCGCACGTCGATAGGGATGACCATACTCACCGGGATGGTGGTGCTGATATCAAAGGTCTGATCGATGCTGACGGGGACCTCGGTATCTACGTGGACGCTGGTGTTGATGGGCACGTCGATGTTGAACCTGCCCAGGACTCCGGCGTCGATGGGCACCTTGACCGTCGTGTTGATGGGAAATTCGCCGCTGAAGGGGATGACCATTTCCTGCTCGATGGGGATGCTCGACGAGACCGGAATCGTTCGCTCGAAGCGGTACTCGTAGTGAAAGCCCTCGCCTTCCAGGTCCTCCAGGGCGCCAATGGCCGCGTCGAGCCCCTCGACGGCCGTGCGCTGCGCGCCGGATAGCGAATTGATCATGGCTACGCTCAGGGCGAGGGCCGCGAGGCTCATCACCAGGCTGATGCCGACCAGCACCCCGAGAAGCCCCGACCGATGGGCCGGCGGCGGGGTACGGGTCCCCGCCACGGGCAGGTGGGCATGGGGAGCCGGGGTGGCGATCTCTTTCTCCCCCGGATCTCTGTCCAGATTCGGGCGGGCAAGGGGTTGCGTCGGGTATTCGTCGACGTTGTTAGCGCCTGTCATCGTCCTGCTTCCTGCTGCTTGATGCCCAAAAGAGAGCGCACCCGCGCCTCAGCCTGGGCGATGGGCTGCGCGATGGGGTCCTGCTCGCCCGCCATGGACAGTGCCTGGGTCAGGCTAGGATAGCCGGCCTCCCGTTCCGCCTGGAACCGTTGCGCGAACTCGCCGGAGGAGATATCTTCCAGTGTCTGGCGGAACCGGGCGGGCAGGTCCGAGAGCATCAGCTCCATCGTGCGCACGAACCCACCGTACATGGCCGTGGGGCCGTGCACCTCGGACGCGGGGAAAAAGCCCCGCTCGCGAAAGGCCCTGAAGACCGTCTCCATCTCGCCCGACATGTACATCTCGAGCACCATGGCCTCGGGCGGGATGCCTGCCTCCACGCCCAGAGTAAAGGCGCTCATCACCGTTACGCCGATGACGGCGCCGATGGTCTGCTCCACAAAGAGGTCGAGGTCCGCCTCGCGCCGGGCATCCAGCTCCAGGACGCCGGCCTTTAGCGCGCCTGCCGCGTCGGCAATGCCCAGGAGGCGGGCCAGCGCCTTGCCGCTGGCATCCTGTTCCACAGAGCCATAGGCCAAAAAGCCCTCTCCGCTCTGGAACCTGCCGCGAACGTGTTCGCCCCCCATTCGCGGTGCCAGGAGCAGAACGTCCACCCCCTGGGGCGCCGACACCAGCCCATAGGCCAGGTTGTAACCGGAAGCCATGAGGATGGCGGCTCCGGGCGACAGGTGGGGGGCGATGCTGCCGGAGAACAGGTCGGGGATCACCTCGTCGGGCAGGAGGATGAGCACGACGTCCGAGCCGGTGACGGCCTCCTCAATGGCCAGGACGGTGAACCCATCGCGCCTCGCCTGGCCGGCGTACTCATCCTCGACGTTGCCGACGACGAGCTGACCAATCGAGCCGTCCCGGGCGGCGACGTCACGTAGGTTAAGGGCCAAAGCACGTCCCAGGTTGCCATAGCCCAGGACTGCCACGCGCTCGCCGGCCAGTGCTCCAGGCTCCGCGTCGCCAGACCGCCAGAAACGGCCAGGGTTGTGTGCTGTCATGCTGTCCATTCTCCTTGTTTTCGAGTAGTCGATTGGTGAGACGTTCCGTCTACGACGCGCCGGTACAGGCCGGTGCGATTCCAGCCGAGGGCGAGACCGGCCATGAGCAGGCTGCCCGTGGCCCGCCACGTGCGCCACGTGCGGCGCATCGTCACCCCCAGGGAGCCAACGGCTCGCGCTGCCCAGGCCAGCCCTTCCTCCAACTGCTCGGGCGTCATCCTGGACGGGACAAAGACGGCAGTGCTCAGGTCGTACCGGCTGTAGTCTTCCGGGAAGTGGGTGTAGAGCAGCCGTTCCTGCCGGGCCAGGCGGTCGTACAGATCGGTGCCCGGGATGGGCGTGAGCAGCCCGAAGTGGGCAATGTCCAGGCCGGTTTCCAGGACAAAGTCGACGGTCCGCTGGAATGTGTCCGGCCCGTCGCCGTCATAGCCAAAGATAAAGGTGCCCGACATCGCCAGGCCTCGATCGTGGATTCGCTGGATGCATTCGGCGTAGTGGTCGACGCCGATCTTCAGGTTGACACCCTTGCGCATGAAGCGCAGGCTTTCCTCGTTTAACGATTCGAGCCCCACGAGCACGGTCATGCAGCCGCTCTCCTTCAGGGCGACCAGCATCTCGTCGTCGCGGGCCACGTCCAGGGAGGCCTGCACGGCAAACGAGCGTCGCACGCCTCGCCGGGCGATCTCGCGAAAGAGACTCAGGGCCCACTCGCGGTCGACAAACACGTTCTCGTCTGTGAACAGGATGGGCCGCCGCGTCGTTGTGGCCAGCTCGTCCACCACGTCCAGGGGCGGCCGCGCCCGGTAGCGGCCGCCTTCCATCTTCCACAGGCTGCAAAACTCGCAGCGATAGACGCAGCCGCGGGACGCCGACACCAACTGCAAGACATACGAACGGCTGTAGGCGCTGCGCCTGGGCAGGGGCAGGTTCTGCAGCGGGTACTCTGTTCCCGACCGAGGGGAGGGGGCTCCCCCATCGGAGGACGTGGCTCCCCCGTTATAGCGCGGCTTGAGATTGCCGGCCTCAAAGTCGGCAATGAGCGCCGGCCAACTGCTTTCCGCCTCTCCCTGGTATACCACGTCGACGTACTGCTGGGCTTCGTCGGGCACCAGGGTGGCGTGCGCCCCGCCCAGCACCACGGGCACCCCCTTCTGGCGAAAACGCAGTGCAATCTCGTAGGCTCGCGGCACGGTGATGGTCAGCGAGGTCAAGGCCACAAGGTCGGGCTCCAGGTCGTCCGGCAGCTCTTCTGCCACCTCGTCGACGATGCGCACCTGCCAGTGGGGCGGCGTCAGCGCGGCCACGTAGGCCAGAGCCAGGGGCTCCATGCTGATGGCGCCGCCCGCGTGGGTCAGGCGACGCTTGCGGCGTCCCTGCCGGGCACCTGTACCGCCCGGCGAGCCAGCCCGGGTCACGGTGTCGTCAGCGCACAAAGGCTCGCTCGCCCCGGCATCCACGGCCATGGCGGGATTGATCAAGAGCAGTGTAGGCGCCATGGCGGCTAGATCACGTCCTTCCTTTTCTGGAAGACAACCGTCATGCCCAGGACGACGACGCTGATGACGCCCAGGGCCAGCCAGCCCGTCCTTGTCTCCTCCTCAAAGGTCCAGCCATAGTCCTCGTAGATCTTGGCGATGGTTCCCTCTGCCCCGCGGACCGACTTGGCCCGGTCCGCCTCCCAGTCGCGCAGCTCTTCGCCATAGGCCAGCGACAGATCGCGGTATTCCTCACCCTGCTGGTTGCGCACCTCCTCATACTCGGCGCCCTGTGCCTGGCGCAGGTTCTCGTACTCGCTGCCCTGCTGGCGCAGCTTTTGCTCGTAGCTCTCCTGGTCGGCCAGGATGCCGCTTGGCCGGGGCGGAGGCGTCAGCGTCGGGTACGGGGTAAAGGTCGGATGGGGCGTCGGCGTCGGCGGCTCGACCGGCTTTTGCGCGGCCAGGGCCTCCCGCGCCGCCTCGTCGTAAAAGTCCGCGGAGCGGATGCCCGGGAAGCGGCACAGCTCGAACATCTGGATGCCCATGCACTTGCAGCCCAGGCGGTCCTTATCGTCCTGCGTCAGGTCGTCCCACTGGTCTTTGGGCAGTTGCCAGCATGGGTCGTTGATGATATCGGTGCCGATGCCCGTCGTCCGCACCAGCGCCGAAAAGGCCCAACGGGTCGAGGTCACGGCGCTCAGCGCTTCGCCGCCGGGCATGAGGTCCCGGGGCAGGAGGGCGCCGGCGAACAGGAATTGGGGCACCAGGACGATGACCACCAAAAAGAGGGCAATGTTCTGGTTGGGCGACGCCGCCGAGATGAGCAGCCCGAGCATGTAGCCCGACATGGTGCACAAGAAGATGGTCACGTACATGGACAGGTACCCACCGCCCTCGAGCTGCGGGTTGACGAACACCTTTTTCGAGATCAAGAAGACCGTCGCCTGGTAGGCGGCCAGCACCACGCCCACCCACACCTTGGACATGATGTAGGGCAACAGCCTGAGCACTACGGTGCGCTCCCGCCGGTAGATGTCGACCTCCTTGACGATCTCGCGCACGGAACTGAGGGCGCCGGTCAGGATGCCGATGAGGCCCATCATGAACAGCATGGTGATGATCTGCCCGGCGTTGCCGCGCTCCAGGTCGAACAGCTCCCGGCCCCAGATAAAGTCCATGAGCCCGATCATGGGCGCCACGGCCAGCATCAGGGCCAGGCCGACCTTGTCCTGCGCCATGATGCGCAGATTGCGGGCCGAGAGGATCAGGAACTGGCGAAAGCTGGAGATCTGGCGCTTGCGCTTTGGCCTGGCAATGCGCTCCGGGGCCGGCGTCTTCTGTTGTTCCTGCAGCCCCTGGAGCCGTTTGACGACATACTCCTGGAACTGGGGCGCCTTTCGGAAGCGCTCGCCCCACTCCTCGGGGGTGCCCCGCTTTTCCAGGAGCTGGTAGATGTCGTCGAACTCGACCTTGTCCTTGTAGCGGCGCTCTTCCGGCGTTCGGTAAGCCTCAAAGTAGTCCAGGGCCTCGTTGGGCGGCCCGTAATAGGCCAGGTAGCCGCCCTTGGCCAAAAAGACCACCTGATCGCACATCATCACGTTCTTGGTGGCGTGGGTGACGAGGATGACCGTGCGGCCCCCGTCTGCCAGCTCCCGCAGCAGCTCCATCATCTCGGTCTCGGTGCCCGGGTCCAGCCCGGAGGTGGCTTCGTCCAGGAAAAAGAGACCCGGCTTGGTGAGGAGCTCGACCCCCATGGATACCCGCTTCCGCTGGCCGCCGCTCAACGCCGTGAGCAGGTTGTTCTTCTGCCGGGTGAGCCCCAGCTCCTCGATGACCTCCATCACCCGCTCGTGCCGCTCCTGCTTGGTCGTGTCGGCCGGCATGCGCAGTTGGGCGGCATAGTCGAGGGCGCCGTAGACCGTCAGCTCGCGGTGGATGATGTCTTCCTGCGGCACGTAGCCCATCTCGCTGCGGTACTCGTCCATGTGGGCGTACAGGTCCTGCCCGTTGACCAGGACCTTGGACTTCTCGCCGTTGGCCGGATTGAAACCGGTCAGGGCATTCATGAGCGTCGACTTGCCCGCGCCGCTGGCACCCACCAGGGCCACAAACTCCTTGGGATAGATCGAGATGGACACCTTCTTGAGGATGTTCGCCGTCTTGGTGTACCATTTCTCGATGCGCAGCGCATCCAGCCGCATGTTCCCCGCTTCGTCAAAGTGGGTGATGCCGTCCTCCTGGAAGACCAGCCGGTGAGAGCCGATCTTGATCTCGTCACCCTCCTTGATCCAGGCCTCCTTCTCCACCCGCTTGCCGTTCACAAAGGTGCCGTTGTCGCTGTTCAGGTCGCGCAGCCGGAAGCGAGCGCCGAACTGCTCGATAACGGCGTGGTAGCGCGATACGCGCGGGTGCTCGATGACCAGGACGTTGCTGCTGTGGCGGCCGATGGTGATGCGCCGCCCGCCAGCCCGCGCACCGTCGCCCGCCCTGGGAAGGTTGCGCATATCGAGATAGCGCGTCTGCGGCGCCTGCACCCTCCTGCCGCCCGCTTCGCCGTCGGCCGGCAGGAAGCCAACGTGTGCCCGGTACTGGAGGGCGATGGACGGCGCCACGTACAGCACGTCGCCGTCGGACAGGACGTGCTCCCGCACCCGCCTGCCCTGGTACGTGAGTCCGTTGGTGCTGTCCAGGTCGACGATGCGATAGGTGCCGCCCTGGCGCTCCAGGCGAGCGTGGTGTCCCGAAACGAGGTTATCAGGGATGACCAGATCGTTGCCCGGCCTGCGCCCCACGGCTACCACGTCGCGATCCAGGGGAAACTTGACCACGGCGTGTTGATGATAGACCGCCAGCCCCGGCTGCTGTTGGGGGCTGATGCGCACTCGGTCTCCCGGGCGGGGTGGCGGCGCCTCGTTGGGGCCGGGCACCCAGACCCGCAGCACAAAGCCGCCGATCTGGACCGTGCTGTTCGGACCCAGGGTCACCGGCTGGCGAGGAGCCAGCCGCTGCCCTTCCACCACTGTCCCGTTGCTGGAACCCAGGTCGCCGATGGTCCAACCGTCGCGGTCCAGCTTCAGTTGGGCGTGCTGCCCCGATACCCTGGAGTCTTCCAGGATCACGTCGTTGTTCTGGCTGCGTCCCAGGCTCACCGCCGGCCGGTATAGGGGCAGCAGGTCTTGCCCGCCGGTGGGGGTCTGGATTTGCAGGATGCCGAGCAGTCCTTGCTCTCTCATTCCGGCGCTCATTCTGCGTTTCTCTCCCGTTGAAGGATCGCGACGACGATACGACCGGCGCCTGCCAGCAGGAGCAGGATCAGTCCTGCGCCGGTCAGGTAAATGCCGTTCATCAGGCGTATGTCGAATTCGATGTACTGGGTGATAAACTCTACCACGTCTACGAGCTGGATTCCAAAAAGGACGGTCAAATCGCGCAGCTTTTCCATGTGCTGGAGATAGTTGACGACGTCAAAGCCGACCGCCCCGGCGGCGACGAGGCCCGACAGCAGGTAGACCACGCCCGGCACGACCGACCTGTGGTGAAAAAAGATATCAACCACCAGGGCGATGGTGCTGACGATGGCTATGGCCAGCGTGAGCCGGCCATAGCCCTGCATGCCGTCGACGCGCATGGTGAGGTTAAAGATCGAGTCTTGCCCCGACAGCGAGGCGACCAGGTTGGCCAGGCCCTGGAACAGGGGCTGCAGCTCGGACGAGACGGTGCCTGTGATCTCGAACCAGGGCAGGAGGGCACCGGTGGCCAGGCATATGACGGCCAGGGTGCCGACAACCTGCACGATCCAGAAGAGGACCCCCGCCACCGGGGACTGCACGGCGACGGCCGGGCGGTAGGGGCCGCGCGGGCCAACGGCGGGCCCCGCCTGGCCGGGGGGTACCAGGATGGGCCTCTCGGCGGTGCGAGCCGCCTGCCGGGGTACCGCCGCTCGCTCCCCGGCGGGAGCGGCCTGGGTGGGTGCTTCGCGCAGGACCATCGTCGTTTCGCCGATGGTCACCCGGTCGCCCAGGCGCAGTTCGTAGGGCTGGTGCACCTGCATGCCGTTGACGTACGTGCCGTTGGTACTCCCCCGGTCCCGGATCTCCCACTCGCCCCCATTCCAGCGAAAGTCGGCGTGGTGTCGCGACGCCCGGTGATCGTTGAGGACGATGTCGCACTCGGACGAGCGCCCCACCGACAGGACCGGCCGCCTGGCCGGATCCAGCGTATGGGCCTGCCCGGCCCCCGGGCCCTCCTGCAAGACCAAAGAGACTCTCATGTTTACTTGACCCAATCCATCTGCGCAAGCGCGGGTCGTGCAGGGTCAAAGCCGGCGTCGAGGATCTTGAAGGCGGCCCCGCCGATGCCCGACGTCGCCCAGACCGCGCCCTGCCCGCCCCGGTCGGAGCGGAAAGCGATGCGCAGGCCGTCGGGCGACCAGACGGGCATGACGTCCGTGGAGGGAGTCATGGTGATGCGCCGCAGCCAGGAGCCGTCCAGGTTAATGACATAGATCTCCCAGTTGCCGTCCCGGTCGGAATGGAAGGCGATCTGGCCCCCGTTGGGCGACCAACGGGGCGCGGCGTCGTTGGCGTGGGTCGTGATCTGCCTCGGGTTCGAGCCGTCGGCGTTGGCCACGATGAGGCCGCACCTGCCGCTGCCCGTGCAACCGCGGTAGGCGATGAGATCGCCTGTGGGTGACCACGCCGGGTACTCACCCTGGCCGATGTCCCGCTGCCCCGAGCCATCGCGGTTGATGGTGTGCAGGATCTTGTTCTCGTTGTGGTAGAACGAGATGCGGCCGCCGTCCGGCGAGAATGTGGGATAGCCGTGCTCGCGAACCGACGTCAGTTGTGTGTCGCCGCTGCCATCGGTCTTGACGAGGCGCAGCCCCAGGCGGTCGGATGCCCAGGAGAAATAGACCACCCACTGCCCGTCGGGCGAAAAGTCGGGCTCGCTTGCCAGCTCCACGAGGCGCGTGGGCTGGCCGCCGGAGGCGTTGGCCAGGTAGACGTCGTGCCGATCGGCTGCCTTGTCATACATGCCCAGGACCAGCCTGCCCCCGATTGCCCCTGCCTGGGGCACCGAGAGGTTCTGTCCGGGATAGACCAGGTTGAGCAAGCCCTGGATCTCGGCCTCCGACATGCCCGGGAAAGAAGCGGCCACCACGGGCAGCAGCTTGTCGGGGCTAACCCCGGGAAACAGGGCGTTGATCATTTCTTGCACCTGCTCCTGGGGCATGGACTGGATCTGGGCCGCCAGGGCCTCGGTAAGCTGTTCGGGCGGCACATCTCCCAGGTACTGGGTTACCTCTTCGGGGAGCTGCTCCAATTGCTCCGCCGAGACGGGAGGAGCCGCGGGGATGGCCGTCGGCGGTTTGGGGGCCGGAGGCGGAGTGACCTGGACCTCGACCGTGGGCAACAGCTCGGTGGTCGGCAGGTCCACCAGGGGAGTGTCCGTGGCCTGCGCTGGCTCTGCGGGCAGCGACGTTGCCGTCGGCCCGACGACGATGGGCTGCACCGTCCCCTCCGCCGTGGGCGCTCCGGCCATGGCCGTGGGTGTTGCCGTGCCATCCCTGAGGAGCATAACCGCCGCAGCAGCAATGCCGGCCAGGAGGAGCACGATGATGGCGCCGATGCCCCAGATCAGCCACTTGGGCCGGCCGGCCGCCGGCACCCGCCCCGTGTCTGCCATCAAGTCCGAATCCCAGCCACCGGCGACGGCCGGCGTTGGGCCCCCGACCTTTGCCTCGAAGCCAAACGTCGTCTCGCCGATCCGAAGCTGGTCACCGGGGCGCAGGGTCCGGGGGCCGGTGATGCGCTCGCCATTCACAAAGGTGCCGTTGGTGCTGCCCAGGTCGCGCACGATTAGCTGATCGCCCTCCCGGCTGATCTCGGCGTGCTGGCGCGAGGATTGGTTATCCTGGATGACGATCTCGTTCATCGATCCCCGACCGATGCGGACGACAGGCCGGTCGAGGGAGAACTCGATTCCCGCCTGGGGACCCGTTTGTATCCTTAGCTTGCTCATCTCAATCACTGCCTTTCTGCTCGACGGATCACGAGCATTCTAGCCGACGATCGCGCTGTGATACCTCCCGGATCTCCAGGCATCCGGATCCCGAGGGCGGTCCCGGAGCCCGAGAATCAGGGGGAGGAGGAGTGGGCGTCACTCCGAACAGGCCAGGGAGCGCGGGGACGACAGTGCTGATGATATCCTGCATCTGGGTTGGGACGGGCAGGACGGTCATGAGCTGTTCGCCCTGGTCGATGGCGGTCGGCGTGGCGACGGGCTCTGCGGGCTGGAGGATCGCGACCAGGAGGGCCACGATGCCCACCAGCAGCAGGACAAAGGCCAGGGCGCCGGCCAGGAGGATGGCCGGGTGCACCCGGCGCTCGTGCCGGGGCGCTTGCTCCGGGGCCGCATCCTCCTGCACGGCCAGCACCGATGTGCCGATGGTGATGCGGTCGCCGGGCCGCAACAGGTAGGGTTCCTGGGCAGGCAGGCGTTTGCCGTTGACAAACGTCCCGTTGGTGGTACCCAGGTCCACCAGGGTCCAGCCCTGGGGGCCGCGTTGCAGGCGGGCGTGTTCACGCGAGACGTCCGCCTCGAGGAGGACGATGTCGTTCTCCTTGCCGCGACCGATGATCAGCGCAGGCTGGGCCATAGCCAGAACCTGGCCGGCTCGCTCGCCTTGTTCGACGACAAGCTTCATGCTGCCTCCCTATGGCGGCGGGCAACCGGTGGCAACCGGTCAGAAGACCCTGGTGAAGACAAATTCCGCGTCTCCGAAGCGAACGACGTCGCCATTTTGGAGGCGGCGCGGCGCCTCCACCTGTTCGTCGTTGACAAAGGTGCCGTTGGCGCTGCCCACGTCAAAGATGACAAAGTCCTCGCCTTCGGCCTTGATCCAGGCGTGCTGGCGCGAAACCGTGGGGTGGTCGAGCACCACCTGGCTGTCGCGCGCCCGGCCGATGTTGACCGTGCCCTTGAGATCGTACTTGTTATCGGGCCGTGCCTTGTCGACGAGCATGGCCAGGTGCTTGGGAGCGCGCTCGATGACACGCGTGCCACCCGCCTCGACCACCTCGGGGGGCTTCCCGGCGGCGGGCGGCGGCGAGAACGGCGGCGCGCCGGGGCCTGTGTCGCCCCAGGCGCCGGGGGCAACCTCGGTCTTTTCCTGGGAGGGATAGCCCATGGCCGGCGTGCCCGTGTCGCGCACCTCGGGGCTCCAGGAGGGTGTCGGCGGGCTGTAGGTCTCGCCGTAGTCGATGGGCGCGTACTCCCCCTCATCGGTCTTGCGGCCCCTCAGGAGGACGACGAGCAAAGCCACGAGGAGAAGGAGAAGGAGCAACACGCCGGCGCCGATGACGATGGCAATGAGGGGCTGTTCCTCGATGGTGTCCCGCACCCTGTCGATGATGCCCTGGATCCCCGATGATTCCGGCTCGGGCGTGGCCTGGGCGGCCAGCCCTTCGCCCTCGCCCGAGGCCGGCAGGCTGGCGACCTGCTCGGTTGAAGGGGTTTCGGCGACGACGATGGCCGGTTCTGAGCCGCTGGCGACGTCCTCCGGCGCCGATCCCCCGGAGTTCGAGGGCTCGATCTGGAACTTGACCTCGTCAAAGTCCTGGCCCTGGGGAAGGTTGACCCGCACCATGAGGCTGTGATAGTCCTGGTCACGCTCGAGGCGCGAATCGTAGGTGAGGACGTACTGCGTCTTGAGCTGGCTGACCACGTTCTCAAAGAGCGGCGTAAGCTCTTCCGGCTTGGGCGCTTCCTGGTAGATGCCTCCCGTCCGCTCGGCCAGTCTCATCAGGTAGCGGGTGTCGATCTTGCCGCCGATGCCGGCCAGCCCGACCGAAAAGATGGGGATTCCGTGACGGTTGGCCTCGTTGATGGGGTCATCCGGGGTGGATAGGCTCCCCGTGTCCTTGACGGGGATCCCCTGGGCGTTGTCGCGCTCGTCACGGCCGTCGGTCATCACGACCACGGCGCGCTTGCCCACCGGTTCGGTGGCCGCCATCTTGACGCCCTTGTAGATGGCGTCGTAGAGGGGCGTGTCCCAGCCGATCTTGTTGTCGAGGAAGTTGACCACGTTGCGGATGGCGTTCTTGTCCCTGGAAAAGCCCAGTTCTTTTCCTTCCTCCAGCACGGTGGGATCCAGGCTCGGCACCTCGTCGGCGAAGGCAATGATGGCAGCCCGGTCGTCAGCGGCAAGCTGATCGAGGAGGGCGTTGGCGGCGCGCATGGCTTCCTTGATGGGTGTGCCCTCCATGCTGCCGCTGATGTCCATGACCATGACGATGGAAACAGGGGCAGCGGCGTTGACCTGGGGCACGACCTCCGAAGGAGGAAACGACGCCCTGCCGTCCTCCACGATCTCGAACCTGTCCGCCCCCAGGCCTGCCAGGGGGACCCCGTTGGCATCGCGCACGGTGACCAGGGCCCTGGCCCGGGGAAACTGATCCATCTGGATCTCGTCGACGGTTATGCTTACGGCCTCCTGGCCGGCGGCTGGCAGAGCAAGGGCTGCCAGGAGCGCCAACAACAGAACCAGAACGGAGCAACGCCGGATGTTCATACTCTCCTCCTCAACTTTCGCTGCCAGTTTCATGGGAGCGCCACAGCCCAAACGGGCCAACGCTGGCTGGTGCCCGGTCGCTTGGCGGAAGGGTACTGCGCACCCGCTAGAGCTTCTTGAACACCAGGGTCGTTTCCCCCATGAGCAGATAATCACCGTCCTGCAGCTCGTGGCGGTAGACGCGGTTCTCCTCGTCTTTGTAGCTGTCCTTGGGCCCGGCATAGATCCCGTTCCGGCTGCCCATGTCGAACAGGGCGAACACTGGCTCCTGGCCCTCCTTGACCTCGCGCCGGATGCGAGCGTGCTGCGCCGAGACGGTCTCGTCGCTGAGCACGATGCGGTTGCCCGAGACGCGCCCCAGGGTCGTCGTGTCGGGATGGAGGGTGTGGACCGTGCCGATGCTGTTGCGATCGGGCCCGTCCACAACCACCAGCCAGGCGAACACCGGGGTAGGGCGCTCCTTGATGATCATGGTCTGGCCCTCTGGTCCCTGTGAGCCAAAGGGTGGCTGGCCCGGCGGCGTGATGGGGTGGGAGGGCTCCGAACGAACGAACCCAGGCCCGGTGCTCTCCCCCCATCCTCTCCGGCCTTGATCGCCCATGGGAAGGGTGGGCGGTGTCACGTTTTCCTGGTCCGCCATGACCGTCTTTTGCTCATCCGGATCGGTCTCCCTGCGGGACCAGTTGGGCTGGTCCATGCGTGCCGTTCGGTCATCAGACATTTGTTCCTCCTCTTGTTCCTCTCTACTCTTCAAGCACGATCAAGTTCTCGCCGATGGAGATGCTGGCCCCCGTAGGCAGAGGCACCTCGCCATAGACGCGCGAGCCGTTCACCCACGTTCCGTTCCTGGACGTGTCTTCGAGCCAGAAGCTGCCCGCCCGATAAAAGACCCTGGCGTGCTGGCGCGAGATGGTCGTGTTAGCGGAGCCCAGCTCGAAGCGTCCCAGGATCAACTCCTCGCCAACGGGCAGCCGCTCACCCTGGCGTGGTCCCTGGATGATGGTCAGGCAGGCAGCAGTCACCTGCTTTTTCGGGTATGATGCCCCGGCTTGCGAGGGTATGGGTGAGCTCCTCGCCGGCAGCCCACCCTTTGTGCCGGCTCCCAGGGCTTCGCCCAGCTCCCTGGCGGTGGGATAGCGATCCTTTACGTTCTTTTTCAGGGCGCGCATTGTTGCCCGTTCCACCCGCGACGAGACGCGTACGTCGGGGTTGTGCTTGCGCAGCGACGCTGGCTCGCACTTCAGATGCTGTCGCACCACCTCGATGGCCGCCACGTACGGCTCGGCTGTGCGCGACCTGGGAAACGGAACGCTGCCCGACAGCAGCTCGTACAGGACGACGCCCAGGGAATAGACGTCGCTGGCTGGCTGCACGGGGTCGCCGCGGGCCTGCTCGGGCGAAATGTACTCGGGGGTGCCGACGATCTTGTCCCGGGTC
>DAOUHB010000223.1:0-3731 GCA_034428935.1 Anaerolineae bacterium | reverse complement strand
GCACGCCTGGGGCGCCGCACCGCCGGCCGAGATGTAGAACGCCCGGACGTCAAACTCGGTGCTGGCGCGCTCCCCCAGCGGCAGCGGGGCGAAGGCGGTCTCGAAGGGCAGCGGTGGGCCGGCCGCGTGGTAGCTCATATAGTCGACCCACATGGCGACGTCGCCATTCGCCACCCCGGCCGGGTGGTCGCCCATGACCGAGGCGTCGGGCCAGCCGCTCCGGGTGGAAGGGGTAGCCGGGGTCAGCGCCGCCTGGCGGGCAAGGCCGGCGTACTGCTCCAGGGCGGCCGACACACTGGGATTGTCGAAAGCGGGTCGTGGCGCATCGTGGCTATCGTCCACCAGGCGGGCCCCCAGGCGCTCCAGGACAAAGAGCAGATCACCGTAGGCCCCTTCGCGCGTGGCAAAGCCATATTGCCCATCGCCGGTCAGGGCCAGGGCCGTGGACAGAAAATCGTCCATCGTCCAGCCGGGCGCGGGCAGGGGTAGGCCGGCCGCGGCAAATAGCTCCCGGTTAAGGTAGACCATCAGCGCGTCCGCCTCGTACGGCAGTGCCCACAGGGCGCCCCCCTGCTTCACGGGCGACAGGAACTGCGGATAGAAATCGGCGAGGTCCAGGCTGGAATCAGCGCTCAACAAGGGATCGAGGTTGAGGATCTCGGACTGCATCCCCGACGAGGGGTGGGCCAGCAGTGCCGGCCCGGCAAAGCAGTCGGCCGCGGCGGCGAGTTCGAGCAGGTCGCTGGAGTAGGGAACGATTTCGATTACGATGCCCTGGTGCTCTGCCTGGAACGCGGTGGCGAGCGAGCGGTAGAGGCGTTCATCGCCGGGCGCGGGTGCAAAGCGGATGATGGTTTCGCCGGGTGCCGGCGTTGGCAACGCAGTGGCGACGGGCCGGGGTGCCGTGGGCGCTGCCTGTACCATCTCTGCCTGGGCATCGAGGGCCTGTGCCTGCGCGTTTGCCAGCGCCTCTTCCGGCGCCATACCGTCTCGAAACACGCGCGCTGCCGCACCCCACAACATCGTATCGATCGGGCCGCTCACGGCCGGGTGGGCCAGCGCGTACTCGTAGACGGCGCGCGTCTCTTTGTCGAGCCGCCGCCACCACGACATCTCTTTGCCGATGGAGCGCCGGCCGGGCAGCGTGCCGGAGGGGGACGGTGGCTGATAGTTGGCGCTCAGGTAGCTCAGCCAGCGCCACGCGGCATCAGGGTGGGTCGTGCCGGCGCTGATGAAAAAGCCATACAAAGACCGTGGGTTGGCCGCGGCGACGGCCTCGGGAAAGGGGGCCACGCCGACCCTGGTTCGCGCCGCGTGCCTGTCGTGCTCGAACGACATGTCGGTCCACATGGCCGCCTTGCCGCCGTCGATGAGCTGTGACGTCAGGAGATTCGAGCCGATCTCGGGCTCGGGCATGACGCCATAGACACGTGCCAGGTCGACGTAGCGCTGCACGACCTCGGCGACCTGCGGCGTGTCGAAGGAGGGCTGCGGCGGGTCCGCGTCCTCAGCCCACAGGGCGACGCCGTACTGCTGCGGCAGTGCGAGCAGCGTGCCGGCCGGCGTGCCGTCCACGAATCCGTAGCGAGTCACAACGCCATTCTCGACCTGCGTCAGTTGCGACGCGGCGGCAATCAGATCGTCCCAGGTCCAGCCGGGCTCGGGGTAGGGAATCCTGGCGGCGTCGAACATGGCGGGGTCGTAAAAGACGAGGTAGGGCAGCAGGCGCGCCGGCAGGCCGAACGTGCCGCCGTGCCACTCAAAATGCGCCAGCGTACCGGGGAAAAAGTCGTCGGATGGAAAAGAGGGATCCTGGATGAATGGTTCGAGGTCGAGCAGATAGCCCCAATCGGCGGCCCTCAGGCTGGCGTACCAGGCAAAGGTGTCGGCAGCGGCCGCCAGGCGCTGCACCTCGCTGCCGTCCGAGGTGAGCGTGCCGCCCTGCTGCTGCATGCCCGATGCCTCGTTGGCCGAGATGAGCTGCACCCGGACGTCAGGATTGGCGTCCTGAAAGTCGTCCGCCAGCTCCTGGTACCCGGCGCGCTCGTGGTCCAGGCAGGCAAAGGTGACGACCACGGGATTGCCGCTCGGGACGGATGGATGATTGGCGGCTGGGCCCGGGGCGCAAGTGCACAGCGACAGGGCGAGCAGAAGCCAGATTGTGTGCTTGCCGAGCCTGGCGGCAGATTGAAGCAACGTGTGTGACATAATACTCTCCCGGTTGCGCTTGTCGTAGCCCGGAGGGTTGCGGCACATGGCTTATCACGCGGACTAACGGGCGGCAGCCAGCGATTCCCCGATCCGCACCAGCGTCTCCAGGCCCATCCCCGGCCCGATGAGCGTGATGCTCACGCCGTCCTGTTCCCACACGATCGCCTCATCGCCGATCCGTGCGGCGACCAGGTCGCCCACGCGCACCTGGTCGACCACAGACTCGCTGACCACGGCGCTCTCGCGGGCGGTGACGACGACAACAGCCTTGCCTATGCGCTGCTCCGACCTGTACCCCACGAACGACTGGTACAGGCCCAGGCGCCCGGCCGGCCCTTCGTACGAGACGAATACGTCGTACGGCGCCACCCCGAGGAGCCGCACCTGGGCAAGCCTCAAGCCGCCGGGCAGGTACGCCGGGAGTCGCAGCGGGTAACCCGCCTCGGTCACTGCCGCCGGCAGCGACACCACCTCGTCCCTCATCCCATCGACACAGCAGCCGCCAAAGGCATATCCCTCGAACTCGAGCTCCCACGCGCGCCCCGCCGCCAGCTCGCCCTCGTACCGTGCCCTGCGCGCCTCCACGTCCTCGGGTGTGCTGCCCGGCGCGACTTGCTGCACGGACAGGTTCGGCCACAGCATCTCGCGGATCACATTCCCTGCCCGCGCAGCCAGCGCCTGCCCGGCCGGAGTCAAGGTCAGCACCACGGCCACGGCCAAGACAACGACCACCGTCGCAGCCCGCCAGGAAAGCCAGGACCGCAGAGCCGGGAAAGGATGCCGCACCGTCCTCGTGGTTTCCAACCGGGCCAGCAACCGGCGCCGCAGCGGTAGGCGAACGCGGCTTTCGAAAGAGAAATCGGCAGCCGCCAGCGCCCGCGCCACCTGGAGGTCCGCGCGGTACCCGGGCGGAGCCGGCTCCACGTCCATCCCGCCCCCGTCCAGCAACAGGTTGTCCACGTCCCGTGTGAAGCGATCGGCCAGGTCAGATTCGCTCATGGCCCCCACCCCGCGTCTCCGATTTCCTCGCGCAGCTTTGTCACCGCACGGTACAGGATCACGCCGACGTTGCTCGCGCTCAGTCCCGTCAGCTCGGCAATGCGCCGGTTGGTCAGCCCCGCCGCGAACCGGAGCGCGATCAGGTCCCGCTCTCGCTCGCTCAGCCGGGCGATGGCGGCCAGCAAGGCGGCGCGTCTCTCCGCTCCCGCAACGGCCTCGGGCGGTGATGGCTCCGCGCCTGCCGCGTCGCGCAGCGCGTCGAGCGACAGCAAACGCCGCACGCGCCGGCGACGGAGGTGGTCGATCACCGCGTTCCGCGCAATGCAAAAGAGCCAGGCGGCAAAGGGCGCGCGCTCGGGATGGTAGCGGGCCAGGTTGGCCAGTGCGCGTTCGAACACGACCGCCGTGACGTCGTCGGCGGCAGTCGCATCGCCGATGCGGTAGCGCACATAGTTGTAGACGCGCGGGAAGTAATGGTCGTAGAGGGCGGCAAAGGCCGCCGGCTCGGCAACCGCCCGCTG